>NZ_QMEU01000063.1 GCF_003284975.1 Mycobacterium colombiense
GGGCGTCCTGGTCGGGCCACACGTAGCTCAGCACCGTCATCTCCCCGTCGGTGGTCCCGACGTCGATAGGCGCGATGTCATACCCGTGGCGCTCCACGATCGACAGGTCGTGCCGGGGCGGCAGCGCGCCGCGCCACGCGTCGTCGACCGTCACCGGTGAGCCGGCCGGTCCCCACTGGCCACCGGCGAAGCGGTAGCGGTAGTGATCGGCACGCAGGTTCAGCCCCGCGCTCGACCCGATCTCGAAAAGCCTTATCGGTAAGCCGAATTCATTGACGCACAGCAGTCCGCCGATCAGTGCGGCCGATCTGCCCACCTCGTTGGTTTGCGGCGGCTGGCCCAGCGATGCGCGCAGCACCTCGACGTGGCCGGCCGCGGTGTCCAGGATTTCCGGCCACGCACGGCCGGCATCCCACACGCCGCCGGCGCTGGGATAGAAGGGGCGCAACCGCGCCGCCCGGCCGTCGAGCACCAGCCGGTGTAACCCGCCGAGCAACCGCAGCGGCACCGCGTCGCGCGACGGGGCGTCCTCGCGCCCGGACAGGACTGTCGCGAACACGCCGCCGGCCGCCACGTCACCGGCCACGAGTTCGAACAGATCGCCATACATCCTCGAACCCGACGACGCGCAGAACTTGCCCTGTGACCGCAAGGTGTGGATCAGATGCTCGACCGTCACCTGTCCAGCCCGTCCAGCCCGGCGCCGACGGCGTCGAAGGCGTTGCCCAGGGCAACCGGCAGCGGGACGGACTCATCGCTGAGCCAGTGTTCGTAGGCCGACAGTGCGACGCCGAGCATGGTCCAGGCGACGGTCTGGGGCAGCAGGTCGGTGGTCTTGCAATCCAGGCGGCGGGCCACGAACCCCGCGATCACCTCGCGCCAGCCCGCGTACATCGTCATCGAATACGCTTGCAACTCAGCGGTTTGCAGGATCACCCGCATGCGCTGGCGATGCCGGGCCGTCTCCGATTCGTCAAAGGTGTTGAACGCCAACAGCGCAGCGCGCAGCGCATCGCCCAGGCGTACGCCGGAATCGACGTTGTCGAGCAGATCACGCAGGTGGGCAAGGTGATTGTCGAAGTCACCCCAGGGGATGGCGTTCTTGGACGCGTAGTAGCGAAACAGCGTCCGGCGGGAGATGCCGGCGGCCTGGGCCACGTCGTCGACGCTCACATCGGCGAAACCGCGCGCGCTGAACATGTCGATGGCGACGTCGGTGATGTGGTGCGGGGTGGTCGAGCGGCGCCTGCCCACCCGCTGCTGCGGCATCATCGGACCCCGCCCTTCCATTTCGGCACTCGATGCCATATTCTGGCGGCGAGTGTGACTCAGATCCCATCGTTGTCAAGACCGCACGAAAGGCAAGGCCCCGTGGACCACGAGACCGAAACTGACACCCAGCTCGTCACCGAGACCCTGGTCGAAGAGGTATCGATCGACGGCATGTGCGGGGTCTACTGACCGTGCCCGCGCCCGCGCAGGCCCGGACGGCGACCTCGTTCGATCCTGATCGCGGCTGGCGACTGCACCCGCAGGTGGCGGTTCGGCCGGAACCGTTCGGCGCGCTGCTCTACCACTTCGGTACCCGCAAGCTGTCGTTTCTGAAGAACCGCACCATCCTCACGGTGGTGCAGTCGCTGGCCGACCATCCCGACATCCGGTCCGCCTGCCGCGCGGCGGGCGTCCAGGACGCCGCGCAGGCGCCCTACTTGCATGCGCTGGGTGTGCTCGTCGATTCCAACATGCTGGTGCCCCTGGAGGACAACCAATGACAACAGCGGCCCCTGTGCCCCGCCTCATCGAGCAGTTCGAGCACGGGCTCGACGCACCCATCTGCCTGACCTGGGAGCTGACGTACGCCTGCAACCTGGCCTGCGTGCACTGCCTGTCCTCGTCGGGGAAGCGGGACCCGCGAGAGCTGTCCACCCGTCAGTGCATGGACATCATCGATGAGCTGGAACGCATGCAGGTGTTCTACGTCAACATCGGTGGCGGGGAACCGACTGTGCGCCCGGACTTTTGGGAGCTGGTCGATTACGCGACCGAGCACCACGTCGGGGTCAAGTTCTCCACCAACGGCGTGCGGATAACCCCCGAGGTCGCCGCGCGGCTGGCGGCCAGCGACTACGTCGACGTCCAGATCTCGCTGGACGGCGCCACCGCCGAGGTCAACGACGCCGTGCGCGGACCCGGGTCGTTCGACATGGCGGCGCGGGCGCTGCAGAACCTTGCCGACGCCGGCTTCTCCGACGCCAAGATCTCCGTGGTCGTCACCCGGCACAACGTCGACCAGCTCGACGAATTCGCCGCGCTGGCAAGCCGTTACGGCGCCACACTGCGGATCACCCGGCTGCGCCCGTCCGGACGCGGCGCCGACGTCTGGGAAGAACTGCACCCCACCGCCGACCAGCAGGTCCAGCTCTACGACTGGCTGGTCGCCAAGGGCGAGCGGGTGCTCACCGGCGACTCCTTCTTCCACCTGGCCCCGCTCGGCCAATCCGGTGCCCTGGCCGGCCTGAACATGTGCGGGGCCGGCCGCGTCGTGTGCCTGATCGACCCGGTCGGCGATGTGTACGCCTGCCCGTTCGCCATCCACGACCGCTTCCTGGCCGGAAACGTGTTGTCCGATGGGGGTTTTGACAACGTCTGGAAGACCGCCCCGCTGTTCCGCGAGCTGCGAGAGCCCCAGTCGGCCGGCGCCTGCGGCAGCTGCGGCCACTACGACAGCTGCCGGGGCGGATGCATGGCCGCCAAGTTCTTCACCGGGCTGCCGCTGGACGGCCCGGACCCCGAATGCGTCCAGGGGCACAGCGCGTCGGCGCTGACACACGAGCGTGAGACGCCGCGCCCCCGGGCCGATCACTCCCGCGGCAAGCGCATCCGCCAACCGGTGCCGCTGACCCTGTCGCTGCGGCCGCCGGTCAGCACGCCGGTGGCGCCGCCCGCCCGCATGTGTAACGAAAGTCCGGTGTAACGATGGCCGACGCATGGTTCGAAACCGTCGCCATCGCGCAGCAGCGCGCCAAGCGCCGGTTGCCGAAATCGGCGTATTCGTCGCTGATTTCGGCGAGCGAAAAGGGAGTCACGGTCTCCGACAACGTGGCGGCCTTCAGTGAACTCGGATTCGCCCCGCACGTCATCGGTGCGCAGGCGAAGCGCGACCTATCGACCAGCGTTATGGGGCAAGACATTTCGCTGCCGGTGCTAATCTCGCCGACCGGCGTGCAGGCGGTGCACCCCGATGGCGAGGTCGCCGTGGCGCGGGCCGCCGCCGCCCGCGGCACCGCCATGGGGCTGTCCTCGTTCGCCAGCAAGCCGATCGAAGAGGTCATCGCGGCGAACCCGAAGGTGTTCTTTCAGGTGTACTGGCTGGGTGATCGCGACGCGATCGCCGCGCGGGTCGAGCGCGCCCGGGCGGCCGGCGCCGTCGGCCTGATCGTCACCACCGACTGGAGCTTCTCGCACGGCCGGGACTGGGGCAGCCCGTCGATCCCGGAAAAGATGGACTTCAAGACCATCGTCAAGATGAGCCCGGAGGTCATCACCAAGCCGCGGTGGCTGCTGCAGTGGGCGAAGACCATGCGGCCCCCGGAGCTGCGCGTGCCCAACCAGGGCCGCCGCGGCGAGCCGGGCCCCCCGTTCTTCCAGGCGTACGGGGAGTGGATGGGCACGCCGCCGCCGACCTGGGAGGACATCGCCTGGCTGCGGGAGCTGTGGGGCGGGCCGTTCATGCTCAAGGGCGTGATGCGCGTCGACGACGCCAAAAGGGCGGTGGACGCGGGGGTTTCGGCGATTTCGGTGTCGAACCACGGCGGCAACAACCTGGACGGCACCCCGGCCTCGATCCGCGCCCTGCCCGCGGTGGCCGCGGCCGTCGGCGACCAGATCGAGGTGGTTCTCGACGGTGGTATCCGGCGCGGCAGCGACGTCGTCAAGGCGGTGGCGCTGGGGGCGCGCGCGGTGATGATCGGCAGGGCCTACTTGTGGGGGCTGGCCGCGGCGGGCCAGTCGGGGGTGGAGAACGTGCTGGACATCCTGCGCGGCGGCATCGACTCGGCGCTGATGGGTCTGGGACTGTCCTCGGTGCACGACCTCGGGCCGGACCACATCCTGGTGCCGCCCGGTTTCACCCGGGCGCTGGGCGTGCCCTCGGGCGGCGGGGCTTAGCGGAAGCCCGGTTATCCCGGGCGGACATATCCGCATTAAGTGACGCTCGCGCAAATCGTGGTACGGGCGGGGTAACCGTGACGGACGAGCCCACGATTCGAACGCCCGGTGACGACCGGAGAAAAAAAGTCATTTTGAAGCTTCAACAATTGGTGCACGCCAGGTGAATTCGTCCTACCATCACCGAGTGCCAGTACTCGGCGAATTGGGAACCGCGACGTCGAGCCAGCTCTCGAACGAGGCGGCCTCGCTATTGGTTCCGCTGGGATCGACCGAACAACACGGTCCGCACCTGCCGCTGGACACCGACACCCGGATCGCGACCGCGGTCGCCCACGGCGCCCGCGCCCGTCTCGGCGACGAGTGGCTGGTGGCGCCGGCCCTCGCCTACGGCGCCAGCGGCGAGCACCAGAGCTTCGCCGGGACCATCTCGCTGGGCACCGAGGCGCTGACCACGCTGCTGGTCGAGTACGGCAGGTCAGCGGCCGGATGGGCCCGGCGGATCGCCTTTGTCAACGGCCACGGCGGCAATGTCGCCGCGTTACGCAGCGCGGTGGCCCTGTTGCGCACCGAGGGCCGCGACGCCGGCTGGTGCCCCTGCCTGGCCCCCGGCGGCGACGCCCACGCCGGCCATACCGAAACATCGATGCTGCTGCACATCTCGCCGGCCGATGTCCGGACGGATCGGCGGGTGGCCGGCAACACTGCGCCCCTGCCCGAGTTGCTCGGGTCGATGCGCCGCGGGGGAGTGGCGGCGGTCAGCCCGGTCGGCGTGCTGGGCGACCCGACCACCGCCACCGCCGCCGAGGGTGAGCGGATCCTCGCCGAGATGGTCGACGGCTGTGTCCGCCGAGTCGCCCGCTGGCGGCCGGGACCCGACGGGATGCTCGGGTGACCGCCCCCCGGCTGCCCAACGGGTTCGCCGTCCAGGTCGATCGCCGGGTGCGGGTGCTCGGCGACGGCTCGGCGTTGCTCGGCGGGTCGCCCACCCGGCTGCTCAAGCTGGCGCCCGCCGCCCAGGACATGCTCTCCGATGGCCGGCTGAAGGTGCGCGACGACCTGTCCGCCCAGCTGGCCCGCACCCTGCTGGACGCCACGGTGGCGCATCCCCGCCCCGCGGGCGGTCCGTCGCACCATGACGTCACGGTGGTAATCCCGGTGCGCGACAACCTATCTGGCGTGCGGCGCCTGGTCAGCTCACTGCGCGGCCTGCGCGTCGTCGTGGTGGACGACGGCTCGTTTCCTCCGATCGTGGGTGAAGACTTCGTCGGCGCGCACTGCGACATCGAGGTGTTGCGACACGACCGCAGCAGGGGCCCGGCGGCGGCCCGCAACACCGGTCTGCGGGCGTGCCGGACGGACTTCGTCGCCTTCTTGGACTCCGACGTCGCCCCCCGCCGCGGCTGGCTGGAAGCCCTGCTCGGTCACTTCTGTGATCCCACGGTCGGCCTGGTCGCGCCCCGCATCGTCGGCCTTTCGCACAGCGAGAACGTGGTGGCGCGCTACGAGGCGGTGCACTCGTCGCTCGACCTCGGCGAGCGCGAGGCGCCGGTGCTGCCGCACAGCACGGTGTCCTACGTGCCCAGCGCGGCGATCATCTGCCGGTGCTCGGCGATCCGGGAGGTCGGCGGGTTCGACGAGACCCTGCAGTCCGGTGAGGACGTCGATCTGTGCTGGCGGCTCATCGAGGCGGGCGCTCGGCTGCGCTACGAACCGATCGCCCTGGTCGCCCACGACCACCGCACCGAATTGCGGGATTGGCTGGCGCGCAAGGCCTTTTACGGCGGGTCGGCGGCCCCGCTGTCGGTCCGTCACCCGGACAAGACGGCGCCGGTGGTGATTTCCGGGTGGGCGCTGATGACGTGGATCCTGATGGCATTCGGGTCCACGCTGTCGCGGCTGGCGTCCATCCTGCTCGCCGTCCTGACCGGTCGCCGGATCGCGCGCGCGATGCGCACCGCCGAGACGTCGATGACCGACGTCGCGATGATCGCGGGCCGCGGGCTGTGGTCGGCGGCGCTGCAGCTGGCGTCGGCGCTGTGCCGGCACTACTGGCCGCTGGCGTTGGTGGCCGCCACCATGTCGCGTCACTTCAGGCGGGTGGTGCTGGTCGCGGCGGTCATGGACGGGGTGGTCGACTGGCTTCGCCGCCGCGACGCCATCGGTGACGAGGTCGAACCGATCGGGCTGCCCACCTACCTGTTGCTCAAGCGCGTCGACGACCTGGCGTACGGGCTCGGGTTGTGGTGGGGCGTGCTGCGGGAGCGCAACGTGCGCGCCCTGAAGCCCCAGATCCGAAATTAATCACACCTTGACCCGCCCTTGAGTAAGGCCGCCTCGCACAGCGATGTGCTGATCGTCGGCGCAGGCAGCGCAGGATCGGTTGTTGCGGAACGCCTTTCCGCCGATCCGCAATGTTTTGTGAATGTCCTCGAGGCGGGCCCCGCGCTCGACGATCCGGGACTTCTCGCCCTGACCGCGAACGGGTTACAGCTGCCGATAGGTGTCGGCAGCCCGCTGGTCCGGCGCTACCAGACCCGGCTCACCGACGAACCCGCCCGCCAGCATCCCCTCGTGCGCGGGGCGACCGTGGGCGGATCGGGCGCGATCAACGGCGGCTACTTCTGCCGGGGGCTACCGCGGGACTTCGATCGCATGGACATCCCGGGCTGGGGATGGCCCGACGTGCTGGACAGCTTCCGCGCCATCGAGACCGACCTGGACTTCGACGGGCCCGCCCACGGGCGCAGCGGCCCGATCCGGGTGCGCCGCACCCACGACATGACCGGGACCACCGAACGTTTCATCGGCGCCGCCCAGCGCGCCGGTTTCGGGTGGATCGCCGACCTCAATGATGCTGCAGCAGAACCGGTTTCGGGGGTCGGTGCGGTGCCGCTCAACATCGTCGACGGCGTGCGGCGGGGCTCCGGCGCGGGATACCTGATTCCGGCGCTGCACCGGCCGAACCTGACCGTGCAAGCGCAGACCCGGGCGGCCCACCTGCGTTTTGCCGGCACCGCCGCGGTGGGCGTGGACGCGATCGGCCCGCAGGGACCGGTGACCTTTACCGCCGACCGGGTGGTGTTGTGCGCCGGTGCGATCGAGACGGCCCACCTGCTGATGCTATCGGGCATCGGCGACGAGGCCATGCTCACAGCCGCGGGCGTGCCGGTGCTGGCGCCGCTGCCGGTGGGGACGTCGTTCAGCGATCACGCCGAATGGGTGCTGCCCACGGATTGGGCGGTGGCGCCCGGGCGGCCGGTGCTTGAGGTGGTGCTGTGCACAGCCGACGATCTCGAGATCCGGCCCTATACGGGTGGATTCGTGGCGATGACCGGTGACGGGACCGCCGGGCACGCCGACTGGCCACACATCGGGGTGGCGCTGATGCAACCGCGCGCGCGTGGGCGCATGACGCTGGTCTCGGCCGATCCGGATGTGCCGCCACGAATTGAACACCGCTACGACAGCGAGCCCGACGACGTCGCGGCGCTGCGGCGGGGCAGCGAACTGGCCCGCGAATTGGCCGGTGGCACAGTCGATGCGACGATGGCCGTCTGGTCGACCTCGCAACATCTCTGCGGCACCGCGCCGATGGGTGCCGACGGCGACCCGCGCGCGGTCGTCGACCCGCGGTGCCGCGTCCTCGGCATCGACAACCTGTGGGTGATCGACGGCTCGGTCCTGCCGGCGATCACCAGCCGCGGGCCGCACGCCACGATCGTGATGATCGGGCACCGGGCCGCGCAGTTCGTACGGTGAACGCGGACAGTGGGCGGGTCGCGACGCGGTAGCCGTAATACTCGGCCGCCGCGGCGACCCGCCCGACGAGGTGGCGAACATCATGCGGTCCACGTAGATGGCCACGACAAGTGGCTGTGCGCGCGCAGGTGTGCGTCGCGCGAACAATGCGTCGCAATATTCGTGAACGGCACGACCGCCATCTCATTCTTCGATAGCCCGTGCTTTATCTGTTGTCAGTCACCTCCTTTCACCTCGACTGCGAAAGACGTTGGCACTACGGAGGAGAACGCTGCCGCGCCCACACCAAGGAGACGCGCCATCGGCCGTCGGTGGCACGCGGGCGCGTCGAGCGCCTGGCCCGCGTCGGCGCGAGGGAGACCAGGGTGGTCGTGCCGCGCCGGCCACGCCGTGCCGCGGGTAACTCGCAGTTGGGGTATCGAACCGGCACGCTCGGTCGCCGCAGGCGCATCCACTCGGCCTCCACGATCGCCGCCGCCTCACGGATCGCCGCGCATGCCGGCTCGACCACGCTCGTAACGCCCATCAACACCACATCCACCTCGGGAGTACAGAGATGACTTGTAACTGTCGATATACATCTCTGATACCAGAAATGACGGGCGCGTGCAAGCTTTCCCCGCGGCGTCTTTGTGCATTGAATCCGCTGTCGGACAACGGCATTGACGGTGACCGAGGCGGCACTCAGCGACGCGACAGCAGCCGCCGCACCGGGCGTAGCTGGCGGCCATCGCGACCGGGGGCCCACACCCCGATCGCCACGGCGGCGAGGGCGACGATCGCGGCCATCGTGATGGTGGAGGCGTGCAGCGCCGCCAGGAACGCGGACTTGCTGATGTCGGCCAACTGGCTCCCCTGGGGTCCGAGCCGGCCGGCGATCTCGACCGCCTTGGCCAGCGAGTCGGTGGCCTGACCGCGCACCGGCGCTGGGAAGCCCGACAGCCTGGGCGCGAGCTCGTGCGAGTAGCGACCGGCCAGGATGGAACCGGCCACCGCGATGCCCAGCGCGCCGCCCATCTCGCGTGACGTGTCGTTCACCGCGGAGGCGACGCCCTGCTTCTCGTCGGGCACCGCACCCATGATCGCCGAGGTCGTCGGCGCCGTGCAGAATCCGATGCCGGTGGCGAGAATGAGTGTCGGCCAGGCGAATTCGAGGTAGGTGGAGTGCAGGTCCAGCCAGTACATGCATCCGAATCCCACCGCCATCAGCAGGGTGCCGGCGAACAACACCAGCCGCAGGCCCAGCTTGGGCACATACCAGAACGACAGGGCCGAGAAGATGCCCAGCGGCACCATGAACGGCCCGAAGGCGGCCGCCGTCGCCAACGCGGAGTAGCCCATGATCTGCTGCACGTATTGCATGCCGATGTAGAAGAACCCGAAGGTGGCGCCGAACAGGATGACGATCGCGGTCACCCCGGTGGCGAAATTCGGGTCGGCGAACAACCGGACATCCAGCAGCGGTTGCCGGCCCCGCCCCGCCAGGCGCAACTCGAGCGCGCCGAACGCCGCCGCCATGACCGCGCCGACCGCCAGCCCGCCCCACACCAGTGGGTCGCTCCACCCGCGCCCCGGCGCTTCCAGGATGGCGGCCACGGCGACGGCGACCGCCGCGCCGATCAGGATCGCGCCCGGCGCATCGACCCGTGGAGCGCCCGCGTCGCGTGATGACGCCACGGTGCAGGCCAGCGCGAAAATCAGCAGGCCGGCGATGCCCAGCGACCAGAAGATGGCGTGCCAGTCCCAAAACCGAAGCAGCAGGCCGGAACCGAGCATGCCCAACACGCCGCCGGAACCGGCCGTCCCCGCCCAGATCCCAACGGCCTTGGTGCGCTCGTCTTTCGGATAGGCCACCGTGAGCAGCGACAGCGTCGCGGGCATGACGAACGCGGCGCCGATCCCGGCCACCGCCCGGCCCGCGATGATCTGGGACGGGTTGTGCAGCAGCGCCGGCGCCACCGAGCCGATCGAGAACACCAGCAGTCCGGTCAGCAGCGCGCCGCGCCGTCCATAGCGGTCACCGATCGCGCCGGCCGGCAGCAGCAGGCAGGCCAGCGCCACGGTGTAGCCGTCGACGACCCAGTTCAACTGCGAGGCGGTGGCCGACGTGGCGACCGCCAGGTCGCCGAGCGCGGTGTTCAGGGCCGTCATCGACGCCACCACCAGGGCCACGCCCATGCAGGCGACGGCCAGCGTCCAGTTTCGGGCCCGGAAGCTATCGCCGATGCCGATCCCGTCAGTACGCTGGTCATTCCGGACGAGGGTTTCGACCATGCGGTGCGCCTCCTTGGGACTGTGCGACGTTTCGAGACCAATAGTCTTGTAGGTAGACCGATAGTCTTGTTTCCAAACGGGAGGTGCGCGCAATTACCACCGAGACGTCCGACCCGCGCCCGGCACGGTCGCGGGCCAGGCTGCTGGAAGCCGCCGTCACGCTGTTGCGCGCCGGGGGTCCCAGCGCGGTGACGGTCGACGCGGTCACCCGCACCGCCAACGTCGCGCGGGCAACCCTGTATCGCCACTTCCCGAGCGGAAATGACTTACTGGCAGCGGCTTTCAACAGCCTGATACCGGCGTCGCCCACCCCGCCGGCCGAGGGCTCGTTGCGCGACCGGCTGGTCGCGGTGGTGCTGGCCCAGGCCGAGGCCGTGGCCCTGGCGCCGACCGTGATGACCGCTATGTCCTGGCTGGCGCTGGGCCGCGACCTAGAGGGCATGCCCGAGCCGCGGCGCAGCCACAACGCCGACAGCGCGGCCATCACCACGCTGCGCGAGCGCATCGCCCAGCAGTACGCGGAGCCCTTCGACGCCATCTTCGACAGCCCGGAGGCCGCCGAACTGGGGGAGGTGGACCGGTCGCGGGCGATCGCCCTGCTCATCGGGCCCCTGGTCTTGGGCAGGCTGTCGACCCTGCCCGATTTCGACTACCGGCAATGCGCGCTGGAGGCGGTCGACGGCTTCCTGCACGTCCAGTGCGCCAGGCCCGGCGCGGCGACTGTCGAATCGGCGGGCGCCTGACGGCCGGCGCCCCGCCAGCTAGGCGCTTCTGACCAGCGCGTTTATCCTCCGGCGCTACCGTCCGCGAGGCGGGTGCGGCGGATTCGGACGCAGATCCGGGCCGAATTTTGATCGGCCACGATCTTCAGGCATACTGTTCAGGTTGCCTTGAGCCGGGTTTGCGCCTGGTCGGGCATACGACCAGCGTCCAAACGGGCGCGTCCGGTCCCATCCTTTGAGAGCGACGAATTTCGATCCTGAAATCGGCGCGATGAGGCTGCGTGAGGGTGACACGCCCGACCGCGGGGGCCGGTGGACCACGACAGGTAAACAGCGGCGCAATATCCGGCGCAACGCTCGATCGGCCCAAGGTTGGGCCGCCGACTGGCGCGCTGGGAGGCACTGAGGACTATGTGAGCCCGGATACCGGGCCCCAACAGGAGTGAGGGTAGGAGAAGCGTGGCGGGACAGAAGATCCGCATCAGGCTTAAGGCCTACGACCATGAGGCTATTGACGCGTCGGCGCGCAAGATCGTCGAGACCGTCGTCCGCACGGGTGCCAGCGTTGTAGGTCCGGTGCCGCTGCCGACTGAGAAGAACGTGTATTGCGTCATCCGCTCACCGCACAAGTACAAGGACTCGCGGGAGCACTTCGAGATGCGCACGCACAAGCGACTCATCGACATCCTCGACCCGACGCCGAAGACCGTCGACGCGCTGATGCGCATCGACCTTCCGGCCAGTGTCGACGTCAACATCCAGTAGGAGATCGGCGACTCATGGCAAGAAAAGGCATCCTGGGTACCAAGCTGGGCATGACGCAGGTGTTCGACGAGAACAACAGGGTCGTGCCGGTGACGGTCGTCAAGGCCGGCCCGAACGTGGTGACCCGGATCCGTACCCCCGAGCGCGACGGCTACAGCGCCGTGCAGCTGGCCTACGGCGAGATCAGTCCCCGCAAGGTCAACAAGCCGGTGACCGGTCAGTACGCCGCCGCGGGCGTCAACCCGCGCCGGTTTTTGGCCGAGCTGCGGCTGGAGAACCCCGAGGCGGCCGCCGAATACGAGGTTGGCCAGGAGCTGACGGCGGAGATCTTCGCCGACGGCGCCTACGTCGACGTCACGGGCACCTCCAAGGGCAAGGGCTTCGCCGGCACCATGAAGCGCCACGGCTTCCGTGGTCAGGGCGCCAGCCACGGTGCCCAGGCGGTGCACCGGCGGCCCGGATCCATCGGCGGCTGCGCCACCCCCGCCCGGGTCTTCAAGGGCACCCGGATGGCGGGCCGGATGGGTAACGACCGGGTGACCGTCCAGAACCTGTTGGTGCACAAGGTCGATACCGAGAACGGCGTGCTGTTGATCAAAGGCGCGGTCCCCGGCCGCACCGGTGGACTCGTGGTGGTTCGCAGCGCGGTCAAGCGAGGTGAGAAGTAATGGCAGCGGTGAAGATTGACGTCAAGACACCGGACGGCAAGGTCGAGGGCTCGATCGAGTTGCCCGCCGAGTTGTTCGATGCGCCGGCCAATATCGCGCTGATGCACCAGGTCGTCACCGCGCAGCGGGCGGCGGCGCGCCAGGGCACGCACTCGACCAAGACGCGCGGCGACGTCAGCGGCGGTGGCCGTAAGCCTTACCGGCAGAAGGGAACCGGCCGGGCCCGTCAGGGTTCGACGCGCGCCCCACAGTTCACCGGTGGTGGCGTCGTGCACGGCCCGAAGCCCCGTGACTACAGCCAGCGCACGCCCAAGAAGATGATCGCCGCGGCGTTGCGCGGCGCCCTGTCCGACCGGGCGCGCAACGGCCGCATCCACGCGATCACCGAGCTGGTGTCGGGTCAGACGCCGTCGACCAAGAACGCCAGGGCGTTCTTGGGCACGCTGACCGACCGCAAGCGGGTGCTGGTCGTGATCGGCCGCAGCGACGAGACCGGCGCCAAGAGCGTGCGCAACCTGCCCGGTGTGCACCTGTTGACTCCCGACCAGCTCAACACCTACGACGTGCTGCGCTCCGACGACGTGGTGTTCAGCGTTGAGGCGCTGGGCGCCTACATCGCCGGGGCCACCGGCGGTGCCGACAAGGATGTGGAGGTAACGGCCTAGATGGCGACCATCACTGACCCCCGCGACATCATTCTGGGCCCGGTCATCTCGGAGAAGTCCTACTCGTTGCTCGACGACAACGTGTACACGTTTGTGGTGCACCCCGATTCGAACAAGACGCAGATCAAGATCGCTATCGAGAAGATCTTCTCCGTCAAGGTCGCATCGGTGAACACCGCGAACCGGCAAGGTAAGCGCAAGCGCACCAGGACCGGATTCGGCAAGCGCAAGAGCACCAAGCGGGCCATCGTCACGCTGGCGCCGGGTAGCAAGCCGATCGATCTGTTCGGGGCACCGGCGTAGCCGCCGCGAGAGAAAGACCTGATTAGACATGGCAATTCGTAAGTACAAGCCGACGAGCCCGGGCCGTCGTGGCTCGAGCGTGTCCGATTTCTCCGAGGTCACCCGTTCCACCCCGGAGAAGTCGCTGGTGCGCCCGCTGCACGGGCACGGTGGCCGGAACGCGCACGGCCGCATCACCACTCGCCACAAGGGTGGCGGCCACAAGCGCGCCTACCGGGTGATCGACTTCCGCCGCAACGACAAGGACGGCGTGAACGCCAAGGTCGCGCACATCGAGTACGACCCCAACCGCACGGCCAACATCGCGTTGCTGCATTTCCTGGACGGTGAGAAGCGCTACATCATTGCGCCGCAGGGACTTTCGCAGGGCGACGTGGTGGAGTGCGGCCCGAACGCCGACATCAAGCCGGGCAACAACCTGCCGCTGCGCAACATCCCGGCCGGTACCGTCATCCACGCCGTGGAGCTACGGCCGGGCGGCGGCGCCAAGCTGGCGCGCTCGGCCGGGTCGAGCATCCAGTTGCTCGGTAAAGAGGGCACCTACGCGTCGCTGCGTATGCCCAGCGGTGAGATCCGCCGCGTCGACGTGCGCTGCCGCGCCACCGTCGGCGAGGTCGGCAACGCCGAGCAGGCGAACATCAACTGGGGCAAGGCCGGCCGGATGCGGTGGAAGGGCAAGCGCCCCTCCGTCCGTGGTGTGGTGATGAACCCGGTGGACCACCCGCACGGTGGTGGTGAAGGCAAGACCTCCGGTGGTCGCCACCCGGTGAGCCCGTGGGGCAAGCCCGAGGGCCGCACCCGGCACCCCAACAAGGCCAGCAACAAGCTCATTGTCCGACGCCGGCGCACCGGCAAGAAGCACGGGCGCTGAGGAAGTCCCAGGACTAGGAGTATCAGCACATGCCACGCAGCCTGAAGAAGGGCCCGTTCGTCGACGGCCACCTGCTCAAGAAGGTGGACACGCAGAACGAGAAGAACACCAAACAGGTGATCAAGACATGGTCGCGACGTTCGACGATCATTCCTGACTTCATCGGCCACACCTTCGCCGTCCACGACGGACGCAAGCACGTCCCGGTGTTCGTCACCGAGGCGATGGTCGGCCACAAGCTCGGTGAATTCGCGCCCACCCGCACCTTCAAGGGACACATCAAGGACGACCGGAAGGCCAAACGGCGATGACCACAACGGAATTCCCATCGGCGGTGGCCAAAGCGCGGTTCGTGCGGGTGTCGCCGAGAAAGGCGCGCCGGGTGATCGACCTGGTGCGCGGCCGCTCGGTGGCCGACGCGCTGGACATCCTGCGCTGGGCGCCGCAGGCCGCCAGCGAGCCGGTGGCCAAGGTGATCGCCAGTGCCGCGGCCAACGCGCAGAACAACAACGGGCTGGACCCGGCGACCCTGGTGGTCGCCACTGTCTACGCCGACGAGGGCCCCACCGCCAAGCGCATCCGTCCGCGCGCCCAGGGCCGCGCGTTCCGGATCCGCAAGCGCACCAGCCACATCACCGTCGTGGTGGAAAGCCGGCCGGGCAAGGACCAGGGATCGGCGAAGTCGTCTCGGGCCCGTCGCGCCGAGGCCAGCAAGGCAGCCGCGAAGGCCCCCGCCAAGAAAGCGCCGGCCAACAAGGCGCCCGCCAAGAAGGCCGCCACCAAAGCGCCCGCGAAGAAGGCGGCGAAGGCCGAAGCCAAGACGTCTGAGACCTCTGACGCGAAGGGAGGCTCAGACTAGTGGGCCAGAAGATCAATCCGCACGGTTTCCGGCTGGGGATCACCACCGACTGGAAGTCACGCTGGTACGCCGACAAGCAGTACGCGGACTACGTCAAGGAAGACGTCGCCATCCGGCGGCTGCTCTCGACCGGCCTGGAGCGGGCCGGGATCGCCGACGTGGAGATCGAGCGCACCCGTGACCGGGTCCGGGTGGACATCCACACCGCGCGTCCCGGCATCGTGATCGGTCGCCGCGGCACCGAGGCCGACCGGATCCGTGCCGACCTGGAGAAGCTGACCGGCAAGCAGGTTCAGCTCAACATCCTCGAGGTCCGGAACCCGGAGTCGCAGGCGCAACTGGTGGCCCAGGGCGTCGCCGAGCAGCTGAGCAACCGCGTGGCGTTCCGCCGGGCGATGCGTAAGGCCATCCAGTCGGCGATGCGTCAGCCCAACGTCAAGGGCATCCGGGTGCAGTGCTCCGGCCGTCTCGGCGGCGCCGAGATGAGCCGCTCGGAGTTCTACCGCGAGGGCCGGGTGCCGCTGCACACGCTGCGCGCCGACATCGACTACGGCCTGTACGAAGCCAAGACCACCTTCGGCCGGATCGGCGTGAAGGTGTGGATCTACAAGGGCGACATCGTCGGCGGGAAGCGCGAATTGGCCGCCGCCGCTCCGGCCGGCGCCGAGCGTTCGCGCCGCGAGCGTCCGTCGGGCACCCGTCCGCGTCGCAGTGGCGCGTCGGGCACCACGGCCACCAGCACCGAGGCCGGCCGCGCGGCAGCAAGCGCCGACGAGGGCATTGCAGCCGCGCCGGCCCAGTCCGCACCCGCTGCCGAACCACAAAGCACGGAGAGCTGAACCATGTTGATTCCCCGCAGGGTTAAACACCGCAAGCAGCACCACCCCCGCCAGCGCGGCATCGCCAGTGGCGGCACGGCGGTGAACTTCGGTGACTACGGCATCCAGGCCTTGGAGCACGCCTACGTCACCAACCGGCAGATCGAGTCCGCTCGTATCGCCATCAACCGGCACATCAAGCGTGGCGGCAAGGTGTGGATCAACGTGTTCCCCGACCGGCCGCTGACCAAGAAGCCCGCCGAGACCCGCATGGGTTCGGGTAAGGGTTCGCCGGAGTGGTGGGTCGTCAACGTCAAGCCGGGACGGGTGCTGTTCGAACTCAGCTACCCCAACGAGCAGACCGCCCGGGCGGCGCTGACCCGCGCGATCCACAAGTTGCCGATCAAGGCCCGCATCGTGACTCGAGAGGATCAGTTCTGATGGCAGTGGGAATTTCGCCTGGCGAACTGCGTGAGCTCACCGAAGAGGAGCTCACCGAGCGGTTGCGCGAATCCAAGGAAGAGCTGTTCAATCTGCGTTTCCAGATGGCGACCGGACAGCTCACCAACAACCGCCGGCTTCGCACGGTGCGTCAGGAGATTGCGCGCGTCTACACGGTGCTGCGCGAACGAGAACTGGGCCTGGCTAGTGGACCGCAGGGTCCCGACGGAAACAAGGAATCGTGATGGCTGAAGCCAAGAAGGCCGCCCCCAAGAAGGCCGCCGCAACCGAGGCCGCGTCGAAGGACGGTAATCCCAAAGGCCCCAAGCACACTCCGGCCAACCCGAAGGTGCGGGGACGGCGCAAGGTGCGCATCGGCTACGTGGTGAGCGACAAGATGCAGAAGACCATCGTGGTCGAGCTCGAGGACCGCGTACGTCACCCGCTGTACGGCAAGATCATCCGGACCACCACCAAGGTCAAGGCGCACGACGAGAACAGCACCGCTGGAATCGGTGACCGCGTCTCGCTGATGGAGACCCGCCCGACATCGGCGACCAAGCGCTGGCGCCTCGTCGAAATTCTGGAAAAGGCTAAGTAAGCCCTTTTAGCTAGCGGCAGCGAACGCCCGGTCCCGGGTGTAGTCTGCGGCGATGGCGACTGGGTCGGGGCAGTTCAACGGCAAGATCGAGCTCGACATCCGGGACTCCGAGCCGGACTGGGGGCCCTACGCCGCGCCGACCGCGCCCCCCGACGCACCCAACGTCCTGTACCTGGTGTGGGACGACACGGGCATCGCCACCTGGGACTGCTTCGGCGGTCTGGTGGAGATGCCGGCCATGTCGCGCATCGCCGAGCGCGGCGTCCGGCTCTCGCAATTCCACACCACCGCGCTATGCTCGCCGACCCGGGCTTCGCTGCTCACCGGGCGCAACGCCACGACGGTCGGCATGGCCACCATCGAGGAGTTCACCGAGGGCTTCCCCAATGCCAACGGACGCATACCGTTTGACACCGGGCTGCTCTCCGAGGCGCTCGCCGAACACGGCTACAACACCTACGCCGTGGGCAAGTGGCACCTGACCCCGCTCGAGGAATCGAATCTCGCGTCGACCAAGCGGCACTGGCCGACCTCACGTGGCTTCGAACGGTTCTACGGATTCCTGGGCGGTGAAACCGACCAGTGGTACCCCGACCTGGTGTACGACAACCACCCGGTGAGCCCGCCGGGCACCCCGGAGGACGGCTACCACCTCTCCAAGGACCTGGCCGACAAGACCATCGAGTTCATCCGCGACGCCAAAGTTATTGCGCCCGAGAAGCCTTGGTTCTCCTACGTGTGCCCCGGCGCCGGGCACGCGCCGCATCACGTATTCAAAGAATGGGCCGACCGCTACGCCGGTCGCTTCGACATGGGCTACGAGCGCTACCGCGAGATCGTGCTGGAGCGGCAGAAGGCGCTCGGAATCGTGCCGCCCGACACCGAGTTGTCACCGGTCAACCCGTACCTGGATGTGCAGGGACCCAGTGGTGAGCCGTGGCCGCTGCAGGACACCGTGCGGCCCTGGGATTCACTCAACGACGAAGAGAAGAGGCTGTTCTCCCGGATGGCCGAGGTGTTCGCCGGGTTCCTGAGCTATACCGACGCTCAGATCGGCCGCATCCTGGACTATCTCGAGGAATCGGGCCAGCTGGACAACACCATCATCGTGGTCATCTCCGACAACGGCGCCAGCGGCGAGGGCGGCCCGAACGGCTCGGTCAACGAGGGCAAGTTCTTCAACGGCTACATCGACACCGTCGAAGAGAGCATGAAGCTGTTCGACCACCTCGGCGGCCCCGAGACCTACAACCATTACCCGATCGGCTGGGCGATGGCCTTCAACACGCCCTACAAGCTCTACAAGCGGTACGCCTCCCATGAGGGCGGCATCGCGGATACGGCAATCATCTCGTGGCCCAACGGAATTGCAGCACACGGGGAGGTTCGCGATACCTACGTCAACGTCTGCGACATCACCCCGACCGTCTACGACCTGCTGGGCATGGCGCCACCGCAGACCCTCAAGGGCATCCCTCAGAAGCCCCTGGACGGCGTGAGTTTCAAGGCGGCCCTTGCCGATCCGGGCGCCGACACCGGCAAGAGCACCCAGTTCTACACCATGCTGGGCACCCGCGGGATCTGGCACCAGGGCTGGTTCGCCAACACCGTGCATGCGGCGACACCGGCCGGCTGGTCGCATTTCGACGCCGACCGCTGGGAACTGTTCCACATCGAGGCCGACCGCAGCCAGTGCCACGACCTGGCGGCCGAAAACCCGGACAAACTCGAAGAACTCAAGGCGCTGTGGTTCTCGGAGGCGGCCAAATACAACGGACTGCCGCTGGCGGACCTGAACATTCTCGAGACGCTGGGGCGGTCGCGGCCGTATCTGGTCAGCGACCGGAACACCTACATCTACTACCCGGACTGCGCCGACGTCGGCATCGGTGCCGCCGCCGAAATCCGCGGCCGGTCCTTCTCGGTGCTCGCCGAGGTGACCGTCGACACCACGGGCGCCGAGGGTGTGCTGTTCAAGCAGGGCGGCGCGCACGGCGGGCATGTGCTGTTCATCCAGGACGGCCGGCTGCATTACGTGTACAACTTCCTCGGCGAGCGCCAGCAGGAGGTGTCGTCGTCCGACGCCGTGCCGCTGGGCCGACATCTGTTCGGCGCCAGCTATTCACGCACCGGGACGGTCGAGAACAGTCACACGCCGCTCGGTGACGTCAGCTTGTTCATCGACGACAAGGTCGTCGGCACGCTGACCGGGGTGAGCACCCACCCCGGCACCTTCGGGCTGGCGGGTGCGGGCATCACCGTCGGGCGCAACGGCGGGTCGGGCGTCTCCAGTCGCTATAAGGCGCCGTTCACCTTCACTGGAGGCACCATCACCCAGGTGACCGTCGACCTGTCCGGCCGACCCTATGTGGACGTGGAAACCGAGATCGCGCTTGCCTTTTCGAGGGACTGATGAGTACCCCGATGCCCGCCGGACCACCCGCGCCGCCGGCACCGGCCGGTGCGCGAGGACGGCAGATCGCGATCGCGTTCGGGATCGTCGCCTCCCTCGTCGTCATCTACGTGCTGTCGCTGATCGCTGTGCACCTGCTGGCCAAATCGGCGCCCCCGCTACCCGCGGTGGACCTGAGCAAGGTCGAGGCCGAGGACAGCGTCGTGCAGGTGCGGCTGGAGAAGCTGGACACCGTCGCGAACCGGCTGACGGTCAATGTGCTCGTCTACCCCAAAGACACGTTGTACGACAAGAACTTCGGGGTGCTCACGACCGATGCGGCGGTCCGGCTGTATCCCGACAACGACCTGGGTGATCTGCAGTACCCGGTCGGCAAGGCACCCGCCCAGGTGACCACCACCATCGAGGCGCACGGCGATCCCGCAAACTGGCCGTTCGACTCGTACCGGACCGGCGTCATCTCGGCCGACGTGTTCACCGGGTCCGGCGCCAGCAAGGAGAAGACGGCCGCGCGGGTCGAGGCGACCGGGGGGCTGGACGGGTGGGATGCCACCGTCACCCGCGTCCACGACGCCGAAGACAACAACCCGGACCTCAAAGACGACGTGGTGATCACGCTGCACCGGGCCAAGGGGCAGCTGATCTTCGATGTCGGGATCTGCCTGGTCCTGATCTCGCTGCCCGTGTTGGCGCTATGGGTCGCCATTCCCGTGGCGCTGGGCCGCACGTCGTTCCTGCCGCCGCTCACCACGTGGTACGGCGCAATGCTTTTCGCGATCGTCCCGCTGCGCAACATCCTGCCGGGCAGCCCGCCGTACGGTTCGTGGGTGGACCAGGCCATCGTGCTGTGGGTGTTGATCGGCCTCGTCACCGCGCTGACGCTGTTCCTGGTCGGCTGGTGGCGACAACGCGATCGAAAAACGCCGACCCGATCCTAGTTTTCCTCATTCGGATTTTGGTGCGTCCACCGAACTGATCGCGTCGACCGCGGCCGATACCCGCGCCTGGAACTCGGGCGACAACGGGATGTAGCCGCTTTTGGCCAGTTCGATCTGGCCGGGGCCGATGGCCGCCTGCAGAAAAGCCTTGACCGCTTTGGCCACATCGAAGGTGGGGTACTTGGAGCAGACGATCTCATAAGTCGCCAGCACGATCGGGTAGACATCGGGCTGGGCGGGGTTGTAGAAAGACGACAGGTCGAGCACCAGATCGTTGCCGGCGCCGGTGATCCTGGCGCCCTTGATGGTTTTGCCGACCGTGTCGGTGCCGATCCGAACGGGACGCAACGATCTGCGACTGGCCGGCGTCTTGATTTCGGCCGCGAACAGTCCCTGCTGGAGCGCGTACGACAGTTCGGTGTAGCCGATCGCACCCTCGGTGTTCTTCACGGCGGCCGCGATGCCGGTGTTGCCGACGGCGCCCGTGCCGACGCCGCCGTTGAAGGCCTTACCCGCGCCCTTGTTCCAGGCCCCGCCGGACGCCGACTGCAGGTAGGCCTGGAAGTTGTCCGTGGTGCCCGAACCGTCGCTGCGGTAGATGACGTGAATGTCCTCGGCCGGCATGGAGGCGTTGAGCAACGCCAGGGCCGGGTCATCCCAGCGGGTGATCGTGCCGTTGAAGATCTTTGCCAGCGTGGGCGCGTCGAGCACCAGCGAGTCGACGGCGGCGAGGTTGTAGGTGATGGCCAGCGGACCGAACACCACCGGCAGGTTCCAGGCGTCGGCGCCGCCGCACCGCTGTCTGGCGGTGGCGTACTGCTCGCCCGACAGCGGGGTGTCCGATCCGGCGAAATCCGTTCTGCCGGCCAGGAAGTCGGCGATTCCGTTGCCCGACCCGTTGGCGGTGTAGTTCAGGGTCTGCCCGGAGCAGGCCTGGCGATAGGCGTCGACGAACCGGGTCATGGCGTTGGCCTGCGCGGTCGAGCCGCTGGCCGCCAGGGTCTGCTTGCCGCCGCAGTCCACCTTGGCGCCGGCGGTATACGGCAGGCTCGCGGGAGAGTTGCTGCATGCCGAGACCACCAGGGCGGTCACCAGAACGCCGGAGGCCGGTGCCCAACGCTTGCGCTGCACAGTCGACATCTACCGTCACCGGTTGAACAGGCAAACAAACATCGGATGAACTGGTGCGCGCACCGGTTGCGATCGAAGGTTTGCGCGGAGCGGGGCTCGGTGGCCGTCGAGGCCACAGCTCCGTTTCGCTGAGCCGGCGCTCGGTGCACCAGGCCCGGGCGAAAATTACCTAAACATGACGATTTTTTAAACTTCGCCCGCGCCGGTGGCGAGTTCGCTAGCATCCGTCCACGAGTGTCGAATTCCCCATGGAGGTGTTGACCGATGTCCCATCAAGCGCCGCCCTCGCCACCGCCTCCGGCGCCAGCGGAGCAACCACCCGCGGCACCCGCGTCGACGGCCGCGCCCGGCCGGCGCAAGCGGCGCAGGGTCGTTGCCGTGGCCGCCGTCGCGGGCTTCCTCGCCGTGTACGTCTTGTCGCTGTTGGGTGTGCACCTGCTGGCGAAATCGGGTGGCCCGCTCAAGCCGCCCGACCTCAACGCCACCAATGACACCGTCGTGCTGGTGCGTTTGGAGAAGCTGGACACCACCGCGAACCGGTTGACGGTGAAGGTGCTGGTAATCCCCGAGGAGTCGATGTTCGACAAACGCCTCGAGGTGCTCAAGACCGACACCGCCGTGCGCATGGATCCCCCGAACGACCTCGGCGATCTGCAGTACCCGGCCGGCAAGTCACCGGCGCAGGTCGCGACCACCATTGAGGCACACGGCGACCCGAACAATTGGCCGTTCGATTCCTACCGCACCGACGCCCTGTCCGCCGATGTGCTTGTCGGCCAAGGCGATGCGCGCCGCTACATCCCCGCGCGGGTGGAGGTCACCGGAGGGCTGGACGGCTGGGACGTCAGCGTTCAGCGCGTCGGCGAGGCCAGCCAGGACTCGGATCGCGCCGACAACGTCGTCATCACCCTGCACCGGGCCAAGGGCCCGCTGATCTTCGACCTCGGGATCTGCCTGGTTCTCTTCGCCCTGCCCGCGTTGGCCTTCGCCGTGGTCATCCAAATCGCCTTGGGCAGACGGAAATTCGTGCCGCCGTTCGTCACGTGGTTTGCCGCCATGTTGTTCGCCGTCATCCCCATCCGCAACTTTTTGCCGGGGGCGCCCCCGCCGGGCGCATGGATCGACCAAGCCCTGGTGATCTGGGTGTTGATCGCGCTGGTCGCGGCGATGGCGCTGTACATGCTCACCTGGTATCGGCAATCCGACTGAGGCGCCCGGCGGGCGTAGCCTGACGGGGTGTTAACCGAGCTGGTCGACCTCCCCGGCGGATCATTCCGCATGGGATCGACCAGCTTCTACCCGGAAGAGGCGCCGATCCACACCGTGACGGTGGGTCCGATCGCGGTGGAACGGCACCCGGTCACCAACGCGCAGTTTGCCGAATTCGTCGCCGCCACCGGGTATGTGACGGTGGCCGAGCAGCCGATCGACCCGGCGCTGTATCCGGGCGTGGACCCCGACGACTTGTGCCCGGGCGCAATGGTTTTCCGCCCGACCGCCGGGCCGGTCGACCTGCGCGACTGGCGACAGTGGTGGCAGTGGGTGCCCGGGGCGAGCTGGCGTCACCCGTTCGGGCCCGACAGCAATATCCGCGACCACGGCGATCATCCGGTGGTGCAGGTGGCCTATCCGGATGCGACCGCCTACGCGCGCTGGGCCGGTCGGCGCCTGCCGACCGAAGCCGAATGGGAGTACGCGGCGCGGGCCGGATCGACGACCACGTACTCCTGGGGTGACGAGGCCACCAGCGAGGGCCGGCTGATGGCCAACACGTGGCAGGGCAGCTTCCCTTACCGCAACGACGGGGCGCTCGGCTGGATGGGGACGTCGCCGGTAGGTACCTTCACCCCCAACGCTTTTGGGCTCGTCGACATGATCGGCAACGTGTGGGAGTGGACAGCCACCGAATACTCGGCGCATCACCGGCTCGACCGACCGCCCAAGTCCTGCTGCGCCCCGTCGGGCCCGGCCGATCCGTCCGTCAACCAAACGTTGAAGGGCGGCAGCCACCTGTGCGCGCCGGAGTACTGCCACCGTTACCGTCCGGCGGCCCGGTCACCGCAATCGCAAGACTCCGCGACGACCCACATCGGGTTTCGCTGCGTGGCCGACTCGTCGCCGGGTTAGCAAATGGGTGCCGCCCGGCCGGACGGCCGCTTTTCAGCCGGCGATGTAAACGGCGCGTGGCCGATGGGTGACGCGGGCCTGATGCGTTACCGGACAGTAGATTTCG
This sequence comes from Mycobacterium colombiense, assembly GCF_003284975.1. Classification (GTDB taxonomy): domain Bacteria; phylum Actinomycetota; class Actinomycetes; order Mycobacteriales; family Mycobacteriaceae; genus Mycobacterium; species Mycobacterium europaeum_A. The sequence continues at coordinate 23,632 of NZ_QMEU01000063.1, forward strand.
TCGCGCGGGCGGCCGCGTCGGTCCGCTAACATCTGACGGCGTGTCGCCCTCTTCCGACCGGTTCTCGCCGATGGCACCGGCCCGGCGTCAGCAAGCACTGCGGTACTCCCGGCGGGGTGTTGCTCGCGGCGGCCGGCGATGACCACCGATGCCCCGAAGAAGAAGCGCGAGGCGCCGCGGATCGCGATCGGCGTCGGCATTCTCGCGGGCGTCATCATCGTCTACGTCCTGTCGCTGTTCGGCGTGCACTTTCTACAGCGGTCTGAGGGGCCGCTGCCGCCACTGGACCTGAGCCAGGGCGGGGGCGACGCCACGATCGTGCAGCTGCGCCTCGAAGAGTTGAAGCCGGTCGCCAACCGGCTGTCCGTCGAGGTGTTGGCGTATCCCGGAGTTGCCCAGTACGACAACAGGTTTGACGTGTTGGCCAACGACGTCGCTGTGCGGCTCTATCCCACAAGCGATCTGGGAGATCTGCAATATCCGAAGGGCAAGGCGCCGGCCCAGCTCAGCACCACCATCGAGGCGCACGGCGATCCGGGTAACTGGCCGTTCGACTCCTATCAGACGGAGCCGATCGCGGCCGACGCGTTCGTGGGCACCGGTGAGAACCGCAGGAAGGTGCCCGCCCGCGTCGAGGTGACCGGGGCGCTGGACGGGTGGCAGGTCAGCGTCAACCGAATGCACGACCCGAGCGCGCTGCCCACCTCGCGCGCGACCGACAACGGCAATGTGGTGATCACCCTGAAGCGGGCCAAGGGTCCGCTGATCTTCGACCTGGGCATCTGCCTGGTGTTGGTCAGCCTGCCCACCCTGGCCCTGCTGGTCGCCATTCCGATGGCGCTGGGCCGAAGGAAGTTCCTGCCGCCGTTCGCCACCTGGTACGCCGCGAACCTGTTCGCGATCGTCCCGCTGCGCAACATCCTGCCCGGGGCCCCGCCGCCCGGGTCGTGGATCGACCAGGCGATCGTGCAGTGGGTGCTCATTGCGCTGGTCACGGCGATGACCCTGTACATCGTCGCCTGGATCCGGCAGGGCGATTGACCGCACTTGTCAGTGGGTGATGGCAGGATCGAATATATGTTCGAGGAAGTCATCGGGCGGTTCGATGAGCAGTTCGAGCGGCGTCATCCGTCGCGAACGCCGGTGTCGGTGGGGCTGCTGGAGCGGATCGGTGCGGCTGCGCGGGCGGAGAATCGGGCGGCGGCCGCGCAGTTGGTGGCGATCGGGGAGTTGTTCGCCTATCGGTTGTCGCGGTGTGCCGAGACCGCGGAGTGGGCCGTGGACACCGAGGCGGCGGTGGGTGCGGAGGTGGCCGCCGAGCTGCGGATCGGTCAGGGCCTGGCGGCGAGCCGGTTGCGCTACGCGCGGGCGATGCGCGAGCGGTTGCCGAAGGTGGGTGCGGTGTTCAAGTCCGGCGACATCGACTTTCGGATGTTCGCCACCGTGGTGTTTCGTACGGACCTGATCACCGACCCGCAGGTGCTGGCGGTGGTGGATGCCCGGCTGGCGGCCAATGTGGCGCGGTGGCCATCGATGACGCCCAGCCGGTTGGCCGCGCAGGTGGACAAGGTGGTGGCTCGCGCTGATGCGGATGCGGTGCGGCGTCGCCAGGAGCGCGCGGCCGGGCGTGAGGTGTGGGTCGCTGAGATGGGGGAGGGGTTGGCGCATCTGGAGGGCACGCTGCTGGCCCCGGACGCGCATGCGCTGGATCGGCGGTTGACGGCGTTGGCGGCCACGGTGTGTGAGCATGATCCGCGCACCCGCGAGCAGCGCCGCGCTGATGCCTTGGGTGAGCTGGCGGGCGGGGCGGATCGGCTGGGGTGTCGGTGCGGGCGATCGGATTGTGCGGCCGGCAAACGGCCCGCGTCGAGCCCGGTGGTGATTCACGTGATCGCCGAGCGGGCCGCGCTGGATGGCTGTGGTTCGGCGGCGGCGGTTGAGCTTGGTGGGCAGGGCTTGTTCCCGCCGGAGTTGGTCGCCGAGTTGGCCGCCTCGGCCACGCCGGCGCCGCTGGTTCATCCCGCGGACGCGCCGCCCGAGCCCGGTTATGTGCCGTCTAGGGCGCTGGCCGATTTCGTA
>NZ_QMEU01000064.1 GCF_003284975.1 Mycobacterium colombiense
GGGCGGTGGCCGCCAGCGCGATCGCCGTCGCCACGTCGTCGTGGTGGACCAGCTGCAGGGGGTAGCCCGGGTCGGGCACCACGGGCTTGAGCACCGGGACGGCCTTGACCACCGCCCGCACCGGGCCGGGCAGCTGGTTCCACGGCATGGCGTCGGCCAGCGCGGTGGCCTTGGGGCCCGCGACGACGCAGGGCCGCAACACGAACACCTCGAGCGAGGAGTCCTTGGTGATGTCGGCCAGCAGCGCCTCGCAGGCCGCCTTCTGCTCGGAGTAGTAGTGCTCGGCGGACCCGCGGGGGGCGACGTCCTCGGTCAGCGGGACGGGATTGTCGGAGTGGTAGCCGTACGCCGCCACCGACGAGGTGTACACCAGGCGCCGCGGCCGCTCGGCGGCCACCGTCGCCTCGAACAGATTGCGGGTGCCTTGCAGGTTCACCCGGGCGCTCTCGTCGCGCGACCCCATGATGATGAAGGCCAGGTGGATCACCACGTCGGCCCGCGCGACCAGGGCGTCGACGGCCCCACGGTCCAGGATGTCGCCCTGCTGATAGGTGGTTTTCAGCCAGCCGCGCGACGACGGGTCGAACGGCCGGCGGGCCATCCCGATGATCGCGTCGACGGCGGGCTCGCGTTCCAGCGCCGTCACCGCGGAGATACCGATCTCCCCGGTTGGTCCGGTCACCGCGACGGTCACTCCCATTCAGAACGTCCTTCCCTCCTGCGGCCAGCCGAAACCCCGCGCGCGTTAGTACCATCTTTCCAACGTCTGGCGATCCGTGGCCTTTGGAGGTGCGAGTCCGCCGCATTGTCAGCGTGTTTGGCGGTCAGCGGTGACCGGCCAGACCCCCAGATCGGCGCAACCGGACGAAACAGCGTGTAAGGCTGGTACCGGCGGCGGATAATCTACGGCGATCGACCGCGGATAACGCCGCCGACACCGCAGGAATGAGGCATGACATGGCGGACCAATCGAAGACCGGCGCGGACGCACCCGTGACGGGCGGAGAGAAGGCCGACCCGGCGACGGTTTTCGCCGCCCTCGCCGAGATCATCTACCAGGGCTCCGACGCCAACCAGATGTATGCGGCCATCTGCATCGCCGCCACCCTGACGGTCCGTGGCTGCGACCACGCCAGCCTGCTGGTGCGCGACAACGACAAGTACGTCACCGTCGGGGCCAGCGACCAGCTCGCCAAGCACATCGACGACATCGAACGGCGAGCCGGCGACGGCCCCTGCATCGACGCCATCGAGGAGGAGACGCCGCAGATCGACCCCGATCTGACGACCCCGTCGCTATGGCCGCGACTTGCGAAAGTGCTGGTGGCCGAGACACCGGTGCGCGGGGCGATGGGATTCCGCCTCCTGGTTGACAAACGCAAGGGGGCCGCGCTGAACCTGTTCAGCGACACCCCAAACATGTTCGACGCCGAATCCGCCGGCCGGGCGGCGGTGCTGGCCGCGTTCGCCAGCGTCGCCATCAACGCCGTCAACAAGGGCGAGGACGCCGCCAGCCTGCGCCGCGGACTGCTCAGCAACCGCGAGATCGGCAAGGCCGTCGGCATGTTGATGATGTTGCACGAGATGAGCGAGGACGAGGCGTTCGATCTGCTGCGGCGCCACTCCCAGGCGCTGAACATCAAGCTGGCCGATGTCGCACGGGAGGTCATCGAGGCGCGCGGCCAGCTGCGCTCGCCCGGCGGGGGCGAGCTTCCGCCGAATACGTAACGGCTATTCGGGAAGCCGCAGCTCGGGTTTTTCGACCTCTTCGATGTTGACGTCTTTGAAGGTGACCACCCGCACCTGCTTGACGAACCGCGCCGGCCGGTACATGTCCCACACCCAGGCGTCGGACAGGCGCAGCTCGAAGTAGACCTCGCCGTCGGCGTTGCGGGGCGTCATCTCCACGCTGTTGGCCAGGTAGAAGCGCCGTTCGGTCTCCACGACGTAGCTGAACTGGCCGACGATGTCCTTGTATTCGCGGTACAGCGAGAGCTCCATCTCGGTTTCATACTTTTCGAGATCTTCTGCACTCATCTGCTCAGACGTCCTTCTCCGAAGACAGTTTCCCGGACATCCCCGCGCTAGCGGCCGTTCGCCGGGGTGGGAATCCTGTTCCCATCTTTCCTCACCGAGATCCGTCGCGCTGCAGCGGTGGGTCCGGTTTGCATTCGGCCACCACCCGGCCGCCCGAGCCGTTGGCCACCCGCCGCACATTGATGAACGAATAACGATGCTCGGGACACGGGCCCAGCTGCGCCAGCGCGGCGCTGTGCGCCGGCGTGCTGTAGCCCTTGTGCAGGGCGAAACCGTAGCCGGGATGGTCGGCCTCCATGGCCACCATCAACCGGTCCCGGCTGACCTTCGCCAGCACGCTGGCCGCGGCGATACATGCCGCGACGGCATCGCCGCCGATGACCGGCAGCGACGGGACGGCCAGGCCGGGCACCCGGAAGCCGTCGCTCAGCACGTAGCCGGGCCGCACCGACAGCCCGGCGACGGCACGGCGCATCCCCTCGATGTTGGCGACGTGCACGCCGCGCCGGTCCACCTCCGCGGGCGGGATGAACACCACGTGGTAGGCCAGCGCATAGCGGCGAATCAACGGGAACAGCTTTTCCCGGGCAGCCTCGGTGAGCTTCTTCGAATCATCAAGGGCAGCAAGGCTTTCCATTCGTCCCGGCCCGAGCACGCAGGCCGCCACCACCAGCGGTCCGGCGCAGGCGCCGCGGCCAACCTCGTCGACGCCGGCCACCGGGCCCAACCCGCTGCGGTACAGCGCCGATTCCAGGGTGCGTAACCCCGACGACTTACGGATCACCGTCCGCGGCGGCCACGTCGTGGCCATGGTTACTTGCTCTGCTGCGGGTTCACCGATCCGACGCCACCCCACCGCGACGGCGGCCACACGATGAACCTGGCTTTCCCGATCACGTTGGACACCGGCACGGTTCCCGAGGTGGGGTCGCCGGTGCACAACACCCCCTTGAGGGCTTCGGCCGGCACGCTGGTGCAGTGGGCGCGCGAGTCCGCCGAGTGCGTCCGGTTGTCGCCCATTACCCACAGCCGTCCCGCCGGGACGGCGACCGGCCCGAACTCGCTGCCCAGGCACGGGTAGACCGACGGGTCGGCGGCCATGGTGTTCCGATCCAGGTACGGCTCCTTGAGCGGCTTGCCGTCGACCGTCAGCCCGGTGTCGGCCCGGCATTGCACCGTCTGCCCGCCAACCGCGATGACGCGCTTGACCAGGTCGTTTTCGTCCGGCGGCACGAAACCGACGAAGGACAGGGCGTTCTGCACCCAGCGCAGCACGGTGTTGTTGGACCGGATCGACTTGTAGCCGAGGTTCCACGGCGGCGGGCCCTTGAAGACGATCACGTCGCCGGGGCGCGGCGCGGTGAAGCGGTAGCTGACCTTGTCGACCATGATCCGGTCGCCGACGCAGCCGGTACACCCGTGCAGCGTGGGCTCCATGGATTCCGACGGGATCAGGTAGGGCCGCGCCACGAAGGTCAACATGACGTAGTAGAGGACGACGGCGATCACCGCCAGGATCGCGAATTCGCGCAACGTCGAACGCTTGGGTTCCGCCGGATCGGCCGCCTCGGGCGTCTCTGTCACCGGCGAAGGCTCGGGGACGGACTCGGCCGTCGTCGCGGCGGCGTCGTCGGGGCGCATCTGAAGGTTGTGGGTGGAGACCTTCGGATCTGACTCGCCGGCGGGGGGCTCGGGCTTCGATGAATCCGCGGTATCGGTCACGAGATCAGCGTAGCCAGCCCACGTTGTGGCCCGGTAAACCGGCAAGCGATCCGCACCGGGAGGCCGAAGGACGAATCATCAGCGCCGCCAAGGCGTCCCGGCTCAGCGCTTCTCCTTGATCTTGGCCTTCTTGCCCCGCAGTTCACGCAGGTAGTACAGCTTCGCGCGGCGGACGTCACCACGGGTCACCACCTGGATGTGGTCGATGTTGGGCGAGTGCACCGGGAAAGTCCGCTCGACGCCGACGCCATAGCTTTCCTTGCGCACGGTGAAGGTCTCACGGATGCCGCCGCCCTGGCGGCGGATCACCACGCCCTTGAACACCTGGATACGCTCCTTGGCGCCCTCGATGACCTTCACGTGCACGTTGATGGTGTCGCCCGGGCCGAAAACCGGGATATCGTCGCGCAGCGACGCCTGATCGACGAAGTCCAGCCGGTTCATGCGAGACACTTCCTTGAGGTCGCGGCCGGCGGCAGCTACCCACACGCAGGTGTGGGGCGGTCGCCAAGCCGATGGTTTCGAGCTTTCTGGCGCATCTCGCAGCAGGCGGAAAACGGCTCAACCGGCCTGCAACCGCTGGAGACAACTGGTCAATTGTGCCAGACGGGGCGCGTGCCGCGAAAATCACAGCAAGTCGGCGGTTCGTGACGCGCCAAACGCGCTGGTAAATGGTACATATGACTGGGGTCAGAACGCGCTACCCGCACCGGGGCGTGATGGCCGGTGCAGGTGGCGCGACGGGTCCCGCCCTTGCACTGTGTCGCAGTCACGCCGGAGGAGACGAATGCGGGTACGTCCGCTGACGCTGGTCACCGCCACCGCGGCGGTGACGTTGGTGGTTGCCGCCGGCTCCGAGGCGCTCGTCCAGGCGAAGGTGTACACCCTGCCGGTCGCCGCGCCCGTTCGGGCCATCTCCGCGCCCCCCACCTCAGCTCCCCCATCGGCTCCCCCGCAGTCCGCCACCGTGCGGCTGGAGGCGGCCGCCCCGTCCCAGCCGCCGCAGGCGCTGCCGAACCCCGGATTCTCCCAGCTGCAGGCCCGCATCCAGCAGGCCGCCGACGAGGCCGCCGGCAGCGGCGCCGCCCTGTCGGTGGCCATCCTCGACCGCACCACCCACCAGCTGATCGCCAACGGCAACAGCCAGATCATCGGCACCGCGTCGGTGGCGAAGCTGTTCATCGCCGACGATCTGCTGCTGCACGAATCCGAGGGCAAGACGCCGCTCAGCGCCGACGACCGCCAGGCGCTGGACATCATGCTGCAGTCCTCCGACGACGGCGCGGCCGAGAGGTTCTGGGGGCAGGGCGGCGGGGCCGCCATCATCACCGAGGTGGCCGCCCGCTACGGCCTGGCCTCCACCACCCCGCCCAGCGACGGGCGCTGGTGGAACACCATGAGCTCGGTGACCGACCTGATCCGCTACTACGAGATGCTGCTGGACGGCTCCGGTGGGCTGCCGGCCGATGACGCGAAGATCATCGTCAACGACCTGGCCCAGTCCACCCCCACCGGGCTGGACGGCTACCCGCAGCGATTCGGCATCCCGGACGGCCTGTACGCCGAGCCGGTCGCGGTCAAGCAGGGCTGGATGTGCTGCATCGGCAGCGACTGGATGCATTTGTCGACCGGCGTTATCGGGGCCGACCGCCGCTACATCATGGTGGTGCAATCCCTGCAGCCCGCCGACGACGCCACCGCCCGCGACACCATCACCCGGGCGGTCAAGACGATATTTCCCGAGGGCCGCATCGAGACGCCCCGGCACGGGCTTTAACGAGCCGAGTCCTCGTCGGGCTCTGACAATTCGGGCTCTAGCAGTTCCGGCCGGCGTTCGCGGGTGCGCTGCAGTGAGATCTCGCGGCGCCAGGCGGCGACCCGCGCGTGGTCACCCGACAGCAGCACCTCGGGGACGTCCAGCCCGCGCCAGCTCGGTGGCCGCGTGTAGCTGGGTCCCTCCAGGCGCCGGTCCAGAGCCGGCGAGTGCGAATCCTCGCGGTGCGACGCGGGATTGCCGAGGACCCCGTCGAGCAGGCGCAGCACGGCCTCGATCATCACCACCGCCGCCGACTCGCCGCCGGGCAGCACGTAGTCGCCGATCGAGACCTCTTCGACCCGCATGCGCCGCGCGGCGTCGTCGATGACCCGCTGGTCGATGCCCTCGTAGCGACCGCAGGCGAACACCAGGTGGGCCTCGGCGCTGAAGCGCGCGGCCGTCGCCTGCGTGAACAGCCGACCGGCCGGCGTGGGAACAACCAAAAGTGTTTCCTCGGAGGCGATTTCGTCGAGTGCCTCGCCCCACACCGGCGCCTTCATCACCATTCCCGGGCCGCCGCCGTAGGGGGCATCGTCGACCGAGCGGTGCACGTCATGCGTCCAGCGCCGCAGGTCATGCACCCGCAGATCGACCAGGCCGGACCGGATCGCCTTGCCCGGCAACGATTGCCGCAGCGGATCCAGATAGGCCGGGAAGATCGTGACGACGTCGATTCTCATATCGAAGGCCTACAGGTCCAGCAGGCCTTCGGGCGGATCGATCTCGACGGTGCCGTCGTCCAGCGACACCGCGGTGACGATCGCGGACACGAACGGCACCAACACTTCCCGCTCCTGGTCGCCGGACTCGCGCCGCACGGCCAGCAGTTCACCGGCCGCGGTGTGCAATACCTCGGCGACGACCCCCACCTGCTCGCCGGCGGTGGTGCGCACGCGCAGGCCTTCGAGTTGATGGTCGTAGTAGGTGTCCGCCTCGTCGATGTCGGGCAGGTCCTCGGAGTCGACCACGAACAGGGTGCCGCGCAGCGCATCGGCGGCGTCGCGGTCGGTGACCCCGGCCAGCCGCACCAACAGCCGACCGCCGTGCTCGCGCGCACTCTCGATGACACAGCTGCGCTCCGCACCCCCGCGAGAGAGCTTGGCGCGCAACGTGTTACCCGGCGAGAACCGGGCGGCGGGATCGTCGGTGCGGATTTCCACCACCAGCTCGCCGCTGATGCCGTGGGCTTTCACCACGCGCCCGACGGTCAACTCCAAGGGAGTTCCATGAGCCGCGCCCCGCTACTGGTCGGTGTCCACCACGTCGACGCGGATGCCGCGACCGCCGATCCCGGCGACCAGCGTGCGCAATGCGGTCGCGGTGCGACCCCCGCGGCCGATCACCTTGCCCAAATCGTCGGGGTGGACGTGGACCTCGACCGTCCGCCCCCGGCGGCTGGTCACCATGTCCACCCGGACGTCGTCGGGGTTGTCGACGATCCCGCGAACCAGGTGCTCAACAGCGTCAACGACAACCGTACTCATCGCCGCGGTCAGCTTTCGGTGGTCGACTCGGCCTGCTCGCCGCCCTCGGCGGGCGCCTCGGCCTGCGCGGCGGTCTCCGCCGGGGCTTCGGCCGCGGCCTGCGGCTCGGCGGCTTCGGCAGGCTCCTCGGTGCCCTTCGCCGCCTTCTTGGCGGGGGCCTTCTTCTTCGGCTTCGCGGCCTCGGTGGTCGGGCCGCCGTCGGCCTCCGCCAGGGCGGCGTTGAACAGTTCGAGCTTGCTGGGCTTGGCCGGGGCGACCTTCAAGCGGCCCTCGGCGCCGGGCAGGCCCTTGAACTTCTGCCAGTCGCCGGTGATCTTCAGCAGCTTGAGCACGGGCTCGGTGGGCTGGGCGCCAACGGACAGCCAGTACTGGGCGCGCTCGGAGTTGATCTCGATGAGGCTCGGGTCTTCCTTGGGGTGGTAGCGGCCGATGACCTCGATGGAGCGGCCGTCGCGCCGGGTGCGGGCGTCGGCGACGGCGATGCGGTACTGGGGATTGCGGATCTTGCCAAGCCGGGTGAGCTTGATCTTCACAGCCATGGTTAAGCGATTCTCCTGTGTGTGTCACGCTGCAATTCGGCGATCGGGGCCCGATGCCCGGATCCGGTTTTGCCTCGCGTGTGCTGACCGGCCGGGCCCGAAAAAAATCGGTGATCGCTCGGCGGACAGCCGCCCATTGTGCCAGACCAGGGGCGGTGATCAGAAATCGCGCACCCGCGCCTCACATCACCTTCTGGAAGACCTTCGTCTCCGCCCGCCGGGTCATGCGCCAGCCGTCGGGCGTGCGCACGAACTCGTCGTCGTACCAGAGCCCGCAGAACAGCGCTCTTTCCTCTTCGCCGTCCTTGGTGCCACCAAGCACCATGGGGTTGAAGCAGATCACCCGCGACGAGGCCGTGTCCCCCTCGATCCGGACCGAGAAGTTGCCGAGCATATGTGCGTACACCGGGAAGTTGGGCAGCACCTCGGCCAGCCACTTCTTCACCTCCGGGTACCGACCCTCGATGCCGCCGAGCGCCGTGTAGTCGATGTAGGCGTCGGGCGTGAACACGTTGTCCAGGTCGTCGAATCGGCGGTTGTCGATGGCGGTGGAGTAATCCACCAGCAACTGCTGGATCTCGAGCCGATCCGAGATCTCTTCCAGGCTCAACATGCTTCGGACAGTACTGAAGACCCGCCCCGGACAGGGGCGGAAGTTAGACTTTGCGGCCATGCGCACGCTCCCGGCCCTGAGGTCCAGGATGGCCGCAGCCGTCCTCGCGCTCGGAACCTGCACCGCCAGCGTCGCGATGTCCACCGCGTGGGCCGACAGCAGCCAACCGGCGGGCTCGCCGCCCATTCCCGACGGGCCCGCGCAAACCTGGATCGTCGCCGACCTGGACAGCGGGCAGGTGCTGGCCGGCCGCGACCAGAACGTGGCCCACCCGCCGGCGAGCACCATCAAGACGCTGTTGGCCCAGGTGGTCCTGGATTCGGTGAGCCTGGACTCGACCGTGGTCGCCGACGTCGCCGACACCCAGGTGGAATGCAACTGCGTCGGCATCAAGCCGGGCCGCACCTACACCGCGCGCCAACTGCTGGACGGCCTGCTGCTGGTCTCGGGCAACGACGCCGCCAACACCCTCGCGCACATGCTGGGCGGGCCCGACGTCACGGTCGCCAAGATGAACGCCAAGGCGGCCTCCCTGGGCGCCACCAACACGCGCGCGGCGACACCGTCCGGGCTCGACGGGCCCGGGGGTTCGGGCGCGTCGACGGCGCACGACCTGGCGGTCATCTTCCGCGCCGCGATGGCCAACCCGGTGTTCGCGCAGATCACCGCCGAGCCGTCGGCGATGTTCCCCGGCGATAACGGCGATCACCTGATCACCAACCAGGACGAGCTGTTGCAGCGCTACCCCGGCGCGATCGGCGGCAAGACCGGCTTCACCAACGCCGCCCGCAAGACCTTCGTCGGGGCCGCCGCCCGCGGGGGCCGCCGGCTGGTGATCGCGATGATGTACGGGCTGATCAAAGAGGGCGGACCGACGTATTGGGATCAGGCGGCGACATTGTTCGACTGGGGATTCGCGCAAAGCCCGCAGTCGGGCATCGGCTCGCTCTAGAAGGCGGGATCCTGTAGAGCCGCTCTCAGCAACGCCGTCAGCACCGGAATCCGCTGTTCGTCGAGTTCCGCCTGCGGGATGATGCTCTGCACCAGCGCGGCGCCGTCGAAGATGTTTGTCAGCAGTCCCACGATCACCGGGAATTTGTCCTCCGGGAACCGCTCTGCCCCCGGTAGTGCCCGCGCAGCATCGATGATCTTCTCGGCATACTGCCCGAGTTCCTGCTGCAGGGTGGCCTTGAGCTTCGCGTCGGTACGCGCGGCGACCAGCAGTTCGTAGAGCACCGCATTCCCGGGACTGTGGGTGATGTCCCGCAGAATCGTCAGGCCCGCCTCCAGCGACGGTTCCTCGGGCGGTATCGCGGCGACCTGCTTGGTACCCCGCTCCATAAGGCGGCGCAACACCTCGGACGCCGTCGCGGCCATGAAATCGCCCATGGTGTCGAAGTGCCGGAACAGCGCGCCCACCGACACCCCGGCCCGCTTGGTGATCACCGCGGCGGACGCGCGCGCGTAGCCGACCTCGATGATGGTGGCGATGCACGCGTCGATGAGCCGCCCGACGGTTTCCTCGCGGCGCTGCTGCTGGGTCCTGGCCATGTCAGGCGGTGACGCTCAGCGCGCCGCGTTCCCGACGCGCGCGCTCCCCCGCCCGCAGGTAGCGGCCCGACCGCACGGATTTGCCGTAGCCGTCCCGGAATTCGCCCTTGGAGTGGCTGCCGCCGAAGACGACCACGCCGCCCACCCCGGTGGCGATTACGGCGTCGTCGTTGCGGTTGACCATGCGCCGCAGGCCGCCGTAGAACGGCACCGCCTCCTCGTGGTAGCCGTCGACGGACTCGTCGAGCCCGGCCGGGTCGATCACCACGAAATCCGCGCGGTCGCCCTGGCGCAGCGTGCCGGCGTCGACGCCGAACCACTCGCCCAGTTCACCGGTGAGCCGGTGCACCGCGTGCTCGATCGACATGAAGGGCGCGCCGGCCCGGTAGGCGTCCCGGGTGCGCTTGAGCATCCGCAGCCCGAAGTTGTAGAAGGCCATGTTGCGCAGGTGCGCCCCGGCGTCCGAAAAGCCCATGTGCACACTGCCTTCGGTGGCCAGCGCGTCCAGCAGCTTGGGCCGATGGTTGGCGACGACGGTGGTCCAGCGGACGTTGCGTTCACCGTTTTCGACGAGCACGTCCAAAAACGCGTCGAGCGGGTGCAGCCTGCGCTCGTCGGCGATCTCGCCAAAGCTCTTGCCGACCAGCGACTCATCCGGACATTCGACGATGACGGCGTCGTGGAAGTCGCGGTGCCACAGCGACGGTCCGAGCTTGACGCGGTCGAACTCGCGCCGGAATTTGCGGCGGTATTCCTTATCCGCCAGCAATTCGTTGCGCTCCAACTGGTCCCGCAGGTGCAGGGCGGCCGTTCCGGCGCCGAACTCCTCGAAGACCGGCAGGTCGATGCCGTCGGAGTACAACTCGAACGGCACCGGCAGGTGCTGGAATTTCACATGAGAGCCCAGCAGCTTGTTCAGCAGACGAGTCCCGGGGCCGAAGACGTAGACCGACAGCGGCATCGACTTGGCGTCGGCGGACACCAGCATGCTCATCCGAACGCCCTTGCCCCAGTTCAATATCCGGCTGCTGGCCAGAAAGAAGAGCATTCCGGTTGACGGCTTCGCCACGTTGGGGGCGCTCTGCAGGATTCGGCCGCGCTTGCGCAGCACCCTGATCAGCCTGCGGCGCTCCCGCCACGTCGCGAACGTGGACGGCAGGGCGCGCGAGCGGAAGCGTTCACCGTCGAGTTTGTCGATGGGCGCGTCCATCCCGGACATGCCCAGCACACCGGCGTCGAGCGCCTCGCCCAGCAGATCGGCCATCTTCTCCAGCTCGGCCTCGGTGGGCCGCACCGCGGTGTCGGTCGCCCGATCCAGTCCGAGCACCGCGGTCCGCAGATCCGAATGCCCAAGCAGCGAACCGACATTGGGCCCCAGCGGCAGGGCGTCGATCGCCTTGATGTACTCCGCGGCCGTCGACCAGGTGCGGTGGGAATCCAATGCGCCGAACACGTATTCGCGCGGCACCGCCTCCACCCTGCTGAACAGGTCGGCGGCGTCCTGGGAATCGGCGTAGACCGTCGACAACGAGCAGTTGCCCAGCAGCACGGTGGTGACGCCGTGGCGCACCGACTCGCGCAGCCCGGGGTCCAGCAGCACCTCGGCGTCGTAATGGGTGTGCACGTCGAGGAAGCCGGGCAGCACCCATTTGCCGGCCGCGTCGATCACCTCGGGGCAACCGGTCTCATCCAGCGGCTCGGTGCCGATCGTGGCCACCACGCCGTCGCGGATGCCGAGCGTGCGGGTCAGCGGCGCGCTGCCGGTGCCGTCGAACCACAATCCGTCGCGAATGATCACGTCGTACGCCATGGGTTCCTCCGTCGTCGATGGCCGGAACGCTAACATAGATAGCAAGCACTCGCAATCTTTTCTCAGCGAAACTGCAGGATCGACCGGAGCCGTTGGCCCAGTGTGCGTCACCGCGCGGCGCCGAGGGCGCAACCGCGGTGCGCTCGGCGCGGCGGCCGGGGTGCCCGGCCGTCATGGGAAAGCCCGCGCGGCGCGCGGCTAGGCGGGTGAGCGGAAAATCTTGCCGCGCAACATGATCAGATCGGGACTCTTCAGCACGGCGGGACCCGACCGCGGGTCTTGCGCGTAACACAGCAGGTCGGCCGAGGCGCCGTGGTCGAGGCCAGGCCGGTCGAGCCAGCGACGCGCGTCCCAGCACGCGGCGCCCAGCGCCTCGGTCGGGCTCATCCCGATGCTCTTGAGCGCCTCGACCTCGTCGGCGATCCGCCCCGGCGCCACCATGGTGCCCGCGTCGCTCCCGGCGTAGATCGGCACGCCCGCCTCGCGGGCCGCGGCGATCCGGGACAGGCCGCGGGCGTGTAGGTCGCGCATGTGCGCGGCATACGCCGGATACTTCGCGGCGGCCTCGGCGATCCCGGGGAAGTTCTCCACGATGTTGACCAGCGTCGGGACCAGCACGGTGCCGTGGGAGACCATCAGCTCGATCGTCTCGTCGGTCAGGCCGGTGCCGTGCTCGATGCAGTCGATGCCGGCGTTGATCAGCCCGGGCAGCGCGTCCTCACTGAAAACGTGCGCGGTGACGCGGGCGCCATGGGCGTGCGCGGTGTCGATGGCGGCCTTGAGCACGTCGTCGGACCACAGCGGGGCCAGGTCGCCGACGCTGCGGTCGATCCAGTCGCCGACCAGCTTGATCCACCCGTCGCCGCGCTTGGCCTCCTGCGCCACCGCCGCGGGCAGTTGCCATTCGTCTTCCAGCTCGCGCGAAAAGCCCGCCGCGTACCGCTTCGGCCTGGCCAGATGCTTCCCGGCGCGGATGATGCGGGGCAGGTCCTCGCGGTCGTCGAGGCTGCGGGTGTCGGTGGGCGAACCGCAGTCCCGCAGCAGCAGCGCGCCGACATCGCGTTCGATCTCGGCCTGGGCGATCGCGTCGTCCAGCGGGATCTCGCCGTGGTCCCCGAGGCCGACGTGGCAGTGGGCGTCAACCAGCCCGGGCACGATCCAGCCGCCGTCAAAGACGGTGTCGGCCCCGGCGACGGGCTCGGTGCTGATGCGGCCGTCGACGATCCACAGGTCGATGGCGGTCTCGTCGGGCAGGCCCACGCCCCGCACGTGCATGCGCACCGGGCGGCTACTCCCGACCGTGACGACCCGCTTCGCCCGGCGCCGCCGCGCTCGCGATCGTCACGACTTGCCCGGGAACTTCAGCTTGGACAGATCGAAGTCGGCCAGACCGGGCGGCAGCTCGTTGAGGCCTTCGGGCATCTGCGACAGGTCGGGAAATCCGGCCGGCATGCCCGGCATCCCGGCGGCCAGCGGGTTGCGCGCCTTCGGCGGCGTCGGACCGCGTCCACCCTTCTTGCCCTTCTTGCCCGCCTTGCCCTTGGCCCCCTTGGACTTTCGCGTGGCCGACTTGCGGCCGATACCGGGGATGCCCATGCCGCCGAGCATGGACGACATCATCTTGCGGGCCTCGAAGAAGCGATCCACCAGCTGGTTGACCTCGGACACCGTGACGCCCGACCCGTTGGCGATGCGCAGCCGGCGCGACGCGTTGATGATCTTCGGATCGGCGCGCTCGGCCGGGGTCATGCCGCGGATGATGGCCTGCAGGCGGTCGAGCTGGCGGTCGTCGACCTGGGCCAGCGCGTCCTTCATCTGCCCGGCGCCGGGCAGCATGCCCAGCAGGTTGCCGATCGGGCCCATCTTGCGGATGGCCAGCATCTGTTCCAGGAAGTCCTCGAGCGTGAGCTCGCCGCTGCCGATCTTGACGGCGGCGGCCTCGGCCTGTTCGGCGTCGAAGACCTGCTCGGCCTGCTCGATCAGGCTCAGCACGTCGCCCATGCCCAGGATGCGGCTCGACATCCGGTCGGGATGGAAGACGTCGAAGTCCTCCAGCTTCTCGCCGGTGGAGGCGAAAAGGATTGGGACGCCGGTCACCTCACGCACCGAGAGCGCGGCACCACCGCGGGCGTCACCGTCGAGCTTGGTCAGCACCACCCCGGTGAAGCCGACGCCCTCGCGGAACGCCTCGGCGGTGATGACGGCGTCCTGACCGATCATCGCGTCCAGGACGAACAGCACTTCGTCGGGATTGATGGCGTCGCGGATCGCCGCGGCCTGCGCCATCAGCTCGTCGTCGATACCCAGCCGGCCGGCCGTGTCGACGATGACGACGTCGTGGTGCTTGGCCCGCGCCTCGGCGAGCCCCGCGGCCGCGACCGCGACCGGGTCGCCGGGCCCGGAGCCGGGCGACTCGCCGGGATGCGGCGCGAACACCGGTACCCCGGCGCGCTCACCGACGACCTGCAGCTGGTTGACGGCTGCCGGGCGCTGCAGGTCGCACGCGACCAGCAGCGGGGTGTGCCCCTGCCCGCGCAGCCAGGCGGCCAGCTTGCCGGCCAGCGAGGTCTTACCGGAACCCTGCAGACCGGCGAGCATCACCACGGTCGGCGGCGTCTTGGCGAACGCCAGCTGCCGGGTCTGTCCGCCCAGGATGCCGATGAGTTCTTCGTTGACGATCTTGACGACCTGCTGCGCCGGGTTGAGCGCACCGGAGACCTCCGCGCCCTTGGCGCGATCCTTGATCCGGGTCACGAACGCGCGTACCACGGGCAACGACACGTCGGCTTCCAGCAGCGCCAGCCGAATCTCGCGGGTGGTCGCCTCGATATCGGCGTCGGTCAATCGACCCTTGCCGCGCAGACCCGCGAGGGCACCGGTCAATCGGTCGGACAGCGATTCAAACACCCCGCCAGCCTAGTGGTGATCGCCAGCCCCGCGCCGCGGGGCGCAGCGGGTCACCACTCATCGGACCGAGTGAGCCCGGTGGGGTGGACGCGCCACCGCCCGCCGACCGCGACACTGAAACTGTGCACACGACACGCCGGGAATGATGTTCGTAGTTTCAGTCTCGCGGGGACGGCGAGCGGGTTTGAATGGTCGAGTGCTCGAGGTGATCGGCAAAGGGTCCTGCAGCGAGGCGCATCCGGTGCCGCTGCTCTTCGTGCACGGCGGCTGGCATGGCGCCTGGTGCTGGGAACACTTCCTGGACTACTTCGCCGACGCCGGCTACCGCGCGGTCGCCATGAGCCTGCGCGGGCACGGCGCCAGCCCCACCCCGAAGCCGTTGCCGAAGGTGTCCATCGCCGACTACATCGACGACGTCCGTTCGGTGGCCGACGACCTGGGCGGCGCGCCGATCCTGATCGGCCATTCGCTCGGCGGGTTCGTGGTGCAGCGCTACCTCGAAGACCGAAACGCCCCGGCCGCGGTGCTGGTGGGTTCGGTGCCGCCGCAGGGCGTGCTGACGCTGGCGCTGCGGGTGTGGCGCCGCCGGCCGTCGATGACGATGGAATCGTGGAGCGATCCCACGCTGCTGAAATTCCTCGCCACCCCGGCGCTGGCCCGCGAGTACCTGTTCTGTCCCGACACGCCCGAAGACGTCGTCGAGGCCTGCCGGCAACGCGCCGGCGCCGAGAGCGTCCGCGCCGCCATGACCGACCCGATCGTCCGCCGCGTCAGAACCAAGCGGGTGAAAACGCCGATTCTGGTGCTGGGCGCCGAGTACGACGGGTTCGTCAGCGTCCGCGAGGTGCGCAACACGGCGCGCGCCTATGGGACCGAGCCGGAATTCTTTTCCATGGGCCACAACATGATGCTGGAGCCGGGCTGGGCCGACGTTGCCGCACGCATCCACGAGTGGCTGCAGACCCGCGAAACGATGAGCCCGACACGATAGCCAGTCGAGTCGTTACTGCGCCGAAAAGCGTTGGCGTGCTAGATTTCACAGCCGCTACTCAATCGAGTTGGCCACATCGACGAGCAACGAAACGGGGGGCCTGTGTCGGTGCCGCTCAGCAGCATCCAGGCGCGGGCCGACGACGATCCCAGCGACGCCAGCGGCACCGGGGTGCTGCGTGGCTGGCAGCGCAGGGCGCTGGTGAAGTACCTCGCCGGCCGGCCACGCGACTTCCTGGCGGTGGCCACCCCGGGCTCGGGCAAGACGACGTTCGCCCTGCGGGTGGCGGCCGAACTGCTCGGGCAGCGCGCCGTCGAGCACGTCACCGTGGTGGTGCCCACCGAGCATCTGAAGATCCAGTGGGCGCAGGCCGCGCAGCGCTACGGCATCGCCCTGGATCCGAAGTTCTCCAACAGCAACCCGCGGATCGCGCCGGAGTTTCACGGCGTGATGGTCACCTACGCCCAGGTCGCCGCGCACCCGACGCTGCACCGGGTGCGCACCGAGCAGCGCCGGACCCTGGTCATCTTCGACGAGATCCACCACGGCGGCGACGCCAAGACGTGGGGCGACGCCATCCGGGAGGCCTTCGGCGACGCCACCCGCCGGCTCGCCCTGACGGGGACGCCGTTTCGTAGCGACGACAGCCCCATCCCGTTCGTCACCTACGAGGCCGGGCCCGACGGGATACGGCGGTCGCAGGCCGATCACACCTACGGCTACACCGACGCCCTGGCCGACGGTGTGGTCCGGCCGGTGGTGTTCCTCGCCTACTCCGGGGAGGCGCGGTGGCGCGACAGCGCCGGCGAGGAGCACGCGGCCCGGCTGGGCGAGCCGCTGTCCGCCGAGCAGACCGCGCGCGCGTGGCGCACGGCGCTGGACCCCGCCGGTGAATGGATGCCCGCGGTGATCGCCGCCGCGGATCTGCGGTTGCGCCAGCTGCGCACACACGTGCCCGACGCCGGCGGCATGATCATCGCCTCGGATCAGACCGCCGCGCGTGCCTACGCCGCCCTGCTGGCCAAGCTGACCGGCGAGGCGCCGACGCTGGTGCTCTCCGACGACCCGGGCTCGTCGGCGCGCATCAGCGAATTCGCCGCGAGCACCAGCCGCTGGCTCGTCGCGGTGCGCATGGTCTCCGAGGGCGTCGACGTGCCGCGGCTGTCGGTCGGGATCTATGCCACCAGCGCCTCGACGCCGCTGTTCTTCGCCCAGGCCATCGGCCGGTTCGTCCGGTCGCGCCGCCCGGGCGAAATCGCCAGCATCTTCGTGCCCTCGGTGCCCAACCTGCTGCAGCTGGCCAGCGAGCTGGAGGCCCAGCGTAATCATGTGCTCGGCGAGCCGCACCGCCCGTCCGAGGGCGACCCGCTCGACGGCGACCCTGCCACCAAGACGCAGGACGAGAAGTCCGATCTGGACAAGGGGTTCATCTCGTTGGGCGCCGACGCGGAGCTCGATCAGCTGATCTTCGACGGATCATCGTTCGGCACCGCCGCGCCGGCCGGCAGCGACGAGGAGGCCGACTACCTCGGCATCCCCGGGCTACTTGACGCCGAGCAGATGAGGGCGCTGCTGCACCAGCGTCAGGACGAACAGCTGCAGAAGCGGGCCCGCCTGCAGAAGGAGGCCGGATCGCCGGCGGCCGTCGAAGCCCCGGCCACTGTGCACGGCCAGCTCCGGGAGCTGCGCCGCGAGCTCAACACCCTCGTCTCGATCGCCCACCACCGGACGGGCAAGCCGCACGGCTGGATTCACAACGAACTGCGGCGCCGCTGCGGGGGTCCCCCGATCGCCGCGGCGAGCCGCGAACAGCTGCGGGCGCGCATCGACGCCGTGCGCCGGCTCAATGCCGAGCATTAGTGGGCGGCTAGCTAGTCGCCGACGGGCTCCTCGAGCACCTCGACGGCGGGGCCGCCCAACACCTCCAGCAGACCCTGCTCGACCGCGTCGCGCGCGCCGTGCTCGGCGTCGCCGGCCGCCCGTTCCGACACCGTCACACAGAAGACGTCGGCCGCCGTCGACCCGAAGGTGTTGACCTTCGCCCACACGATGTCGGTGCCCGCGCGCTCCAGCGCGCGGGTCAGCAGCGCGAGCAGCCCGAGGCGGTCCATCGCGCGGACTTCGACGATCAGCTGATCGGGTGAGGCCGAGTCGATCCACAGGATGCGCGGCGGGGCGCTCGACCGCGTGACGGGCACCCCGACCTGGACCTCGCCGGCCCGGCTGGTCGCCGCGCTGACGGCGTCGCTGTCACGCTTTTCCAAACTGCCCAGCACATCGACGTCGCCCGCGAGCGCGCCACTGAACTGCTGGCGCAGCAGGCCCGCTTCCGGCGGCGAACCGAACAGCGGCGACACCACGAATTCGACGATCGCGAATCCCTCGTGGGTGCTGGCCGAGGCCGAGTGGATGCGCAGCGAGTTCAGCGCCAGCACGGCGGCGGCTTTCGACACCAGCCCCCGCTGATCCGGCGCGGCCATCACCACGTCCGGGCGTTCACCGCCGCCGGGCTTGATCTCCACGTGGACGCCGCGATCGGCGGCGAGCGAAAGGTATTGCGGCGCAGCGGGTTCGACCTTGGGAAGCGGCTCGCCGGCCATCACCAGCCGGCAGCGCCGCACCAGGTCCTCGATCAGCGACGCCTTCCAGTCGCTCCACACCCCCGGACCGGTGGCCTTCGAGTCCGCCTCGGTCAGGGCGTGTAGGACCTCGAGCAACAGCGCGTCACCGCTGAGCGCTTTCACCACGCGCTCAATGGTTTTGGGGTCGTTGAGGTCGCTGCGGGTGGCCACCACCGGCAGCAGCAGGTGGTGGCGCACCAATTGGGCGAGCAGATCAACCTCGACCGGTGCCATGCCCAGCCTCGGTCCGATCTCGAGCGCCAGGCCCGCCCCGAGCACGCTGTGGTCGACGCCGCGGCCCTTGCCGATGTCGTGCAGCAGCGCGCCGAGCGCAAGCAGGTCGGGTCGCGCCACCCGGGTGGACAGCGGTGCGGCGTTGACGGCAGTCTCGATGACGTGGCGGTCCACCGTCCATTTGTGCGCGACGTCGCGGGGCGGCAGGTCGCGGATGGCGTCCCATTCCGGCAGCAGCCGCCCCCACAGCCCGGTGCGGTCCAGGGCCTCGATCGTCGCCACCGTGGTCGGCCCGGCCGATAGCACAACCAGCAAGTCGTCCAACGCCTCTCGCGGCCAGGGCACCGGCATCTCCGGCGCGCTGGCGGCCAGGCGGCTCAGCGTGGCGGCGCCGATCGGGAGCCCGGTGTCGGCCGCGGCCGCCGCCACCCGCAACACCAAACCCACGTCGGTATCCGGGCGTGCGTCGCGGGCCAGCACGATCTCCCCGGCGTATTCGACGACGCCCTCGTCCAGCGGGCGGCGCTTGGGCCGCCGCACCAGGGCCGTCACCCCGCGGCGCGGCAGCGCGTTCTCCGCGGTCCGGATGCCCGTCTCGGCGTGGTAGGCGATGGTGCGCCCGGCGTCGGATAGCTTGCGCGCCAAGTCGAATCGATCACCGATGTGCAGGGCGGCGCTGATCTCGTCGGCGTATTGGGCCTGCAGCTGATCGCGTCCGCGTCCCGAGACCCGGTGCAACTCGGTGCGCACGTCGAGCAGCGTCAGGTGGGCGTCGTCGAGGGAGCCCCCGGGCGACTCCGGACGGGCCATGCCGTGGCGGTCGATCAATTGCGCCACGCCCAGCGCGTCGAGCAGTTGCACGTCACGAAGTCCGCCGCGGCCCGATTTCAGGTCCGGCTCGGCCCGCTGCGCGAGCCGACCACACCGTTCCCAGCGGGCCTGCGTCATCTCGACGAGCTCGCTCATCCGGGAGCGAATTGCGCTGCGCCACTGCCGTCGTGCGCCGGCGATCAGTTCGTCGGACAGTCGCGTGTCCCCGGCGATGTGGCGGGCGTCGAGCATGCCCAGCGCGGCGATCATGTCGGCGTTGGCGACACCGAGGGCCCCGGAGACGGTCCGCACGCTGTGGTCGAGCCGAACGTTGGCGTCCCACAGCGGATACCACAATTTGTCGGCGACCTTGCCCAGCACGTCGTCGGAGAAGTTGTCGTGCAACAGCATCAGGTCGAGATCGGAATACGGCAACAACTCGTGGCGGCCCAATCCGCCGATCCCGACGATCGCGAAGCCGCTGTCGTCGGCAATCCCGATCTCGGCCGCCTTGGCCATCAACCACGATTCGTGCAGATCCAGCCAGGCGTGCCGCAGTTCGGCGGCGTGCAGCTTGCTGCCCTCAGACAACAGTTGGCGCCGCGCGGCAGCCAGATCGACTGCCGCGCAGGCGCTTTCTGTCCCGGCTGGGTGCCCGGACGAGTCGGGGTCGTTCGGGGTCATGCCCTCCCGGCCCGCCCGGGTCGAATCAGCAATTGACAGCGGGCGTCATAGCGCATCGGTTCCGCGCTCGCCGGTGCGCACCCGCACAATGGTTTCCACGGGGCTCACCCACACTTTGCCGTCACCGATCTTGCCGGTGCGCGCGGCCCGGACGATGCTGTCCACGACCTTGTCGACGATGGAGTCGTCGACGACGACCTCGATGCGCACCTTGGGTACGAAGTCGACCGAGTATTCGGCGCCCCGGTAGACCTCGGTGTGACCCTTCTGCCGTCCGTAGCCCTGGATTTCGCTGACCGTCATGCCCAGGACACCCGCGTCCTCCAGACTGGTCTTCACGTCATCGAGCGTGAACGGCTTCACGATCGCGGTGATCAGCTTCATGACTGCTCTGCCTCCACTTTGTCGCCCACTCGCTCCTCCTCCAGGCCGTTGCGGGTATCCACCACAGGGACCCGGGGCGGCAGAACCGAACCGGTAGCCACGGCGAAATCGTAACCACTCTCGGCGTGCTCGGCCTCGTCGATGCCCGTGGCTTCCGCCTCTGGGTTGAGACGAAGCCCGATGGTGTACTTCAGGATCAACGCCAGGATCAGCGTAACCACCCCAGAGTAGATGAGAACACTGAACGCGCCGACTGCTTGCCGCTCGAGCTGAGCCCAGCCGCCGCCGTAGAACAATCCCTTGGATACGCCGGTGACGCCGTTGATGGCCGGGGACTCCGGTGCCGCGAGCAGCCCCACCAGCAGCGTGCCGGCCAGACCGCCGATCAGGTGCACCCCGACCACGTCGAGCGAGTCGTCGAAGCCCAGCTTGAATTTCAGGCCGACGGCCAGCGCGCACAACACGCCGGCGACCAGGCCGACCACCAGGGCGCCCAGGACGTTGACCGACGAGCAGGACGGCGTGATGGCGACCAGGCCCGCGACGATGCCCGACGCCGCACCCAGCGTCGTCGCCTTGCCGTCGCGGATGCGTTCGGTGAGCATCCAGCCCAGCATCGCGGTGGCCGTCGCGACCGTCGTCGTCATGAAGGTCGACCCGGCGACACCGTTGGAGGTGGTGGCCGATCCGGCGTTGAACCCGTACCAACCGAACCACAGCAACCCGGCGCCAAGCATCACGAACGGCAGGTTGTGCGGCCGGAACAGCGTGGTGGGCCAACCGCGACGCTTGCCCAGCACGATCGCCAGCATCAGGCCCGCCACACCGGAGTTGATGTGGACCGCCGTCCCGCCGGCGAAGTCGATCGCGTGCAGCTTGTTGGCGATCCAGCCACCCTTCTCGGAGGCGAAGCCGTCGAACGCGAAAACCCAATGGGCGACCGGGAAGTAGACGAACGTCGCCCACAGACCGGCGAACACCAACCAGGCGCCGAACTTCAGCCGGTCGGACACCGCGCCGGAGATCAGGGCGACGGTGATGATCGCGAACATCAGCTGGAAGGCCACGAACACCGTGGCGGGTAGGGTGCCCGCCAGCGGAATGTCGGTTGCCGCAACACCTTTGCTCGGATCGGCGGCCACCGCGTTGACACCGATGAGGCCCTTGAGGCCCCAGAACGAGGTCGGCTTCCCTACGACGCCGCCGGCATCATCACCGAACGCGATCGAATAGCCGTAGAGCACCCACAGCACGGTGACCACGCCCATCGCGCTGATGCTCATCATGAGCATGTTCAGCACGCTTCGGGCGCGCACCATACCGCCGTAGAAGAACGCCAGACCCGGCGTCATCAACAGCACCAGCGCGGAACTGGCCAACATCCAGGCGGTATCGCCGGTATTGGGCTGGCCCAGTATCGGGTATGTCACTCGCAATCTCCTCCGGTCGGCCCACGATTGGCCGCCAGACACACGTCTGATGACCTGACCAGAAGATTGCGCAATCGTTGTTTCGGCGATGGTGCGGCCGTGTTTCGGTGGGATTAACGTCCCGCTCGCCGTGTAAGGGGTTTCAGCCGAGCAGCGCGTCGACGAAAGCCGCCGGTTCGAACGGCGCCAGATCGTCGGGACCCTCCCCCAGCCCGACCAGTTTGACCGGCACACCGAGTTCCTGTTGAACTCGAAAGACGATGCCGCCCTTGGCCGTTCCGTCCAGCTTGGTCAGCACCGCGCCGGTGATCTCGACCACCTCGGCGAACACCCGCGCCTGGGCCAGGCCGTTCTGCCCGATGGTGGCGTCGAGCACCAGCAACACCTCGTCCACCGCGGCCCGCCGTGTTACGACCCGCTTAACTTTGTCGAGCTCGTCCATCAGCCCGACCTTGGTGTGCAGCCGTCCCGCCGTGTCGATGAGCACCACGTCCGCGCCCGCGGCGATGCCCTTGTCGACGGCGTCGAAGGCCACCGAGGCCGGGTCGGCGCCCTCGGCCCCGCGGACCACCTCCGCCCCGACCCGCGATGCCCAGGTCTGCAGCTGATCGGCCGCCGCGGCGCGGAAGGTGTCGGCGGCGCCCAGCACGACCCGTCGCCCGTCGGCGACCAGCACCCGGGCCAACTTGCCGACGGTGGTGGTTTTCCCGGTGCCGTTGACGCCGACGATCAGCAGCACCGAGGGATGGTCGGCGTGCGGCAGCGCCCTGATCGACCGGTCCATGCCGGGCTGCAGCTCCTTGATCAGCACGTCACGCAGCACGGCCTTGGCGTCGGCCTCGGTGCGCACGTCGCTGCTGGCCAGCCGGGTGCGCAGCTGGGAGATCACGGATTCGGCGACCACCGGGCCCAGGTCGGCGATCAGCAGCGTGTCCTCGACGTCCTGCCAGGCGTCCTCGTCCAGGTCGCCGCCGCCGATCAGGCCCAGCATGCTGCGCCCCAGCGCGTTCTGGGACCGGGCCAGCCGGCCGCGCAGCCGCTCCAGCCGGCCCTCGGTGGGCGCGATCTCCTCGAGCGCCGGGGCTGCCGGGGCCTCGGGGGCCGCGGGCTCGGGGGCCGGGGCTTCGACGGTTGCTGGTGACGGGGCTTCGACGGTTGCTGGTGGCGGGGCCGGAGCTTCGGGGACGGGTTCGGGGAGTTCGACCTCGGAGATGGTGCGCCGCGGCGCGTCGCGGGGAACGGCCGCGTCGTCACCTACCGAGGGCAGACCGGTGGTGTCGAGCCGATCGGCCTTCGTGGTCTGGCTGAAGGTGATGCCCGATGACGCGGTGTAGCCGCCGGAGCGGTCGATCGCGCCGGGCTCGGTGCGGGTGGAGAAGCTGATCCGGCGCCGGCGGTACCGCAGCAGGCCCGCCACCAGCGCGACGATGACGACCAGGGCAGCGACGACCGCGATGGCGATCCAAAGACCTTGGGACACGCTGACATTGTTTCAAGTGGCCCGGTGCCCGTCGGTCACCGGGCCTTACTCGACCGCGCCGACCAGCTGGTCCACCTGCTGGCCGCGCATCCGCTGGGAGATGACGGCGGTGATGCCGTCGCCCTGCATGGTCACGCCGTAGAGCGCGTCCGCGACCTCCATCGTCGGCTTCTGGTGCGTGATGATGATCAGCTGAGAGCGCGCCCGCAGCAGCTCGAACAGCGAGATCAGCCGCCGCAGGTTGGTGTCGTCGAGGGCGGCCTCCACCTCGTCCATGATGTAGAACGGCGACGGGCGGGCCCGGAAGATCGCCACCAGCATGGCCACCGCCGTCAGCGCCTTCTCCCCGCCGGACAGCAGCGAGAGCCGGGTGACCTTCTTGCCCGGCGGCCGGGCCTCGACCTCGATGCCGGTGGTGAGCATGTCGTTGGGGTCGGTCAGCCGCAGCCGGCCCTCGCCGCCGGGGAACAACACCGTGAAGACCTCGGTGAACTCGCGTTCGACGTCGGCGTACGCCTCGCTGAACACCTGCAGGATGCGGGCGTCGACCTCGTCGACCACCCCGAGCAGGTCCTTGCGGGCGGCCTTGACGTCCTCGAGCTGGGTGGACAGGAAGTTGTATCGCTCCTCGAGCGCGGCGAACTCCTCCAGCGCCAGCGGGTTGACCCGGCCCAGTTCGGCCAGCTCACGCTCGGCCCGCTTGGCGCGGCGTTCCTGGGTGGCCCGGTCGTAGGGGATCGGCGCGGGCGCGAAGACCTGCTCACCGCGCTCCTTGGCCTGCTCGTATTCGGCCATCTCCAGATCGGTCGGCGGCAGCAGGTTGTCCGGCCCGTACTCGGCGATCAGGTCGGCCGGCGCCATGCCGAACTGCTCGAGCACCATCTGCTCGAGCTGCTCGATCCGCATCGCCGCCTGGGCGTTGGCCACCTCGTCGCGGTGCAGCGAGTCGGTCAGGGCGGCCACCCGGGCGCTCAGCGCGTTCACCTCGTCGCGCACCGCGGCCATCGCGGTCGCACGCTGCTGGCGCTCGGTGGCCAGCGCGTCGCGGATCTCGGACGCGGCGTCGACGACCCCGGTCAACCGCTGCGCCAGCAGCCGCCCGGAGTCGGCCACCGCCGCCGCCACCGCGGCGGCACGCAAC
>NZ_QMEU01000065.1 GCF_003284975.1 Mycobacterium colombiense
CGGCAGCACCCGCAACAGGTCGTTGAACTGGCGCACGGTGCGCAGGCCCTCGTCCCACTCGGTGCGCGTGCTGGTGATCGGCAAGGCCACCAGCGTCCAGTTCTGCTCGTTCCACATGATCTCGGCGCTGTCCGGTGCGGTGTGCGCGAAGGTGACCATCCGGCGGTCGCAGGCGCGGCGGGCGGCGTCGAGGTTGGTGGAGTACACCATCCGCGGCCCAATCGCTCCCAACAGCCAAATGTCGCTCTCCCGTGGCTCTTTGAGCCCCTTGAGGCGCAGGTCCACCACCACGTTGGTGCCCACCTTGCGGTGCAGCGCGATGACGGTGGCGACCTCTTCGAGGTCGAAGATGTAGACGGCCTCACCGCGGATCTGGCCCAGCACCACGTTCTGGGCGGCGACGTCGCCCACCGTCGACATCACGCCGCGCTTCCAGCGCTTGAGGATGTCGGTCGATTCAGGCTCGTAGTCGAACCCATGCGATCGCGCCCACGACTTGCGGCGCCTGCTGCGCCCGCGCCGCCGATCGATGTCGACGTACAGCAACACCCCCGCACCGACAAAGCACAGCGCGGAGAGCGTGAACCAGAGGGGGACCATCCAAAACAGGGTATCTGCTATTGGCCCGGAACACAGAAGGCGACCAGGTCACAACCCAATCACAGCTGGCAATAGCTGCGTGTCGCCACGGCACCGGGTGGCCCCCTCCGGGCTCGTCCTGATGGTGGCGACCCGCGTCGCGCGGCTCCGCCGCGCTCGCGATCGCCACCGTCCTGATGGTGGCGACCCGCTTCGCGCGGCTCCGCCGCGCTCGCGATCGCCACTAGCCCAGGATCAGCGAGTCGCCGTCGGGGCTGACATTCACCGGAACGGTGTCGCCGTCGTGCACGTCGCCGGCCAGCAACATCTTGGCCAGCTGGTCACCGATGGCCTGCTGCACCAGGCGGCGCAACGGCCGCGCGCCGTAGACCGGGTCGAACCCGCGCTGTGCCAGCCACTGCTTGGCCGGCAGCGACACCTCGAGCGTGAGGCGACGCTGCGCCAGCCGCTTCTGCAGCTGGGCCAGCTGGATGTCGACGATCGACACCAGCTCGCCGGGCTCGAGGCCGTCGAAGATGATGACGTCGTCGAGCCGGTTGATGAACTCCGGCTTGAACGCCGAGCGCACCGCGGCCATCACCTGCTCCTCGCTACCACCCGATCCCAGGTTGGACGTCAAGATCAGGATGGTGTTGCGGAAGTCGACGGTGCGGCCCTGCCCGTCGGTGAGCCGGCCCTCGTCGAGCACCTGCAGCAGCACGTCGAACACGTCGGGGTGGGCCTTTTCGATCTCGTCGAACAGGATCACCGTGTAGGGCCGCCGCCGCACCGCCTCGGTCAGCTGACCGCCCTGGTCGTAGCCGACGTATCCCGGCGGGGCGCCGACCAGCCGCGCGACGGAATGCTTCTCGCCGTACTCGCTCATGTCGATGCGCACCATGGCGCGTTCGTCGTCGAACAGGAACTCCGCCAGCGCCTTGGCCAGCTCGGTCTTACCGACGCCGGTCGGCCCGAGGAACATGAACGAGCCGGTGGGCCGGTTGGGGTCGGCGACCCCGGCCCGGGAACGCCGTACGGCATCGGAGACGGCCGTCACGGCCCTCTTCTGCCCGATGACGCGCTTGCCCAGCTCCTCCTCCATGCGCAGCAGCTTGGCGGTCTCACCCTCGAGCATCCGTCCGGCCGGGATTCCCGTCCACGCGGACACCACCTCGGCGATGTCGTCGGGTCCGACCTCCTCCTTGAGCATCACGTTTTCCCGCGCCTCGGCCTGGGGCAACGCCGCGTCGAGCTTCTTCTCCACCTCCGGGATGCGCCCGTAGCGCAGCTCGGCGGCCTTCGCCAGGTCGCCGTCGCGCTCGGCACGCTCGGACTCCCCGCGCAACGTGTCCAGCTGCTCCTTGAGCTCACGGACCACGTCGATGGCGTTCTTCTCGTTTTGCCAGCGGGTGGTGAGCTCGGACAGCTTCTCCTTCTGGTCGGCCAGCTCGGAGCGCAGCTTCTCCAGCCGCTCCTTGGACGCCTCGTCCTCCTCCTTGGCCAGCGCCATCTCCTCGATCTCGAGGCGGCGCACCAGCCGCTCGACCTCGTCGATCTCGACGGGCCGGGAGTCGATCTCCATCTTCAGCCGACTGGCGGCCTCGTCGACCAGGTCGATGGCCTTGTCCGGCAGGAAGCGCGCGGTGATGTAGCGGTCGGACAGCGTCGCCGCGGCCACCAGGGCGGAGTCGGTGATGCGCACGCCGTGGTGCACCTCGTAGCGGTCCTTCAGGCCGCGCAGGATGCCGACGGTGTCCTCCACCGAGGGCTCGCCGACCAGCACCTGCTGGAAGCGGCGCTCCAGCGCGGCGTCCTTCTCGATGTACTTGCGGTACTCGTCGAGCGTGGTGGCGCCGACCAGCCGCAGCTCGCCGCGGGCCAGCATCGGCTTGATCATGTTGCCGGCGTCCATCGCGCCCTCGCCGGTCGCGCCGGCGCCGACGATGGTGTGCAGCTCGTCGATGAAGGTGATGATCTGCCCGGCGGAGTTCTTGATGTCGTCGAGGACGGCCTTGAGCCGTTCCTCGAACTCGCCGCGGTACTTGGCGCCGGCCACCATCGAGCCGAGGTCCAGGCTGATGACGGTCTTGTCGCGCAGGCTCTCGGGCACGTCGCCGGCGACGATGCGCTGGGCCAGGCCCTCCACGATCGCGGTCTTGCCGACGCCGGGCTCGCCGATCAGCACCGGGTTGTTCTTGGTGCGACGGCTCAGCACCTGCACGACGCGGCGAATCTCGTTGTCCCGCCCGATAACCGGGTCGAGTTTGCCGTCGCGGGCGCGGGCCGTCAGGTCGGTGGAGTACTTCTCCAGCGCCTGGTAGGTCGCCTCGGGCTCCGGGCTGGTGACCCGGGCGCTGCCGCGCACCTTGACGAAGCCCTCGCGCAGGGCCTGCGGCGAGGCGCCGTGACCGGTCAGCAGCTTGGCCACTTCGGAATCCCCGGTGGCCAGGCCCACCAGCAGGTGCTCGGTGGACACGTATTCGTCGTCCATCTCGGTCGCGAGCTGCTGGGCGGTGGTGATTGCGGCCAGCGATTCGCGGGACAACTGCGGCTGCGAGTTGGCCCCGCTGGCCTGGGGCAGCCGGTCCAGTAGGCGCTGGGCCTCGGTGCGGATGGTGGCGGGCTCGACGCCGACAGCCTCCAGCAGCGGACCGGCGATGCCGTCGGCCTGCGTCAACAACGCCATCAGCAGATGGGCGGGCCGGATCTCCGGGTTACCCGCCGCCGAGGCGGCCTGGAGTGCCGAAGTCAGTGCCGCTTGGGTCTTGGTTGTCGGGTTGAAAGAGTCCACGACACCTCCGTTCGTTGGTAGGGAAAATGCTTCTCGGCTTGTTCAACGCCGTCAAGGTTGAGTCTGTTCCGCTCAAGTCTAACGAGTTTTGAGCACAGTGGCGTAGGGGGTACCCCCGTAGCGATGACGCAGACGATGCAACCCCCCGACCAGGCCGACCCCGACCCGGAGACACGTCCGCGCCGGGGCGCCGGCCTGTGGCTGGCCGCCGTGGCCGCCGCCCTGGCGTTCGCCGGTCTGCTGGCGGTCGGGTTCCACACCGATCTCAGCGGCGGTAGCCCGTCGGCGGTCCCGCAAGCCGGGACGCTGCAGGTCAGCGGGACGGGTATGACGAAGACGCTGCCCTGCCACGCCGGTTATCTGTCGGTGAGCGGGCGGCAGAACACCATCACCCTCACCGGGCACTGCACCAGCGTCAGCGTCTCCGGCAGCGGCAACCACGTCGCGGTCGACAGCACCGACGCGGTCAGCGCATCGGGGAACGACAACGTCGTTCTCTACCACTGGGGTTCACCCAAGATCGCCAACGTCGGGACGGCCAACGTCGTCCGACAGGGCTGAGCCGGCGGCGGCCGAGCCTACAATCGGGGCCCGTGAGCCTCGAGGACGCCGAAGCGCTGCGGGTGCTGCGTGACGCCTTCGCGCCCGCGGACTCGGCCGGTGACTCCGCACTCGTCCATCGCTTCTACACCCAGTGGTTCGCCCTCGACGGTTCGGTGCGCGATCTGTTCCCGCCCGAAATGGCCGGCCAGCGGCTCGCTTTCGGGCGCGCGCTGCACTGGGTGTACGGCGAGCTGGTCGCGCGGCGCGCGCAGGAGCCGGTGGCGTTTCTGGCCCAGCTCGGCCGCGACCATCGCAAATACGGTGTGCTGCCGGCACATTACGAGACCCTGCGGCGCGCGCTGCTCTCGACACTGCGCGCGCACGTCGGTGCGGCGTGGACCGACGCCGTGGAGGCGGCGGCCCAACAGTCGCTGAACCTGATCACCGGGGTGATGAGCGGCGCCGCGAACGCCGAGGAGAGCCCCGCCTGGTGGGACGGCACCGTCATCGAACACATGCGGGTGTCGCGGGATCTCGCGGTCGTGCGGCTGCAGCTCGACCAGCCGATGCACTATCACCCCGGCCAGTACGTCGACGTCCACGTGCCGCAGTGTCCGCACCGCTGGCGGTATCTGAGTCCCGCCATTCCGGCCGACCCGGGCGGCGGCATCGAGTTCCACGTCCGCCTGGTGCCCGGCGGCCTGGTCAGCACCGCGATCGTCGGCGAAACCCGCATCGGCGACCGGTGGCGGCTGTCCAGCCCGCACGGCGGCCTGCGGGTCGACCGCGAGGGCGGCGACGTGCTGATGGTCGCCGGCAGCACGGGCCTGGCGCCGTTGCGGGCGCTGATCATGGACCTGTCCCGGTTCGCGGTGAACCCGCGCATCCATCTGTTCTTCGGAGCCCGGTACCGTTGCGAACTTTACGATCTGCCGACCTTGTGGCAGGTCGCCTCGCACAATCCGTGGCTGTCGGTCTCGCCCGTCTCGGAATACAACCGCGACCCGTCCTGGGCCGCGGACTATCCCGACGTCACGCCGCCGCGTGGCCTGCACGTGCATCAGATCGGGCGGCTGCCCGACGTGGTGACCAAGTACGGCGGCTGGGGCGACCGGCAGATCCTGGTCTGCGGGGGGCCGGCGATGGTCAGCGCCACCAAGGATGCCCTGATCGCCAAAGGCGCTCCGCCCGAACGCATTCAGCATGACCCACTATGGAGGTAGCCATGCACGTCGTCACTCTGCGCGATCCGTCGTCGCCGCTGGTCGCGCAGTTCATCCCCGAGGCGGGGATGATCGGCACGTCGCTGCGCGACGCCGGTGTGGAGCTGCTGGGCCAGCGCCGCGGCCTGGACGCCTACGTCGCCGATGGCAAGACGATGGGGATCCCGATCCTGTACCCGTGGGCAAATCGGTTGGGCGAGAACATCTATACCGCCCAGCACGTCACCGTGACCTTGACGCCGGGAGAAAACGGTGTGCGCGCCGACCCCAACGGGCTACCCATCCACGGCGTCCTGGCCGCCTACCCGGGTTGGCGGGTGACGGCCGAGACCGACAGTGAATTGACCGCCGAACTGGATTTCGGTGCCGATCCCCGATTGCTGGCCAGCTTCCCGTATCCGCATGTGCTGACGGTCGCGGTGCGGCTGGCCGACCGGACGCTGACGGTTCGGACCACGGTGGACGCGACCGGCGACCGCGGGGTGCCGCTGTGCTTCGGGTTTCATCCCTACCTGCAACTGCCCGCCGCCCCGCGGGCCGACTGGGTCATCGAGACACCGCCGTTGCGGCACCTGGGCCTCGACGCCACCGGGTTGCCCACCGGCGATTCCGAGCCGCAGCCGGCCCGGCGAGAGGCACTGGGCGACAACACATTCGACGACGCCTATGACCGGGTGGCCGATGGCGCGGTGTTCGCGATGTCCGGCGGCGGTCGGCGCATCGAGGTGCATTTCG
The DNA here is from genome assembly GCF_003284975.1 of Mycobacterium colombiense. GTDB lineage: Bacteria > Actinomycetota > Actinomycetes > Mycobacteriales > Mycobacteriaceae > Mycobacterium > Mycobacterium europaeum_A. The sequence goes on from NZ_QMEU01000065.1 coordinate 5,872, forward strand.
AGCAGGGCTATCCGGCGGCGCAGATTTTCGCGCCGGCGCCCGACGACCCCACCAAGACGATCGTGTGCTTCGAGCCGATGACCGCGCCGACCGACGCGCTGCGCCGGGGCGGCTACCGCTGCGCGCTACCGGGCGAGGCGGCCGTCACGCAGTTTTCGATCAGGGTGGGCTCACCGTGACCACTCGGGTCACTGCCGCTGTCTGGTGGCCATAAGGTGAATGCGAAAAGCGCTAGCAGATGTGCTGGCGCTTTCGCGAAGGTCGCATGCCTGTCGGAGACGCGACCCCTTGGGGCGCAAGGGAAACCGAGCGAGAGTCAGCGTCCCCGCCGCGGCTGCCACACCACCAGCGCGGTGCTCTTGGGCACCACCGCCACGTCGCGGCGCTGGCTGGCGCGGACCTGCGAAAGCTCCTCGGTCAACTCCTTGACCCGGGCCTGCAGCGCCTCGACCTGATTGGTCAGCTCGATAATCCGCTTGATGCCGGCGAGGTTGACGCCCTCGTCCTGCGAGAGCCGCTGCACCTCGCGCAGCAGATCCACGTCGTGCTCCGAATACCGCCGTCCCCCACCGGAAGTCCGGCGCGGGCTGACCAGGCCGAGGCGGTCGTAGGTGCGCAGCGTTTGGGCGTGCATGCCGGCCAGCTCGGCGGCCACCGAGATCATAAAGGTCCGGGCGTCCTCTTTTCTCGAATTGCTCGAGCCCTTGGCCATCAGCGATTACCTGCCCATCCCGCCCGGGGGTCGAAGCCGCTGGCGCGCTCGGCGGCAGCGTAGGCCTCCAGCGCCTCCTGGGCGGCCCCCTCCAAATTGGGTGGTACGGCGACCTTCACGGTCACCAGCAAGTCGCCGTTGCCGCCGCTGCGCTTGGGAACGCCACGCCCGCGCACCCGCAGGATGCGGCCGTCGGCGGTGCCCTTGGGCACCCGGACACCGACCTTGCCGTCCAGGGTGGGCACCGAAATGGTTGAGCCCAAAGCCAACTCGGTGAAGCTGACCGGGACCGTCACCGTTAGGTCGTCGCCGTCGCGGCCGAACACCTTGTCCGGGCGCACATGCACCGTCACGTACAGGTCACCCGAGGGCGCACCGCGCAACCCCGCCTCGCCCTGGCCGGGCAGCCGGATGCGCTGTCCGTCCTCGACGCCCGGCGGGATGCGCACATTGATGGTGCGGGTCCGGGTGGTGACGCCGGTGCCCTTGCACTCGTCGCAGGGGTGCTCGATGATCGAGCCGCTGCCCCGGCAATCGGTGCAGGGCTCGGAGAATCCGAACGCGCCCTGGTTGCGGTTGATCACGCCGGAACCGTTGCAGGTGGGACACACCTTCGGGCTGGTGCCCGGCCGCGCCCCGCTGCCATGGCAGTTGGTGCACGGCGCCGGGCTGGTCAGCCGCAGCGGCATCGCCACGCCCTTGGCGGCCTCGACGAAATCCAGCTGGGTTTCGGTCTCGAGGTCGTTGCCGCGGCGGGGCCGGCTGGGCCGGGCACCCGAACCGCGCCCGAACAGCCCGCCGAACAGGTCACCGATATTGGTGCCGCCGCTTCGGCCGGCCGCGTCGAAGAGATCGTTGAGGTTGAACTCGGCACCATCACCACCGACGTTGAAGCCCCCGAACCCGCCGCTGTCGAACCGGCGCCCGCCGAATCCACCGCCGGCGAACAGCCTTCGGGTTTCGTCGTATTCCTTGCGCTTGGCCGGATCCGACAAGACGTTGTGCGCCTCGGAGACCGCTTTGAAGCGTTCACCGGCGGTCGGGTTGTCGGGGTTCGCGTCCGGGTGTAGATCGCGCGCCAACTTGCGGTAGGCGCGTTTGATCTCTTCTGGGCTGGCGTCAGAGGAGACGCCCAGCTCCTTGTAGAAGTCCTTTTCGACCCATTCACGCTGGGCCATGTCGCGTCACCCCCTCACCACTTCCTTTGGTCTCTCGTCCAATGTGTTGATTGTCTGCCTTATTCACCGGAGGCGTCGGCGTTGTCGTCCGTGTCGGCCGGTTCGGTTTGGGCGGGCTCGGGTGCGGCAGCCGCTCCATCCTCGTCGGCGACCGTGTCGACAACACCGACCAGGGCGTGACGCAGCACCTGATCACCCAGCTTGTAGCCCTGCCGCATGACGGTACCGATCACCGGCCGGGACCCGTCGCCCTCGTGCTGCACGGCTTCGTGCAGCACCGGGTCGAAGTCCTCGCCCTCCTCGCCGAACGCCGTCAGGCCAAGGCCGTTCAGCGCGCTTTCCAGCTTGTCGGCGACCGACTTCAGCGGTCCGGACTCCAGATCGCCGTGCTTGCGGGCGCGGTCGAGATCGTCGAGCACGCCCAGCAATTGGTTGACGACGGCGGCCTTGGCCCGGTCCGCCGCGGCCTGCTGGTCGCGCAGCGCCCGCTTGCGGTAGTTGGCGAAGTCGGCCTGCACCCGTTGCAGATCGGCGGTGAGCTCGGCGACTTTGCCGTCGGCTTGCTGCGCCGGTTCGCCGGCCGGGGCCCCTCCCGGCGTGTCGCCGGGAGGGACCTGCCGCACTTCACCGGTCTCAGGGTCGATTCGCCGCTTGTCGGTGACCGTCACCTGTTCGTGTGGATTGCTTTCCGTCACTTGGACTCCCGGTCATCGTCGACCACCTCCGCGTCCACGACGTCGTCAGCGGAGCCAGACCCGTCGCCCGCCGCGCCGCCACCGGCCTGCTCGCCGGCGGCCTGGGTGGCCTCGTAGATCGCCTGTCCGAGCGCCTGTGACTCCTGGCCCAGCTTCTCCATCGCCGCCTTGATCGCGGTGATGTCGGTGCCGCCCAGGGCGGTCTTGGCCTCGGCGATCGCGGCGTCGACCTTGGACAGCGTGTCCTCGGGAACCTTCGAGCCGCCCTCGGCCTCGCGCTGGTCCTTGACGAACTTCTCCGTCTGGTAGACCAGCGATTCGGCCTGGTTGCGGACGTCGGCCTCTTCGCGACGCTGACGGTCCTCCTCGGCGTGCGCCTCGGCGTCCTTGATCATCCGGTCGATCTCCTCCTTGGACAGGCCGGAGCCCTCCTGGATCTTGATCGTGTTCTCCTTGCCGGTGCCCTTGTCCTTGGCCGTGACGTGCACGATGCCGTTGGCGTCGATGTCGAAGGTGACCTCGATCTGCGGGACGCCGCGCGGAGCCGGCGGGATGCCGGTCAGCTCGAAGGAACCGAGCAGCTTGTTGTGCGAAGCGATTTCGCGCTCACCCTGGTAGACCTGGATCTGCACCGACGGCTGGTTGTCGTCGGCCGTGGTGAAGGTCTCCGACCGCTTGGTGGGGATCGTGGTGTTGCGTTCGATGAGCTTGGTCATCACGCCACCCTTGGTCTCGATACCCAGACTCAGCGGCGTAACATCAAGCAGCAGAACGTCTTTCACCTCGCCCTTCAAAACCCCGGCCTGAAGAGCCGCTCCCACCGCTACAACCTCATCGGGGTTGACGCCCTTGTTGGGCTCCTTGCCACCGGTGAGCTCCTTGACCAGGTCGGTCACCGCGGGCATCCGGGTGGAACCACCCACCAGGACCACGTGGTCGATCTCGGAGACCGAGATGCCGGCGTCCTTGATCACGGACTGGAAGGGCTTGCGGGTGCGGTCCAGCAGATCCTGTGTGATGCGCTGGAATTCGGCGCGGGTCAGCTGCTCGTCGAGGAACAGCGGGTTCTTGTCCGCGTCGACGGTGATGTAGGGCAGGTTGATCGAGGTGCTCTGCGAACTCGAGAGCTCGATCTTGGCCTTCTCGGCGGCCTCACGCAGCCGCTGCATCGCCATCTTGTCCTTGGTCAGGTCAATTCCACTGGTGCCCTTGAACTTATCGACGAGCCATTCGACGACGCGGTCATCCCAGTCGTCCCCACCGAGGTGGTTGTCACCACTGGTGGCGCGGACCTCGACCACACCCTCGCCGATCTCGAGCAGCGAGACGTCGAACGTACCGCCACCGAGGTCGAAGACCAGGATGGTCTGTTCCTTCTCGCCCTTGTCCAGGCCGTAGGCCAGCGCCGCCGCGGTCGGCTCGTTGACGATCCGCAGGACGTTGAGGCCGGCGATCTGGCCGGCTTCCTTGGTGGCCTGACGCTGGGCGTCGTTGAAGTACGCCGGCACGGTGACAACCGCGTCCGTGACGTCCTCACCCAGGTACGCCTCGGCGTCGCGCTTCAGCTTCATCAGCACGCGGGCGCTGATCTCCTGTGCCGTGTATTTCTTGTCGTCGATCTCGATGGACCAGTCGGTGCCCATGTGCCGCTTGACCGAACGGATGGTGCGGTCGACGTTGGTGACCGCCTGGTTCTTGGCGGGCTGGCCGACGAGCACCTCCCCGTTGCGCGCGAACGCGACGATGGACGGCGTGGTCCGCGAACCCTCGGAGTTGGCGACGACGACCGGGTCACCGCCCTCGAGGACTGCGACGACGGAGTTGGTGGTCCCGAGGTCGATACCGACCGCACGAGCCATAGTGATTCCTCCTGAATATGTAGAGCTTGTCTGGTGCCACTATGCTGAGTGAACCCCGCTCAAGCCTGCCCTTGGGGGCGGTGGGCTGTCAACCCAGTATTGAGTGTGGTTCGCTCAACTTGTCGATAATGCTAACGGCGGTCGGTCCCGCCTTGTTCCCGGGTCGCCAAAGAATTCTGGGCGTCGCCGGCAACCTCCTCTATCAGCGCCAGTAGCGCACGGGTGGCCGCGCTGGCCTGCCGGTTCGCCGAGGTCGCGACGTAGAGCCGCCATTGCAGGTCGTGCCCGGTGATCCGGACGCTCACCAAACCCGAGCTGTCGATGCCCTCGAGGATGGACCAGCTCAGAAAACCGATCCCCAGCCCCTTGCGGATGCAGACCGCCGCCGTGCCGATGTCGGCGACCTCCACCGCGACGGTCCGCTCGACCCCGGCGGCCGCGAACGCGGTGTCCACCACGGCCCGGTTGCCGTAACCCGGCGGCCCGTCGACGAACGACATGCCCCCGAGCTCGGCCAGCGAAACCGCCTTGCGCCGGGCCAGCGGGTGGCCCTCGGGGACGACCAGCAGCAGCGGCACCGAGGCCACCAGCCGGGTGTGCAGGTCGGCCGGGGGCGGTCCGGTGAAAACCAGGAAGGCGACGTCGAGATCCCCGTCGCGCAATTGGCCGGCCAGCCCGGCCGACCCGGAGCTGGCCGCACGCAGGTGGACCACGACGTCGGGATGACGGGCGTGCAGTTCGGCCAGCACGGTCGGCACGTCGATGACGCTCACCGACGTCAACGTCCCCACCGTGACGGTGCCGCGCACCGTGCCCCGGGCGGCGCTCACCGCGTCCTTGGCCGCGCGGGCGGCGTCCAAAGTGGTCCGGGCGCGGGGTCGCAGTGCTTCGCCGGCGGGGCTCAGCGCCACGCCGGCCGGACCCCGGACGAACAACTCGGTGCCCAGTTCGCGCTCGAGCGCCTTGATGGTGGCCGACACCCCCGACTGCACGACGTGCAGCCGCTTGGCCGCCTCGGTGAAGCTTCGACTGTCCGCCACGGCCAGGAAGTACTCGAGGTGACGAAGCTCCACACCAGCGATTATCACCGCCGGTGATGAGATCCATCAGAAGATATCGTTGGCGCTGATCAAGCCGCCGGGCATACCGTGACACTGCCCATGGATCAGCAAGCCCTTACCACGATCCGCACCCCCTGGTCGTCGGCGTCGCCCGACGACCGCTTTGTCGTGGAGAACCCCGCCACCGGACAGGTCGTCACCGTCGTGCACGGGGCCGGCACCGCGGAGGTGGACCGGGCGGTGCGGGCCGCGCACGCGGCGCACCTGCACTGGAAGCTTCGTCCGGCCCGCGAACGCGGCCGCTACCTGCGGCAGATCGCCGACGTCATTCGCGCGCACGCCGACGAGATCGCCGGCCTCGAGTCGCGGGAAATGGGCAAGCCGATCAGCCAGGCCCGCAGCTTCGACGTGGAAGCCGCGATCGGGATCTTCGACTACTTCGCCGGCATGGTCGAGGTGCTGCCCAGCCAGGCACGCGACTACGGGCCGGTGTTCGACGTGACCACGCTGGAGCCCTACGGCGTGATCGCCGGCATCGTGCCCTTCAACTGGCCGCCGATCCACACCGCCGGCAAGGTCGCTCCCGCGCTGGCCGTCGGCAACGCCGTCGTGCTGAAACCGCCGGAGCAGACGCCCTCGGTGGTGCTGCGACTGGTCGAGCTGATCCAGTCGGTGCTGCCCGACCCGGTAGTGCACGCCGTGCCCGGCGGCGGCGAGGTGGGCGCCGCGCTGGCCGAGCATCAACTGGTGGGCAAGATCTCCTTCACCGGATCCCCGCTCACCGGTGCGGCGGTGCTGCGCACCGCGGCCGGCAACCTCACGCCGGCGCTGATGGAGCTGGGCGGCAAGAACCCGCTGCTGGTCTTCGACGACGCCAACCTGCACGAGGCGCTGTTGGCCGCCATCGACGGCGGCTTCTTCAACCAGGGCGAAGCGTGCACCGCCTCGTCGCGAATTTTGGTGCAGGACAACGTCTATGCCGAATTCGAGGAGAAGCTGTGCGCCGCCGTGCGCCGGCTGCGGGTGGGCGACGGCGCCGATCCCGCTACCGACGTGGGGCCGCTGGTGACCCGGGCGCAGCGCAAGCAGGTCCTGGAGTACCTCGACATCGGCGTCGCCGAAGGCGCCCGCATCGCCGCCCAGGCACCGCTGCCGCAGGATCCGCGGCTCGCTGACGGCTGCTACGTCGCGCCGACCGTGCTGTCCGGCGTCACGCCGGACATGCGGGTGGCCCAGGAGGAGATCTTCGGTCCGGTGGTCGCCCTGATCCGGTTCAGCGACGAAGCCGAGGCGGTGCGGATCGCCAACGGCACCCCGTACGGGCTCGTCGCCGCGGTGTTCACCGCCGACGGCGACCGCGCGCTGCGGGTGAGCCGGCAGATCCGGGCCGGGGCCGTCTTCGTCAACAACTACGCGCGGGTGGTCATCGGCAGCGGATTCGGCGGCGTAGGCCACAGCGGGTTCGGCCGCGAGCACGCCCAGGAGACGCTGGCCGAGTACGGCTACACCAAAACCATCCGCCTGGCCGCCAACCGCGACGAGCTGCCGTATTGGGGCGCCGCCGCCCGAGTCCTCGAGGGATAGCCCAGATGCGCGTCATCGCACTTGAAGAGCATTACGCCACAACGGAATTCCTGCAGGGCCCGGGCAGCTGGCTGGCGTCGCGAGCCGGCATCGTCGAACCCGCCAGCGATCTCGGCGACGGCCGCATCGCGGCGATGGACGAGGCCGGGGTGGACCTGGCCGTGCTGTCGCTGGCCGCGCCCGGCGTGGAGCAGCTGAATCCGGACGAGGCGTTGCGCCTGGCTCGGGATTGCAACGACCAGCTCGCGGCGGCGGTGCAGCGCTACCCCGACCGCTTGGCGGGTTTTGCCACCGTCCCCACCAGCGCCCCCGACCAGGCGGCCGAGGAACTCGAGCGCGCGGTGCGCGGGCTCGGCTTCCCCGGCGCGGTGATCAACGGCCACAGCCGCGGCCGCTACCTGGACGACCCGTTCTTCGAGCCCATCCTGGACCGCGCTGCCGCCCTGCAGGCGCCGATCTACCTGCATCCGACCATTCCCCCGGCGGGCGTCATCGAGTCCAGCTACGCGGGTTTCGCCGAGCCCGTCACGTTCGCGCTGGCCACGGTGGGCTGGGGGTGGCACATCAACACCGCCACCCACGCGCTGCGCATGATCCTGGGCGGCGTGTTTGACCGGCACCCGTCGCTGCAGATGATCATCGGGCACATGGGCGAGGCGACGTCGTTCATGCTGCCGCGCTTCGACGCCACGCTGACACCCGAACTGACCGGTCTGCAACGCCCGGTGAGTTCGTATCTGCGGGAGAACTTCCATTACACGTTCGCCAACTTCAACGACCACGCGACGTACGCGAACCTGGTCGCGCAGGTGGGGATCGACCGGGTGGCCTTCTCTGCCGACTATCCGTTCGGGTCGATGGTCGCCGCCCGCGCGTTTCTGGACAGCCTGCCGCTTACCGACGACGAGCGCGCTGGTATCAGCCACCGCAACGCCGAAAAGCTATTGGGGCTCTAGCCGCCGGCCACCCGGCGGGTCGGTCACGCGGTGATAAACGTGGGCCATCGGCTCTATATCGATACCTGTGCCAGGGCAGCGACTTTCGCGTCTCGGTGCGTAACCTGAGTGCCGCTATATGAATCGTCTGGGGAGCGGCGGGTGCGGTTTTCGAAGAATGCGCGGCGAAGCCTGGCCGGTGGTTCGCTGCTGCTCGTGGCCCTGATGGCCGGCTCGGAGCTGGTCTCCGGCTGCAGTTCGGTCATCGGCGGCCGGCCGGTGGCCTCGCCAGGAGCGGGACCCACCGAACCGTCCTTCCCCACCCCCAGGTCCACGCCGCCGTCGGCCACCGCCGCCCCGGCCCCGGGCCCGTCGGCCGCGCCGGCGAACCCGACCACCCCGGCCGGCGCCATCCCGCTGCCGCCCGACCAAAACGGCTACGTCTTCATCGAGACCAAATCCGGCGTGACGCGCTGCCAGATCAATAAGGACACCGTCGGTTGCGAGGCGCCTTTCACCAACTCCCCGCTGCAGGACGGCGAGCACGCCAACGGCGTCAGCATCAACAGCGGCGGCAAGGTGCAGTGGGTGCTGGGCAACCTGGGCGCCATCCCGACGGTCACCATCGACTACAAGACCTACGCGGCGCAGGGCTGGACCATCACCGCCAACGCCGACGGCACCCGCTTCACCAACGACCAGACCAAGCACGGCATGTTCGTCAGCGTCGAGAAGGTCAACACGTTCTAGCGGCTCGAAAGGTCAACCGTCCCAGACGAGATGGCCGTCGGGGCGGCGGCGGGCTCCCTCCGCGGGGCGGTGAGGACCGAGCCGGCCGTCCGGCATGAGGTGTCGCACGGCCACCCCGCGGCCGAGCACCGCGACGTCGGCGATCAGCCGCCGATGACACCGCCACCAGACGCTCTCGCTGCACATCACCGCCGTGGTGCGCCGGACCGCGTCGGCGAGGACGTCGTCCAGGGCGGCGTCGAACTCAGGCGTCCGGGTGTAAGCGGCGTACGCCCGGAACGCGGCCACCGTCCACCAGCTGTCCGGCTCCGGTTCTCCGGCCGCAATATGCCGCCGCCCGCCGAGGCGCGGCTCCCACCGATAGTCGATGCCCCCTTGCGGCAGCCAGGATTCCAGCGTCTCGCGGCGCACGTCCGGATTGGTCCGGCTGGCCGGGTATCGCCGCACGTCCACCACCAGCGCAACCCCCGCCCCGGCAAGCAACTCCGTCAGCCTCTCCCGGCGGGCCGCCCCGTGGCCCACGGTCAGCAACACCGGCTCCATAGGAACAGCTTGCCCGGCTTGCGAGGTGAATTGATTGCCAGGCCTGCTCCAGTAATCTTGCCCATTGAGCTCGGGAGGGGTGGCGATGCGAACGGGGTTGATCAGCATTCGGGCGGGCAGCTGACGATTCCATGCAACTGCAATATCTCAGCATCCCAGCGCTGATCGGCGCGGCCGGCGGCGACCCCTGGGCAATCAATGCGAGCCTGCAAGCCGGCAACCCACTATTGATTTCGAACCTGGCGGAGGCCTTTCGCAAAGCGGGCCGATGCACAAAAGAGGCCAACGACGCGTTCGAGCAGGCCCGCACCCGCTTCGAGGCCGCCTGGAATCGCCCGGATGGCGATCACCCGATCACCGGCTCCGAGGAAGTAGAGCGGGTGACGAAAGCCCTTGGGGCGCAGTCTTTACAGATACCGAAGATCGGCGCGGACCTGGAGGGCATCGCCGCGTCCTTGGCCGAGGCGCAGAAAACCGCGGCGGGGCAGATCGCGGCGTTGGAAGCCCAGCTGCAGAACCTCGACGAGCTGATCGGCGAAGCCGACGAGATGGAAGACGACGACGACCTCAGCCAGGCCGACATCGATGCCCTCGAAGCGTTTATCGCCAAATGTGAAGACGACGCGATCCGCGACACCAAAGCCGCGCTGGGGCAGCTGCAAGCGACGCGAGATGGATACTCCAAGTCGTTTCAGGACGCATTGGGAACGTTGCACGCCGACGGATATGACACGGTCGGCCCCCAGGTGGGGCCCAGCCCGGCACCGTCCGACCAACCCGGCGGGGCACCGGCCGGCCAGCCCGGCGGGGGTCCCGCGTTGGCCCCGACGAAGGGGGAGGTGGCGACCGGGGCTGCGGGTGCGGTCGCCGGCGGTACCGCCGACGGTGTTCGTCAGGCGACGACGAAGTTGATCGCCGAGTCCCCCGGTACGGGTCCCGGCAAGGCGGATCCCGGCTTATTGAAGTGGTTGGAAGACACGAGAATCGGCGGCGTCGAAATCCCGGGGTTCTCGCGGATTGGCGGTGTGGTCGGTGCGGCCAGCGCGATACCGGCCGTCATGTCCGACATCAAAGACGGCAACTCCGTGCCGGAGGCGATCACCCGGGAGACTGCCGGTGTCGCCGCGGGACTAGTGGCGGGCGCGGAGGCCGGCGCACTGGTCGGTTCGGTCTTTCCGGGCGCGGGGACGGCGGTTGGTTTGGTCGTAGGCGCCGGTGTTGGAGCGGTCTTCGCATTCGGAGCGTCCAAAACGGTCGAAGTGGCCTGGCAGCCGGTCTCGGACGCGGTCGGAAGCGCGGTGCGCGGCGTGGAATCGGTCTTTGGCTTCGGGTAGGACGGCGACGATGCGATTCGACGAATTCCTCGAGCAGCGCGGCGTCGCTGCCGCCCCGGCCGATCGGTTTGCCGGTTTCGTTGTAGAAGTGGGGACGCCGCCACGGTGGGAACCGTTCGATTCCGCTGCCGGTGTACGGGTGTGGGTTTGGCGCGACGACCCGCGCATCGACATGTTCTGCGCCAACGCGGTGTTGACGATGCATCGGGTCCAGGTCCCGCTGGATCCCGCTGAAGTGTTCGTCATGCTGTGCGAGCAGCAGCTGCAGACGGCGCCGAGATGTCGTGAACTGCATCGTGAATTCACCGCGGCCGCCGAGGGCGTCGGTATGGTGGGAGCGCTCGCGATGCAAATCGCCCATGAGGTCGGCACGGTCGATAGCGCGTCACAGTCCCGGATCATCGCGGCCGAACGGGAGACGCTTATCGCGCAGCTGACGGTGACCGCGCTACACGATTCGCCGGTAGATCGGGCCCATATCTGGCTGACCGCCCGATCGGGTCCGGTGGCAAGTCCGGCGCCCGTGGGCCACCAGGCCCCGGTGACCGAAACGCGAGAGGGGCACTGATGCCCGGTGGAAAGCCGAAGCTCCGCTGGCGGGTGCTGCGCTACTCTCTCGGCTGCGCGCTGTGCCTAGGCGCGATTATCGACGTGCTGGTCGGAGCCAGTTGGTCTCTCGCTGTCAGCGTGGCTGTGGCCGGGGGGGTCATCCTCATCGGACAGCGCCGGATCCTTCGCGCCGCGGTCAACCGCACCGGTGACGAGATCGTCTGCCGCTACATTCCCTGGTACGAGGGGAGTGCCTACAGCTTGACACTGCTGCTTCCGCTGCTGGGAGTCGCCTCGGTCGATTTGGGATTCACACCCGGCAATCCGGCGTGGCTGCGCTTCGCCGGGTTTCTGGTTCTGGGTGTGACCCCACTGACCGTATGGAGCATCCTCGGCATGTGGCAACGTTGCCTTCTGCGCGTCAGCCCGCGGACGTTGACCGTGCGACTGGCCGAGCGCAAGAGCGAGCTGATAGAAATCCGGCGGGAACTGACGCAGTCGATCGAGCCCCGGCGCTTTCCACAGCCGAATGGTGGTGAGTCGTTGCAGGTCGCGATTACTTACCGCCCCGTCGATGCTGGCGGGGACACCACCGAGACGGTGCTACTGGGCTTGCGATTGACCGTTGAGCCCATCAACCTTTTCAACGCACTCGTCGCCTGGAAAGACGGCGCCTCCGACACACCGAACGAGCTGCTGGATCGCGTCGAACGGATTCTCCGCGGTCATTCAACGGCCGACGTGTGACGGCCCGGTCAGATCTTAGCGCCCAGCCCCGCGATCAGGTTGATCGTCACCGCCAGGACGACCGCCCCGAGCAGGTAAGACAGCAGCGCGTGGCGCAAGACCGTCGCCCTGATCGTGGTCAGTCCGATCTCGGTGTCGGACACCTGGTAGGTCATCCCGACGGTGAAGGCCAGGTAGGCGAAGTCCCGGAAGCGCGGCGGCTCGGGGTCGTGGAAGTTGATGCCGCCCGGTTCGTCCGAGTAGTAGAGCCGCGCGTAGTGCACGGTGTACAGCGTGTGCACGGCGACCCACGACGCGGCGACCGTCAAGATGCCGAAGACGGCGGCGGCCAGGGCTTCGTGGCCTGCGCGTGACCCTGCGGCCACCACGTAGCCCACCCCGCCCAGGCTCGCGACGCTCGCCGACAGGATGACCGCGTCGGCGATCCACCGGGTCGGGTCCTCGCGCGTCGCCCATCGGCAGGTCTGCTCGGCGTCCATGCCGAGCACGATGAGCTGCGTCCACACCACATACGTTCCGGCGGTGACGATCCAGCCGGCCAGCGCGAAACGCCAACCGGCGGCGTTGCCCACCACGACGGCGACGGCCACGCCGAGGGCCACGGAGACCAAGATCCGGACCGCGCCCGTGTCCCGGAACAACTTCACCAGGGAATCCACGCTCTTGACCTAACCACCAAAACGCGGGTCGTCGGACCACGTTCGGGCGCTCATCCGTGTCGGCCCGGCCTAGGCATCAGGAGATTGGCAGGTGAGGTCAGTACGATCGGTGCCGTGGCATCCAATGGCCCACGCGACGACTTCCACAACCAGCCGACGCAGCATGGCGACTTCGGTGTAAGCGAACAGCCTCCTACCGGCGAGATTCCTCAACCCGGTCCCCCGCCGCACCCGCCGCAGGGGTTCGAGCAGGCCGACGGCGGCGACCCGTTTGACCAGGAGAGCGAGCCGACCCCCTGGTATCGCAAGCCGGCCATGCTGATCGCCTGGCTGGTCTCCGTCGTGATCCTGATCGGGCTGATCGTCTTCGGCGTCATCGAACTCATCCACGGGCAGACCGTCAACAATGTTCCCAAGACGACGACGAGCACGACGCCGACCACCACCACGACCACGACGACGCCGACGACCACCACGACCACCACCACGTCCCCGCCCGGCAGCACGGAAGAGCCGCCGGCGCAGCAGCCGACGCAACAGCAGCCCACCGGGGGACAGACCCAGCAGCCCTCGCATCGCCACCATCTGCCGCAGCTGCCGCCGGTGATCACCGTTCCGGGGGTGCCGAATCCGGTCACCGTGCCGCCGGGCCTGCGTTAGCGAGTCGTGGCGAGCCCCGTCACGGTTCCATGGCAGCGCGCCGGAGAAGCCCTACACTCGCTGCAATCCACGGTCGCTACGGTGAGGACCACCGTGCGACGACAACGGGACGACTGACACAGGGGTGCGGGACATGAGCGAGTCGCTCGGCCTATCGATCGGGGTGGCCAACTTGGTAGCTGCCCGCGCGGGCAGCGCTCCGATCACCCGCAGCTCGGTGCTGACCCTGTTCGAGCAGCGGCCCACCGAAGTTGGCCTGCCGGAAGAAAATCCGAACCTGACCGAACCCGGCCTGGTGCTGCGCGGATTTGTCGAACGGGTCGGTGACCGGGCGCCATTGGTGGCGGCCGACGGCACCAAGTACCTGGGCGCTGCGTTGACGGTCGAGGCGATCGAAGCGATGGCCCGGGCGGTCGGCTACGGGTCACCGATCACCATCGCGGTGCCCGCCTACTGGACCGATGCCCAGTTCGCGGCGCTGCGGGAGGAATTCTTCGCCCAGTCGGATCTGGCGCGCGGCGGGGTGGCGCCGATGCTGGTTTCCGACGCCACGGCCGCGCTCGCGGCGCTGCGCGGCACGCCGGGATTCGGAGCCGACGGCGTAATCGCCCTGTGCGACTTCGGCGCCGGCGGCACCACCGTCACGCTGATGGACGCCAAGGCCGGCTTTGCGCCCGTCGGCCCTGCCGCGCGGAATACCGACTTCTCCGGCGATGCGATCGATCAGCTGATCCTCGATCACCTGCTGGCCTCCGACGTCAGCACCGCCATGCTCGGCAGCGCGGCGCGGATCGGGTCGCAGGCCCGCCTGCTCGGCGCCTGCCGGCGCGCCAAGGAGCAACTCTCGACGGCCGCGGTGGGCACCATCGCCGGGGCTTCGGGCGACGGCGCCCAGCTGTCCCGCACCGAATTCGAGCAACTGCTCGCCGCCCCGCTGGACCGGTTCCTCACGTCGGTCGACGAGTCGTTGCGCCGCAACGGAATTGCGAACGCCGGGCTGAGCGCCGTGGCGATCGCCGGCGGTGGCGCGAACATCCCGCTGCTCAAAGCGCGATTGTCGCAGCGCTTCGGGGTGCCGGTGCACAGCACCGCGCAGCCAGCACTGAGCGCCGCCCTCGGCGCGGCGGTGCTCGGCCCGCATTACGCGTCGGGCGTCGCCCCGACCGCCGCGGCCGCCGCGGTGGAAACACCGACGGAAATGGTCGGCAACGCCGGGCTCGACATGACCCAGGCCGCCTGGGCCGCCCAGGCCACCGACGTCGACGACGCCCTGGCGTGGTCCCAGGACGCCGACAACGACGAGCCGGTGCCCTACACCGGCCGCGACGCCACCGGCGAGTACGCCAACGAGGCAAGGGAATTCGACGACGCGACCGGCAGCCGCTACGCCACCGCGCCGGGGCGGCTGCCCTGGTACAAACGCACGGCGCTGGTACTGAGCGTGGCCGCAGCGGGCGCGGCCGTGCTGGTGGCCCTGATCTTGGCGATCAACCTGTTGCTCACCAAGTCCACCCCCGTCACCCCGGCGCCTTCGACCAGCCCGGCGCCGCCGCAAACGGTCACCATCACCGGACCCAACGACAGCACCACCGTCACGGTGATCCCCGCGCCGCCGCCACCGCCCACCGAGGCGCCGACCACCACCACGGCACCCCCGCCGGCGCCGTCGACGACGACCACGACAGCGCCGCCGCCGAGCACGACGACCACCACCGCGCCGCCCACCACGACGTCGCAGGCGACCACCTCCGCGGCGCCGACGACGACCCGCACGCGGCCGTTCCCGCCCATCTTCCAACCGCCGTTCGGGCGCTGACGAGACGAATTGCGCCTGGCGGTCAACGGCCCCGGTAAAAGGTCATTTAGCGAAATTTGGTGGCGCTCATCACTTCGGCAAGCGTCACATTGGGTGAATGGGTACTAATCGGCAGGCCAGAGGCACCGGTGACTGCCAAGTTAGGGCAGCCTTTCTCGCGCTGAAAGCCGCGGAGATGTAACTATGAGCGGGGCTCAAGCAGGCAAATAAGCACAGGCCGAATTTATCTAGGCATTGGGGAGAACTTCTGTGACGACGCAGATGCTCATCAGGCTGATCGTGGGCATGGGCATGACGCTGATCGTGGCCGCACTCGCCGCACGGCGTGTCCTGTGGCTGTTCAAGCTGGTCACGTCCGGCAAACCGGCGCCGGGGCACACCGACGAGCCGGCCAAACGCGTCTGGGCCGAGGTCTCCGAGGTGTTCGGTCAGCGCAAGCTGCTGAAGTGGTCCATCCCCGGCCTGGCGCACTTCTTCACCATGTGGGGCTTCTTCATCCTGCTGACGGTCTACATCGAGGCCTACGGGCTGCTGTTCCAAGACAACTTCCACATCCCGATCATCGGTCGCTGGGACGCGCTGGGCTTCCTGCAGGACTTCTTCGCCACCGCCGTTTTCCTGGGCATCGTCACCTTCGCCATCATCCGTCTGATGCGCAGCCCGAAGGAGATCGGGCGCCAGTCACGGTTCTACGGCTCGCACACCGGCGGTGCGTGGCTGGTGCTGTTCATGATCTTCAACGTCGTCTTCACCTACGTGTTCGTGCGCGGAGCCGCGGTCAACAACGGCACGCTGCCTTACGGCAACGGCGCCTTCCTGTCGCAATTGTTCGGCGTCATCCTGCGCCCGCTGGGCCAGCCCGCCAACGAGATCATCGAAACGACCGCGCTGCTGCTGCACATCTTGGTCATGCTGGCGTTCCTGATCATCGTGCTGCACTCCAAGCACATGCACATCTTCACGGCGCCCATCAACGTCATCTTCAAGCGGCTGCCCAACGGCCTGGGCCCGCTGCTCCCGCTCGAGCACGACGGCAAGCCGATCGACTTCGAAAACCCGCCCGACGACGCCGAATTCGGCCGCGGCAAGATCGAGGACTTCAGCTGGAAGGCCATGCTGGACTTCGCCACCTGCACCGAGTGCGGGCGCTGCCAGTCGCAGTGCCCGGCGTGGAACACCGGCAAGCCGCTGTCGCCCAAGCTCGTCATCATGGACCTGCGCGACCACTGGATGGCCAAGGCGCCCTACATCCTGGGTCAGAAAGAGAGTCCGCTCGAGAGCACGCCGGAAGGCGGCGTCGGCGAGGAACTGTCCGGCGAGAAGCACGCCGAGGCCCACCACGTGCCCGAGTCCGGCTTCGGCCGCGTCATGGGATCCGGGCCCGAGCAGGCCACCCGGCCGCTGGTCGGCACCGAGGAACAGGGCGGCGTCATTGACCCCGACGTCCTGTGGTCCTGCGTGTCCTGCGGCGCGTGCGTCGAGCAGTGCCCGGTGGACATCGAGCACGTCGATCACATCATCGACATGCGCCGCTACCAGGTGATGATGGAATCCGAGTTCCCCTCGGAACTGTCGGTGCTGTTCAAGAACCTGGAAACCAAGGGCAACCCGTGGGGCCAGAACGCGTCGGACCGCACCAGCTGGATCGACGAGGTCGACTTCGACGTGCCCGTCTACGGCGAGGACGTCGACAGCTTCGACGGCTACGAATACCTGTTCTGGGTGGGTTGCGCCGGCGCCTACGACGACAAGGCCAAGAAGACCACCAAGGCCGTCGCCGAGCTGCTGGCCATCGCCGGGGTGAAGTACCTGGTGCTCGGCACCGGCGAGACCTGCAACGGCGACTCCGCGCGCCGCTCGGGCAACGAGTTTTTGTTCCAGCAGCTGGCCCAGCAGGCCGTCGAGACGCTGGACGGACTGTTCGAGGGCGTGGAGACCGTCGACCGCAAGATCGTCGTCACCTGCCCGCACTGCTTCAACACCCTGGGCCGCGAGTACCGCCAGCTCGGCGCGAATTACTCGGTGCTGCACCACACCCAGCTGCTCAACCGGCTGATCCGGGACAACAAGCTGGTGCCGGTGACCCCGGTGTCCCAGGACATCACCTATCACGACCCCTGCTACCTGGGCCGGCACAACAAGGTCTACGAGGCGCCGCGTGAGCTGATCGGGGCCGCGGGGGCGAACCTGACCGAGATGCCACGGCACGCCGAGCGCAGCTTCTGCTGCGGCGCCGGCGGCGCGCGGATGTGGATGGAAGAGCACATCGGCAAGCGCATCAATCACGAACGCGTGGACGAGGCGCTGGCCACCGGGGCCGCCACCATCGCCACCGGCTGCCCCTTCTGCCGGGTGATGGTCACCGACGGTGTCAACGACCGCCAGGAAGAGGCCGGCCGCAGCGGTGTCGAGGTGCTCGACGTCGCGCAGATCCTGTTGGGATCCCTCGAGTACGACAAGGCGACGTTGCCGGAGAAGGGCACGGCCGCCAAGGAGGCCTCCGAAAGGGCCGAAGCGCGCGCGGCCGAGGCGCCCAAGGCCTCGACGGCCACCGCGACCGCGCCCGCCGAGGCACCGGCCGAGGAGGCACCCGCCGAGGGGGCACCCGCCGAGCCGGCCCCGAAGGCTCAGACCGCGGCCGCCCCCGCCAAGGGGCTGGGCATCGCCGGCGGCGCGAAGAAGCCCGGCGCCAAGAAGGTTGCGGCCGCACCGGCCGCAGAGGCCAAGGCGGACACCGCCGCACCCGCG
>NZ_QMEU01000066.1 GCF_003284975.1 Mycobacterium colombiense
GCGAAGGTCCGCCCCGTGGCAGGACGCCGCGACTTCGAGGACGTCGCGCTGGCCGTCGCCGCCCGCGCGGTCACGACCGCCGCCCTGGCCCGCACCGAGAGCCGCGGTTGCCACCATCGCGCCGAGTACCCGCGGACCGCCTCCGAGCTGGGACGCAGCAACGTGCTGCGCCTGGCCGACGATCAGAGCGCGGTGCTGGTGGAGGCATTGGCGGCGGTCGTATGACCGCGATGTCCGACTGCGAACTGACCGCCGCGCGCGAAACCATCAAGCGCGGCCTGGTGGAGGACCTGCGCTACGGGCCCGACATCACCACCCTGGCGACGGTGCCCGCCGAGGCGGTGGCGACCGCGTCGATGGTGCCCCGCGAGCCGGGCGTGATCGCCGGGATCGACATCGCGTTGCTGGTGCTCGACGAGGTGCTCGGCGCCCGCGGCTACGAGGTCCTCGACCGCGTCGAGGACGGCGCCCACCTGCAGCCGGGTGAGTCGGTGCTGACGTTGCGAGCCGAGACCCGTGGCCTGCTGACCGCCGAGCGGACCATGCTCAACCTGATCTGCCACCTGTCCGGGATCGCCACCACGACGGCACACTGGGTGGCCGCCGTGCACGGCACCAAGGCTCAGGTGCGCGATACCCGCAAAACGCTGCCCGGCCTGCGCGTGCTGCAGAAATACGCGGTCCGGGTCGGCGGCGGCGTCAACCACCGGCTCGGGCTCGGCGACGCCGCCCTGATCAAGGACAACCACGTGGTGGCCGCGGGATCGGTGGTCGACGCGCTGCGGGCCGTGCGCGACGCGGCACCGGACCTGCCCTGCGAGGTGGAAGTGGATTCACTCGAGCAGCTCGACGCGGTGCTGCCCGAGAAGCCCGAGCTGATCCTGCTGGACAACTTCCCGGTGTGGCAGACACAGATGGCCGTGCAGCGCCGCGACGCGCGCGCACCCGCCGTGCTGCTGGAATCTTCGGGCGGGCTCAGCCTCGACAACGCGGCCGCCTACGCCGCGACCGGGGTGGACTATCTGGCCGTCGGCGCCCTGACCCATTCGGTTCGGGTGCTCGACATCGGCCTCGACATGTAGGTCGGGCGCGTCGGGTGCACGACGCCGAACCGTCGGCAGAGCAGGGCGCCCCTCAGGCGATGTCGGCCACGAAAACGCCGATCCGGCGTAACTGCAGGCGCGCCATCGCAGGCAGGCCGGCGCCGTCTGAGCCGGCCGGCAGGATCCGCGGGTTGGTCAGGTGCACGGTCCGGTTGCGGCTGAACTCCACGTCGGCCTCGCCGGCGGCCAGCACGTTCTTCACCCAGTTCGTTTTGCCGTGACCCAGCGCGATCGCCAGCACGTTGCCCTTGCGGTAGGGCGTGACGATGGTCTCGTACGGCTTGCCGGAGGTGCGGCCGCGATGCTTGATCGTCGCCGTCCCGGGCAGAAAGCGGGCGATCGGCTTGACCGCCGGGTTGAAGTACTTGATCTGAAACCGCTCGAACCAGGGCGGAAACACCATCGGGACGCCCGGGGCGTTGTTGGGGTGATCCTTGGCGGACATGGCGGCTCCCTGGGTCGGCGCTACGTTTCAGCGCGGGGTATGGCCTCGATACCGGCACTGTACCGGTCGAATATCGACTTGAGTTCCTCTGGGACAATGGACAGCGTGAGCCTGACCCAACCGTCGCCGATGGCCCGTATCGACCTGCGGGGCGCGGAGTTGACGGCTGCGCGATTGCGGTCGGCGCTGCCCCGCGGCGGTGCCGACGTCGAGGCGGTGCTGCCCACGGTCCGGCCCATCGTGGAGGCCGTCGCCGAGCGCGGCGCCGAGGCCGCCCTGGAATTCGGCGCCACCTTCGACGGGATCCGGCCCGCGGCCGTCCGCGTGCCCGGCGTTGCGCTCGAGAAGGCCCTGAGCGAACTGGACCCGCGGGTGGCCGGCGCCCTGCGGGTGATGATCGAACGCACCCGCGCGGTGCACGCCGACCAGCGCCGCACCGACGTGACGACCACCCTGGGCCCGGGCGCGACGGTCACCGAGCGGTGGGTTCCCGTCAACCGGGTGGGTCTCTACGTGCCCGGGGGCAACGCCGTCTACCCGTCCAGCGTGGTGATGAACGTCGTACCGGCCCAGGCCGCCGGGGTCGCCTCGCTGGTGGTGGCCAGCCCGCCACAGGCCCGGTTCGACGGCCTGCCGCACCCGACGATCCTGGCCGCGGCCCGGCTGCTGGAGGTCGACGAGGTGTGGGCCGTGGGCGGCGCGCAGGCGGTGGCGCTGCTGGCCTACGGCGGCACCGACACGGGAGCCGAATGGCCCGGCTTCTCGTCGGACCGTCGACGGTCCGCGTCGTCGCCGGGGGCGGGCGACGAGCTGGCGCCCGTCGACATGATCACCGGGCCCGGCAACATCTACGTCACCGCCGCCAAGCGGCTGTGCCGGTCGCGCGTCGGCATCGACGCCGAGGCCGGCCCGACGGAGATCGCGATCCTGGCCGACCACACCGCCGACCCGGCGCACGTGGCGGCCGACCTGATCAGTCAGGCCGAGCACGACGAGATGGCGGGCAGCGTGCTGGTCACCCCCAGCGCGGAGCTCGCCGCCGCCACCGAGGCCGAGCTGGCCGCCCAGCTGCGCACGACCGTGCACCGCGAACGGGTGACGGCGGCACTCGGTGGCCGCCAGTCGGCCATCATCCTGGTCGACGACCTGGACGCCGGCGTCACCGTCGTCAACGCCTACGCCGCCGAACACCTGGAGATCCAGACCGTCGACGCGGCGGCCGTGGCGGGCCGAATCCGTTCGGCCGGCGCCATTTTCGTCGGCCCGTACGCGCCGGTGAGCCTCGGTGACTACTGCGCGGGATCCAACCACGTGCTGCCGACCGCCGGCAGCGCCCGGCATTCCAGCGGACTGTCGGTGCAGACCTTCCTGCGTGGCATCCACGTCGTCGACTACACCGAGGCGGCCCTGAAGGACGTGTCCGGGCACGTGATCGCGCTGGCCGAGGCCGAAGACCTGCCGTCACACGGCGAAGCGGTGCGGCGGAGGTTCGAGCGATGAGCCTCGAGAGGCCCGCGCGCCAGCCGACACTGGACGACCTGCCGTTGCGCAACGACCTGCGCGGCAAATCGCCCTACGGCGCACCGCAATTGGACGTCCCGGTGCGGCTGAACACCAACGAGAACCCGCACCCGCCCAGCAAGGCGCTCGTCGACGACGTGGTGCGCTCGGTGGGCCAGGCCGCCGCCGATCTGCACCGCTACCCCGATCGCGACGCGGCGGCCCTGCGCACCGACCTGGCCGCCTACCTGAGCGCCCAGACCGGTGTTGCGCTCGGCGTCGAAAACCTGTGGGCGGCAAACGGTTCCAACGAAATTTTGCAGCAGCTGCTGCAGGCGTTCGGCGGCCCCGGGCGCAGTGCCATCGGGTTCGTCCCGTCCTACTCGATGCACCCGATCATCTCCGACGGCACCCGCACCGAATGGCTGCATGCCGCCCGCGCCGACGACTTCAGCCTCGACGTGGATACCGCCGTGGCCGCGATCGCCGATCGCCGGCCCGACGTGGTGTTCATCGCCAGCCCGAATAACCCGTCCGGGCAGAGCGTTTCGCTGCCGGACCTGCGGCGGCTGCTCGACGTGGTGCCCGGCATCCTGATCGTCGACGAGGCCTACGGCGAATTCTCCTCGCAGCCCAGCGCGGTCGAGCTGGTGGCGGAGTATCCGACGAAGCTCATCGTCTCGCGCACCATGAGCAAGGCGTTCGCGTTCGCCGGCGGCCGGCTGGGCTACCTGATCGCCACCCCGGCGGTGATCGACGCGATGCTGCTGGTGCGGCTGCCGTATCACCTGTCGGTGCTCACCCAGGCCGCCGCGCGGGCTGCCCTGCGGCACGCCGACGACACGCTGGGCAGCGTGGCGACCCTGATCGCCGAACGCGAACGCGTCTCGACGGCCTTGACCGGCATGGGTTTTCGGGTGATTCCCAGCGACGCCAACTTCGTGCTGTTCGGCGAATTCGCCGACGCGTCGGCCACCTGGCAACGCTATTTGGACGCCGGAGTGCTGATCCGCGACGTCGGAATTCCCGGCTATTTGCGCGCCACCACCGGGCTGGCCGAGGAGAACGACGCCTTTCTGCAAGCCAGCGCCCAGATCGCCGCCACCGAACTGGCGCCAGCCAACGTAGGAGCGATCGCAAGCGCGGCCAAGCCGCGTGCGGCGGGTCGCGACCATGTGTTAGGAGCACCGTGACAGCCACCGCCACCCGGCGTGCGCGCATCGAGCGCCGCACCAAGGAATCCGACATCGTCGTCGAACTCGACCTCGACGGCACCGGCCGGGTCGACATCGATACCGGTGTGCCGTTCTACGACCACATGCTCACGGCCCTGGGCAGCCACGCCAGCTTCGACCTGACCGTGCGCACCAAGGGCGACATCGAGATCGAGGGACACCACACCATCGAGGACACCGCGATCGCACTCGGCCAGGCGCTTGGCCAGGCCCTGGGTGACAAACGGGGCATCCGCCGGTTCGGCGACGCGTTCATCCCGATGGACGAGACGCTGGCCCACGCGGCGGTCGACGTGTCCGGCCGGCCCTACTGCGTGCACAGCGGGGAACCGGATCACTTGCAGCACACCACCATTGCGGGCAGCTCGGTGCCCTATCACACCGTCATCAACCGGCACGTGTTCGAATCGCTGGCCATGAACGCGCGCATCGCGCTGCACGTGCGCGTGCTGTACGGGCGCGACCCGCACCACATCACCGAGGCGCAGTACAAGGCGGTTGCCCGCGCGCTGCGCCAGGCGGTCGAGTCCGACCCCCGCGTCTCGGACGTGCCGTCGACCAAAGGGGTGCTGTGACGGCAGACAAGAAAGTCGTTGTCCTCGACTACGGCTCGGGCAACCTGCGGTCGGCTCAGCGCGCGCTCGAGCGGGTCGGTGCGTCGGTCGAGGTGACCGCCGACGCCGACGCCGCGGCCGCCGCCGACGGGCTGGTGGTGCCCGGCGTCGGCGCGTACGAGGCCTGCATGACGGGACTGCGCGGCATCGGCGGCGACCGCATCATCGCCGACCGGGTCGCCGCCGGGCGCCCGGTGCTGGGCGTCTGCGTCGGCATGCAGATCCTGTTCGCCCACGGCGTCGAATTCAGCGTGGAGACCGCGGGTTGCGGGCAGTGGCCGGGATACGTCACGCGACTGCAGGCTCCCGTCATCCCGCACATGGGCTGGAACGTCGTCGAATCCGGGCCCGGCACAGTGCTGTTCAAGGGACTCGACGCGGACACCCGGTTCTACTTCGTGCATTCCTATGCCGCCCAGCAGTGGGAGGGTTCGCCGGATGCGGTGCTGACGTGGGCCACCCACGAGGGCCCGTTCCTGGCGGCGGTCGAGGACGGGCCGCTGTCGGCCACCCAATTCCACCCGGAGAAGAGCGGGGATGCCGGCGCGGCCGTGTTGAGCAATTGGGTCCAGGGATTGTGACGGACCTCGCGCCGGCGCTTTGTGTCAAGCAACAGCTGCGGACGCACGTCACCCGTCGCGTGCCCGGCACACAGGAGGAAATGTGTTGATCTTGTTGCCCGCGGTCGACGTGGTCGACGGCCGCGCCGTGCGTCTGGTGCAGGGCAAGGCGGGCAGTGAAACCGAATACGGCTCGGCGCTGGACGCCGCGCTCACCTGGCAGCGCGACGGCGCCGAATGGATCCATCTGGTGGACCTGGACGCGGCGTTCGGGCGAGGTTCCAACCGCGAACTGCTGGCCGAGGTGGTCGGCAAGCTCGACGTGCGGGTGGAGCTGTCCGGCGGCATCCGCGACGACGACTCGCTGGCCGCCGCCCTGGCCACCGGCTGCGCCCGGGTCAACCTCGGCACGGCGGCCCTGGAAAACCCGCAGTGGTGTGCCCGCGCGATCGCCGAGCACGGCGACAAGGTGGCCGTGGGCCTGGACGTGCAGATCGTCGACGGCGAACACCGGCTGCGCGGGCGGGGCTGGGAGACCGACGGCGGTGACCTGTGGGAGGTGCTGGAACGCCTTGACGGCCAAGGCTGTTCGCGGTTCGTCGTCACCGACGTGACCAAGGACGGCACCCTGGGCGGGCCCAATCTGGACTTGCTGGCGTCGGTCGCCGAGCGCACCGACGCCCCGGTGATCGCCTCCGGCGGCGTGTCCAGCCTCGACGACCTGCGCGCGATCGCCACCCTCACCGGCCACGGTGTCGAGGGCGCCATCGTGGGCAAGGCCCTCTACGCCGGGCGGTTCACCTTGCCGCAGGCGCTGGCCGCGGTGGCGGAGTAGCGCCGCATGGACGTGCACACGTTGGTGGCGCAGGCGTCGGCGATCCTCGACGACGCGTCCGAGCCGTTTTTGTCCGGGCACCGTGCCGATTCCGCGGTCCGCAAGAAGGGCAACGACTTTGCCACCGACGTCGACCTCGCGATCGAGCGTCAGGTGGTCGCCGCGCTCGTCGAGGCCACCGGGATCGGGGTGCACGGCGAGGAATTCGGCGGTTCGGCCGTCGACTCGCCATGGGTATGGGTGTTGGATCCCGTCGACGGCACCTTCAACTACGCGGCCGGATCGCCGATGGCCGGAATCTTGCTGGGTCTGCTGCACCACGGCGACCCCGTGGCCGGGCTGACCTGGCTGCCGTTCTTCGACCAGCGCTACACCGCGGTGGCGGGCGGCCCGTTGCGCAAGAACGGGGTGCCGCAGCCGCCGCTGACCTCCATCGACCTGGCCGACGCGTTGGTCGGCGCCGGGTCGTTCAGCGCGGACGCGCGCGGCCGGTTCCCGGGACGCTACCGGATCGCGTTGCTGGAGAACCTGAGTCGGGTCTCGTCGCGGTTGCGCATGCACGGCTCCACCGGACTCGACCTCGCGTTCGTCGCCGACGGAATATTAGGTGCGGCAGTAAGTTTCGGCGGCCACGTGTGGGATCACGCCGCCGGGGTCGCGCTGGTGCGAGCCGCCGGCGGCGTCGTCACCGACCTGTCCGGGCAGCCGTGGACCCCCTCGTCGGATTCCGCGGTGGCGGCGGGTCCCGACGCCCACGCCGAGATCCTGGAAATTCTGCGCGCCACCGGCCGGCCGGAGGATTACTGAGATGCCCCCGAATCCCAATGGCCTGGCGGTGCGGGTGATCCCGTGCCTGGACGTCGACGGCGGCCGCGTGGTCAAGGGCGTCAACTTCGAAAACCTCCGGGACGCGGGCGATCCCGTGGAGCTGGCGTCCGCCTATGACGCCGAAGGCGCCGACGAGCTCACCTTCCTCGACGTGACGGCGTCGTCGTCCGGACGGGCGACCATGCTCGACGTGGTGCGCCGCACGGCCGAGCAGGTCTTCATCCCGCTGACCGTCGGTGGCGGCGTGCGCACGGTGGCCGACGTCGACGTCTTGCTGCGTGCGGGCGCCGACAAGGTATCCATCAACACCGCCGCGATCGCCCGGCCCGAGCTGCTGGCCGAGATGGCGCGGCAGTTCGGTTCTCAGTGCATCGTGCTGTCCGTCGATGCCCGCACGGTGCCGCCGGGCGCCGTGCCGACGCCGTCGGGCTGGGAGGTCACCACCCACGGTGGGCGCCGTGGCACCGGTCTCGACGCAGTCGAATGGGCTTCGCGCGGCGCCGATTTGGGGGTGGGGGAGATCCTGCTGAACTCGATGGACGCCGACGGCACCAAAGCGGGGTTCGACCTGGAGATGCTGCAGGCGGTGCGTTCGGCGGTCACGGTCCCGGTGATCGCCAGCGGCGGCGCCGGGGCGGCCGAGCACTTCGCGCCGGCGGTCGCGGCCGGCGCCGACGCGGTGTTGGCCGCCAGCGTGTTCCACTTCCGGGAGCTGACCATCGGGCAGGTGAAGGCGGCCATGGCCAAGGCGGGGATCACCGTCCGATGACGCTCGACCCGAAGATCGCGGCCCGGCTGAAGCGCAACGCCGACGGCCTGTTCGCCGCCGTCGTGCAGGAGCGCGGCAGCGGCGACGTGCTGATGGTCGCCTGGATGGACGACGCGGCACTGGCCCGCACCCTGGAAACCCGTGAGGCGACCTATTATTCGCGGTCCCGCGGCGAGCAGTGGATCAAGGGGGCGACGTCCGGTCACACCCAGTACGTCCACTCGGTGCGGCTGGACTGCGACGGCGACACCGTGCTGCTGACGGTCGACCAGGTCGGTGCGGCGTGTCACACCGGCGACCACAGCTGCTTCGACGCCGACGAGGTGCTGCCACCGCCGAGCTGACCCGACGGACCAGCCGGCAAGCAGGCCCGGACGTGTCTAGGGGCACCTTCCGCGCGCGTGGGGTCATGGCATCGACAAGAATGGCAGTCAATGTCGAAATGGCTGTCCTGGAACATCGTTGTACCGGTGCTTTCCGTCGTCGTGCTGGCACTGATCTGGGGCAAGACGCTCGGGCCGGTGCTGGTCGGGTTGACGGCGTTGTTCCTCATCGGCGCGGTGGTCGCCGCGGTGCATCACGCGGAGGTGGTCGCGCATCGTGTCGGCGAGCCCTTCGGGTCGTTGGTGCTCGCGGCGGCGGTGACGGTCATCGAGGTGGCTTTGATCGTCGAGCTGATGGCATCGGGCGGCAACGAGACGGCGACGCTGGCCCGCGACACTGCGTTCGCGGCGCTGATGATCACCACCAACGGAATCGCCGGGCTGTCGCTGCTGCTCGGTTCGCGGCGCTACGGCGTGACGCTGTTCAACGCCGAGGGCAGCGGCGCCGCGCTGGCCACCGTGACCACCCTGGCGACGCTGAGCCTGGTGCTGCCCGCGTTCACCACCACGACCGTGGGCAGGGAGTTCTCGCCCGGCCAGCTCGCCTTCGCCGCGGTCGCCTCGCTGCTGCTCTATCTGATGTTCGTCTTCACCCAGACGGTGCGGCATCGTGACTTTTTTCTGCCGATCGCGCAGAAGGGCCAAAAGAGCCTGTTCGCCGACGAAAGCCACGCCGAACCGCCGACCACCCGCGCGGCGCTGACCAGCCTCGGACTGATGCTCGGGGCCCTGGTGGCGGTGGTGGGCCTGGCCGAGGAGGAGTCGCCGGCCGTCGAGAAAGCGGTGACCGCGGTCGGCTTTCCGCAGTCGTTCGTCGGTGTGATCATCGCGGCCCTGGTGCTGCTGCCCGAGACGCTCGCGGCGGTGCGCGCGGCGCGGCAGGGCCGCATCCAGATCAGCCTTAACCTGGCGTACGGCTCGGCCATGGCCAGCATCGGGCTCACCATCCCGGCGATCGCGCTGGCGTCGATATGGCTCAAGGGGCCGCTGCTGCTCGGCCTCGGCGCCATCCAGCTGGTGCTGCTCGCGCTGACGGTCGTGATCAGCGTGCTGACGGTGGTCCCCGGCCGGGCCACCCGCCTGCAGGGCGAGGTGCATCTGGTGCTGCTGGCCGCCTACGTGTTCCTGGCGATCAGCCCCTGACGGTCACGCCCGCGCGCGCAAACTCGCCAGCGCCTTATCGGCGTGGCTGTCCATGTTGAATTCGCTGGAGATCACCTCGAGCACCGTGCGGTCGGTGTCGATGACGAAGGTCGTGCGCTTGACCGGCATCAGCTTGCCGAGCAGGCCGCGCTTGACGCCGAACTGGGTGGCGACGGCGCCGTCGGCGTCCGACAGCAGCGGGTAGTCGAACTTCTGCAGGTCGGCGAACTTGGCCTGCTTGTGCACGGCGTCGGCGCTGATCCCCACCCGGTTGGCCCCGACCGCGGCGAACTCGGCGGCCAGGTCGCGGAAGTGGCACGCTTCCTTGGTGCAGCCGGGCGTCATCGCGGCCGGGTAGAAGAACAGCACGACGGGCCCTCCGGAGAGCAGTTCGCTGAGCTTGCGCGGCGTCCCGGTCTGATCGGGCAGTTCGAAGTCCGCGACGGTGTCACCAGGTTTCATGGCGGACACGCTACGCCGGACGCTGTCCCGCTCGGGTTTCCCTGCGTCTGGAAGGATGGATCGGTGCACGCCCACCCCGCCGCGACGACCTCACGAGAGGATTTTCGCCAGCTGGCGGCCGAGCACCGCGTGGTCCCGGTGACCCGCAAGGTGCTGGCCGACAGCGAGACCCCGTTGTCGGCCTACCGCAAACTCGCCGCCGACCGCCCGGGCACGTTTCTGCTGGAGTCGGCCGAGCACGGCCGTTCCTGGTCGCGCTGGTCGTTCATCGGCGCGGGATCGCCGTCGGCGCTGACCGTGCGCGACGGTGAAGCCGTCTGGCTGGGTGTGGTGCCACAGGACGCGCCGACCGGGGGCGACCCGCTGCAGGCCCTGCGCACCACGCTGGAAGTGCTGGCCACCGGCCCCCTCGAGGGACTGCCGCCGCTGTCGGGCGGCATGGTCGGGTTCTTCGCCTACGACATGGTGCGGCGCCTGGAACGGCTGCCCGAACTGGCCGTCGACGACCTCAAACTTCCCGACATGTTGCTGCTGCTGGCCACGGACTTGGCGGCAGTCGATCACCACGAGGGCACCATCACGCTGATCGCCAACGCCGTGAACTGGAACGGGACCCAGGACCGCTTCGACGAGGCTTACGACGAAGCGATCGCCCGCCTGAATGTGATGACCGCGGCGCTGGGCCAGCCGTTGCCATCGACGGTCGGCACGTTCGAGCGGCCAGAGCCGCGCTACCGCGCGCAGCGCAGCGTCGAGGAGTACGGCAAGATCGTCGACTACCTCGTCGAACAGATCGCCGCGGGCGAAGCGTTCCAGGTGGTGCCCTCGCAACGGTTCGAGATGGACACCCAGGTGGATCCGATCGACGTGTACCGGATGTTGCGGGTCACCAACCCGAGCCCCTACATGTATCTGCTGCATGTGCCCAATGACACTGGGGGAACGGACTTTTCGATCGTCGGCTCCAGCCCGGAGGCGCTCGTCACCGTCTGCGAAGGCGTCGCGACCACCCACCCGATCGCGGGAACCCGGTGGCGTGGCGACACCGACGAGGAGGATCACCTGCTGGAAAAGGAGCTGTTGGCCGACGAGAAGGAACGCGCCGAGCATTTGATGCTGGTCGATCTGGGCCGCAACGATCTGGGGCGCGTTTGCGCGCCGGGCACCGTGCGCGTGGAGGACTACAGCCACATCGAGCGCTACAGCCACGTCATGCACCTGGTCTCGACGGTGACCGGCACGCTCGACGAGGGCCGGACCGCGCTGGATGCGGTGACGGCCTGCTTCCCGGCCGGCACCCTGTCGGGCGCCCCGAAGGTACGGGCCATGGAGCTGATCGAAGAGGTGGAGAAGACCCGCCGTGGTCTGTACGGCGGGGTGGTGGGCTACCTGGACTTCGCCGGCAATGCCGACTTCGCGATAGCCATCCGCACCGCCCTGATGCGCGACGGCACCGCGTATGTGCAATCCGGTGGCGGGGTGGTCGCGGACTCCAACGGCCCCTACGAATACACCGAGGCGACCAATAAGGCCCGCGCGGTGCTCAGCGCGATCGCCGCCGCCGAGACGCTGACCGAACCCACCTGCAATGACTGAGGCCGGCGCGGGCACCGGCCGGCCGGGCGGGCGCTGGCCGATCCGGATCGCCCAGATCGTCCTCGTGGTCGCCGCGGGCGCGTTGTGGGTGGCCTCGCGGTTGCCGTGGGTCGTGATCCGCTCGTTCGACGGGTTGGGGCCGCCCAAGCGGGTGACCCTGGCGGGCGGCGCCTGGTCGACAGCGCTGCTGCCGTTGGCGCTGCTGCTGCTGGCTGGGGCCGTCGCCGCCATCGCCGTGCGGGGGTGGCTGCTGCGCGCGCTGGCGGGGCTGCTGGCGGTGGTCAGCCTGGCGGTCGGCTACCTCGGGATCAGCCTGTGGGCGCTGCCCGACGTGGCGGTTCGCGGCGCCGAGCTGGCCCACGTGTCGGTGATGTCGCTGGTCGGGAGCGAGCGACGGTACTGGGGCGCGGGCGTCACGGTGGCGGCCGCGGCCTGCACGCTGATCGCGGCCGTCCTACTCATGCGATCCGCGTCGGACTCGGGATCGGCCCGTTCGAGCGCACGAAAGTACGCGACACCGGCGACGCGCCGGTCGATCGTGCGACGCGAAGAGGCCGACGGGGCGATGCTGGAGCAGCCGGAGACGCCGGGAATGTCGGAGCGGATGATCTGGGACGCGCTTGACGAGGGGCGCGACCCGACCGATCGGGCAGGCGAGTCCGACACCGAGGGTCGGTGACGGACCGCAAGCCGCGGGCCGCTACCCTTCATTCACGTCGTCGCGATCGGCTGGGGACACCAAAGTGGCCGTGGGATGACAGCGGACGAACAGGGCGAAGGGAAACGACAGGCATGAGTCCGGCAACCGTGCTTGACTCCATCCTCGAGGGAGTCCGGGCCGACGTTGCCGCGCGGGAAGCGCTCATCAGCCTGTCCGAGATCAAAGCCGCCGCGGCGGCGGCGCCGCCGCCACGGGATGTGATGGCCGCGCTGCGCGAGCCGGGAATCGGGGTCATCGCCGAAGTCAAGCGCGCCAGCCCGTCGGCGGGCTCGCTGGCGACCATTGCCGATCCGGCCAAGTTAGCCCGCGCCTATGAAGACGGTGGAGCCCGCATCATCAGCGTCTTGACCGAGGAGCGGCGTTTCCACGGCTCGCTCGACGACCTCGACGCGGTGCGCGCGGCGGTCTCGATACCGATTCTGCGCAAAGACTTTGTCGTGCAGCCCTATCAGATTCACGAAGCGCGTGCGCACGGCGCCGACATGCTGCTGCTCATCGTCGCCGCGCTGGAGCAGTCGGCGCTGGTGTCGATGCTGGACCGCACCGAATCCCTGGGCATGACGGCGCTCGTCGAGGTGCACACCGAAGAAGAAGCCGACCGGGCGCTCAAGGCCGGTGCCAACGTAATCGGTGTCAACGCCCGCGATCTGGCGACGCTCGAGGTGGACCGGGATTGCTTCGCGCGCATCGCGCCCGGGCTGCCCAGCAACGTGATCAGGATCGCCGAATCCGGTGTGCGCGGTACCGCAGACCTGCTGGCGTATGCCGGTGCGGGTGCCGACGCCGTGTTGGTCGGCGAGGGTCTGGTCAAAAGCGGTGACCCGCGCGCCGCGGTTGCCGACCTGGTCACCGCCGGCACCCATCCGTCCTGTCCGAAACCGGCTCGCTAAGTCGCTTCGTCACTGAAGAGCCCCTGCGCTGATACGTTGAACCCCATGAGCCATCCCCGCGTAGAGCATTGGTGATGGTGGACCTGTCCCGCCCGGACCTTCCGCAGCCGAGCGCAGCCATCGCCGAACCCACCCGCCACGAACCCGATGCGGGTGGCCATTTCGGCGTCTACGGCGGCCGCTATGTCGCCGAGGCGTTGATGGCCGTGATCGAAGAGGTGACCGCCGCCTACGAGAAGGAACGGGTCAACCAGGATTTCCTGGACACCCTCGATTACCTGCAGGCGCATTACGCCGGCCGGCCCTCACCCCTGTACGAGGCGCCGCGGCTGTCCGAACAGGCCGGCGCGCGCATCTTCCTCAAGCGAGAAGACCTGAACCACACCGGTTCTCACAAGATCAACAACGTGCTCGGTCAGGCGTTGCTGGCGCAGCGGATGGGCAAGAAGCGGGTGATCGCCGAGACCGGGGCCGGGCAGCACGGCGTCGCCACCGCCACCGCGTGTGCCTTGCTGGGGCTGGACTGCGTGATCTACATGGGTGCGGTGGACACCGAGCGCCAAGCGCTCAACGTCGCACGGATGCGCTTGCTGGGAGCGACGGTCGTCGCGGTCGCCAGCGGCTCGAAAACGCTCAAGGACGCCATCAATGAGGCGTTTCGGGATTGGGTCACCAATGCCGACAACACCTTCTACTGCTTTGGCACCGCGGCCGGCCCGCATCCCTTCCCCGCCATGGTGCGCGACTTTCAGCGGATCATCGGCCTCGAGGCGCGCGCCCAGATCCAGGCCCAGGCCGGACGCTTGCCCGACGCCGTGATGGCCTGTATCGGCGGGGGATCCAACGCCATCGGCATCTTCCACCCGTTCATCGACGATCCGGGGGTTCGACTGGTCGGATTCGAGGCGGCCGGCGACGGTGTCGAAACCGGAAGGCACGCCGCGACCTTCAGCGGCGGCTCGCCCGGCGCGTTTCAGGGGTCGTTCTCGTATCTGCTGCAGGACTCCGACGGGCAGACCATCGAATCCCATTCCATCTCAGCGGGTCTCGATTACCCGGGTGTGGGTCCCGAACACGCGTACCTGCGCGAGATCGGGCGCGCCGAGTACCGTCCGATCACCGACTCGGAGGCGATGGATGCGTTCCGCGTGCTGTGCCGCACGGAAGGGATCATCCCGGCGATCGAATCGGCGCACGCCGTCGCCGGTGCGCTGAAGTTGGGACCCGAATTGGGGCAGGGCGCGATCATCGTGGTGAACCTGTCCGGGCGCGGTGACAAGGACGTCGAGACGGCCGCGAAGTGGTTCGGGCTGTTGGGGTCCAGCGATCGATGACCGTCAAGCAGAGCGAGGCGAGCAGACTTCAGTCGATCTTCGACGGCTGCCGCAACGACAATCGCGCGGCGCTGATCGGTTATCTGCCCACCGGTTATCCCGACGTGCCGACGTCCGTGAACGCAATGACCGCACTGGTCGAATCGGGTTGCGACATCATCGAAGTCGGGGTTCCCTATTCCGATCCCGGCATGGACGGCCCCACCATCGCGAAGGCGACGGAGGCGGCGCTGCACGGCGGAGTACGCGTGCGCGACACCCTTGCCGCGGTCGAGGCGATCAGCGCGGCCGGTGGGCGCGCGGTGGTGATGACCTACTGGAACCCCGTGTTGCGCTACGGCGTTGACGCGTTCGCCCGGGATCTGGCAGCGGCCGGAGGGTACGGCCTGATCACCCCCGACCTCATCCCCGACGAAGCCGCGCAGTGGCTGGCGGCATCCGACGGGCACGGGCTGGACCGGATCTTCCTGGTGGCGCCGTCCTCGACGCCGCAGCGGTTGGCGATGACGGTCGAGGCGTCGCGCGGATTCGTCTATGCCGCTTCGACGATGGGCGTGACGGGGGCGCGTGACGTCGTGTCCAACGCCGCCCCCGAGCTGGTGGGCAGGGTCAAAGAGATATCCGACATACCCGTCGGTGTCGGCCTGGGGGTCCGGTCGGGAGAGCAGGCCGCCCAGATCGGCAGCTACGCCGACGGTGTCATCGTGGGGTCGGCGCTGGTGACGGCGTTGGGGGACGGGGGATTGACTGAATTGCGCACGCTGACTGAGGAACTCGCGGCCGGTGTCCGTCGGGGGGCGTCCGCATCGTGACCAAGCTGCTGGCCTACTTCCCGAGCCCGCCGCAGGGTGTGTGGCACCTGGGGCCGTTGCCCATCCGGGCCTACGCGCTGTTCATCATCGCCGGCATCGTGGCGGCGCTGCTGATCGGTGATCGGCGCTGGGCGGCGCGCGGTGGCGAGCGCGGCGTGATCTACGACATCGCGCTGTGGACGGTGCCGTTCGGCTTGATCGGGGGTCGGCTCTACCACCTGGCCACCGACTGGCGAACCTATTGGGGCCCCGGCGGCGCGGGACTCGGGGCGGCCGTGCGGATCTGGGACGGCGGCCTGGGCATCTGGGGCGCGGTGGCACTCGGCGGCGTCGGCGCCTGGATCGGCTGCCGCCGGCGCGGGATTCCGCTTCCGGCCTTCGCCGACGCGCTGGCACCGGGGATCATTTTGGCGCAAGCGATCGGCCGGCTCGGTAATTACTTCAACCAGGAACTCTACGGCCGCGAGACGACGCTGCCCTGGGGCCTGGAGGTGTTCTACCGCCGCGACCCCACCGGGTACATCGACCCGCATTCGCTGGACGGCATCTCGACGGGCCAGATCGCTTTCGTGGTGCAGCCGACGTTTCTCTACGAATTGATCTGGAACCTGCTGATTTTCGCGGTCCTGATCTACGCCGACCGGCGCTTCACGCTGGGCCACGGCCGGTTGTTCGCGCTGTATGTGGCGGGCTATTGCGTCGGACGGTTCTGCGTCGAGCTGCTGCGCGACGACACCGCCACCCACATCGCGGGCATCCGGATCAACTCGTTCACATCGACTTTCGTGTTCATCGGGGCCGTCGTGTATCTGATGGCGGCGCCCAAGGGCCGCGAAGATCCCGAGACACTGCGCGGCAACGAATACCTCGAGGAAGAGGCGCAGGCCGAGTCGGACGCCGAGCCCGCGACGGTGGCGGCGACGGCTGCTGCCGGCGCCGGCGCCGCCGCCGATGCGCCGGCAGGCCCGGGGGAGGCGGCGGACTCCGACGAAATCCCCACCGGCGAGCCGGGAATCGAAGAACCGGCGGCGGACTCGGCGGAGACCGTCACCGAGCAGCAACCCGCCGAGGCTGAGGCCGAAGAGCCCGAGCCCGAGGAGGAATCCGAGGAGCCGGAGGTTGAGGCGGCGGCTGACGAGGCAGCGACCGAGACGGTGGCCGCCGATTCCGGTGCGGAGGAAGCCGACGCGGCCGACCTCGAGGCAACGGAGCTCGAGGCCGACGTCGAGGAACCGGACGAGCTCGAGGCCGAAGAACCCGAGGCGAAAGACGAAGAGCCCGAAGCTGAAGAGGCCGAGGCCGAAGAACCCGAGGCGAAAGACGAAGAGCCCGAAGGCGAGGGCGAGGAGCCCGAGGCGAAAGACGCAGAGCCCGAAGGCGAGGCCGAGGCCGAGGAGCCCGAGCCCGAAGAGCCGGAAGCCGAAGAGTCCGAAACCGAAGAACCCGAAACCGACGAACCGGAATCTGAAGAGCCAGAGCGCGAACCCGCCACCGAAACGGCCCCGGCTCAACCGGAAACCCGCCGGCGCTGGGGCTCGCGACTGCGCAACCGCCTCGGCCGCTGACCGGCGCGTGCCGCCCCATTTCATCGGGCCGGGCGCAACGGATCTGGCATGCTGAAAAGCGTGACCACCGCAGGGTCAGCCGCTCGATGACCCAACCCCGTTCACCCGCGCACGCCGCGGGCCCATCCCATCCGCGTGGGGTGGGGCGGCATCGCCTCACCATCGCGGCCGGAACCGGCCTGGCGCTGGGCGGCGCGCTCACCTACGTCGCCCTGGCCGACCCGCACAGCCCGAGTTCGATCTACCCGCCGTGCCCGTTCAGGATGCTCACCGGCTGGAACTGCCCGTTTTGCGGCGGGCTGCGGATGACGTATGACCTATTGCACGGTGACCTGCTGGCCGCCATCCACGACAATGTCTTCCTGCTGGTAGGAATCCCGCTGCTGGCGGTGTGGGCGCTGGTCCGCCGCGCCCGCGGCAGGGCTTGGCCGTCGCGCACGGCGTTGCTGACGGTCGTGGCCGCGACGATCGCGTGGACCGCGCTGCGTAACCTGCCCGCCTTCCCGCTGTTTCCCACCGTTCTTGGTGGGTAAGAGCACACCGCCTGGCGTCGGCCATCTGCGGGCCGTGGGGGTTGCACACGACTATGCTGGGTCGGCGTGAGTAGACGCGGAAAGATCGTCTGCACCCTTGGCCCTGCGACCAATTCGGATGAGTCGATCCAGGCCCTGGTTGAAGCCGGAATGGACGTCGCCCGGCTGAACTTCAGCCACGGCGACTACTCGGATCACAAGGCCGCCTACGAGCGCGTCCGTTCGGCTTCCGACGCCACCGGCCGCGCCGTCGGCGTGCTCGCCGACTTGCAAGGCCCCAAGATCCGGTTGGGGCGTTTCGCCACCGGTCCCACCTA
This sequence comes from Mycobacterium colombiense, assembly GCF_003284975.1. GTDB lineage: Bacteria > Actinomycetota > Actinomycetes > Mycobacteriales > Mycobacteriaceae > Mycobacterium > Mycobacterium europaeum_A. The sequence continues at coordinate 17,646 of NZ_QMEU01000066.1, forward strand.
CTGGGCCGACGGCGAAACGGTCCGGATCACCGTCGCGGACTGCGAGGGCGACCACGACCGGGTGTCGACCACCTACAAGAAGCTCGCCACCGACGCCGCCGTCGGCGACCGGATTTTGGTCGACGACGGCAAGGTCGGCCTGGTGATCGACGGCATCGAGGGCGACGACGTCATCTGCACCGTCGTCGAGGGCGGGCCGATCAGCAACAACAAGGGCATCTCGCTACCCGGCATGAACGTGTCCGCACCGGCCTTGTCGGAGAAGGACATCGATGACCTCACCTTCGCGCTGGAACTCGGCGTCGACCTGGTCGCGCTCTCCTTCGTGCGTTCGCCATCCGACGTCGAGTTGGTGCACGAGGTGATGGACCGGGTGGGCCGGCGGGTGCCGGTGATCGCGAAGCTGGAGAAGCCGGAGGCCGTCGACAACCTGGAAGCCATCGTGCTGGCCTTCGACGCCATCATGGTGGCCCGCGGCGACCTCGGTGTCGAGCTGCCCCTGGAAGAGGTTCCACTGGTGCAGAAGCGGGCCATCCAGATGGCCCGAGAGAACGCGAAACCCGTCATCGTCGCCACCCAGATGCTGGATTCGATGATCGAAAGCTCACGGCCCACCCGCGCCGAGGCCTCCGACGTCGCCAACGCCGTCCTCGACGGCGCCGACGCGGTGATGCTGTCCGGGGAAACCTCGGTGGGCAAGTACCCGATGGCGGCCGTGCGGACCATGGCGCGCATCATCTGCGCCGTCGAGGACAATTCGACGGCGGCCCCGCCCCTGACGCACGTGCCCCGCACCAAACGGGGCGTGATCTCGTATGCGGCCCGCGACATCGGCGAGCGGCTGGACGCCAAGGCGCTCGTCGCGTTCACCCAGTCCGGCGACACGGTCAAGCGCCTCGCGCGCCTGCACACCCCGCTGCCGCTGCTGGCCTTCACCGCGTGGCCCGAGGTGCGCAGCCAACTGGCCATGACCTGGGGCACCGAGACGTTCATCGTCCCGATGATGACCTCGACCGACGGCATGATCCGCCAGGTGGACAAGTCGCTGCTGGAACTCGGTCGCTACAAACGTGGCGACCTGGTGGTCATCGTCGCCGGCGCGCCACCTGGCACAGTAGGGTCAACCAACCTCATCCATGTACACCGGATCGGGGAGGACGACGTCTAGCGCCTGGCGACGATGCAGGCCGCGCAGCGGCCTGAGGAGGAGGCGGGCAATCGACCCGAAGGAGAGTGTGTGCCGGCCGGCTGTGAGCCCCAGGAGCCGAACGCGGCGGAACAAGCCGCAATACCCACCCATTCGGACTTCACCGAACTGCTGGCGACACTCGACCTCGAGCGCGTCGACGACGACCTGTTCATCGGCTCGCATCCGAGCAAGAACCCCATGCGAACATTCGGTGGTCAGCTCATGTCGCAGTCCTTCGTGGCGAGCAGCCGCAGCCTGGTTCGTGGCGACCTGCCGCCGAGCGCGCTCTCGGTGCACTTCATCAACGGGGGCGACACCGCCAAGGACATCGAATTCCGCGTGACCAGGCTGCGCGACGAGCGCCGCTTCGCCAACCGGCGCGTCGATGCGGTGCAGGACGGCACGCTGCTGAGCTCGGCGCTGATCTCCTACATGGCCGGGGGCCGCGGCCTCGAACACGGCGTCGCGCCGCCGGAGGTGGCCGAACCGCACACGCAGCCCACCATCGGCGAACTGTTGCGCGGTTACGAGAAGACCGTTCCGCACTTCGTCAACGCCCTGCAGCCCATCGAGTGGCGGTACACCAACGACCCGGCCTGGGTGATGCGCACGAAGGGCGAGCGGTTGCCGCACAATCGGGTCTGGGTGAAGGCGTTGGGGGAGATTCCCGACGACCCCGTATTGCACACCGCAACAATGGTGTATTCGTCGGACACCACCGTTTTGGACTCGGTTATCACCACGCACGGTCTTTCCTGGGGATTCGACCGCATATTCGCCGCGTCGGCCAATCATTCCATTTGGTTTCACCGGCAGGTCGACTTCAACGACTGGGTGTTGTACTCCACATCGTCACCGGTCGCGGCCGATTCGCGCGGGCTGGGCACCGGGCACTTCTTCGACCGGTCCGGCCTGCCGCTGGCCACGGTGGTGCAAGAAGGCGTGCTGAAATACTTCCCTTCTTCGCGCCGACAAAACGTGACCCAATAGCCGCGAAATCTTCGCGCTAATTCGGCCTTGTAAAGGCCCTGATGCGGCGTAGCTTTAACGTAGCCGGGTATTCGGTGCAGAGGCGGCAATCAAGCCGCCCAGCTGTTGTCAGCGCATCGGGAGGTGAGTGTGAACGGGCCGGTGGTGGACGTCACGGTAGCGAGACCCCGCGCGCGCGAACGCGTTGTCGTCTCGGTCGATTCACTCGCGGCCCGCTTGCTCGGCGCTTTGGCGCTGTTCTTCGCGGCGTGCTGGCTCATCGAGATCCTCGCGCGCCACCACAGCCAACCCAGTTGGCAGTACTCCGACCGGTTGGCCTGGTCGCTGACGGTGCTGGTGGCGGTGGCCTGGATGGCCCGCGGCATCTTCTTGGGCCGGCCCGTGACCACGATGCACGCCGCCGCCGCGGCCTTTTTCGTGCTGGCGGGCCTGGGCCTGCATGTGTTGTCCTTCGACCTGCTCGGTGACGTGGTGATCGCCAGCTCGGGCATGGCGTTGATGTGGCCGACGACCTCCCATCCGCGGCCGGATGACCTGCCGCGGGTGTGGAAGTTGATCGACGCGACCGCCGGCGACCCGCTCGCGCCGTTCACCATGCAGACCGGCAAGAGCTACCACTTCACCGCCGACGGGACCGCGGCGCTGGCCTACCGGACGCGGATGGGGATCGCCGTGGTCGGCGGTGACCCGATCGGTGACGAGGCGCGCTTCGGTGAACTGGTGGCCGATTTCGCCGCTTTCTGCCACGCCCACGGTTGGCGCATCGCCGTGGTGGGCTGCAGCGAGCGGCGGCTCGGCCTGTGGAGCGATTCGGCGGTGCTGGGACAAACGTTGCGGCCCATTCCGATTGGGCGCGATGTGGTCGTCGACGTGGCCGACTTCGACATGGTGGGCCGCAAGTTCCGCAACCTGCGTCAGGCGGTGCAGCGCACCTATAATTGCGGCGTCACAACCGAAATCGTGTCCGAGCAGGAACTCGATGGTGAGCTGCTGGCCGAGCTGACCGAGGTGGTGCGGGAGTCGTCCAAGGGCGCCCACGCCGACCGCGGATTCCACATGAACCTCGACGGCGTGCTCGAAGGCCGGTTCCCCGGCATCCGCCTGATCATCGCCAGGGACAAGACGGGCAAGGTGCAGGCGTTCCACCGGTACGCCACCGCCGGAGGCGGCAGCGACATCACCCTCGACGTGCCATGGCGCAGGCGCGGCGCTCCGAACGGGCTCGACGAGCGGCTCAGCGTCGACATGATCATGGCCGGCAAAGAGACTGGGGCACAGCGGGTCTCGCTCGCGTTCGCGGCCTTCCCGGAGATCTTCGACGCCAAGAACCGGGGCCGGACCCAGGGCCTGCTCTACCGGTTGACCCACGTACTCGACCCGCTGATCGCCCTTGAGTCGCTGTACCGGTACGTGCGCAAGTGGAACGCCCTGGACGCCCGGCGGTATGCGGTGATCTCCGTGACGCAGATCGTTCCGCTATTGTTCGTGCTCCTGTCGCTGGAGTTCATGCCGCGCCGGCGACACCTCTGAGTGCGGCGCGTCATCGACGCGCAATTCGGGGCAGTCAAAACCCTCGGGCAGGTGGTGCGTCGCCACCACCACCGTCCGCTGCGGCGACATCAGCCGCGAAGCGGGGGCCAGCAGCTCGCGCAGTATCCGTTCGGCGTCGGTGACGTCGAGGTGTTCGGTCGGCTCGTCGAGCAGCACGATCCGCGCGGGGGAGATCATCGCCCGGGCCAGCAACAGCCTCCTGCGCTGGCCGGCCGAAAGGGCCTGCGCGCCACCGGTGAGCACCGTGGACAGACCATCGGGCAGGGCGCCGAGCCAGGGGCCGAGGCCCACGACGTCCAGTGCTGTCGTCAGTTCGTCATCGGGGCAGTCCCCGCGCACGACCAACAGGTTGTCGCGGACGGTGGTGGCGAAGATGTGCGCGTCCTCGGCGAAAAACCCTACGGCGCTGCGCAAGTCGACCTCATCGAATTCGTTCAGGGCGATGCCGTCCAGCGTGACCCGCCCGTCCAGCGGCGGCAACAAACCGGCCAGGGTCATCAGCAGGGTCGTCTTCCCGGAACCGCTGGCGCCGGTGACGGCCAGCCTCGCACCCGGCGGCAGGTCGATTGCTGCCCGGGTGGACCGCGCCGCGCCGTAGTGGCCGGAACGCACGTCGGCCGTCAGCCGTCCGGCGCCGACCGGTGTGGGTGCGCTCCCCGTGGGGGTTTCGGGCCCCGACGGGGTCAGATCAAGCAGGCGGCGCGCGGCGATCCGTGACCGCGTCAACTGGATCGCGGCGGCCGGCAACGGCGTCATCGCCTCGAATGCCGACAGCGGCAGCAGCATCAACACCGCCAGGGTGGTCGGCGCGACCGCGTGCGCCAACCCGATCCCGCAGACCACCGCGCCCAGCACGCTGGCCCCGATCGCCGCGGTGGGCATCGCCTCGGCGATGGCGGCCGGTTTGGCGGCGGCGTCCAGGGCATCGCTCCACGCGCGTTGCCGGCGTTGCGATTCGGCGATGACCCGGGGAAGCAGGCCGGCGACCCGGAGCTCCGGGGCATGCTCGAGGGCCAGCAACGCCGACGTGTCGCGGTCGGAATGATGCTGGCGCGCAACGTCTTCCTGGGTCGCGGCGGCCCGACCCGCAAGACGGGGAGCGACGAACCCGGCGATCAGCAGGCAGACGGCCAGCACGACGGCCGCCGCGGGCGAAATGGCGGCAACGACCGCCGTCGCCGCCAGGGCCAGCACCGCCGCGACGCCGATCGGCACCAGGGCGCGCACCAGGACGTTGGCCAGTTCGTCGACGTCGGTCCCGACCCGGGCCACCAGTTCACCGCTGTGCAGCCGGACGGCGGCCGCCGCGGGCCCGCGCGCCAGCCGTCGATAGATCTGTACCCGCGCCGCGCCGGCCGCGCGCAGAGCCGTGTCGTGGGTGGCCAATCGTTCGCAGTAGTGCAGCACGCCCCGGGAGATCGCGAACATGCGGACTGCGACCGCCGCGACCGACAGGTCCAGCACGGGCGGCATCTGCCAGGCGCGGGTGATCAGCCACGCCGAGACACCAGCCAGCGCCAGCGCGCTGCCCAGCGAGAGCACCCCGAACGCGATGGCCGCCAAGACGCGGGGCCACCGCGGGCGCAGCAGTGTCACAGCGTCCACCAGCGGATCACGCCGGGGCATGACGCACCGTCCGCTCGGCGGCCACCTCGACGATCCGGTCACCGACGGCCAGCACCGGCGCGCGGTGGCCGACGACGATCACGGTCGCACCGGCCCGGGCCCGTTCGACGATGGCCCGCAAGACGCGTCGCTCGGTGGGTGCGTCCAGGTGTGCGGTCGGCTCGTCGAGCAACAGCACGGCGGCCGTCGAGCCGAGCGCTCGGGCCAGACCTAGCCGCTGGCGTTGCCCCAGCGACAACCCGACACCGCCGCGCCCGAGCACGGTGCTGCCCCCATCGGGCAGCTCGGCCAGCACGGCGTCGAATCCGGAATCGGCGCAGGCCTTTTCGACGTCGTCGAGTCGTCCGAGCAGCGCCAGGTTGTCGTCGACGGTGCCCGGGACCAGCACCGGGCGTTGCGGCAGCCAGGACAGTTGTGTCCACCAGCCAGCCGGCTCCAGGTCGGCGACGTCGACGCCGTCCACGATGACCCGGCCCGACGAGGGCACGCCGATGCCGGCGATCGCCTGCAGCGCGGTGCTCTTGCCGGCGCCGTTACGCCCGGTGAGCACCGTCACCGAGCCGGGCTCGATGACCGCGTTCAGGTCGCGCGGGGC
>NZ_QMEU01000067.1 GCF_003284975.1 Mycobacterium colombiense
GCGGCGGTGACCGCGCCACCGTCGTGCAGGCCGCGCTGACCCAGGTCGGTTCGCCCTACGTGTGGGGCGGCTCCGCACCCGGCGGATTCGACTGCTCAGGCCTGGTGATGTGGGCATTCCAGCAAGCCGGCATCTCGCTGCCGCACTCCAGCCAGGCGCTGGCCCACGGCGGGCAGCCGGTCTCGCTGGGCGACCTGCAGCCCGGTGACGTGCTGACCTTTTACTCCGACGCCTCGCACACCGGCATCTACATCGGTGACGGCATGATGATCCATTCCTCTACCTATGGCGTGCCGGTCCGGGTGGCGCCGATGAGCGCCGGCGGTCCGATCTACGACGCTCGCCGTTACTAGACACCCCCGACCGCGTCGCCGGCGGCTCTCGATACTGCTGGCTTGGGTTTTCGTTGTCGAACTGCTGGTGGCCGCGGCCGTGCCGTTCGACGCGAAGCGCGAAGCCCGGATCCGGCCCGCCCAGCTGGTCACGCCGGCCCGCAGCCAACTCCCCGCGTCCGCCAGGTCGATCACCGTCGGCGACCGCACCGTGCGGCTGCTGGGGCTCGGCGGCCCCGCCAGCGACCGGCTGCTGTCCCGGGTGGCGTCGGGCATGCCCGCGGCGATCGCCGCGGTGGAGTCGTTCTGGGGTACCGACTGGACCGGTGAGATCTCGGTCGTCGCGGCCGGCACCGACGAGGAATTTCGCGCCGCCGCCGGCGGGGGACCGCCGTCGCAGTGGGCCGATATCGCGGCCGTGACGGTGGTCGACCGGCTCGATCCCGTTCGCCGGGTCGCCGAGGGCCAGCGGATCGTGTTCGCGCCCGGCGCGGCCACGATGAGCGCTGCATCGTTGCGAATCGTGTTGGCTCACGAGCTTTTTCACTACGCCGCGCGCGCCGACACCGTCGCGGATGCACCCCGCTGGCTCACCGAGGGGGTGGCCGACTTCGTCGGCCGCCCGTCGACGCCGGTGCCCGCCGAGACGCTGCTGCCCATGACGCTGCCCACCGACGGCGATCTCGACGTGCCGGGGGAACAGCGCTCGCTGGCCTACGACCGTGCGTGGTGGTTCGCCCGATTCGTCGCGGACACCTACGGAGCGCCGAAGTTGCGCGACCTCTACCTGGCCACCTGCGGCGTTCGGCACGCCGACATGGCCGTCGCCGGTCAGGATGTGCTGGGCGACAGCCCGGCGGGCCTGCTCACGCGCTGGCATCAGTGGCTGGGCCACTAGGGCCGCGTCGCCCGGCTCGGACCGTGTGCGCGGGGTGCTCCGGCGCCAGGCTAGCCTGACGCAGGTGAGTCGGGTCCTGCTGGTAACCAACGACTTTCCGCCCCGCCCGGGCGGCATTCAGTCGTACCTCGGCGAGTTCGTCGGCCGGTTGGTCGACGCCGGGCCGCATACGGTGACGGTGTACGCGCCGCAGTGGAAGGGCGCCGACGCCTTTGACCGCTCAGCCAAGGCCGCCGGTTATCGGGTGGTGCGCCATCCGGGCACCCTGATGCTGCCGGGTCCGGCGGTCGACGCCCGGATGCGGCGGCTGATCGCCGCCGGCGGCATCGACACGGTCTGGTTCGGCGCGGCCGCGCCGCTGGCGCTGTTGGCCTCCCGCGCCCGCGGGGCCGGGGCGAGCCGGGTGCTGGCCAGCACCCACGGCCACGAGGTCGGGTGGTCGATGCTTCCGGTCGCCCGCTCGGTGCTGCGCCGCATCGGCGACGACACCGACGTCGTCACGTTCGTCAGCCGCTACACCCGGTCCCGGTTCGCGCCCGCGTTCGGCCCCAAGGCGTCGCTGGAATACCTGCCCTCGGGTGTGGACACCGACCGGTTCCGGCCCGACCCGGTGGGTCGGGCCGAGCTGCGTGACCGCTACGGGTTGGGCGAGCGGCCCACGGTGGTGTGCGTGTCGCGGCTGGTGCCACGCAAGGGCCAGGACATGCTCATCAAGGCCCTGCCGTCGATCCGGCGGCGGGTCGACGGCGCCGCATTGGTCATCGTCGGCGGCGGCCCGTATCTGGACTCGCTACGCGCGCTGGCCCGCGAGTGCGGGGTGGAAGACGACGTGACGTTCACCGGTGGTATACCGGCCGCCGAGCTGCCCACGCATCACGCGCTGGCCGACGTGTTCGCGATGCCGTGCCGCACCCGCGGCGCCGGGCTGGACGTCGAGGGGTTGGGCATCGTCTACCTCGAGGCCTCGGCGACCGGCGTGCCGGTCATCGCCGGCAAATCCGGGGGAGCCCCAGAAACGGTGCAGCACAACAAGACCGGGCTGGTCGTCAACGGCCGCGAGGTGGCCGAGATCGCCGGCGCCGTCACCGAATTGCTGACCGACCGCGACCGCGCGGCCGCGATGGGCGCGGCCGGGCGCGACTGGGTGATGGCCCAGTGGCGGTGGGACACGCTGGCGGCGCGGCTGGGCGCGCTGCTTGGCGGACCGACGCCCTGCTAGTCCTTCGCGTAGATGGCCTCGATGTCGGAGGCGAACTTCTCGGCCACCACGTTGCGCTTGACCTTCATCGTCGGCGTCAGTTCGCCGGTGTCCTCGGTGAAATCGACCGGCAGGATGCGGAACTTGCGGATCGATTCCGCATGTGACACAGCCTGATTGGCGTCCTTGATGGCCGCGTCCACCTCGGCGACCAGGTCGGGGTCGGTGGTCAGATCGCCCACCGAGGCGCCGGCGCCCTTCTGGTTGCGCTGCTTCCAGCCGTCGAACGCCTCGGGGTCGATGGTGATCAGCGCGCCGACGAACGGCTTGTTGTCCCCGACGACCATCGCCTGACTGATCAACGGGTGGGCCCGCAGCCGGTCCTCCAGGACGGCCGGCGCGACATTCTTGCCGCCGGCCGTGACGATGATCTCCTTCTTGCGCCCGGTGATCTTCAAGAAGCCGTCCTCGTCGAGCACGCCCAGGTCGCCGGTCCTGAACCAGCCATCGGTGAACGCGTCGTCGGTGGCCTGCTCGTTGCGCCAGTAGCCGGTGAACACCACGCCGCCGCGCACCAGCAGTTCGCCGTCCTCGGCGATGCGCATGCTGTTGCCCGGCACCAACGTTCCGACCGTGCCGATCTTGACGTTGCCGACCTGGTTGACGGTGATCGCCGAGCTGGTCTCGGTCAGGCCGTAACCCTCGTGGATGGTCAGGCCCACGCCGCGGTAGAAGTGCCCCAGCCGCGAGCCCAGCGGCGCGCCGCCGGAGACGGCAGCGCGGCAGTCGCCGCCCAGCGCGGCGCGCAGCTTGTTGTACACCAGCCGGTCGAACAGGGCGTGCTTGGCGCGCAACACCGGCCCGCGCCGGCCGCGGTCCTGCGCCTCGCTCCAGTCGACGGCTGTCTGGACGGCCGCAGCGAAGATCTTGCCCTTGCCGTCGTTCGAGGCGTTCTGCTCGGCGGTGTTGTAAACCTTCTCGAACACCCGCGGCACCGACACCACCACGGTCGGCTTGAACACCGCGAACAGCGGCACCAGGTTCTTGATGTCGCTGGTGAAGCCGACGGTGACCTTGTTGGCGAACGCGGACAATGTGAGCGAGCGCGCCAGCACGTGCGCCAACGGCAAGAACACCAGGAGCCGCTGGCCCTCGTCGAGCAGCGTCGGCAGGCTCTCCTTGGCGCCGCGGGTCTCATACAACAGATTCGAATGCGTCAGCTGGCAGCCCTTGGGCCGCCCCGTGGTGCCCGAGGTGTAGATGAGGGTGGCCGGGTCCGACGCCCGCAGCGCCTCGAGGCGCGCGGTCAGCTCGGCCGGTGCCACCGACGCGCCGGCCTCCTGGAGCTGGTCGAGCGCCTTGGGCCCCGAACCGTCGATGTGCAGCACCCGGCGCAGCGCGGGCAGTTCGGCGGTCAGCTCGGTGACCATGGCCGCGTGTTCGTCGGTTTCGGCGAACGCCAGCACCGCCTCGGAGTCCTGTAGCACCCAGCGCACCTGCTCGGCCGACGACGTCTCATAGATCGGCACGGTGACCGCACCCACCGCCAAAATGGCCAGGTCGAGGATCGCCCATTCGTAGCGGGTGGCCGAGAAGATGGACACCCGGTCGCCGGCCTGCACGCCCAGGGAGATCAAACCCAGTGCGGCCGAGCGGATCTGCTCGGCCGCCTCGGCGCAGGTGACGTCGGTCCACTCGCCGTCGATCTGGCGCTGGTAGATGACGAAGTTGGGGTCGTCGCGCTCGTGTTCAAAGACCATTGCGGCGATGTTGTCGTTATCGCCGACGGAGAAGCGGGCGGGGACGCTGTACTCACGCACTCTTATGACCTCAATCGACCTCGTGGAGATTCCCGGGAGGGGGTTGCTGCCGACCAGCCTAATCCGCGCGTTGACCCAGCACGGCTACCAGTGGTGGGCCGGGACCGCGATCGCAAGCCGCGACGTCCGGCCCGCCCTCGGCGGGGCGGCGCCAGCCGGTGTGTGAAGCTGGGGTGATGAACAGCATCCAGATCGCGGATGAGACGTTTGTCGCCGCCGACGGCGCGCGGGTGGGCGCCGCGGTGGCCGATCGGTCCAGCTGGCGACGCTGGTGGCCGGACCTGCGGCTGCAGGTCGTCGAGGACCGCGCGGAAAAGGGCATCCGGTGGTCGGTCACCGGCGCGTTGACGGGCACCATGGAGATCTGGCTGGAACCGTCGCTGGACGGCGTCGTGCTGCACTACTTCTTGCACGCCGAGCCGACCGGGGTGGCGGCCTGGCAGCTGGCCAAGCTGAACTTGGCGAAGATGACGCACCGCCGTCGGGTGGCGGGCAAGAAAATGGCCTTCGAGGTCAAGACGACACTGGAACGGTCACGTCCGGTCGGAGTTTCTCCGGTAGTTTAGCCGGGTCGGGTCCGCCGCGGAGAGTACCGTGTCGGACCGAGACCCGCGGGATCCCCACAGTCGACAGCGGTCGATCCGTTCGCGGGAGAGAGGGCAGCAATCAGGTGGCGGAGAAGACGACGCAAACCATCTACATCGAGGCCGACCCGGCCACCGTGATGCAGGTGATCGCCGACATCGATTCCTACCCGCAATGGATCTCGGAGTACAAGGAAGCCGAGGTCGTCGAGAAGGACCCCGACGGGTACCCCAAGGTTGCGCGGATCGTCATGGACGCCACGGTGATCAAGGACACCATGGTCATGTCCTACAAGTGGCCCAAGGATCGCCAATCGGTGAGCTGGACGCTGGTCTCGAGCTCGCTGCTACGTGCGTTGGAAGGCTCATATCGACTGGCGGCCAAGGGATCTGGCACCGAAGTCACCTACGAACTCTCCGTCGACCTGGCCATGCCGATGATCGGGCTGCTCAAGCGCAAGGCCGAGCGCCGGTTGACCGACACCGCGTTGAAGGATCTGAAGAAACGAGTCGAGGCTGAGTGAGTCCCCTGAATTCGGAGCGCCCGCCCCGGCCCGAATCAGCCTTTTCGTCGGCAAAGGCGGGGTAGGGAAATCCACCCTGGCCTGCGCCACCGCCGTCGGTGCCGCGAGCGCCGGGCAACGGGTGCTGGTGATCTCCACCGACCAGGCGCACTCGCTGGGTGACGTACTGGGCGTTCCCGTCTCGCCGAGTCAGGGCGACCTGGTGCGGGTGCTGGCCGACCTGGACACCGGACAAGCGGAGGCCGGCGGCGGGTTTCTCGACGCACTGGCCTTGGACACGCTGGCGCTGCTCGAGGTCCGCTGGCGTGCCGTCGTCGCCACCCTGGACCGGCGTTTTCCCGACTCCGAACTGAGTACCATTGCGCCCGAGGAACTTTCGGCCCTGCCCGGCGTGCAGGAAGTGCTCGGGCTGCACGCCGTCGGCGAGCTGGCCCGCAGCGGGCGATGGGATCGAGTGGTGGTCGATTGCGCGTCGACCGCAGACGCCCTGCGGATGCTGACGTTGCCCGCCACCTTCGGGCTGTACGTCGAGCGGGCCTGGCCGCGGCATCGCCGGCTGTCGGTCACCGCCGACGACGCCCGATCGGCGGCGGTGGTCGAGCTGCTCGAGCGGATCAGTTCGCAGGTGGAGTCGCTGAGCGCGCTGCTCACCGACGGTGATCTGGTGAGCGCGCACCTGGTGCTGACCCCCGAGCGGGTGGTCGCGGCCGAGGCGGCCCGGACGCTGGGCTCGCTGGCCTTAATGGGCGTGCGGGTCGAAGAGCTGATCGTGAATCAGGTTCTGCTGCAAGACGACTCGTACGAGTACCGCAATCTGCCCGAACACCCCGCCTTCTACTGGTACACCGAGCGCATCGCCGAGCAGCGCAGCGTGCTCGACGAGCTCGACGCCACCATCGGCGAGGTGGCGCTGGTGATGACCCCGCACCTGTCCGGCGAGCCGATCGGCCCCAAAGCGCTGAGCGGGCTGCTCGACGCGGCCCGGCGCCGCGGCGGCACGGCGCCGCCGGGCCCGCTGCGGCCCACCGTGGACCTGGAATCCGGGACGGGGCTAGGGTCCATCTACCGGATGCGGCTGGCGTTGCCGCAACTCGATCCGTCGGGGCTGACGCTGGGCCGCGTCGATGATGATCTGATCATCAGCGCCGGGGGATTGCGGCGCAGGGTTAGGTTGGCATCAGTACTTCGGCGGTGCACCGTGTTGGACGCACATCTACGGGGTAGCGAACTGACGGTGCGTTTTCGACCAGATCCGGAGGTGTGGCCGAAGTGAGTGGTGGGGGTCATTCCGACATCGGTCCGGAACTGCGCAGGCTCGCCCAGACGATCCTGGACGGCATCGACCCCGCGGTGCGCGCGGCGGCGGCGCTGACGGCCGGCGCGGGCGTGGGCACCGGTAAGTGCCAACAGGTGTGGTGCCCGGTATGCGCGCTGGCCGCGCTGGCCACCGGCGACCAGCACCCGTTGCTCACCGCGATCGCCGACCACAGCATCGCCCTGCTCGAGGTGATTCGCGACATCGTCAACGACATCGACCGGTCCGGCGGGCCGGCGCCGGAACCGCCGCCCGACGGTCCGCCCAGTGGCGGGCCCGGCGCTCCCGCATCGCGGACCCGGTATCAGCCCATCCCGGTCACGCTCGAGGAGTGAGCCGCCTGCGTCGCAGGTGGTCGGTTCCGGTGGGGATGGGTACAGTTGGCGCAGAACATCAGCGGGAATAGCCGAGAGGGAGGGCCATGTGGTACTGGCTGTTCAAGTACGTGCTCCTCGGCCCGCTGCTGTCACTGCTGGGGCGCCCGAAAGTCGAAGGCCTAGAACACGTTCCGAGTTCCGGGCCGGCGATACTGGCCAGTAATCACCTGGCGGTGATGGACAGCTTCTACCTTCCGCTGGTGGTGCGTCGCCGGATCACGTTTTTGGCCAAGTCGGAATACTTCACCGGCACCGGTTTCAAGGGCTGGTTCCAGCGGTGGTTCTTCACCGCCGTCGGCCAGGTGCCGATCGACCGCACCGACGCCGACAGCGCCCGCGCCGCGCTGACCACCGCGCAGCAGGTGCTGAGCCAGGGCAAGCTGCTGGGCATGTACCCCGAGGGCACCCGGTCGCCGGACGGCCGGCTGTACAAGGGCAAGACGGGACTGGCCCGGCTGGCGCTGGAGACCGGTGTTCCGGTGATCCCGGTCGCGATGATCGGCACCAACGTCGTCAACCCGCCCGGGACGAACATGCTGCGGTTCGGCCGGGTCACCGTCCGCTTCGGCAAGCCGATGGACTTCTCGCGGTTCGACGGGCTGGCCGGCAACCGCTTCATCGAGCGGGCCGTCACCGACGAAGTGATCTACGAGCTGATGGGGCTGTCCGGTCAGGAATACGTCGACATCTACGCGGCGAGCCTAAAAAAGGACGGTAACGACGGCGCCGCCAACGGCGAGGCCGTCCGGATCCCCGAAACGGCGGCCGGTTAGCCGACGGCGGTAACCGGCGCCAGCTGCTGCGGGGCCGTATCCCGCGCCATTCCGCGGGCGGTGACGGTGACACCCACCGTGACGAGCACCGCCAGCGCCCACCACACATAGGACATCCCGGCGAGCTGACGCCACCAGACCGCGCTGGCCTCGTGGTGCTTGGGCAGCAGGTCGATCGGCGACCACCGCATCAGCGCCACCCCCGCGGCGCTGACCACCATCAGCGCCGCGTTGCGGCGCCGCCAGCCCGCGATCCCCGTCACCAGCACCGCCGGCAGCACCCAGACCCAGTGGTGCGACCAGGACACCGGCGAGACCACCAGCCCGAACAGCGCGACGCAGACCAGCGCGAGCGTGGGCTCGTGGGCGCGCAACACCCGCCGCATCGCCCAGACCGTCAGCGCCAGCACCAGCAGCGACGCGGCCACCCAGAGCAGGGAGCGTTCCTGCTGCCCGAGCCCCAGCCGGGCTAGCGCGCCGGCGATGTTCTGGTCGGTGTTCAACGACGCCGAACCGATTCGGTCGGTGTGGCGCACGGTGTGCGTCCAGTACTCCCACGAGTCGTTCCAGGCCAGCACGAAACCCAGCAGCGTCGCGCCTGCGAAAGACGCCAGCGCGGTCAGCGCGGCCCGGGTATCGCGGCGCAGCAGGAAATAGAGCAGGAATACCGCCGGGGTCAGCTTCAGCGCCATACCCAGGCCCAGCAGCAGCCCGCGCGGCCACGGCGTGCGCCGCGGCACGCAGTCGGCGACCACCAGCGTCATCAGCACCACGTTGATCTGGCCGAAGGCGAAGTTCGAGCTGATCGGTTCCAGCCAGACCGTCGCCGCCGCCGCCGTGACGATCGCCAACCACCACCGGCGCAGCCAGGCCGGGCCGGCCAGCGTCGCCGAGGTGCTCCAGACGTCGAGGCGGGTCAGCACGATCACCGTCGACACCACCAGCAGCACCAGCGTCAGGACGGTGATCGCGACGCTGGCGGTGGGCATGTGCATCCAGGCGAACGGGCAGAACACGATGGCCGCCAGCGGCGGATAGGTGAACGGCAGATCCACGATCGGCGTGTGGAACAGCACGTCCCCGCGGTACAGCGGGTGGCCGTCCATCCACGCCCGCGCGCCCATCTGATAGACGTCGATGTCTATGCGATAGGGCGTGTGCCCGAACAGCTGCCACGCCGCGTAACCCAGCCCCGCGGCGGCGGTCAGCCAAGCCAGCCCCCACCACAGCACCCACCCGGGGCCACGCTTGCCTGCCAAGCCCACGCCGGGCGTCTGCCGTGTACTCATGTCGCACAACAGCGTAATGGGTGGCCGGGCCCCGACCCGCCTGGTGCAGCGCGGGTCCCACGACCCCGGCGCGGACAGGCGTACGTTTCAAGAGTGCTCCATTCGTTCGTGGCCGAGGTGACCCGATGGTTCGCCCACGACGTCTACGACCGCGGTCACCTGCCGTTGCTGTGCTGCCTGGTGGCCTTCATCCTCACGTTTTTCGTCACGCGAACGTGCGTGCGGTTCATCCGGCACCGCGCCACCACCGGCCGGACCGCCCGGTGGTGGCACCCACGCAACGTCCACGTCGGGGGAGTGCACATCCACCACGTGACCTTCGGGGTGGTGCTGACCCTGCTGTCCGGCCTGACGCTGGTCACCCTGGCCATCGACGGCCATGAACCCGAATTCACCATCGCGGCAACCTTTTTCGGGATCGGCGCCGCCCTGGTGCTCGACGAGTACGCGCTGATCCTGCACCTGTCCGACGTGTACTGGTCCGAAGACGGCCGCACCTCGGTGGACGCGGTGTTCGCCGCGGTGGCGGTGGCCGGGCTGCTGATCATGGGCCTGCACCCGCTGATGTTCTTCCTACCGATCTGGCACAGCGCCGATTCGGCGCTGCTGCGGGCCGTGGTGGCCAGCGCCATGGCGCTGACATTGCCACTGGCCGTCGTGGTGGTGCTCAAGGGCAAGGTGTGGACCGGCCTGCTGGGCATGTTTTTGGTCATCCTGCTGGTCATCGGCGCCATCCGGCTGTCGCGCCCGCACGCGCCGTGGGCCCGGTGGCGGTATTGCACGCAGCCGGACAAGATGCGCCGCGCGCTGCAACGCGAGCGCAGGCTGCGCCGCCCGGTGGTGCGGGCCAAGCTATACCTGCAGTGCGCCATCGCCGGCACACCGCGGTTGCCCGACGAACGCACCGTCGACGCCACGCTCGACCACGAGATCCACCCCGCGCCGGCGCCGACCGGGCCGATCCTGATCGGCCGCTAGCCGGCTTCGCGGCCGATGGACCGGCTCCTCCTTCGCGCCGTGCCGGCACTCATCGTCGCCGGTCTAGGCTTTCTCCGGTGCGGTACTTCTACGACACCGAATTCATCGAGGACGGCCGCACCATCGAGCTGATCTCCATCGGGGTGGCCGCCGAAGACGGCCGCGAGTACTACGCGGTGTCCACCGAGTTCGACCCCGAGCGCGCCGGGCCCTGGGTGCGCGCCAACGTGCTGCCCAAGCTGCCGCCACCGGCCTCGCAGCTGTGGCGCTCGCGCCGGCAGATCCGGGAGGACCTGGAGGACTTCTTCGGCCTGAATTCCGGGCGGGCGGCCGCCGAGCCGATCGAGCTGTGGGCGTGGGTGGCGGCCTACGACCACGTGGCCTTGTGCCAGCTGTGGGGCACCATGCCGGAGCTGCCGCGAGCGATACCGCGCTTCACCCGTGAGCTGCGGCAACTGTGGGAGGACCGGGGCAGCCCACGGATGCCGCCCCGATCGTCCGACGCGCACGACGCGCTGGTCGACGCGCGCGATCAGCTCCGCAGATACCGGCTCATCACCGGCGGGGACTGAGACGCCGGCGGGAACGCACCCGGCCGGCCCGCGTTCCCGCAGATCAGCCCTGACCAGGGACCCCCGCGCCGCGGTTACGATGGACCGATGAACTGGACCGTCGACATACCGATCGATCAGCTGCCGCCGCTGCCGCCGCTGCCGACCGATCTGCGGGCGCGGCTGGACGCCGCACTGGCCAAACCGGCCGCCCAGCAGCCCAGCTGGCCCGCCGACCAGGCGACGGCGATGCGCACGGTCCTCGAAAGCGTCCCGCCGGTGACGGTGCCGTCGGAGATCGTCCGGTTGCAGGAGCAGCTGGCCCAGGTGGCCCGGGGCGAGGCGTTTCTGCTGCAGGGTGGGGACTGCGCGGAGACGTTCACCGAGAACACCGAACCCCACATCCGCGGCAACGTCCGCACGCTGCTGCAGATGGCGGTGGTGCTGACCTACGGCTCGAGCATGCCGGTGGTCAAGGTGGCCCGCATCGCGGGCCAGTACGCCAAGCCGCGTTCGGCCGACATCGACGCGCTGGGCTTGAAGTCCTACCGCGGCGACATGATCAACGGCTTCGCCCCGGACGCCGCCGTGCGCGACCACGACCCGTCGCGGCTGGTGCGCGCCTACGCCAACGCCAGTGCGGCGATGAACCTGGTTCGGGCGCTGACGTCGTCGGGATTGGCCTCCCTGCACCTGGTGCACGACTGGAACCGGGAATTCGTCCGGACCTCGCCGGCCGGCGCCCGATACGAGGCGCTGGCCACCGAGATCGATCGCGGGCTGCGCTTCATGAGCGCCTGCGGGGTGGCCGACCGCAACCTGCAGACCGCCGAGATCTACGCCAGCCATGAGGCGTTGGTGCTCGACTACGAGCGGTCCATGCTGCGCCTGTCCGAAAGCGACGGCGGCGAACCGCAGCTGTATGACCTGTCCGCGCACACCGTCTGGATCGGTGAGCGCACCCGCCAGCTCGACGGCGCGCACATCGCCTTCGCCGAGGTGATCGCCAACCCGATCGGCGTCAAGATCGGCCCGACGATCACCCCGGAGTTGGCCGTCGAGTACGTCGAGCGGCTCGACCCGCACAACAAGCCCGGCCGGCTGACGCTGGTGAGCAGGATGGGCAACAACAAGGTTCGCGACCTGCTGCCCCCGATCGTGGAAAAGGTCCAGGCCACCGGTCACCAGGTGATCTGGCAGTGCGACCCGATGCACGGCAACACCCACGAGTCGTCCAACGGTTACAAGACCCGCCACTTCGACCGCATCGTCGACGAGGTGCAGGGCTTCTTCGAGGTGCACCGCGCGCTGGGCACCCACCCGGGCGGCATTCACGTCGAGATCACCGGCGAGAACGTCACCGAGTGCCTGGGTGGGGCGCAAGACATTTCGGACACGGACCTGGTCGGCCGTTACGAAACCGCATGCGACCCACGGCTGAACACCCAGCAGTCGCTGGAGTTGGCCTTCCTCGTCGCCGAGATGCTGCGCGACTAGCCGCGGGCCGAAAGCCGCTCCCGCCCTAAGCCCTGCGGCGCCAGGGTGGCCGGGGCAGTGCGGCTTCGCTTCGAGGCGAACCGGGCTCGCAGGTTGCCCCACACGATGCGCGGTAACAGGGCGGGATCCTGCAGCCGCGAGGGCGGGTCGATGAAGTTGGAGACCCGGAAGAAGCGTTCGGTCAGCACGACGTCGCGGGTCGAGGCGTTCAGTGCGGCTCGCGAGACCCAGCGGGCGAGTCGCCGGCGCAGCCCGCGCGGCCGGTAGCCGCCGGACGTGGCCCGGTCCCTGGCCCGATTGGCGCCCCACGTCTGGCCGATGTACACCGCGGTCGACCGGAAAAAGCGTTGCGCCAGTTGGGCATCGCCCGCGCTCAGGCAATCGCGCAGGGTCAGCGCTTCCAGCGCGGCGATCGTCATGCCCTGGCCGTAGGTCGGATCGAGACTGCAGAGCGCATCGCCCATCACCAGTAAACCCGAAGGGAAGTCGGCCATCTGGTCGTAGCGCCGCCAGATCGCGGCGGTGTGGTGGTATGTCACGGCTTCACCGATGGGATAGGCGCGGCGCAGGCCCTCGATGATGGCCGGGGGCAGTGACGGCTCGGCCATCGCGAGCATCGCGGCGAAATCGGTTGGCGGCTCGCCGGCATCGACCGGCACGCCGATCGCCAACATGAACGTGTCGTGCTCGTTGGCGAGTAACAAGCCCCCCGGCCGGCCGCCCCCCGGGTTGAACATCACCAGCCGCTGGGCGATCGATCCCTCGGGCATGCTCAACTGTTGGCTCGCGTAGCCGTATCGGGCCACCGCCCGATCCTCGGTTGGCCGCGGATAACCCAGGCTCTCCAGAAACGCCGGGGTGCGTGCGGCGCGCCCCATGGCGTCCACCACCAGATCGGCGTCCAGCGCGGTGAGGAAACCGTTGTAGCGCCGGGTGATTCGCACACCGTTCACGATGTCCGCGGTGTTGAGAAGTTCGGACACGTCGTGCCCGTCGAGGAACGTCACGTTCGGCAGGGCCTTGACCCGCCGACGGACGTGAAACTCCATGAACGGACGGGTCGTCATGTGCAGCGCCAACGCGTCCGGATCGGCGAACGTGCCCGAGTGTTTCATCTCGTAGCGCCCGAAGCGCACGTAGAACCGCGACAGATCACCGTCGTCGACGACGACCGCACCCGCCCTGGACAGGTCCTCGAGCAGGCCGGGAAACAACTCTTCCAGCGCCTGCAGGCCGCGGCTGTAGAAGTTGTGCACGTGACGGCCCTGGGGGATTCCCCGCCGGTGGCACGGATAGTCGGGCAATCTGTCCCGCTCGACCACACTGACCGAATCGTAGAACTCCGAAAGTACGCGGGCGGCAAGCAAACCCGCCATTCCGGCACCTAGTACGACTGCGTGCTCGCCGAGCCGGTTCGGCGAGTCGACGCGATGCGTTGTCGAACCCATGCAGAAGTACGGTACACCAAAATTAAGAAAAATAAGAGAACTTTGTGATTACGTTAAGACGCGTGCCGTCGTGCCGGGTCGCTTGGGCCCCATAGCGCGACCGGCTACAGCAGTCCGTTGAGGTTGCTGCCGACCGTCCACGCCGCGGTCGCGACCAGTCCGGTGAGCGCCAGGATCACCGCCACCCAGACCAACACCATGCGCCGGTTGTGCTGGCGCGCCCAGACGAATTCGCTGATCGGGATGCCCGCGAATTCGCCTGCGACGGCCTCATATTCGTAGTCGTCCTCGGGTTCGACGTCAGTCCGCACCGGGCGTTTCGGCGCCGGCCAGTCCTGGGGCCCCCGCGTCATCTGGCGCGTGGGGGCACGCACCGGCGCCGGTTCGGGCGGCGCGGGCCGTTGCGGCGGCCGCTGGCCCATCCGGCTATGCTGCAGCGCCGCCGAACGGTGTTGCGCGGAGTTGCGTGGCGCCGGCACGGAGAAGTGCGGCAGCGCAAGCTCGTCGGCGATGGCGTCGAGGTCGGCTCGCATCTCGATCGCGTCGGCGTAGCGGTCGGCGGGGTCGCGGGCCGTGGCGCGCTGCACGAATTCGTCGAACGGCCCGGGCACGCCGTCGATGACCCCACTCGGCGGCGGCACGTCGGTGTCCAGCCGCTGGTAGGCGAGCGACAAAGCCGAGTCGCCGGTGAACGGTGTGCGCCCCGTGAGCAGCTCGTAGGTCATGATCCCCGCGGAGTAGACGTCGCTGCGCGCAGTGGCGCTGCCGTCGCGCACCTGTTCGGGTGACAGATAGGCGGCGGTGCCCAAAATGACGCTGGCGGAAGTGATTCCGGCGGCGGCGACGGCTCGCACCAAACCGAAGTCGGCGATCTTGACCTCGCCGTCGTCGGAGATCAGCACGTTCTCGGGCTTGACGTCGCGATGCACCAGGCCGGCCCGGTGCGCGGCGGCCAGCCCGCCCAGCACCGGACGAAGCACCGCGGCGACGGCGTAGGGCGGCATGGGTCCGCGTTCGCCCAGCAGTTCGCGCAGCGTGCCGCCCTCGATGAGCTCCATCACCAGAAACGGGTGCCGGGCGTCCAGGCCCTGGTCGTAGACCGCGACCAGCCCGGGGTCCTTCAGCCGGGCGACGGTCTGGGCCTCGCGCTGGAAGCGGGTCAGGAATTGCCCGTCGCCGGCGTAGCGAGAATCCATCACCTTCACCGCGACGGGGCGGTCCAGGCGGGTGTCGAGCCCGCGGTACACCGTCGACGTGCCGCCGCTGGCGATCCTGGACTGAACCAGGTAGCGGCCGTCCAGCAAGGCGTTCTCCAACGGATCGGCCGACCCGGATTGGGGACGGCGACCATGCGGGCCGACCCGGCCCGAGGCGGGGCCGGGCGATTGCGCTTGGGCCACGGGGCCATCGTAGGTGTGCGGCGGTGATTGGCCGGTAGAACACGGGTTCAAGGCGGCGATCTAGGCCTAGACTTGCCGGGATGAGCAGTATTCCTGCCGGCGACGATGTGCTAGAGCCCGACGAGCCGATCTATGACCTCAAGCGGGTCGCCGAATTGCTGGGGGTGCCGGTCACCAAGGTGCATCAGCAACTCCGGGAGGGCCACCTGGTGGCGGTTCGCCGCGACGAGGGTCTGGTGGTGCCGCAGGTGTTCTTCACCAAGTCCGGTGAGGTGGTCAAGAGCCTGCCGGGACTGCTGACCATCCTGCACGACGGCGGCTACCACGACACCGAGATCGTGCGCTGGTTGTTCACCCGGGATCCCTCGTTGACCGTCACCCGTGACGGCAGCCGCGACGCCCTCAACAACGCCCGTCCGGTCGACGCCCTGCACGCCCATCAGGCCCGGGAGGTCGTGCGCCGGGCGCAAGCGATGGCCTACTGAGCCCGTTCGCTCAATCGGCGGGGACGTCGGCCGCGACGCCGGCGGGCTCCGCCTGCCGCGCGGGGGCCCGATACAGGCTGTAGCCGGCGATCAGCGCGCAGACGGTGGCCAGCGAAAAGTGCAACCACGAGTACATGCCGTGCGAGCCATCGGGTTTGAAGATCACCATCACCCAGGTCGACACGCCGCCGATGAGCGCGACCGCCCGCCGCGACTGCGCCAGCGGGGCCACGATCGCCAGCGGCCACGAGTAGTACCAGGGCAGGGCGGCCGGCACGAACAGCACCACGATCAGCATCGACCACGCGATGCCGGTCTGCGCGGCCCGGTCGTCGCGGCGAAACCGCCACCACAACAGCGGAAGCGAAACCGCGATGATCGCGATGCCCACCAGCCGGGTGACGCGAAGGATCGGATAGAAGCTCACCGGGAAGAACCCGCCGCCGATCGCGTGGATCAGGTTGGCGGCCGCGGTGGGCACGGTCAGCCAGTTGATGATCTTCACCGATCCGGCCAGCGCGGTCAGCCAGCCCAGGCCGACGCCGGCCACCGCGGACAGGATCGCGAACACCACCAAAAAGATCAGCAGCGACAACGCCGTGGCCGCGAAAAACGCTGGCAACGGCCGATATCCACGCCGATCGCGCAGCTGGCGCGCCCACACCCACACTAGAAAAGGCAGCGCGATGCCGGCGGTGGCTTTGACCGCGATGGCGACGGTGATCAGCGCGATGCCGGCAACGGGGCGGCCACCGAACGTCAACGCGATGCCAGCGGCCATCAGGCCCACCATCAGCATCTCGTTGTGCACCCCACCCATCAGATGGATGAGCACCAGGGGGTTGAGCACGCAGATCCACAGCGCCGTCGCACCGTCGGCGCCCAGCCGGTGCGCGATGCGGGGGGTCGCCCAGACCAGCAGCACCAGGCCGGGCAGCATGCACAGTCGCAACAACGCGGTGCCGGCCACCACGTTGTTGCCGACGACGATGGTGATGATCTTGGCCACCAGGATGAACACCGGGCCATAGGGTGCGGTGGTGATCGACCAGATGGGACTGACGTTGTCCAACAGGCTGTTTGGGTTGGCAACCGGGCCGACGGCGTACGGGTCCAGCCCGTCGCGCAGCAACGCTCCCTGCGCCAGGTACGAATAGGTGTCCCGGCTGAAGACGGGCACCGACACCAGCAGCGGCGCCAGCCAAAACGCGGTGGTGGCCTTCATGACGAACGCGGTCGCCTCGCCGGCCAGCACCCGACGGCCCAGGGCCAGCCACGCGATCAGCATCAGACCGACACCGGTCCACAACACGATCGACGACAGCACCAGGCCGTGCCCAAAACGCAACCAGGACATGTGCATCGACTCGAGCAGCGGATCGTGCTGGCGGGTGCTGCCCGCGCCCAGGCCGCCCAGGGTGATCAGCACCGATCCGAGCATGCCCAGTTTCGCCGGGCGGGAGTCGCCGGCGGCGAGGAAGGCCTTCAGCCGTGAAACCCATTCACCGCGTGCCGGTTTGGCCGCCGGTGAATCGCCTGCCGGGGTATCGATTGGCGTCGTCATCGGTCAGGCGGACCGGTTCGTGGCCAGCTTGGCCAGTTCGGACAGGCCCGCTTTGGCCGCGGTGTTGATGGGTGCGGCCGCCAGGGTGGCCAGCGCCCGCTGGGTCAGTGTGGCGATCCGCTGTTCGGCCGCGGCCAGCGCCCCCACCGACTCGATGACGTCGCGCAGCTGATCCACCTGCGCATCGGTCAGCCGGGCCCCGATTGAGGTGCGTAACAGGTTGGCCGCCAACGGGTCTGACTTCTCCGCCAACTCCACCGCCTCGGCCAGCAGCACGGTGCGCTTGCCCGAGCGCAGATCGTCCCCGGACGGCTTGCCGGTCACCGCAGGGTCACCGAACACGCCCAGCACGTCGTCGCGCAGCTGGAACGCCACCCCCAGGTCTGTGCCGAACTGGCTGAAGACGTCGTGGACGTCGGGCCGGTCGGCGGCGGCGGCCGCCCCGAGTTGCAGCGGCCGGGACACGGTGTAGCAGGCGGTTTTGAAGGTGTCGACGTTCATCGCCGAGGCGATCGAGGCGGCCGCGCTGGCCTCGGCGACGATGTCGAGGTACTGCCCGCCGAGCACCTCGGTGCGAATGTTCGCCCACACCCGCCGCACCCGGCGCGCCGCCTGCGCCGTCAACTCCACCCCGAACACGATGTCGTCGGCCCAGGCCAGCGCGAGATCGCCGAGCAGGATGGCCGCCGACATCCCGAACTGCTCGGGCGAGCCCTGCCAGTGCCGCTCGCGATGCAGCGCCGCGAACTGGACGTGGGTGGTCGGCCGGCCGCGCCGGGTGGAGGAGTCGTCGATCACGTCGTCGTGCACCAGCGCGCAGGCGTGCAGCAGCTCGAGCGCGGAAAACAGCAGCAGCGCTTGCTCATCGGGCGCTTCGGTGGTCACCGCGCGCCAGCCCCAATAGGCGAAGGCGGGCCGCAGCCGCTTGCCCCCGCCCAGCACGAAGTCTTCCAGCGCGGCGATCAGACCGCTGTAGTCGTCTCCGATGTACGCGGTCTCGGTGCGCCGATCGTGCATGTACCGCCGCAACTGGTCGGTGATCGCGCCGGTCAACTCGACGGTTGCCGCTGCTGCTGTGGCTCCTAGGCTCAGCGCGGCGCCCCTTTCTGCTCGGCTGGCTGGGTGTTCCAGGCCCGACCAGTGTATTCGCCGCAGCGCCCGGGTCGCCGTCCCCACGACGCGGGCGGGCGGACCCAGTTGCTTCGCATGGCTCACGAACCCGCCCCTATGCTGGCGGGTGCGCTGGGGGCCGCGAATGCTGCGCGGCCGCAAGACGCCCGGGCCAATAGTCGTCAGATGGAGAGAAGCCGCGTGACCCTCAACACCATTGCGCTCGAGCTGGTGCCGCCGAACGCCGACGAAGGTCGGGAGCGGGCGCTGGAAGAGGCGCACAAAGTGGTGCGGAATTCGGCGGAGGCGGGCCTGGGCGGGCGGATCCGGCACGTGATGATTCCGGGGATCATCGCCGAAGACGACGACCGCCCCATCCAGATGAAGCCGAAGCTGGACGTGCTCGACTTCTGGTCGATCGTCAAGCCGGAACTGTCCGGGATCAACGGCCTGTGCACCCAGGTCACCGCATTCATGGACGAGGCGACGCTGCGCGCGCGGCTGACCGAGCTGACCTCGGCGGGCATGGAGGGCGTGGTCTTCGTCGGCGTGCCGCGCACCATGAACGACGGCGAGGGCTCGGGCGTCGCCCCCACCGACGCCCTGTCGATCTACCGCGAGCTGGTGACCAACCGCGGCGTGATCCTGATCCCCACCCGGGACGGCGAACAGGGCCGGTTCAACTTCAAGTGCGACCAGGGCGCCACCTACGGCATGACGCAGCTGCTGTACTCCGACGCGATCGTGGGCTTCCTGAGCGAGTTCGCCAGGCAGACCGACCACCGGCCGGAGATCCTGCTGTCGTTCGGCTTCGTGCCGAAGATGGAGAGCCGGGTCGGGCTGATCAACTGGCTCATCCAGGACCCGGGCAACCCGGCGGTGGCCGCCGAGCAGGAGTTCGTCAGGAAGCTGGCCGCCGGCGAACCGGCGCAGAAGCGCCAGCAGATGCTCGACCTGTACAAGCGGGTCATCGACGGGGTCGCCGAGCTGGGCTTCCCGCTGAGCATCCACCTCGAGGCGACCTACGGGAATTCCGGGCCGGCCTTCCAGACGTTCGCGGAGATGCTCGCCTACTGGTCACCGGGCCGGCAGGGGTAGCTAGCTGGGCGGCGGCTGGTCGCGCGGCGCCGTCAACCGCGGTGACCGGTCCCGGCTCACCCAGGCCAGCAGCCCCACCACCCCGGCGGCCGCGAACGACGCGATGCACAGCCACACCACCGCTCCGGTGAAGGAACGGGTGTTTGGGTCGGTGTAGCGGGCCTGGGCAGTCATCGTGGTCACCACCCCGGGCTTGAGCTTCCACGACACCACGTCGGGCTCGACCCGGTCACCGTTGGTCGAGGTCACCACTCCGGGGAACGCGACCGTCAGCTCGACGTCGGCCTCGGGATCGGTCAGCGAGGTCAGGTCCGCCCGACCCTCCAGGATCACCAGGTTGCCGTTGCGGCGCAGCGTCAGGTTCACCCCGGAGGCGTCGGAGTTCATGTTGGCCAGCTGCGGCAACTCCGCGAACGTCAGGTCGGAGAACACCGCCTGCGAGCCGACGTAGCCGTCGCTGTCGTAGTTCGACACCGCCACCTTCTGGCTGAACGGCAGGTTGTTGCTGTCCAGTTGGGGGCCGGTGTCCTTCGAGGTCTTGGGTTTCGCGGCCGCGACGATCTCGCCGGACACCAGGTCGTCGGGGGAGATGGTGAGCGAGGCACGGACCCGCAGGCACCCGGTGGCCAGCGGCACCACCAGCAGCAGCATCGCGAGGGCGGTCAGGCGGCGCCGTCGAGCTCGAGACGCTCGGGATCCTCGGCTGCGGGACGGGGGAGAGCTGGCTCGCACCAGGTCATCGTGCCAGATCCGATGTGCCACCTGAATGAGGTGGCGTCTTGCGACCTGCGCCGGGTCGCGGCCCGGCTCGGGCTATAGCGGTAACTTGCGGCCCAGGATCGCAAAGGCCCGCGGGTCGCCGGCGAAGTGGTAGCCGCGAATGACGTCGGTGAAGCCCAGGCGCCGATACAACCGCCAGGCACGGTTGGGCTCACCATTGGTTTCCGGCGTGGAAAGCAGCACGTTCTGTTCGGCGCGACCGGCGAGCAGCCGTCGGGCCAGCGCCTCGCCCAGCCCGCGGCCTTGGGCGCGGGGGTGGATGTGCAGCTCCGTCAGCTCGAAGTAGCTGTTCATCAGCCGCGAAATTTCCTGCGGCGGTGAGCCGCCGCGCTGCATGCCCAGCACCACCTGCTGCTGCCACCATTGCCCGGGCGCGCCGGGGTAGCCGTAGGCCACCCCGAGCAACGGGGCGCTGGCCAGGGCCTCGGCCGAGGGCGGTTGCGCGCCTGCGTCTTCGGCCTCCTCGGTTTCGACGACGCCGGCCCCCTGCCAGCCCTGCCGCCGGATGTGTTCCAGCCACATCGCGGCGCGCTGGTTCTCGGTGCTGCGTGGGTAGCGCATCGCATCGACGTACACCGCCAGGGCGTCACCGAGGCGACGCTCCATGTCGTGTGGCAGCAGATCGATGAGAAATATTGCCAACTCGCGGTCTCCTCATCGGTTCCTCATCGGTGGGCAGGGCGGTGCGGTGCATCGGCGGCATGTGGTCGCGGTGAAACCGGGCCGCTATCGCCCATTATCGGACCCGCGCGCGACGGCCCGACGAGTGGTCGTGACACCGGACCGACGAACGACCGCGGTTGACGGAAGCCGGTTGTAGCGCACGGCAGTTCCGGTCTGCGGGGGCGTCCGCGGGCGGCCGGGATAGAATCGGCGCCGAACCAGTGGTATGGGGCAGATTGACCTCGTATCATTTCAATTAGTTGCCCCCGCAACGGGCATCCGCGTGCTACCGATAGTCACGTGCCAAACAGTCGGCAAGGAGGGACGAATGCCACTCTCCGATCATGAGCAGCGGATGCTCGATCAGATCGAGAGCGCTCTCTACGCCGAGGACCCCAAATTCGCGTCAAGTGTTCGCGGTGGAGGTTTTCGCGCGCCGACCGCCCGCCGGCGGTTGCAGGGCGTGGCGCTGTTCGTCATCGGTCTCGCGATGCTGGTCTCCGGGGTGGCGTTCAAGGCGACGATGATCGGAAACTTCCCGATCCTCAGCGTCTTCGGGTTCATCGTCATGTTCGGCGGAGTGATCTTCGCGATCACCGGCCCCCGGTTGTCCGGCAGGCCCGACCATTCCGGCCCGGCGGCCACGCCGCTGCGTCAACGCCGCAACAAAAGCGGGGGCTCGTTCACCAGCCGCATGGAGGACCGGTTCCGCCGTCGTTTCGACGACTAGCCGCATCCACACACACTCGGGGTAGCCATCGGCTGCCCCGATTTGTTTTCCGGGGCCGGGCGCCGTCGGCCGGGCATCCGGCCTCCGCGCAACCGTCGATGCCGTTTTGCTGCTCAATCGAGGCCTAACCGCGGCGCGTCTCGGTGTCAATGCCCCACCACGCCCCACTAAAGTCCCCCACAACGCCCCACCGACGGTATTTCGCCTGGTAATCGGGCCGCGATGCAGAACGCGATAAATGTCCCGGGCGGGGCGCGACACACCCTGTGCGCGGCTTTGGCGGCGTCCTGACGACGGATAACCCTGAAAACGCCACGGCGGCACCCTAAGAATGGGGCGTAGTGGGGGATTGTGGGGTATGGTGACTGCAGTGTTTGGGTGACCCCGTAGGGGAGGTGAGCTGGTGTTTCTCGGCACCTACACGCCCAAACTCGACGACAAGGGGCGGCTCACGCTGCCCGCCAAGTTCCGCGACGCGCTGGCAGGGGGGTTGATGGTCACCAAGAGCCAGGACCACAGCCTCGCCGTCTACCCGCGGGCGGAATTCGAGCAACTGGCCCGCCGCGCGAGCAAGGCCTCGCGGAGCAACCCCGACGCCCGGGCGTTTCTCCGCAATCTCGCCGCCGGCACCGACGAACAGCATCCCGATGCGCAGGGCCGGATCACGTTGTCGGCCGACCACCGGCGCTACGCCAACCTTTCCAAGGACTGCGTGGTGATCGGCGCGATCGACAACCTCGAGATCTGGGATGCGCAGGCATGGCAGGACTACCAGCAGACCCACGAAGAGAACTTCTCCGCGGCCAGCGATGAAGCACTCGGCGACATCATCTGAGGCGCATGCCCGTGCACCGTGGCCTCTGCCCGAACCGACCCTGGCGTACTTCCCCAACGCCAGGTTCGCGACTTCGGTCAGAGACCTCGGTGCAGGGGCCGCCCCTCTTCCCGAGCACCTGCCAAGGCCCGTCCGGGCGGCACAGACCCGACGCGGCGCGAGGACCCGCCTGTCGGGATTGCGGGCGGCCGACGGATGCCGACAGATTCGTGGAGGCGTTGCGGTGGCTGACAATTCGAGTCCCGACGACTACGGGCATGTCCCCGTCCTGCTGGAACGCTGCGTCGAACTACTCACGCCCGCGCTGACCCGCCACCAGCCCGACGGGTCGGGGGCGACGCTGGTCGATGCCACCCTGGGCGCGGGCGGGCATGCGGAGCGGTTCCTCACCGACCTGCCGGGCCTGCGGCTGATCGGGCTCGATCGCGATCCCAGCGCGCTGGACATCGCCCGGGCGCGACTGGCGCGCTTTGCCGACCGTCTCACGCTGGTACACACGCGCTACGACGACGTCGCCGCGGCGCTGGCCGAATCCGGGTATGCGGCAACCGAATCCGTGGACGGAATGCTGTTCGACCTCGGGGTGTCGTCCATGCAGCTCGATCGCGCCGAGCGCGGCTTCGCCTACGCCCAGGACGCGCCGCTGGACATGCGGATGGACCCCTCGTCACCGCTGACCGCGGCCGACATCGTCAACACCTATGACGAGGCCGAGCTGGCGAGGATCTTGCACCGCTACGGCGAGGAGCGGTTCGCGCGCCGCATCGCCGCGCACATCGTGCGCCGCCGGGCCCGGGAGCCGTTCACCTCGACCGCGGACCTGGTGGCCCTGCTCTACGAAGCGATTCCGGCCGCGGCCCGGCGCACCGGCGGACACCCGGCCAAGCGCACCTTTCAGGCGCTGCGGGTCGCGGTCAACGACGAACTGGACACGCTGCGCAACGCGCTCCCGGCCGCCCTGGACGCCCTCGATGTGGGCGGGCGCATCGTGGTGATGGCCTACCAATCGATGGAGGACCGGATCGTCAAGCGGCTCTTCGCCCAGGCGGTCGCGTCCCGCACCCCGGTGGACCTGCCGGTCGAACTCCCCGGCCACGAGCCGCGATTCCAGTCCCTGACGCACGGCGCCGATCGGGCCGACGCCACCGAGATCGAACGCAATCCACGCAGTGCCGCAGTGCGGTTGCGGGCGCTGCAACGAATGCAGTCACAGCAGGCTAACGGAAGAGGCGACGCATGAGAGCAGAGCGCGAGACGTCG
>NZ_QMEU01000068.1 GCF_003284975.1 Mycobacterium colombiense
GCGGCCACCCACGGTCCCGCCGCCGGCCCAGGCCTGACGCCGACGCCGATTCGCGTGGCCAATCGGCCCGGGAACCGCGTCGCGAACCCCGCACCCGCCGCAGCCCCTACGAAAGGCCCACCCCGCGGAGCAGCCGTTTCGACGGCTTCGAGCCCTACGGGGACAGGTACGAGCCGCCGAGCGGCCCGACTTCCGGGGGCCGATACGAGAGCCGCGAACCGTACGAGCCGCCGTATGAACCGAGGCGCCGGCGTCCCCCGTCAACCGGCTCGAACGGAACCCATCACCCCATCTCCCAGGTCCGCTACCGGGGCGCCGGTTCGCAGGAACCGCCCCGCGAGCCGCACACCGAGCGGCGCAGCCGCACGCGGACGCCCGGCCGGTCGCATGGACGGTCGCCGGCGGAATCCTGGGAATACGACGTCTAGCACCGATCGCAAGCTCAGCGAACTGACCGGATCTCCCGCGGCAACGCGAACACCAGGGTCTCCTGTGCGGTCGTGACCGGCTGCACCACGTCGAAGCCGCACTCGGCCAGCCGTGCCAGCACGCCCTCGACCAGGACCTCGGGAACCGACGCCCCGGAGGTGACGCCCACCGTGGTGACGCCTTCCAACCAGGCCGGGTCGATGTCGTCGGCCCAGTCCACCAGATGCGCGGCCGCGGCCCCGCCGCCCAGGGCGACCTCGACCAGCCGCACCGAATTCGAGGAATTGCGGGACCCGACGACGATCACCAGCTCGCACTCGGGTGCCATCGCCTTGACCGCCACCTGGCGGTTCTGGGTCGCGTAGCAGATGTCGTCGCTGGGCGGATCCTGCAGCTTGGGGAACCGTTGCCGCAACCGCTCGACGATTTCCATGGTCTCGTCGACCGACAGCGTGGTCTGTGAGAGCCACACCACCTTGTTCTCGTCACGCACGGTCACGTTGTCGACGGCGGCGACCCCGTCGACCAGCTGCACGTGGTCGGGCGCCTCCCCCGCGGTCCCGATGACCTCCTCGTGGCCTTCGTGGCCGATCAGCAGGATGTCGTAGTCGTTGCGCGCGAAACGCCTGGCCTCGTTGTGCACCTTGGTCACCAGCGGGCAGGTGGCGTCAATGGTGTGCAGATTCCGGTCGGCGGCCGCGGCGTGCACCGTGGGCGCCACGCCGTGCGCGGAAAACACCACGATGGCCCCCTCGGGAACCTCGTCGGTCTCCTCGACGAACACCGCGCCGGCCTTTTCCAGGGTGGTGACCACGTGGCGGTTGTGCACGATCTCGTGACGCACGTAGACCGGCGGCCCGTGCTTTTCCAGTGCGCGTTCCACGGTCTCCACGGCCCGGTCGACGCCCGCGCAGTAACCGCGCGGTTCGGCCAGGAGCACTCGCTTGCGGACTGGGTCGCCGGCTGCCGAACGCGCTGGTCCTCCCACACGGCCGGGAATCCCCATGTCGATAGTCGGCGGCATGACGTCCAGGGTACTTACCGCGGACACGGGCTTGCCAGCTCGCGCCGGTGGGCTTGGAGTTAGCCGCCGCTTAGGGCAATCTTGGACCCATGGGCACTGCACCGTATGGAGTTCGGCTGCTGGTCGGCGCGGCAACAGTCGCGGTCGAAGAGACCATCAGGCTGCCGAAAACCATCCTGATGTACCCGATGACACTGGCCAGCCAGGCGGCGCACATCGTGATGCGCTTCCAGCAGAACCTCGCCGAGCTGGCTATCAAGGGCGATAGCACCCTCGAATCGATCTTCCCTCCCAAGGACGAGAAGCCGGAATGGGCGACCTTCGACGAGGACATCGATGACGCGGCCGACGGGGCGTCCGGCGCGTTGCAGGACGGCGGCGAGGGCGAGCGCAGGGCCGAGGGCCGGTTCGCCCTGTATTCCGTGGCCGACGCGCACGAGGACGCCAGCGCCCTGACCCGGCCCGCCCGGCAATCGAAGAAGCCGGCGGCCGGCGCCTCGGTTCCGCAACCGGAAGTGGTTACCGAGCTGGACTACACGTCGCTGACGCTGGCGCAGCTGCGCGCGCGTCTGCAGTCGCTCAGCGTCGACGAGCTCGAAGCCCTGCTGGCCTATGAGCAGGCCACCAAGGGCCGCGCACCGTTCCAGACGCTGCTCGCCAACAGGATCACCCGCGCGAACGCGAAGTGACCCCGGCCGTTACCTCCGAACCGAACTCCGCCGAGAATCCGTTTCCGGTGCGCGCGGTGGCCATCCGGGTCGCGGGCTGGATCGACAAGCTGGGCACCGTCTGGGTCGAGGGCCAGCTGGCCCAGATTTCGATGCGCCAGGATTCCAAAACCGTGTTCATGGTGCTGCGTGACCCGGCCGCCGACATGTCGCTGACCGTGACCTGTCCGCGCGATCTGGTGCTCAACGCGCCGGTGAAGCTGGCCGAGGGCACGCAGGTGGTGGTGCGCGGCAAGCCATCGTTTTACACCGGCCGGGGCACCTTCTCGTTGCGCCTGTCCGAGATTCGCGCCGTCGGGGTGGGTGAGCTGCTGGCCCGCATCGATCGGCTGCGCCGGCTGCTGGATGCCGAAGGACTCTTCGATCCCCGGCTCAAGCGTCCGATCCCTTTCCTGCCCAACATGATTGGACTGATCACCGGGCGGGCCAGCGCCGCCGAACGCGACGTCACCACCGTGGCGGCCGCACGCTGGCCCGGGGTGCGCTTCGCGGTGCGTAACACCGCCGTGCAGGGACCGAACGCGGTCGCCCAGATCGTCGAGGCGCTGGGCGAACTCGACCGCGACGCCGAGGTCGACGTCATCGTGCTCGCCCGCGGCGGTGGCAGCGTCGAGGACTTGCTGCCGTTCTCCGACGAGACGCTGTGCCGCGCCATCGCGGCCTGCCGCACCCCGGTGATCAGTGCGGTCGGCCACGAGCCCGACAACCCGCTGTGCGATCTGGTCGCGGATGTGCGCGCGGCCACCCCCACCGACGCGGCGAAGAAGGTCGTCCCCGACACCGCCGCCGAGCAGCGGCTGCTCGACGATCTGCGCCGGCGCAGCGCGCAGGCGTTGCGCAACTGGGTGACCCGCGAGCAACGGGCTCTGTCCCAGATCCGCAGTCGCCCGGTACTGGCCGAGCCACTGGCGGCGCTGACGGCGCGCGCCGAGGAGGTGCACCGCGCCCGCTCGGCGATG
The DNA here is from genome assembly GCF_003284975.1 of Mycobacterium colombiense. GTDB lineage: Bacteria > Actinomycetota > Actinomycetes > Mycobacteriales > Mycobacteriaceae > Mycobacterium > Mycobacterium europaeum_A. Next base: position 3,141 of record NZ_QMEU01000068.1, read on the forward strand.
CGCCGCGACATCACCCGCTTGGCCGCCACCGAGACCGAGCGGGTCGGCCACCTGCGCGCGCGGCTGGCCACGTTGGGGCCGGCGGCGACACTGGCCCGCGGTTACGCCGTGGTGCAAACCATCGGGCCGACGAACCAGGTGCTCCGGTCGGTCGACGACGCGCCGGCGGGCACCCGGCTGCGGGTGCGGGTGGCCGACGGCGCCGTGGCCGCAGTGAGCGAAGGACCCTCCGATGGCGCGTAAAAACGACGGCGGGGACGACGCCGCCGTCCCTCAGGAGAGCGAATCAATTACACCTATTAGTCACCTGGCGTATGAAGCCTGCCGGGACGAACTGATCGAAGTCGTGCGGGTGCTCGAGCAGGGCGGCCTGGACCTGGATGAATCGCTGAAGCTCTGGGAAAGGGGCGAGCAACTGGCTAAACGGTGCGAGGAGCACTTAGCTGGCGCCCGCAAGAGGATCGAGGATGCGCTCGCGGCGGGCGAGCCTGAGGATGCCTGAATCCGGCGACATCAGGGGCTTGGATGACAATCTTTTTCCGAACTGGAACACGTTTCAGTTATGCTTTAGGCCATGGGTGATCCATCGCTGACGGCCGAACTCGGCCGTGTCCTGGTCACCGGGGGCTCCGGCTTCGTCGGCGCCAACCTGGTGTCCACCTTGCTCGACCGCGGGCATTTCGTGCGTTCCTTCGACCGTGCGCCCTCGCCGCTCCCGGCGCATCCGCAGCTGGAGGTGCTGCAGGGTGACATCACCGACACGGCCGTGTGCGCCCAGGCGGTCGACGGCATCGACACCGTCTTCCACACCGCAGCGATCATCGACCTGATGGGCGGTGCATCGGTGACCGACGAGTACCGCAAGCGCAGCTTCGGGGTCAACGTCGGCGGCACCGAGAACCTGGTCCGCGCCGGGCAGGCCGCCGGGGTACAGCGCTTCGTCTACACCTCGTCCAACAGCGTCGTCATGGGGGGTCAGAACATCGCAGGAGGCGACGAGACGCTGCCCTACACCAACCGTTTCAATGACCTCTACACCGAGACCAAGGTGATCGCCGAGCGATTCGTGTTGGGGCAGAACGGTGTTGATGGACTGTTGACGTGTGCGATTCGCCCCAGCGGCATCTGGGGCCGGGGCGACCAGACGATGTTCCGCAAGCTGTTCGAAAGCGTGATCGCCGGCCATGTCAAGGTGCTGATCGGCCGCAAATCGGCCCGGTTGGACAACTCCTACGTGCACAACCTGATTCACGGTTTCATCCTGGCCGCCGAACACCTGACGCCCGGCGGCACCGCGCCCGGCCAGGCGTACTTCATCAACGACGCCGAGCCCATCAACATGTTCGAGTTCGCGAGGCCGGTGGTCGAGGCGTGCGGAGAGAAGTGGCCGCGAGTCCGGGTGAACGGGCCCATCGTGCGCGCGGCGATGACGGGTTGGCAGCGGCTGCACTTCCGATTCGGGATACCGGCGCCACTGCTCGAACCGCTCGCCGTCGAGCGGTTGTATCTGGACAATTTCTTTTCGATCGCCAAGGCGTCGCGCGACCTCGGTTACCAGCCCCTATTCAACACCGAGCAGGCGCTGTCGGAATGCCTGTCGTACTACGTCGAGATGTTCGACCAGATGAAAAGGCACGCGCTGGTGGGCAAGGCATCCGCCTAGCGGAAGCTCACCATGTCGCTCCCCCAGGCCGCGCGGATGTCGGCGTCCACGTCGTACGCGACGGCGTCGCGGCGGCCGATGATCAGACACGCACGGTCATTCTCGGCATACGACGGCCACGCCGGGTCGCCGGCGGGGCCCGCGGGCGTGGCGTGCGCGGCGAAGTTGATCCAGCGGGTACGCACCCGCTTGGACACCGCCTTGGCGGCCTTGGTGCCGCCCAGCTTCAGCGTGGGATCCTTGGGCGCGCCGAGATTGCCCCACACGAACGGCAATTCGGTGGCATGAGCGGCGCCAACCATCAGCAGCTTCAACAACGGTGTGGCGTAATCGAACCGGTACAGATACACCGGCGCCACGCGGGAGTGCCCCTCGGCGAGCCACACCGACGGCATTCGGAAACCGACGTCGGTCGCGATGCTCAAACTCCGTGCCCTGCGCCGCATTCGCGAATACGCCGAACCGATCTCCTGCTCGGTCGGAAGCTGCAGATCGGGTTGTTCGGCGGCGATCTGGTTGAACATCGACGTGATCGCGCTCGGCGTGATCGGCATCAGCGGCGAGCGCATCAACCGGAAGAGCGCCGCCTCGTGCTTGTTGGTGCCGATGATCAACGGGACCGGATGTGAGCGGCCCTCTTGGGCGAGCTTGACCGGATAGTCGCTGACCACATCGCCGTCGACGATCGGGACGAACGCCAGCGTGCCCGGATTGCGCACCGGCACTTCGTCGAACACCTGTTGCGTCGCGGTCAGGATGGCCGCCATCGGGATGTCGATCAGCCGCCGGGACTCGGTCGGGGCGACTCCCAGCCGGTCGAGGAACGCCCGGGCCACCCGGCCGGCACGTTCGCGGTCGTACACCGAAGTGGCGGGCGAGCTCTGCGCGATCGCCCGGGCGAACAGACCCTCGGCCGCCGGGCTGGCCAGCAGCGTGGTGACCATCCCGGCCCCGGCGGACTCGCCGAACAGCGTGACCCGCCGCGGATCACCGCCGAACGCGGCGATGTTGTCGCGCACCCATTCCAGCGCCGCCAGCGCGTCGCGCAGCCCGACGTTCGAGTCGAAATGGCGCCCACCGGAATCGAACGACGACAGGTCGAGAAAGCCGAGCACCCCGAGCCGATAGTTGACGGTCACCACGACGACGTCGCCGTGGCTGACCAGCCTGTGGCCGTCATACAGCGTCTGGCTGCTCGACCCCAGGACGTAGGCGCCGCCGTGCAGCCAGACCATCACCGGTTTGGCGTCACCGGGCTGGGTGTCAGACGATGCCCAAACGTTGAGCCGCAAGCAGTCTTCGCCCTGCGGGCCGCCCAGATCCAGTGGCATGTTGGGAAATACCGGTTGCGGGCAGGCCGGACCGAACGCGGTGGCGTCGGCGACGTCGGCACTGCGCGCGGGCGGCCGCGGCGCGCGGAAACGCAAGTCGCCCACCGGCGCCGCCGCGTACCGAACGCCCTTCCACGCCTTGACGCCGTTTTCTTCGATGCCCCGGACCGGGCCGTAGCCGGTTTCGACCACCAGATCGTCGTTAGCCATGAGCGTGCGAAATCTCCTGAATGATCCTAGAAAAGGCGTTGCGTGAGGAACTCGACCACGCGCTTACGCGCCTCGTAGGCGGGATGGCCGTCAAGCTCGCGGACCTCCTCGGTGAGCACCGAGTGCGCCATCTTGCCGAAGCCGTGCTGATTGGCGGGGCCCGAATCGATGTCGATCACCTCGAAGGCGTCGCCGAGGCGCTGCTTGAGCGTCGCGAACCGCTCACCGGGCGCCATCTTATCCTCGCTGAACCGCAATCCCATGGCGCACAGGCCGTCGTTGGCGCACCGGTCGGCCACGGTGGCCAGCTCGGATTCGCTCAAGCCGGGGTCGCGGCGCCGCGCCGCTCCGAGCGGGAACGGGACCGACGGCTGCGACAGCACCGGCGCCAGCACGCTGTCGTCGACCGCCGCGGCCAGCGCGAAGCCGCCGGTGAAGCACTGGCCGATCACCCCGACGCCCTTGCCCGGCGTCGACGCGTTGAGGTCACGGGCCAGCGCACGCAGGAACGACGCCACCGGTCGCTGCTTGTTCAGCGCGAGCGCCGCGAATTCCCTTGCCACACAAGCACGTCCGATGGCGCCAAGGAGGTAACCTGCCGTCTTGGCCTTGCCCGGCTGGCCGAACAACGACGGCATCGCGACGGTGAACCCGTTGTCCACCAGATGATTACCCAGGGTGAGCACGCCCGGATGGATCCCCGGGATCTCCGGAATCAACACCACCCCGGGGCCGCTGCCCTTGCGATAGACGTCATGGGTGTAGCCGCCGGCGCTAAACGGCGCCGCCGACCATCCGGACAGATCAGCCTCCGGTGCAGTCACGTTGACGCCCCTCTGCTTGCGCTGGTGGATTAGCGGCTCGGCAAAGGCGGTTGCGATTGCGTCGCCGACGCCAGCGTACGGAACTGATCGGTGTTTCCGGCGCCGGTTATCGCAATTTGGGTGGCGCCGCCGGGGCCGGGCAGCCGGGTCGTCCATATCGGCTCGGCGTCTGCGCCGTTCTGACCGGAGCCCTGATAGACCACCCAACCGGTGCCGCCGACGTCCACGGTCCCCGTCGGGTAGGCCGACTGGTGAATCGAATTGACCAGCTTGTCCTCGTCGGCGTTGCTCTGGGTCAGGCTCAGGTATAGCCCGGTCGGGGTGATGTACCCGACCACCGAAACGGGCGCGTTCAGCCGTTGACCGCTCGCGGGGTCGGTCCGGCCGCCCTGGATGCCGCCGCGGTGGCCGGAGTTGGCCTGCCAGCCGGTGGGCAGCTGCGGCTGGCGGATGGGAAAGCCGAGCGCGGAGGCGTCGGCGCGCAGGGCGGCACCGGCGTCATACGACGGGACGGGGCCCTGGTGGTGGCCGAACTGGACCGAGCACATGCCGAGCATGCCGGCCAGCACGATGCACCCGATGACCAGCGGTATCAGGGACCAGAACATGTCCCGGCCGTCCTGCAACAACCGGGGTTTGGCCGGCCTGGGGGCGGGGCCCGCTTGCGGAGGCGGCGCGCCGGAGGCGCTCCCATCACGCTGGGAATTCAGCGGCGGCTCCTCCGTCATCCCCCAAGTATCCCAGTTCCAGCGGACCGATCCGCTTCTGGGACAATCGGCAACCATGACAGTTGAGGGTGACCACTCGACCGCCGCCGCCGGCGGGGCCCCCGCGCAGGGCAGACCGCGCGGTGAGGCCCCAGACCGCAACCTGGCTCTGGAACTGGTACGCGTCACCGAGGCCGGGGCCATGGCCGCAGGTCGCTGGGTCGGCCGCGGCGACAAAGAGGGCGGTGACGGGGCGGCCGTCGACGCGATGCGCGAGCTGGTCAACACCGTGTCGATGCGCGGCGTCGTCGTCATCGGCGAGGGCGAAAAGGACCACGCGCCGATGCTCTACAACGGCGAGGAGGTCGGCAACGGCGACGGCCCCGAGTGCGACTTCGCCGTCGACCCGATCGACGGCACCACGCTGATGAGCAAGGGCATGCCCAACGCCATCTCCGTCCTGGCGGTGGCCGACCGCGGCGCGATGTTCGACCCGTCGGCGGTGTTCTACATGAACAAGATCGCCGTCGGGCCCGAGGCCGCCGACGTGCTCGACATCACCGCGCCGATCTCCGAGAACATCCGGGCCGTCGCCAAGGTGAAGGCGTTGTCGGTGCGCGACATGACCGTGTGCATCCTGGACCGGCCGCGGCACGCCCAGTTGATCGAGGACGTCCGCGCCACCGGGGCCCGCATCCGGCTGATCACCGACGGCGACGTGGCGGGAGCGATCTCGGCGTGCCGGTATTTGTCGGGCACCGACATGCTGGCCGGGATCGGCGGCACGCCGGAGGGCATCATCGCCGCGGCCGCCATCCGGTGCATGGGCGGCGCCATCCAGGCGCAGCTGGCGCCGAAGGACGACGAGGAGCGCCACAAGGCGATCGACGCCGGCCACGACGTCGACCGGGTGCTGACCACCGAGGACCTGGTGTCCGGGGAGAACGTGTTCTTCTGCGCCACCGGGGTCACCAGCGGTGACCTGCTCAAGGGCGTCCAGTACTACCCCGGCGGGTGCACCACCCAGTCGATTGTCATGCGGTCGAAGTCGGGCACCGTCCGGATGATCGAGGCCTACCACCGGCTTTCGAAGCTCAACGAGTACTCCGCCATCGACTTCACCGGCGATAGCTCCGCCGCCTATCCCCTGCCCTGACCACCGATCCAAGAACGAGGAAGACCCATCTATGGCCTTGAACGACTCTGATGACACCGAGTACCGCATCGAGCGCGACACCATGGGGGAGGTCCGCGTACCGGCAAGGGCGTTGTGGCGTGCGCAAACCCAGCGCGCCGTCGAGAACTTTCCGATCTCGGGCCGCGGCCTGGAGCGCACCCAGATCCGCGCGCTGGGCTTGCTGAAGGGCGCGTGCGCGCAGGTCAACAAGGACCTGGGGCTGCTGGCGCCGGAGAAGGCCGACGCGATCATCGCCGCGGCCGGCGAAATCGCCGACGGGCAGCACGACGACCAATTCCCCATCGACGTGTTCCAGACCGGTTCGGGCACCAGCTCCAACATGAACACCAACGAGGTGATCGCCAGCATCGCGGCCGCCAACGGTGTGACGGTGCACCCCAACGACGACGTCAACATGTCGCAGTCGTCGAACGACACCTTCCCCACCGCCACCCACATCGCGGCCACCGAAGCCGCTGTGCGCCATCTGATTCCGGCACTCGAGGTGCTGCATGACGCGCTGGCCGGCAAGGCCCGCGAGTGGCGCACCGTGGTCAAGTCGGGCCGCACCCACCTCATGGACGCCGTCCCGGTGACGCTCGGCCAGGAATTCAGCGGCTACGCCCGCCAGATCGAGGCGGGCATCGAGCGGGTGCGCGCGACCCTGCCCCGGCTCGGTGAGCTGGCCATCGGCGGCACCGCGGTCGGCACCGGCCTGAACGCCCCCGACGGCTTCGGCGCCAAGGTGGTCGAGACGCTGGTCGCCTCCACCGGCCTCAGCGAATTGCGCACGGCCGCAAACTCGTTCGAGGCCCAGGCGGCGCGCGACGGGCTGGTCGAGGCGTCCGGCGCGCTGCGCACCATCGCGGTGTCACTGACCAAGATCGCCAACGACATCCGCTGGATGGGATCGGGCCCGCTGACCGGCCTGGCTGAAATCCAGCTGCCCGATCTGCAGCCCGGCAGCTCGATCATGCCGGGCAAGGTCAATCCCGTTCTGCCGGAAGCGGTTACCCAGGTCGCCGCGCAGGTGATCGGGAACGACGCCGCGGTGGCCGTCGGCGGCTTGTCCGGTGCCTTCGAGCTCAACGTCTACATCCCCATGATGGCCCGCAACATCCTGGAGTCCTTCAAGCTGCTGACCAACGTGTCGAAGCTGTTCGCCGAGCGTTGCATCGTCGGTCTGGCGGCCAACGTGGAGCACCTGCGCGAGCTGGCCGAGTCGTCGCCGTCGATCGTGACGCCGCTGAACTCGGCGATCGGCTACGAGGAGGCCGCCGCGGTGGCCAAGCAGGCACTCAAGGAGCGCAAGACGATTCGCCAGACGGTGATCGATCGCGGCCTGATCGGCGAGAAGCTGTCCGAAGAAGAACTGGACCGGCGGCTCGACGTGCTGGCGATGGCCAAGGTCAAGCCCGAAGACTGAGCCACCCCATCATCCGATGACGGCGGTGCTCGACGAGAGTAAGGGTGGTTTTCCATGACGGCTCCTCCCGGTGGCCCCTACGGCCAGGGGCCCTACGGAAGCAATCCGTATGGGCAGGACCCGAATTGGGGCGCGCAGCCGCCGGCCGGCGGTCCCGGGCCCTACCCGCAGGGTGGTGCCGGCCCTTACCCGCAGGGCGGCCCCGGGCCCTATCCGCAAGGCGGTCCCTACGCCTACCCGCCGGGTGGCCCGTACCCGTATCCGCCGCCCGGTGGCCCCGCCTACCCGAACCAGCCGTATCCCCAACCCGGACAGCAGTTTCCGCCGGGGGGCCCGGGCGGCCCGTATCCCCCGGGACCGCCGCCGCGTGGGTCCGGGTCCAAGCTGCCGTGGTTGATCGTCGCCGGTCTGGTCGTGCTCGCGGTGATCGCGCTGGTGGCGACGCTGTTGGTGATGCGGGGCGGCCACGACAACAAGCCGGCCGCCACGCCCTCGACCACGAGCACGTCGGCCTCCCCGCCGAAGAACTCCGCACAGAACGCGACGGATTGCACCCCGAACGTGTCCGGCGGCGAGATGCCCCGCACCGACTCGATCGCCGCAGGCAAGCTGTCGTTCCCGGCCGGCGCGGCGCCGGGCGGGTGGACGGTGTTCTCCGACGACCAGGGCCCGAACCTGATCGGCGGGCTCGGTGTCGCCCAGGACGTGCCCGGAGCCAATCAGTGGATGATGACGGCCGAGGTCGGCGTCACCAATTTCGTTGCCAGCATGGACCTTACGGCGCAGGCCACGAAGTTGATGCAATGCATCGTCGCCGGCCCCGGTTACGCCAACGCCCAGCCCACGCTCGGGCCGACGAAGTCGTCGTCGATCACCGTGGACGGCACCAAGGCGGTCCGCGTCGACGCCGACGTCACGATCGCCGACCCCAGCCGCAACGTGAAGGGCGACTCCGTCACCATCATCGCGGTCGACACCAAGCCGGTCACCGTCTTCATCGGCAGCACCCCCATCGGTGACGCCGCTTCGGCGGGCCTCATCGGGAAGATCATTGCCGCGCTGAAGGTCTCGAAGTCCTGACGCGGATCGGCTAGCCAGCGGAGCCCGTCGGCGCCGAGACGTGGGTGGCCTCGGATCGCCCGCGCAGCACCGTCGAATAGCACTCGGCCCACTGCTTGCGCTCGGCCTCCCCCGCGGCATCGACGGCACCCGCCGAACACAGGATGCGCCGGTCGGAGGTTTTGGCGAGGTCCGCCAGTCGCGCGGCCTCGTTGACGGCGTCGCCGATCACGGTGTACTCGTAGCGGTTCTCAGCGCCGATGTTGCCGGCGAACACCCGCCCCGCGGAGACGCCGATGCCGAAATCGACCGGTAGCCGCCGCAGCTGGGAGCCCAGCGCACGAGCGGTCGCCAACGCCGACGATGCCGGTTCGTTCGTCGGCAACGGCACGCCGAAGACGGCCAGCACGGCGTCGCCGGCGAACTTGTTGACCAGGCCGTGGTGTTCGTCGACCGCGTGCACCACGATCCGGAAGAAGTCGTTGAGCACCTCGGCGACCTCCTGCGGGGGGCGGCTTTCCGCGAGCCGGGTGGAACCCACCAGGTCGATGAAGAGCACCGCCGCTTCGACCACGTCGCCCGACAGGGAAGCCCCCTCGTTGAGGGCGCGCTGCGCGACGTCGGCCCCGACATGTCGTCCGAACAGGTCACGCAGCCGGTCCCGCTCGGCGAGACCGGCCACCATCCGGTTGAATCCGGTTTGCAGACGGCCGATTTGGGAACGTTCGTAGGCGCCGACGTAGGTTTCGATGCGGCCGTGCTCGACCTCGGCCATCGCGTCGACGACCTCGCCGACCGGATCCGAGATGGACCGCGAGGTCAAGATCATCGTCGGCAGCCCCAGCACCAGCGCCGCCAACGACACCACCAGAATCGGCACGTCCAACGACGCGGACTTCTCGATCAGCCATCCATACGACCGCAACACGACCAGCGTCGCGATCACGGCGATGGGGAACGCGCTGCACAGGAACCACAGCAGAACCAACCGGGCGTACACGCTCGGCACCGCCAGCCGCGGCTCGGCGCCCAGCGTGGCGGCACGCATGATGGGCCGCAGGGTGCGCTGCGCGAGCAGCATCCCGGTGCCGGCGGCGGCCGACCCGCCGAGCAGTACGCCGAGGCAGATGGGCAGCAGAAGCCGCGGCCCGCCACCGAGATTCAGCAGGATGAAGATGCCGCCGGTCAACGCCCACGACGTCACCAGGATCGCCGACTGACGCCCGGCCAGCTTCACCACGGCTTCGCGTTGTTGCGGGGTGGGTTCGCCGCCCGCGACAAACCAGCGCACGGTGGGAGCCAGGCTCACGGCACCGGCCACCGCGACACTGACGATGCCCAGCACGATGAGCAGGATCACCGGCGCAGTGTTCTGCCGCGCGAAGTCCGCATTGGCGCCCACGGAAGTGTGGCCCCGCAACGGAATCAGGATGGCGGCCGCTTCGACGACGGCCAACGCGTAGGACAGGCTGAGATCGAATCCGTATTGAAACAGCCATCGCCTAACGGACTTTCGCCCTCCGGTGGCCGCCCGCTGCGCCGTACCGCGCCACCGTCGCGGAAGCCGATCTCGAAGCCAGCCCACGGTGATCACCTTACAAACGTAGCCGCGGGCGACCCGAAAAGTGTGCTACGCACCGTTGTTCGGCCCGCCCGAGTTCTGCCCAGGGATGTCGGTGATCGGGAAGTTAGGCATCGGTTTGGGCGAGGGCGTGTTGGGCAGCGTGGGGATGTCGGCGGGCGGGATGTCGTGCAGACCGTTGACCGGTGGGCCGTTGTCGCGGCTGCCGTAACTGCTGCCGGGCGCTCGCGGTCCCAGCAGGTCGCTGACCGTCACCATCCGATAGCCGTTCGCCCTGAGCACCGGAATGAACTGATACACCAGATCGACGGTGCTGGAATAGGTGCTGTGCAGCAACACCACCGAGCCCGGCTTGATGTAGGTCATCAGCATGTAGCGGGTGGCGGCCGTGTTCGAGTCGTTCGCCCAGTCGAAAGGGATGACGTCCCAGAGGATTTCGGCGAGCCCGTATTGGCCGGCGGTCTGGCGCACCACGGGGTCGGACAGCCCGCCCGCGGGGCGATACAGGTTCGGGGTGCGCCCGGTCGCGGCGGTGATCGCGTCGTTGGCCTTGGTGAACTGGGCGGCGATGTCCTCGCGCGGGATCGTGGTCATGTTGGGGTGTTCCCAGGTGTGGCTGCCGATCTCCATCCCGGCGTCGGCGATGCGCTTGGCGCCGGCGGGGTTGGCGGCCACCTTGTTGCCGATCAGAAAGAACGTCGCCTTGGCGTCGTTCTCCTTGAGGATCTGCAGCAACCGCTCGTCGAACGGCCCCGGCCCGTCGTCGAAGGTCAGGGCAACGCATTTGACGACCGAGCAGCTGAGGTCGTCGGCGCGGGTCACGTGACCCGTGAGCCCCCCGATCACCAGCACCGCGACCGCGGCCGCCACGCCGACCACCGTGCGCCAGTAGCGCCAGGTGAGGGTGTCGGGTCGTTTCGCCACCGTGGAAGTTTATCGAAGGCGGTCCTGCCCGGGACCGAGCGCGCTGGTCAGGCGATCACTGCGGACCCGCGATCTCCTCGAGCATCTCGGTGACCAGGGCGGCGATCGGCGATCGCTCGCTGCGCAACAGCGTGATGTGGGCGAACAGCGGATGGCCCTTGAGCTTCTCGATCACCGCGGCGACCCCGTCATGGCGGCCCACCCGCAGGTTGTCGCGCTGGGCGATGTCGTGGGTGAGCACCACCCGCGATCCGGTGCCCAGCCTCGACAGCACCGTCAGCAGGACGTTGCGCTCCAGCGATTGGGCCTCGTCGACGATGACGAAGGAGTCGTGCAGCGACCGTCCGCGGATGTGGGTCAGTGGCAGCACCTCGAGCATGCCGCGCGATTGCACCTCCTCGAGCACGGCCGGGCTGGCCAGCCCCTCGAGGGTGTCGAAGACGGCCTGCGCCCACGGGCCCATCTTCTCGCTCTCGCTGCCCGGCAGATAGCCCAGCTCCTGACCGCCGACGGCATACAGCGGCCGGAACACCACCACCTTGCGCTGGGTCCGGCGCTCGAGCACCGCCTCCAGACCGGCGCACAGCGCGAGCGCCGACTTGCCGGTGCCGGCCTTGCCGCCCAGCGACACGATGCCCACCGACTCGTCGAGCAGCAGGTCGAGCGCCACCCGCTGTTCGGCCGAGCGCCCGCGCAGCCCGAACACCTCCCGGTCGCCGCGAACCAGCTGGACGCGTTTGTCGGCGTTGACCCGGCCCAGCGCATGAGAGCTGCCGCCGAGCAGCCGAACGCCGGTGTGGCAGGGCAGGTCTCGCGCTTCGGCCAGATCGATCTCGCCGTCGGTGAACAGCGCGTCGATGTCCTCGGTGGCTGTCTCGATCTCGCGCATGCCCGACCAGCCGGAGGCCACCACGTCTTGGGCGTGGTACTCGTCGGCGGCCAGGCCCACCGCGGCGGCCTTGACCCGAAGCGGAATGTCCTTGCTGACCAACGTGACTCGCTTGCCCTCAGCGGCCAGGTTCGCGGCGCAGCTGAGGATCCGCGAATCGTTGCTGTCATTGCGGAAGCCGCTGGGCAGCACCGTCGGGTCGGTGTGGTTGAGCTCGACGTGCAGCGTACCGCCTTGTGTCCCAATGGGAATGGGCTGATCTAGGCGACCGTGTTCCAGCCGGAGATCGTCGAACAGCCGCAACGCCTGGCGCGCGAACCAGCCCAGCTCGTGATGGTGGCGTTTGGCCTCCAGCTCGCTGATCACCACCAGCGGAACAACCACCTCGTGTTCGGCGAACCGGCTGCACGCCCAGGGGTCGGACAGCAGCACGGAAGTGTCGATCACGTAGGTCCGGATTTCGGTCACGTAGCGCTCCTCGAGCGGGATGAGCCCGCGCGGACCCGCACAGGCATGTCGACGGGAACCGCAGCACCAGGACCGGGGCCGGTCCTTCCGTTGTGGTGACGGGAGGTGCCGCCCTGGCAGCAAAGCTTGACGCTGACCATCGAGAACGACGCTACTCCCGTGGTCGTCTGCCCGCTGCGCAGGCGCGCCGACGTTGTGGCCGCGCGCGCAGATCGCTTAGCCGACGACGAACTGCTTGAGGGCGGGCTCGTCGGCCACACCCCATGCGGCGATGCGGTCGGAGATCGCCTGGCGCAGCTGCTCCGGACCGAAAATGCCTGCCTTGTCGACGTTTCGCACCTTGTCCGCGTACGCGTCGATGTCGGCGCCGGGCACCTCCAGGTCGGCCGCGCGGGCGGCGATCGCCGCGATGGTCTCGTCGCGGGTGTACTCGAGGCAGTGCGCGACGAGGTTGGAGAAGAACAGTTCATGCCGGCGCTCGTCCCGGGCGATCCTGTCCACCAGGCCGGCCAGGATGGGCTCCTCGAGTTGCGCGGCGAGGTTCTCGCAGAACACGGCGTGGGTGCGTTCGACGAACGCCATGTGCACCAAGATCTCCACCTGCGAGTAGGTCTCGGCGCGGTAGCCCTTCATGACGTACTGGACGCGGGCCTCTTCGTTGGCGGTCGGATCGACCTCGCGGGTCACCACCAGGTACTCGCGCAGCGCGATGGCGTGCAGGTGCTCCTCCGCGGTCCACCGGCCCAGCCAGCGGCCCCAGTAGTCCTCGAGGATGAAGTGCTCGACCAGCTCGCGGTGGTGCGCGGCCAGGTTGTCCTTGAGCAGCAACATGATCTCGCAGGCGTCGGTCAACGGCCTCGGCAACGTCATCGACGACGGGTCCCAGTCGCGCCCACCGAGGAAGGCGAAGTTCTCGCCCCGTTCGAACGGCACATAGTCGTGCGCGAACCAGAGTTCTTCGGTGGACAGGTGGCGGTCGATGTTCGCTTCGACGACCGGCTCGAGTTCCAGGGTCAGCGCGTTAGCGACAGGTCTTTCGGCCATGAGATAACTGTAACCCGCGTACACAGGTTCATGAAATCGACCGGGTCGTGTCGCGCCAACTGGTGACTTAGGTCCTCGAAGCCGCTGCGCCCCGGCTACCGGCCGACCGGGCTCCACTCAGGTAGCCCTTGGTACGGCGGAGCCTAGAGCGTCAGGCCCGGGTAAAGCGGGTTGGCGGCCAACAGTTCGGCCGCGGCCGCCTTGACCCGTTCGGCGGTGCCGTCGGCCAGTGAATACTTGGCCTTGGAGGAGCCCTCGGGTTCCGTGTTGGTCAGCACGTCGATCATCAACTCGGCCACTCGATCGAAGTCGTCGGCACCGAAGCCGCGGGTGGTCAGCGCGGGGCTGCCGAGCCGGATGCCGCTGGTATACCAGGCGCCGTTGGGGTCGGCGGGGATGGCGTTGCGGTTGGTGACGACGCCGGCGTCCAGCAACGCCGACTCCGCTTGACGTCCAGTCAAGCCAAACGAGGTGACGTCGAGCAGCACGATGTGGTTGTCGGTGCCCCCGGTAACCAGCCGGGCGTCGCGCTTAAGGAAGCCGTCGGCCAGGGCCTGGGCGTTGTCGGCGACCCGTGCCGCGTAGTCCCGGAACGCAGGTTGCCTCGCCTCGGCAAGCGCGACGGCCTTGGCCGCCATTACGTGTGACAGCGGCCCGCCGAGCACCATCGGACAGCCCTTGTCGACGGCGTCGGCGTATTCGGGTTGGCACAGGATGAGGCCGCCGCGGGGACCCCGCAGCGACTTGTGCGTCGTCGTCGTCGTGACATGGGCGTGCGGCACGGGGTCCTCGTCGCCGGTGAACACCTTGCCCGCCACCAGGCCGGCGAAATGCGCCATGTCCACCATCAGGGTGGCGCCCACCTCGTCGGCGATTTCACGCATCGTCGCGAAGTTGATCCGGCGCGGGTAAGCGGAGTAGCCCGCGACGATGATCAGCGGCTTGAACTCGCGCGCGGCGGCCGCGACTGCACCGTAGTCGACGAATCCGGTGTCCGGATCAGTGCCGTAGCTGCGCTGGTGAAACATCTTGCCGGAGATGTTGGGCCGGAACCCATGGGTGAGGTGGCCGCCGGCATCCAACGACATGCCCAACAACCGCTGGTTGCCCAGTTCGGTGCGCAGCTTCTCCCAGTCGGCCTCGGACAAATCATTTACGTGCTTGACTCCCGCCTTGGCCAGACCCGCCGCCTCGACCCGGGTCGCCAGGATCGCCCAGTAGGCAACGAGGTTGGCGTCGATGCCCGAATGGGGCTGCGCGTACGCATGCGGGGCGCCGAACAGCTCTCGGGCGTGCTCGACCGCAACGCTTTCGACGGTGTCGACGTTTTGGCATCCTGCGTAGAACCGATGTCCGATGGTGCCCTCGGCGTATTTGTCTGACAGCCAGGTGCCCATCGTCAGCAGGACCGCAGGCGACGCGTAGTTCTCGCTGGCGATCAGCTTGAGCGAATCACGTTGGTCAGCGAGCTCTTTGCGCGTGGCCGCGGCGATGCGTGGTTCGACGGACTCGACCACCTGCAGTGCGGCTCGGTAGGCAGCGGTCGCGGTGTCGGCATATTCGCTGCCCGGTGACGTGGTCGAGATGGCGGTGCGGGTCAAGTCGGCTGACATGAGAACAAGACTAGTCGGCCCGCTGACCCCACAGCGAGGCCGCTCGCGCTATCCAGCGGCACGTTTAGCCAGCCCAGCCGTCGGGCTTTTCGGCGCCCCTGCGACACTTGGACCATGCCGCGGCTTAGCGAGCCGAGCCCGTATGTGGAGTTCGACCGAAAGCAATGGCGTGCGCTTCGTATGTCGACGCCGCTGGCCCTCACCGAGGAGGAGTTGGTCGGCCTGCGCGGTCTGGGTGAACAGATCGACTTGCTCGAAGTCGAAGAGGTCTACCTGCCGCTGGCCCGGCTCATTCACCTGCAGGTCGCGGCGCGGCAGCGATTGTTCGCCGCCACCGCCGAATTCCTCGGCGAACCGCAGCAAAACCCCGACAGGCCGGTGCCGTTCATCATCGGCGTGGCCGGCAGCGTGGCGGTCGGCAAGTCCACGACCGCCCGTGTGCTGCAGGCTCTGTTGGCGCGCTGGGACCATCACCCGCGGGTGGACCTGGTCACCACCGACGGCTTCCTGTACCCGAATGCGGAACTGGACCGGCGAAACCTGATGCACCGCAAAGGATTTCCGGAAAGCTACAACCGCCGGGCGCTGATGCGGTTCGTGACCTCGGTCAAATCCGGTTCGGATTACGCCTGCGCGCCGGTGTATTCGCACCTGAAATACGACATCATTCCGGGGGCCAAGCACGTGGTCCGTCACCCCGACATTCTGATCCTCGAGGGCCTCAACGTGCTGCAGACCGGTCCAACGCTGATGGTGTCGGACCTGTTCGACTTCGGCGTGTACGTCGACGCCCGGATCGAAGACATCGAGCAGTGGTACGTCTCGCGGTTCCTGGCCATGCGCAGCACCGCGTTCGCCGATCCCGAATCGCACTTCCACCACTATTCGGCGCTCAACGACACCAAGGCGGTGGCCGCGGCCCGCGAGATCTGGCGATCCATCAACCGCCCCAACCTCGTCGAGAACATCCTGCCGACCCGGCCGCGGGCCACCCTGGTGCTGCGCAAGGACGCCGACCACTCCATCAACCGGCTGCGGCTGCGCAAGCTCTGACGCCGCGGCCGGCCTGGCCGATCACGCCTCGAGGCGACGCAATCCCAGGTACTGCAGGCCCGCGAACGCCGCCGTGTAGGCGGCGGTGGCCAGTGTCAGCGCGACACCGGTAGCGGTCAGCGGCAGCGCTTCCGCGGCCACGATCGAGGCCAGCGTGAATGCGACGTTGACCACCAACACGCTGATGCCGACGCCGCGCAGGTCCGGCAGCGCCCCGAGGCTGAACACCAGCAGCCCGGCCAGCACGAACAAGACGCCCACGCCGTACTCCTGGAAGGACGTCAGGCCGGTCAGCGACGAAAGCGGGTCGGCGAGGAACGCGATGGTCAGCCCGAACAACCCCGTCAGGGTCGCGTCGGCGCGCACCGCGAACCGCAACAGCGAGTCGGTCGCGTCGTAGAGGGGCCTGGTTGGGATGCCGGATACGCCGGTAACAGAGCTCATGTGCTTACTCCTCGCGGTGGCGGGTGGGGTCGAACAGCTTTGAGGGTGCCGCCAGTGCACTGCCATATCGACTCGTGGCACTGCCAACTCATGCCACGGATACAAAGACGAGGTGGTTCACCCGGCTATTCCCGTCGGCGGGTAAATATTTGACACGCGCCAGTCTGCGGGCCCAGTGGCCCCACGGGTCACAGGAGCGTGGGCACCGCGCTGTGCCACCCGGCGGTCGCGCCCCACGTGGTACCCGGGCTAGTCGCTGGGAACCGGGATCCGTCCCCGAAGATCGGCGGCGATCAGCCGGGCCGCGGCGTTCTGCCAGTTGTGCAGCGAGCGCTGGGGCACCTCGGTGACGAACCAGTGCCAGGCCTGCCGCGCGATCGGATCCAGACCCGAGGCGGTGGCGTTCTGCGCGTAGGCGCGAACGCCGACGACGTAGGGGAAATACAGCGAGTTGTAGTACCGCCACTCTTCGGTGGTGCCAAAATCGCCGCCGTCGCGCGGCTTGAGCCGCGAGATGCCCTCGGCCAGCACCGCCTTGAGTTCGTTGGCCCGCTCGATCGGCTGGTCGGGCGCGCCGCGGGCGGCCAGCCGCTCGTCGATCACCGGCAACGCCGTCAGCGGGCTGGCGACCAGCTTGCTCAGGTCACCGTAGTGGCCCAGCGCCCGGCGGGTGAGCCGCACGAAAGTGACGTCGTCGACGCCGGCGAGCGGGTGCTCCTGGCGCAGCGGAAGCGCCGCCCCGGTGTGCCGCAGCGCGGCCCGATCCGCCCGCAGCGCAGGCGATTTCGAGAACGCCAGCCGGTCGAGCACCCCGGCCAGCGGATCGGCGAGCACCTGCACGGTGATCGCGATCGCCAGGCTGGTGAACAGCAGCACCGTCAGCGCGGTCCGCGCGGCGGGGTCGTCGCGGGTCACCGCCAACCCGATCAGCGCCTGGCCGCCGAACAGCACCGCCACCGCCACCGAACCGGCGAACGACCGGAGCATGTCGGGACGCAGCGCGTGGCCCTCGTCGAACGCGTCCCACAGCGCCACCGCGACCCCGAGCCCCAGGACGTCGCAACTCGTCGACGCCAGCGCGACCCAGCTGGGCACCAGGCCCAGCGGAATGATCAGGATCGCGTTGGCCAGCGCGAAGAACAGCGTCGCTGTGACGGCCAGTCCCACCGAGAGCCTCGGCCGGCGCGGGCGGCGCAACGCGACCGCCCCGGCGCCGAGGGTCGACACGGAGATCACCGCGAACATCACCCAGTGACCCGGCCGCAGCGGCCCGTCGACGCTGCCGGCCAGCACCGCCCCGAACAGGGTCAGCGCGGCGACGCCGGCCACGAGCAACACCTCGCGGGTGCGCGAGCGCCAGCCGTCGCTGGGCCGGGACAGCTCGACGAGCACCGCGAACCACGCGACACCGGGGACGGCCGCCAGGTAGATCTCGACCCGGCTCAGCAGCTGGGCATGGGCGGGGCTGGCGGTCCGAACCGCATCCAGGCCCACCACGAGCGCGAACCCGCACAGTCCGATCGCCGCCAATACCAGGACGGGCTTGCGCGGATCGCGGGACAGCAGATACAGGCCCAGCCAGGCGCTCAGCGTGAACACCACCGCCGACAGCGCAGCCATGTCCTAAGTGTGGCACGCAGCCGGGCCGGCCCTTAAGAGCTTCGTGGCTACTTGCCGTGCCGGCGATCCCGCCGGCTGTAGTCGCGCAGCGCGCGCAGGAAATCGACGCGGCGGAATGCGGGCCAGTGCGTTTCGCAGAACCACATCTCCGAATAGGCGCTCTGCCACAGCAGAAATCCGGACAGGCGTTGCTCGCCCGAGGTGCGGATCACCAGGTCGGGGTCGGGCTGTCCGGAGGTGTAAAGGTTCTCGGAGATGGCATCGACGGTCACCGCGTCGACGAGCTCCTCGGCGGTGGCGCCGTTGGCCAGCTCCTTGTTCAGCAGCGCGCGGACCGCGCCGACGATCTCCTGCCGGCCGCCGTAGCCGACGGCGACGTTGACGTGAAAGGGCGCGACGCTGGGCGTGGACTCGACGGCGTCGCGCAATCGGCGGGCCGGCTCGTCGCCGAGCAGTTCCAGGTCCCCGACCGTGCGCACGCTCCAGCGGTTGGCCGGCGCGCAGATCTCCTCGACGACGTCGGTGATGATCTCGATCAGCCCGGCCAGCTCGTCGGGATCGCGCTGCAGGTTCTCGGTGGACAGCAGGTAGACGGTGGTCATTTCGACACCGGCCTCCTGACACCAGCGCAGCATCTCGGCGATCTTGGAGGCGCCCATCCGGTAGCCGTAGCTGACGTCCTCGTATCCCGCGTCGCGGGCCCACCGGCGGTTGCCGTCGCACAGCACGGCGATGTGGCGCGGGAGCTGGGACCTCGAGGCGGCCAGGCCCTGCCTCAGCCGCAGCTCGTAGACGCGGTACAGCGGCTCTTTGAGGCGCGGCGGAATGATTTCCACGACCATTCACCCTACTGCCAGCGGTGATCTATTCACCGGTTCTCGTTTCGGCCCGGTCACCTGAGCAGCCGAGACGGTGCTGTAACCATCCCTGACTACTCTGGCTCTTGAACAGCCCCTGGCGACTTCTGAATCCCGCGTTGCGACGACAGATTCGAAGACAAAATCAGATGCGAAGACAAGACACAGGAGCCATGAGCAGCCCGACCAGCACCGTCCCCAACCCGGACCCCGACCGCGAGTCGATGGTTCCGGGCAACACCGTCGAACAGCTCGTCGAGGGTGCCGCCCAGTACTTGGGCAAGCCCAGGATGCGCGGCTGGATCCACTTCGTCTCGGCGTGGCTGGCCATCATCACCGGCGCGACGCTGGTGTCGGTGTCGTGGGCCGTCGCCTCACCGCGCGCCGGCCACTCGACACTGGTCTACGCCGCGGCGACGGTGGCCATGTTCGCGGTCAGCGCCACCTACCACCGGGTGCACTGGAAGTCCGACGTCGCGCGCAGCCGGATGAAGCGGCTCGACCATTCGATGATCTTCGTGTTCATCGCCGGCAGCTACACGCCGTTCGCACGGCTGGTCATGCCGCAGAACACCGGCGTGCTGGTGCAGTGCATCGTGTGGGGCGGCGCGGCGGCCGGGATCGCATTGAAGATGTGCTGGCCGACGGCGCCGCGCTGGGTGGGCGTGCCGCTCTATCTGGTGCTCGGGTGGGTGGCCGTCTGGTTCGCTCCGACGATCCTGCACCAGGCCGGCGTGGCCGCGATGGTGCTGTTGGCGGTGGGCGGCGTGTTCTACAGCGTCGGCGGCATCTTTTACGGCCTGCGCTGGCCGGACCCGTGGCCGCGGACGTTCGGCTATCACGAGTTCTTCCACGCCTTCACCGCGATCGCGGCGATTCTGCACTACATCGCCATGTGGTTCGCGGTCTTCTACACCGGCGACCACGCCTGGCTGGCGGGCGGCTGAGGCCGCAACGTCCCGCTAGGCCTGGGGGACGTCGTCCTCCGGCGACCAGTAGGCCTTCATCGAGGCGATCTTGCCGCTGCCGTCGAAGACCATGACGTCGATCGGCTCGATCACCATCCGGTGCTCGCCCGCGGTCACGGTCAGCCGGAATTGGAAGGCCGCCTCGTTGCCGGCGACGCGCAGCGTCACCAGTTCGCATTCGCGCTGCAGGTCGTCGACCGCTGAGTAGAAGCCGTGGATCGCCTGCCGCCCGATGTGCACCTCGCCGCCGACCGGGTCCTCGACGGTGGCGTCGTCGGCGTACAGCTCGACCAGATCATCGGCGCCGCCCTTGGCGACCAGTTCGATGTAACGGTTGACCGTGTTCCGGATCGCTTCGGTCCTGGCGGCATTCGGCATGGGACGCAGGGTAACCCCGCGCTAGTGATCGGGGACACCCAGGGCGGCCGCCAGTTCGGGCGCGCTGGTGACCGGCAGGTCGCACACCTGGCCGCGGCACACATACGCGGCA
>NZ_QMEU01000069.1 GCF_003284975.1 Mycobacterium colombiense
TCACCGGTCCGGAGTTGATGGATCAGATGCGTGAGCAGGCGCTGCGGTTTGGGGCGGATCTGCGGATGGAAGACATTGAATCGGTCTCGCTGCAGGGTGCGGTCAAGACGGTGACCACGGCCGAGGGTGAGACGGTGTCGGCGCGGGCGGTGATCTTGGCCATGGGTGCGGCGGCCCGGTATTTGGGGGTGCCCGGGGAGCAGGAGTTGTTGGGTCGCGGGGTGTCGTCGTGTGCGACCTGTGATGGGTTCTTTTTCAAGGACCAAGACATCGCGGTGATCGGGGGTGGGGACTCGGCGATGGAGGAGGCCACCTTTTTGACCCGCTTTGCCCGCAGCGTGACGTTGGTGCATCGGCGCGAGGAGTTTCGGGCGTCGCGGATCATGCTCGAGCGGGCCAACGCCAACGACAAGATCACCA
Organism: Mycobacterium colombiense; assembly: GCF_003284975.1. Lineage (GTDB taxonomy): Bacteria > Actinomycetota > Actinomycetes > Mycobacteriales > Mycobacteriaceae > Mycobacterium > Mycobacterium europaeum_A. The sequence goes on from NZ_QMEU01000069.1 coordinate 421, forward strand.
TTTTGACGAACACGGCGGTCGAGGCGGTCGAGGGTGAGTCCACGGTGACGGGTTTGCGGGTGCGCGACACCCTCAACGGGGAGGTGTCGAGGTTGCCGGTGACCGGGGTGTTCGTGGCCATCGGCCATGACCCGCGTTCGGAGCTGGTGCGTGAGGTGCTGCAGACCGACCCCGACGGGTACGTGCTGGTCCAAGGCCGCACCACGAGTACCTCAATTGAGGGGGTGTTCGCCGCGGGCGATCTGGTGGATCGCACCTACCGCCAGGCCATCACCGCCGCGGGCAGCGGCTGCTCGGCGGCCATCGACGCCGAACGCTGGCTCGCCGACCACGAAGAGACCGACGTGGATGCCTCGGTCACGCCGGCGATTGGCCGAGAGCCGTTGCGTAGCTGAGGTTTAGACGGGGAGTTTGGCGGAACTGGTTCTGCGGCCGCCGAGTTGGGCCGGCAGCCGGGAGTAGCCGTGCAGGTTGATCAACCCCCGCCGTTGCGGGGGAGCGGTGAGGCGCAGCTCGGGAAAGCTTTCGAAGAGGGCGCGCAGCGCGGTGGCGCCCTCGATGCGGGCCAGGGCGGCGCCGAGGCAGGCGTGGATGCCGGACGCGAACGCCAGGTGCTCACGCGCATTGGGCCGGGTGATGTCGAATTTGGTTGGGTCGGTGAAGATCTTCGGATCGCGGTTGGCGCCACCCAGGAAGAGCCCGACCATGTTGCCGGCCGCGATGTGGGCTCCGGCGATTTCGACGTCGCAACTCGGGGTCCGGGCGGTCATCTGGACGGGGCTGGCGAGCCGCAGGATTTCCTCGACGGCGTTCGGCCACAGGTCCGGATTGTCGTGCAGCAGCGCCAATTGGTCGAGGTGCTCTAGCAACAGGACGATGCCGTTGCCGATCAGGTTGACCGTCGTTTCGAAGCCCGCGCCGACGATCAGTGCGGCGTTGGCGGTGAGCTCCCGGTCGGTCAGGGAGCCGTCGGCGGCCATCCGGCCGAACGGATTGTCGCTGCGCGGGTCGGCGCGCAGCTTGTGGAAGTGTTCCAGCAGGTAGTCGTCGACGCCGCGCAGGCCGTCGATGGCGTCGCGGTAGGTCTTCCAGTCGATCCCGATGTCGAGCAGCGGGGATCCGGCGCGGCCCCACGCCAGCATGCGCGGATGCGAATCGGCTGGCAGGCCAAGGATTTCGGCGATGATGGCGACCGGCAGCTGCGTCGCGAAATCGGCGATCAGATCGGGCTGCGGTGTGGCGGCGATGCGTTCGATCAGGTCCATGGTGACCTCGACGACCCGGGCGTCCAGGGAGTCGATGGCGCGCGGGGTGAAACTCTGCGCGACCAGGTGCCGGTAGCGGGTGTGATCGGGTGGATTCACGATCACCATGGCGGGCGGTTCCACCGGATTGGCCACGCCCGGGTCGGTTTTCGCGATGAGCGCCTTCAGCGGCCGCGGCAATTCCATCTCGGTGGGGGCGGTGACCCCAAAGCGCTTGTCTCGCAAAATCTGTCGGCACACCGCATGGTCCACGCTGGCCCACACGAACGGGGAGCGCACCACCGGTCCGCGCGCCCTGATCTGCTCCATCAGCGCGTAGCGGTCCTCGCCCGACGCGTCGGTGCGCAGCAGCCGGGCCAGGGGGTCGCCGCGACGGGCCTGAATGGCGAAGTACGCCCGCGGTACGCCGTGCATGGCCGCCCACCGGGCCCCGAGTCCGACTCGCATAACGATTCCCTCCGAACGACGCCCACTGGCGATACGTGCGATACAATGAGACTCTCAATGTCTCACATGCTTCGATCGCTACGATACGACGACCGCGGCGAACCGGCAAGGAGGGATCGATGGTTACGACGCGAACTGCGGAGTTCGTCAGGCGCCTCACCGAACCCGATCCCGTGGTGCTCGCCCAGGTCGTCGATCCTGACGAAATCACCGCCCGCATCCTGGCCGCCACCATCGAGCAGGCCGAACTCGTCGGCATGCGCCGGATCACCATGGAAGACATCGCGCGCCGCAGCGGAGTCGGTCGCGCTACCTTGTACCGGCGATTCCCGACAAAGGCCGCGCTCGTCGATGCGGTCGTGCTGGCCGAGGCGCGCCGCTTCCTCGAGGGCGACGCGCAGGCCTGGGCGCGTGGCGAGACGCTCGAAGACCGGATGGTCTACAGCACGGCGTTCTCGGTGACGTTCATGCGCGAACACGCCCTGCTCAAGAAGCTGCTGCGCACGGAGCCCGAGACGATCCTGCCCAGCCTGACCATCGAAGCGGGCGCCATCCTCGACTACGCCGCCGAACATGCCATGAGGCTGCTGCGCACCGAGCTCTACGGTAAGTCCAAAACCACTGCGGCACAGGAGCGTCACTTGCGCACCGTCGCCGAGCTGCATACCCGGCTTACGTTGTCGTTCATCGTGACTCCCCACACCAGCATCAACCTGGCGACGATCGACGACACCCGCGAATACGTGCGCAACTACCTGCTGCCGATGGTCACCGGGCCGAGGTTGTCTGACGCCGCGACGAGAGATGGGCGGTGACGACCGGCGTCACCCGCGCAACGAGTTCGTCCACCGGAGCGGACGCGATCGGCTCGACCTGAAGGACATGGCGCAGGTAGGCGATGCCCAGGAGTTGGGCCATGGCCAGATCGACACTTAGTTCGGTGTCCGACCCGGACAGCAGCTTGGCCATCTCCGGGTACAGCTGACCCTGAATGAACTGGCGCACCAGCGTGGCCGACTCTTCGTGGGTGGCCGCACCCCGCAGGATCGCCAGTAGGGAGGCGCGGGAGTCCGGCTGCTCCCATGCTGCGAAGAACACCTGCGTCAGGCGCTCGCCGATTTGCCTGCGATCGCCGCGAGCGATGCTCTCGCTGATTTCGGCCGGGTCGAACGGCCAGCCCATGGTGGACCGGAACAGCTCGGCCTTGTTGCCGAAATAGTGCCGAATCAGCGCGGGGTCGACGCCGGCGCCGGCGGCGATGTCGCGAACCGAGGTCTTGTCGTATCCCGAATCGGCGAACAGCCGTCGAGCGGTCGCCACGATGTCGTTCCGGGTGTCGGGGTTGCCCGGACGTCGTCCGATGGGGGGCACAGTCCAGAAATTCTACAGCCGTTGACTTCCGGACGCCCGAGTTTTAGCCTTGGTGTACAAATTCTCCAAGTGAGGAGTTACGGAGATGCCAGCACCACGATGGGTCGCCCGGTTCAACAAGGTCGGCCTGAACCGATTCACCAAGTACATCGCTCCGTGGGCGCCGGGATGGGGAGTCGTCGTCCATCGCGGGCGCAAATCGGGACGCACCTTTCGGACCCCGCTCTGGGTCTTTCGCCGCCACAACGGATTCGTGATCGCGCTGACCTACGGTCCCGAAACGGATTGGGTGCGCAACGTGCTCGCCGCCGGGGGTTGCGAACTGCAGACCAGGCGGCGGCGCTACCAGCTGGGCGCGCCGGTCGTATTCCGCGACGCGAACGCGACCGACATGCCGGCGTTCATCCGCTTCATGCTGCGCAGGGTGATCAAGGCGCCGGAGTTTCTCCGGCTCGACATCGTGAGCCAATTGGCAACGGCGCGTTGACTACTCGCCACCCGATGCGAACGCGACATCGGGGTTGAGGATGCCGGCCGGGTCGAAGCTTGCCTTGATGCGGCGCATCAGGTCGACCTTGACCGGGTCCTCGAGCTCGACGAAGTACGGGGCCTTGGCGCGGCCCTGGCCGTGTTCGCCGGAGATCGCGCCACCCAATTCCATTGCCAGCGCGAAGATGTCGCTCAGCAGTCGCTTTCGGATCGCCTGGTCCGGGCAGAAGATGGCCAGGTGCACGTTGCCGTCACCGGCGTGCCCGCAGCCCGCGGCGGCAGCACCGGCCGCCGCCGCCAGAACCCGGGCGCCGGACAGGAACTTCGGCATGGCTCCGCGCGGCACGACGGTATCGATGAGGTCGTCGGCGTTGAGCGCCTTGAGCGTCCAGAACGCCTTCTCGCGCGCCTCGATGAGCTTGCGCGCCGACCCGCCCTCGAGCACGTAGGCGTCCACCGCGCCCAGCTCGGCGAGCAGCTCACCCGCCGTCTCAACATCCTCGTCCAGCCGGTCGGCGGCCCGATTCTCAAGCGCCACAATCAGATACGCCTGGCAGCAGTCTCGGACGGCGTCGGGCACGCCCAGCTCGAGATTCTGGGTATGCACCAGCGCGGCCATCGTCACGCTGTCGATGTACTCCAGGATGTAGGGCGCCAGACCGCTGGCGAGGATCCTGGGCACCGCCTCCATCACCTGATCGAAGTCGGCGAACGGGGCCAGCACGGTGGCGCTGTGGTCGAGGCGCGGATGCAGCTTGACGGTCACCTCGGTGGCCAGGGCCAGGGTGCCTTCGGAGCCGACGATGAGCTGGGTCAGGTCGTAGCCGGTGGAGACCTTGGCGATCTTGCCGCCGGTGCGGATCAGCTCGCCGCTCGGCAGGGCGGCCTGCAGCCCGAGCACGTTGTGGCGGGCGATGCCGTATTTGACCGCGCGCATGCCGCCGGCGTTGGTGCCGACGTTGCCGCCGACGCTCGATGACGGCTCACCCGGGTGCACCATGTACCGCAGCCCGGTGCCGTCGGTCGCGTCGTCGAGTTCGCTCAGCGTCACCCCGGGTTGCACGACGGCGACCTGGTTGGTGACGTCGACCTCCAGCACGGCGTTCATGCGCTCGAAGGAGATCAGCAACCCGTCCGCGCGGGGTATCGCCGCGCCCGACAGGCCCGTGCCCGAACCGCGGGCCGTCACCGGCACTTGATTTTCGGTTGCGGCCGCGAGTAGCCGAGCGACCTCGTCGGCGGTCGCCGGCTTGGCCAGGTATGCCGGCTTTTGCGGCGGCTTGGTCAGCACCTCGTCGTGGGCGTAGTCGTCGGAAATGGCGTCGCCCGTAAGTAGGTTGTGCTCGCTGACGATCCTCGCAAATTGCGCCGTGATGTCGGTCATCGAAGGCCTCACCTTCTTACGTGCCGGACAATTACTCACTGTATCCGTGGGGTGCATGCGAGCAGAGACGCCGTTAGGGTGGGGCGGGCGCAGTTTGGCGCAGGTTCGTGTGGGTCTGGCCGGGTGACAATAGTGGCCGTCGACGCTGTCTCGGAGTAGCGACACGCGTGAGGCTGCGCACGTTATGTCGACGCCCGCTTCGGGAACCCGTGGCATTGGACTGTCTTGAGCAGAAAGGATCATTCGTTGACCTCCTCGTCCCGCGGTTCGCGGCTCGGTACCCGGTTCGGGCCGTACGAGCTGCGATCACTGATCGGCACCGGGGCCATGGGCGAGGTTTACCGTGCGTACGACACGGTTAAGGACCGGATGGTCGCGCTCAAGCTGTTACGCGGCGAGACGGCCACGGACCTTGGCTTCCAGCAACGTCTTTGGCGAGAGTGCCGCAAGGTGACGCGGCTGCAGGAGCCCCACGTCATGCCTTTGCACGACTTCGGCGAGATCGACGGTGTGCCCTTCATCGACATGCACCTGGTCGACGACGGGGGCAGCCTCAAGGACTTGCTGCGTGAGCAGGGCGGGCTGGAGCCGTCGCGGGCGGCGTCGATCACCGCGCAGGTGGCCCGGGCCCTGGACGCCGCGCACGCCGCCGGGCTGGTGCACCTCGACGTCAAGCCCGAGAACATCCTGCTCACCCACGATCACTTCACCTACCTTGCCGACTTCGGCATCGCCCAGGCCGCCGGCGACGAGAAAATCTCGCGGACCTACATGGCGCCCGAGCGATTCACCACCGGGCGGGTCGGGCCGCAGACCGACGTCTATTCGTTGACGTGCGTGCTCTACGAATGCCTCACCGGCCAGCCGCCGTTCGAGAGCGAGGACGCGGGGGAGCTGAAGCGGGCGCACATGCTGGCGCCGGCGCCGCGACCCAGCATCATGCGCCGCGGTGTCGGCCGCGACTACGACGACATCATCACCCGGGGCATGGCCAAACACGGCGCGGCGCGATTCGCATCCGCCGGCGAACTTGCCCGCGCCGCCAGTGACGCGGTGTTCGCGGCCTACGAGCAACCGGTGGGTGTGGCCGCTGGGCGAAGCGGCCCGCCTCCCAAGACACGCCCGCTGCCGACCGTCTCCCTGCCAGAACTCGACGAGCCCGCTGATAGCAGCCCCAAGCGGCCTGTTGCGTCCGGCCCCTCGTGGCGTTGGCCGGCGATCGGTCGCACTCCGGTGGTGGTGGCCGCGGTGGCGGCGGTGGTGTTGGTCGCCGGACTGGTCTTGTCGATGAATTTGGTTGGCGGGGCTAAGCACAACGGGTCGCCGCCATCGCAGGCGTTGAAGGCGGCGCCCCCGCCCGCGTCGACGACTGCGCCGCCACCGCTGACGCCGACGCTGTCTCGTCCGGTGAAGGGCGCCGACGGGTTAGGCTTCGTCGGCGAGACGGCCCGCTGCGACCCGGGCAACCCACCGGCCTTGGTGGTGCGGACCGCTAAGTCGCTGGCGGTGGTGTGCCAAAACCTCAGCGGCACTTACTATTACCGGGGCGAGCGGATTCGCGACGGCGCCCACATCGAGCTGTCCAATGCCGAGCGGGTCGAGGACGGATTCGACGTGACCAACCCGGTCGACGGCGTCGTCTACGAGGTGCGGCCGAACCGGCTGCGGATCATCAGCTACGGGCATGTCGATTCCTCGGAACCGGTGCTGCAGTACGCGACGGCGTCGTAACGCGGGCGGTGCGTTTGGGGTAGTCCGAGGCTGCGGCGCCCCAAAAGTCACATGCGTCACGTTTCCGGCCATGAAACGATTCCCAAACGTGCTAGCGGACGTGCTAGCGCGCAGGCTGCGCGTGCACGGCGGTCACGCCGCCTTCGCCGGCGCTTCCGCGGGCCGCAGCATTCGCGCGCTCATAAGCGCCGACAGCCATCCAGGCGTGAGCCGTCCGCCCGTCGCCATCATCCGGTAGCGCCAGCCGGGCACGACCACCGCGCGGCCGCGGTCCAGACCGCGCAACCCGGCGACCACCACCGGACCCGGGTCGGCGAGGTGGCGGTAGATCGCGGTGTGCGAGACGTCCGACCCGAGCGCGTCGACGAATCCCGTGTGGGTGGGCCCGGGGCACAGCGCGGTCACGGTGACACCCGAGCCGCGGGTCTCGGCCCACAACGCCTGGCTCAGCGACAGCACGAACGCCTTCGAAGCGCCATAAGTGGCCTGATAGGTGCCGGGCTGAAAGGCGATGATAGAGGCGACATTCAAGATGCCGCCGCGGCCGCGGGCCAGCATCCCGGGCAGGACCGCATGGGTCAGGCGGACCGGCGCATCGACGTTGACCGCCACCAGTTCGCGCTCGCGGTCGGCGTCGATTTCGGCGAACGCGCCGTAGGTGCCGAAGCCCGCGTTGTTCACCAACACATCGATCGCCCGTCCGCCCAGACGGGCGATCAGATCGTCGACACCGTCGTCGGTGCCAAGGTCGCCGACGACCAGTTCGACGTCCGTGCCCTGCCCGACTCGTTGCTTGACGGCCTCGAGCCGAGCCCGGTCCCGCCCGGTCAACACCAACGAAAAACCCCGCTGCGCCAGCTGTTCGGCGAAGATCGCGCCCAGCCCCGAACTGGCGCCGGTGACCACTGCCGAGTTCTTCATGACTCCTCCTCGCGAGTGCCGCTGGCGCTCAACGACTTTGCTTGCCGTGCGGTATCGACGCGGCGTGGCTGACGAATCCGATTCCCGCGCCGAGGATGGGCCAGATCGGCCAGAAGTAGGTTGCGTCGGTGGTCAAGGCGACCGCCGCCCAGACGGTGAGCACGATGGCGCACATCGCGAGGTACGCGTAAAGGTGGGCTTGAACTCCGCGGCGGGCCGCGGCGATGCGGGCGGCACGGCGGCGCGGGTCGTGGCGCCGGATGCGGTCTAGGGGCAGGTCGGTGACGAGGTCGCGCAGGTCTTGGGCGGTGTGCGTCTGGAACACCGTCTGCAGCCGTTGGTCGTACTCGTCCACCTGCAGGTACCCCTGGGCGAGTGCCTGACCGAGCAGGTCGGCCGTCTTTTCCCTGTCGTGGGTGCCGGCGAGCGTCGATGTGGTGTCCAGCAGATTCGACATTTCGTCTCCTTCGTCGCCAATGTGAATAGTATTAACATAGACCTTAATGTTAATGTCGTCAACATGGCAGTGCAGCGGTCGGCCGTTCGGCGGCGTCAGAGCTATCACCACGGTGACCTGAAGCGGGCGCTGACCAGTGCGGCGCTATCGCTGGTGGCCGAGAAGGGGCCGAAGGGGTTCACCCTCACCGAGGCGGCGCGCCGCGCCGGGGTCAGCGCCGCGGCGCCGTACCGGCATTTCGCCGACAAAGCCGAGCTGCTGGCCGCCGTTGCCGAACAGGGATTCGAGCAGTTGCACGCCGAGCTAGCCGCGGCCGCCGACCGCGTGTCGGATCCGAAGGAGCGGGTGGTCGAGCTCGGTCGTGCCTATGTGCGCTGGGCCATTGACCATCCGGATCACTACCAGGTGATGTTCGGGGCGGAGTCGCTGAAGGCCGAGCAGCCGAGCGTGGCGGCGGCCGGCGAGCAGGCGTTCGGCGACCTGCTCGACGCGATCACCCGATGCCAGGCGGCGGGGATCGTCGAGGGCCGGGATCCGCGGGAGGTGGCCGCGCCGCTGTGGTCGCTGGTGCACGGCATCGCCTCACTCGCCATCGGCGGTCAGCTGGACGCTGTCGGGATCGTTCAGGCGCCCGACGACATCATCGCGGGCGTTGTGGCGCAAGTGCTTTGAGCGATCACCAAGGTCGTTCCGTTTGTCGGCTTTGTCCCGGTGCGAACGTGACCGGGAGCGTGGCCAGGCCGGTCATGCTCGGGTTGCCCAGGTATTGGTGGACGTTTTCGACATCGACCTGGTAGTCGGGAATGCGGTCGAGGACCGCCTTGACCATCACGCCGGACATCAGCCGGGCCAGGTGCGATCCGATGCAGCGGTGCGGCCCCAGCCCGAAGGCGACGTGGCGGTTGGGGGCGCGGTCGAGAATGATCTCGTCGGGGCGGTCGAATTCGGTTTCGTCGTGGTTGGCCGACAGCCAGCTGATCACGACTTTGTCGTTCTTGCGCAGGCGCTGGCCGGCGAGCACGACGTCGTGAGTGACTGTGCGGCTGAGGGTTTGGTTGACCGAGAAGTAGCGCAGAAATTCGTCGGTGGCGGTGCGGTGCAGCTCCGGATGGTCGATGAGCTGCTGGCGGAGGTCGGGGTGCGTGCCCAGGTGCAACAGGGTGAGCGCGGTCTGTGACGTGGTGGTGTCCACGCCGCCGCCGATGAGGTTCCACAGGATGTTGAGCAGTTGTTCGTCGGTGAGGCGCTGGCCGTCGAACTCGAATTGAATGAGGAAGCTGGTCAAATCTTCTCGTGCGTCGGCTCGTCTTGCGGCGGCGAACTCGAGGACCTCTTCCATCATGGCGGGCACCTTGGCGATCGCTTTCGCGTACTCGTCGCTGTCCTGGGAGACGGCCATGACGGAGTGAAAGAGGTTGGCGTACAAGTGCCAATTGTCGTAGGGCAGGCCCATCAGCTTCATGGTCAGGATGGCCGGGACCGGGCTGGCGTAGTCGAGCACCAGGTCCATGTGCCCGTCGGTGATGCGTTGGTCGAGGAACCAGTGCGCCGATTGCTCCATGAACGGCTTGAGTTTCTCGACGGCGCCGGGGGAGAAGAACGGCGCCAGGGCGTGGCGTAGCGCTTGGTGGTAGGGGCCGTCGACCTCGCCGATACCCAGGGCGGGCTGGCCGTCGGGGCGGGGGACGCCCATCTCGCCTTGATAGTCGACGCCGTCCGCGGCGTTGGGTTCGTATTTGTGGGCGAAAGTGCCGCCGTTGCGGGCGGTTTGGCTTACGGCGTCGTAGCTGCTGAGGAACCAGAACCCGCCGTAGTTCTCGTTCCACGCCACGGGACATCGCTGCCGCAGGTCGGCGTTGACTGCCAGCTCGTTGAGGTTGAATGCGTCGGAATGATGGTCGAAGTCAACGATCGCGTCGGCGCTGACGTTCGGACGTGTGGCCATCGAAAAGCCCTCCGAGGGAAGGTGATCTGCTTCTTCGGCGGTGCGGTTGTTATCTTTGCATTATTGCGCGTTTGCGCTGGGCGGCGGAAGCGGTTCTCAGAGTGGGTCGGCGCGGCCGCTGGGGCCCGGTTTGCTGCGGAAAGGTTGTCATGACGAGCCATCGGACGGTTTTCAATCACGTTGGGTTATGCGTCACCGACCGCGAGCGGTCGCGCCGCTTCTACGAGGGTCTGCTGGGGTTTCAGTTTTGGTGGGAGCTCGACCCGCCCGACGGCCCGACCGCCAAGCTGGTGGGGCTGCCCGAGCCGCTCGGGGTGCACGCGACCTATCTGGTGCGGGACGGGTTGGTGCTCGAACTGATGGACTACTCGGAGCGTCAGGTGCATGCCGGCGCGGAGCGGACGATGGACCAGATCGGTCTGACGCACATCTCGTTCTCGGTGTCGGACCTTCCTGGCGTGTTGGCTCGAGTGGCGGATTTCGGGGGATCCGTCGTCGACGGAACCGTGGGTGACGCGATGGCGATGATCCGGGATCCGGATAGGCAGTTGCTGGAGTTGCTTTCGGAGGGGTGGTTGAAGGCGTTGCCGCCGCGGCCGTAGAACGCCGGTACGTTATGGCCAAACGTACATAATCGATAGGCTCGATCCGCCAGAAAGCCGGTGGATAGGTCGACCCGCGGGCTAGCCACGTTCTCTCAGTTGCCTGACTGCGTGATCGCTACAGCCCGCCGGTATCGCTGCATCCAGCGCGACGGTGCGCTGGCCGATCCCCGGCAGTTTCGGCACCTGCATGTACTGGAAGAACATGCACGCCATCGCGACCACCGGCGCCAAGCGCCAAGCGGTCAGATGTATCCGGACGAAACGTCTCCGCTAGTTGATTGGTTCACTGGCGCAATGGCACTCATATGGAAAGTCCTTTCGGACGAACAGGTTGAGCTGAGTGCTCGAGGCGCCAGGTGCGTAGCTGGACTCCCGAACCGCTAGCGCATGAGCTAGCGGTCTCCGCAAACCCTCTGCCTTGAGCAGACGGGCAACCGGAACAGATCCGGCGGCTGCTGACACGTCCCGGCGGCGTGTCGGTGCCGTTCTTTCCTCAAGTTTCTGTTTAGTCTCCCTCCAGGGCCACACCTAATGCTTTTCGTCACATCTATAAGCCGTCGCGGCGGCCCCGGAGCGGACACCCATGACGAGCACCTCGCGGGCAAAGGTCGCCAGCGCCGCACGAACGTTCGGCCGGCTCGTTTTATTGTCCGCGGTTGCCGCGTCGCCGGTGATATTGGCAGCCATGGTGCACGCCAACCCGGGCGCTCCAGTTCCCGACGCCGACCATGAGGCGGCAATGTTTGGTGATCCCGTCGCCGCCGCGCCCTACTGGCGCCGCCAACACGGTTCGGACTGCGGGGAACTGGCGGTGGCCGATGTGGTCGGCCAGCTGACCGGACGCGAGCCCACCGAGCAGCAGATGATCGCGTTGGCCGAAACCACGCCGAGCGCAACGGGTCACGGGCCGATCTGGAAGCCCACGGGCAGTACTGATATCGCCGACCTTCCGGTACTGCTGTGGCGCTACTGGATCAGAGCCGACAACATCCAAAGCGATGCCGTCGCCCTGACCCGCAAGCTCGGGGAAAATCACAAGGTCATCGCCATCGTCAATGCCGAGACAATCTGGAACCGGCCTGGGAAGCGCAACTCCGCAAACCACTTCGTGGTGGTCACCGGTATCGACAGCAAGGCCGGTGTGGTGCACCTCAACGACAGCGGCATCGATACCGGCCGCGACGAGCAGATTTCCCTCGTCACGTTCGAGCGGGCGTGGGCCCCTAACTACAACTCGGCTATCGTGACCAAGTGACGGTCGGCGGCGCAATGACGAAATGGGTTGTGATAAAACGCAATCGACAGCTCACGGCAATAGCGCACGGGCTAGCACCCTTGGTGCACGAGAAGGGACGTCGGCGATGACGCGGATGCCGCTGGCCAACGCGGATGAGCAACCCGAACATATCCGCCAGCGCATCGACCGACCCGACACCCTCAACGTGCTGAAACTAATCGCCAACGCGCCCAACATCTTTGACGGCTGGGCGCAGATGGCCGGCCAGCTTTTCGAAAGCCCCACCTTCACCCCGCGGATGCGCGAAGTGATCATCCTGCGGGTGGGCCACCTGCAGGACTCGCCCTACGAACTCGCCCAGCACAAAAACTTCGCCCGCACCGCGGGGCTCACCGACCAACAGATCGACGCCCTCCAAGACAAGGCGAACCTCAACGCGGCCGGCTTCAGCGCCGACGAACGCACCGTCATCGACACCGTCACCGAGCTGTGCACCACCCGCCGGCTCACCGACGACACCTTCGTCACCGCCCACGCCCTGCTCGGCGACGAGGCGCTCACCGAGCTGCTGATGATCGTCAGCTGCTACTACGGCCTGGCACTCGTGCTCAACGCCGTCGACCTCGACATCGACACCAAATGACTCGCATCCCGTACCGCGACCCCGAACACATGACCGAGCTCGCCCGCGAGTTGACCGCGCGGCGGGGCAATTTGAACGTCTACCGCGCGCTGGCCAACGCCGAGAAGGTGTTCACCGGCTGGATGGTCGCCGGCGACGCCGCGCTGAGCAGCCCGGTGCTGCCCCGAAGGCTGCGCGAACTGATCGTGCTGCGCACCGCCTCCCTGATGGACTGCGCCTACGAACTCGGCCAACACAAAGACGTCGCACAAACCGTCGGAGTCGACCGCACCGAGATCGACGCCGTCACCTCCGAGTCCGACTGGCAGACAGGCCAATTCGACGCCACCGAGCTGGCAGTGCTGGAGCTGACCACCGAACTGGTGACCACCCGCCGCGTCGCCGAGCCGCTCTTCCAAAAAGTGCACACCGCCCTCGGATCGGAGGCCACCGTCGAAGCGTTGATGGTCATCGGCCGATATGCGGGCCTTGCGCTGATGCTCAACGCGCTCGACGTGGACCTCGACGAGACCGCCCGGCTTCCCGTCCCGCCGACGCGGTGACGGAAAAGTAATTAGCGAGATTGCCTAATCTTCCCCGCGACCAGGAACGCCTCCCGTAATGTCCATGGTGTGGTGGTGCGAAAGCAGCCGTCGACCCGCCTGTCAGCCGAGGACTGGCTCGAGGTGGGCTACACCGTCCTCGCCCATGAGGGAGTGCGCGCACTCAAGGTCGAACGCCTCTGCCAGCAAGCGGGCGTCACCCGCGGCAGCTTCTACTGGCACTTCGAGGACATCGAAGCGTATCGGGCCGCACTGGTCGAGTCGTGGAACAAATTCCTGGAACGCGACCGTCAGGCGCTGTCCGAGCTCGACGGGTTACCGCCCCGGGAACGACTGTCGGCCCTGACCGAAACCTTGGTCAGCCCCAAGTACTGGGTGCTCGAGCGGGCGATGCGCGAATGGGCCCGCCTGGACCCGGTGGCCGCCGAGAACATCCGCGCCGCCGACCGGCTACTGCTGCGCACCGTGATAAAGGCCTACTGCGACTACGGTTTGAGCTACGAGGACGCCAGACTGCGCGCCGAATTGACCTTCGCCGCAGGAATTGGCCTGCTACACCTCACGAGCTCGGCCGAGCAGGCTCGGTCGGTGGCTCAACGAGAGAGATTCCTGGCCGTAATGCTGGGCGAGTCGGGGACGGACCACGCCGAATCAGATCATGGCGATGGGTGAGATCTTCGCGCCAATCGCCAACGCCCCGGCCAACTCTCGGCTGGTGTCGTAGTCGAACACGACATGGCCCGCGGCGATATCCACGTCGCGCTTGGCACGCTGCAGCGGGCTCGACAAGAAGTGCGCGCTGGCGCCCGCGGCCTCCATGAGATCGGCGGTGATCGCCCGGCTTTCGTGCACGGTGCGCGCGGCCGCCAGCCGCGCGTCTGCGCGCACCGACCGGTTCACCCGTTCGCCGCTGACGACGATCGACTCGATGTCGTCGGCGGTCTGGGCCAGCAGCGCCCGCAGTGAACTCAGCCGCACCCGGGCCTCGCCCAGCCTGATCTGCGCGGCCGGCTGGTCTTTCTGCGCCACCCCGCTGTAGGCCAGCACGCGCTCGCCGAGCCGTTCGGCGAAGAGTTCGGTCACCCGCTCCGCGGTCCCGAGCACGGGCATCGACGCCGTGAGCGCCAGCGCCGGAACCATCGGCCACCGGTACGTCGCGACGCCGTGCGCACGCGCGCCCGGTGCCGTCCCGCCGTAGATGTCGGCCACGGCGACCACTCGGTGCTCCGGGACGAAAACGTCGGTGATCACCAGATCGTGCGAACCGGTGCCGCGCATCCCGGCCGTCTGCCAGGTGTCTACCACCTCGACCCGGTCGGCGGGCAACACCACGAGCACCGGATTGATACCGTCCCGACGCTCGACGAGCGCGCCGACGATCATCCAGTCGGCATCCAGCGCGCCCGTCGCCCAGGACCACCTGCCCGTCAGGCGCACGCCGCCGTCGGCCGGCGCGCCCCGGCCGGTGGGGGCCAGGGGAGCCGGCGCCAGCACGGGGCCGGAGGCGAACACTTCGTCTTGCACGCGCGGATCGAACAGCGACACCATCCAGTTGTGCAGCGCGTAGAACCCGAGCGTCCAGGCGCTCGACGCGCAACCGTGTGCCATCCGCCGAATCGGTTGCAGCAGTTCGGGAAACGAGGCCTGCAGCCCACCGAACCGGGCGGGTAGCAGCAACCGGAACAGGTCGGTTCGCCGGAAGTCGTCGATCGTCGCCGCGGGCAGGTGCCGCAACCGCTCGGCCTCCTCGGCGCGCTCGGCCAGCCGCGCGACGAATTCGTCGGTGACGCCGTGCAGCGGTTGGCTTTCGACCACAGACATGCGCGAGACCATAACATACGTTTTAGTATGGTACGGGACGGCACTCGGCTGGATGTCGTGATCTGAGGGAAACGTGGCGCAACGTGGGGAGCCCGGCGAGGCGGGCCGCGGCACACTGACCGCGCGGGTATCGAACGTGCTGGCAGCTGAACGCCGGATGAATTCGTCTCACCGACTGAACCGTGTCAGCCGGGAGACCGTCTGCGTTGTGTCGCAGTGCTTTACCCGCGAATGGAGGTTCAGTGATCGTCAACAACCCGCAGCAGGGCCGGGCAACCACCCTCGTGCGTCCCCTGGGAGCAGCGGAGCGGCTTTTCTATCGCTACAGCGAGCGCAACCCCGCCCACTTCTCGATCGTGGCGGAATTCCATGAAGTGCTCGCCGAAAAGCAGTTGCGGGCCGCACTGGCCGCCGTCCAGCGGCGGCATCCCCAGCTGTCGGTACACGTCGAGGACCGGGAAGGCACTCGCCTGGGCTTCTATCGCGCGACGGACGTCGGGCCCGTGGAGCTGACCGTGCGTCGCGGCCCCGAATTGGCTTGGCAGGCGGCGGCCGCCGAGGAGCTCACCCGACCGTTCGACCGTTCGCGGGCCCCGCTGATGCGCGCGGTGTTGCTGCAAAGCCCCTCACGTAGCGCGCTGCTGCTCACGTTCGACCACACGGTCGCGGACGGGATCAGTTCCACCGTCGTGCTCCGCGACGTGATTGCCGCGCTCAACGGCGAGGCTCTGACGAGTTTGCCTGTGCCACAACCACAGGAACACGTCGTCGCGGAGGCCTTCGAATCGGTCGAGCCTCTGGCCTCCGCCGCACCGGACGACCCCAGGATGAGCACGCCCAGCATCATCCGTCCCTTCGACGGCACCCTGACCAACGTGCGCGCCATGGAGATGACCCATGCGGACACCGCGAGGCTGGTAGCGCGGTGCCGCGCGGAACGTACCACGGTGCACGCGGCGTTGGTGGTCGCCAAGTGCCGCGTGCGGGCCACGGACCGCGGCGAAGGATTCATCCGCGTCCTGAGTCCCATCAACCTGCGGTCGATTCTCGGAATCGACGGCGGCTGCGTCATGTGCATCGTGCCGACCGCGACAGGGCACACCCCGTGGGACGGCACCCCGTTCTGGGAGCAGGCGCGAGCGATGACCGCACACCTCGAGGTCGCTCGATCACCGAGCGGAATCCGGACTGCCTCAGTCGCTCTCGAACAGATGATCACCGTCGATGCCGAAACCGCCGACGCCGAGCAGCTTTTCAGCCGAATCAGCCCGTGGGACATCATGGTCACCAACCTCGGAGTGCAAAACCTCAATGGCGCAAGCCCTTTGCGCCCGACGGCGGTGTGGGGTCCGGTGGTGGTCAGCCAGACCGATGGCGAATATCTGACCGGAGTCACCACCTACGAGGGCAGGCTCAGGATGGTCACCTGTGGCTACAGTGTGCCGGCCAGCTTCCTGAAGGGTGTGGGGGACGCCCTGATGGCCGCCCTGGAAGATTACTGACAATTGCTACCATCGCGCGGTGAGCGATCGCCCGGTCGGACTGCGATCCATCGCACGCCGCGACGTCCTGAAGGTCGCCGGTGTCATGCCGGCGATCATCACCGCCGCCGCGTTGCTGCCCAGCCCGCGGGCAACCGCCGGGGTGGCCGGCATGTCCGTCTTCCTCGACCCGGGCCACAACGCCGTCAACGACGCGTCGATCAACCAGCAGGTGCCCAACGGTCGCGGTGGCACCAAGCCGTGTCAGACGTCGGGCGCGGCTGCCGACGACGGATACGCCGAGCATGCGTTCACCTGGGCCGTGGTGGGCTTGATCAACGACGCGCTGAACCAGATGGGCGTTCGCACCCAGCTGTCGCGGGACGGCGACAGCGGCGTCGGCCCGTGCATCGACCAGCGCGCCGCGGCGGCCAACGCCATGCGCCCGGACGCGATTGTGAGCATCCACGCCGACGGCGGGCCGCCATCCGGCAGCGGATTCCACGTCAACTACTCGAGCCCGCCCCTGGGTGACGTCCAAGCCGGGCCCGCCGTGCAGCTGGCGCATGCGATGCGCGACGCCCTGGTTCAATCCGGCCTGCAGCCGGCGAACTACATCGGCTCGGACGGCCTGTACGGGCGCGACGACCTCGCCGGGCTGAACCTGGCCCAGTACCCCGCGGTCCTCGTCGAACTCGGCAACATGAAAAACGCCGCTGACGTCGCGCGAATGGAAAATCCTGACGGCCGGGCGAAATATGCGGCCGCGGTCACCCAGGGGATAGTCGCCTTTCTGAACTCCAAAGCAGCGACCGGCTAGCGGGACGCGTCCGAGCTAATTACCGGCCGGTCGCCGGGTTGCCGTACAGCTAACTCCTGCACGCGATTCATCCAGGCAACCCAGCGAGACAGTTAACGCCGGGGCGGGCCGGACGGCGAACGTCGGGCGGCAACCTAAATTGCGCGTGCGTGCGGCGCAGCATTATATGTAGCAGTACCGAAAGGTGCTTCTGGTGGAAAAAGAGTGCGTCGTGCCCGCACCGACTATGTTGATTTTTGCGGTGAGACGTCACGAGTTTCAGGGCATGCGGTGCGCGTTGACGGGGAATGGGATGGCGGTTGATGAGGGGGATGGGTGACCAGCTCCGGCCCTGCATCGAGGGGCGCCGATGACATATAGCGGTGGTTATCAGGATCCGTTCGGCGGCGACCCTTTCGGGGGACAAGCCGCTGGCCCGGGGCCGGCGTTCGGGCAGACCCAGCCGCATCATTCGCCCGCGGGATCAGGCGGCTTTCCGTCGGCGCCGAAGGTCAACACGCTGGCCACGCTGTCGGCCATCTTCGCGTTCGTCTTCGCCCCGGCCGGCGCCGCGCTGGGGCACATCGCGTTGTCCCAGATCCGCCAGCGCCACCAGCGTGGCCGCGACCGCGCCATCTTCGGCCTAACGGCCTCGTACCTGATCATCGTGCTGGCGGTCGGCGCGCTGGCGGTGTGGATCGCGACCAGTGGCGAGGGTTCGAACACGGTCAAGACGGCGGCCCCCAGCCCATACGTGCCGCCGACACCGCCGCGCACCACGGTGATCACGCCGCCACCGGCACAGCGCCCCAGCGTCTCCGTCAGCGATCTTCGGGTGGGCGACTGCATCGAGGTCCAGCAGAACAAGCCCGACCCGTCGGAGAAGGCGGACTTCATCACCATCTACCCGGTCAGGTGCGAGGTGCGCGAGGGCGTGCTGCAGGTGACCCAGCTGCTCTCGAACGACTCCTGCAAGACCCCCACGACGCTGTGGAACCACAACAAAACCGTGTACGCGTGCATCGTCGACTTCAAGGGGTGAACTGATGTATCCCAGCGACGATCCGTTCGCGCCGCAATCCGGCGATCCCTTTGGCGGACAGCCGCCGACGGTGTCGTACGGCGCGGCGCCCACGACCCCGCTCGGCTACCCCGGTGCGCCGTTCGGCGGACAGGCCCCGCGCGCGGACTACAACACCCTCGCGGTGCTCTCGCCGATCTTAGGGGTGATCGTTCCACCCGCCGGCATCGTGCTGGGCCACCTCGCCTTGCCGCAGATCAATCGCAGCGGTGAGCGCGGCCGCCCGGCCGCGAATGCCGGCCTGGTGATCGGCTACCTGATGTGTGTTCTGCTGATCCTCGGCGGCGTGTACTGGGGCACCCGCCCCAGCGGTTCGACGCCGCCGACCGCAGCCAGCTCCACGCTGCCCAGGCCGATGCCGCCCCGGACCATCACGTCGGTCGCGCCGCCGACCACGGTGCCGCGGGGGCCGAAGCTCGACCTGGCCACGGTGCCGATCGGCACCTGCGTCGAGCTTCAGCTGCGCAACAGCACGGGCAATGACGCACTGGACCTGTTCGGCGTCGAATGCGAGCACCGCGACGGGGTGTACACGGTCGCCGCGCGGGTGGGCTCGGGCAACCAGTGCAACTCGGTATATGTGGCCGCGCCCCCCGACCGTTCCTTCGCCCTGTGCCTGAACCCGTATTGAGATCGGTGACGATGAACGCGCCAAACCCCTTCGACTTCAGCGACTTTGGCCCGGGTAAGCAGGCCCCGGCCGGGGGCGGCCAGGCGCCGGTGCAGCCGGGTGGGGGTCACCCGGGTGGGGGTCACCCGGGTGGCTTCGATCCGTGGGCCAACCAGCGACCGGCCCCGGCGCGCCCGGATGCGTTTCCGGGCCCGCCCGCGTTCGACCCGACCGGCGGGCGCGACGCCCTCGGGCAGCTGACCGCGAACCCCGCGGGCATCGGCGCCCTGACGACGGCCGGGCCGCCGCTGGTGGGGTTCGCGGTGGCGCTGGCGCTGGCGCTGGTCGGTGTGGCGCTGGCCGGAGCCAGCGCGTTGGGCGGCCCGACGATCGCGGCCGCGGTCGCGGGGTGGTTGTTGGCCGGGCCGCTGGCGATCGGCGCTCTGGCGGTCTTCAGCCGGGTCGACACCCGGCGCCGCACCGAGGCCATCTATTCCGCGCCGACCTGGACGTCGACGCTGTACTGGGTGGTGCTGGTGGTCTGCCTCGTCGGTATCGCCGTGGGGGCCTGGCAGATCGCGCTGTGGGCGGGGACGTTGTAGTGGCGGTCTCTTCTCGAATACGGCGCGGCCGCAACGGCATTGCGATGCTGCCGCGTGTCGCCGCGGCCGCCTTCTTGGTCGTGGTGCTGAACCTGGTCGGCTGGGCGCCGGTCGCGTCGGCCACCGGCTCGCCGGGGGCCAGCCGGTTCGGCGCATGCCTGGCGGCGCAGAAGACCGGCGACCTGCTGTTGTTGTTCGACGAGTCGAGCAGCCTGCAGCAGACCGACCCGCAGGCCGCGCGGGTGCAAGCCGCCCGCTACCTGGTGCAGACGCTGGGCAAGTACGCCGATCGGGTGAGCGCGAAACTCGACGTCGCGGTCGCCGGGTTCTCTGATACTTATGTCTCCGAACATGATTGGACTCAGCTCACCGGCTCGACCGCCGATAGCGTCGGGGCGTCGCTGGATCCGATCGCCAAGAAGAACACCGGCATCGACACCGACTATTGGCTGGCCCTCGACGGTGCCCGGCAGGCGCTGACCACCCACGGCGGCGCGGCCAACAAGGGCCAGCGCTGCCAGGCCATCGCCTGGTTCTCCGACGGCATGATCGATTTCACCGCCCGACCGGTCACCAAGCCCTACGCCGACGGGGTCCCGCTGGACTCGCCGAACGGAATCCCCGACACCACCCAGAAGGCCGTCCAATCAATCTGTCGCCCCAGCGGTCTGGCCGACCAGCTGCGGTCGAACGACATCATCATGCTGGGAATCGGGCTGGGCGCCAAGCAGACTCCGGGCGACTTCAACGTGATGTCGGCGATCAGCACGGGCAAGGGATTGCAGGGCCTGGCGTGCGGCGCCATCACCGATCCCGTACCCGGCGACTTCTTTCCCGTCGCCAACATCGACGACATGTTGTTCGCGTTCGACGCCCTCAACCCGGATCCCGGCGTGACCGACCAGGGCGGGGTGTGCCCGATCAAGGTGTGCCCGGAGGCGCGGCACAACTTCGTGCTGGACCGGTCCATCAAAGAGGTCAACATCCTGGGTTCCGGCGGCGTGTCCGGCGTCGAGCCCTACCTCGTCTCGCCGACCGGGCAGATCCTGCCGCTGCCCAAAAAGGACGGCGCCCAAAACGTCAACGTCGACGGCGTCTCGGTGAACTACCAATGGCAATCCGAATCGGCGCAGACGATCTCGCTGCAGAACGGCAACGCCCCGCACTGGAGCGGACAGTGGGCGATCGTCTACGTCGACACCACCGGCCAGCACCCGGATGCGGTGTCCAAGGTCAGCATTCACATCACCACCGACATCTTCCCGGCCCTCACGGGTGGCGACAAAGTCGCCTGGCATAGCGGCCAGACCCTCAAAGGCCTGGTCTTCGGTTTGGTTGACGGGCAAGGCAAACCGATGGTTCCGAGCGACCTGGCGGGCTCGGCCACCATGTCGGCCTCGTTGGGCCCCGACGGCGCCGCGCCCATTCCGCTGCTGACCGCGGCCGGCAAGGACGACATCGCCAAACCCGTCGACGCCGACCTGACCAAGGTCGCCCCGGGGCATGCGACGTTGCGGATGTCGCTGGTGATCACCACCGCCGACACCACCGATCTAAACGGTGGGCCAATCGCCGGCACCCAGTTGTCGCCGCAAGAAGTCGATGTGCCCGTGCAGATCCTGCCCAAGGTCGGGCTGCCCACCCCAGGTGAGCGCATCGACTTCGGCACCGTCGAGGGCGCCAAGGGTGCGACGGCGACGCTGAACATCACCGGCCCCGGTTGCGCCTGGATCAGCGACACCGATACCGCGACGGTGTCGGGCGCGCCCGACGGCATCGGGACGCCGCACGTGGGCTCGCCCACGAATACGGGCCAGCACTGCCTGAAGGTGCAGGCGGGGGAGACCGCACAGCTGTCGGTCACCCTGCGCACCGACCACAACGGCCACGGCGGCCTCAACGGCACTGTGCCCGTTCATGTTTCGACGCTGGACAATCCCGACGACGCTCAAACCGTGCCGGTGGCCTTCACGGCGTCGATGATCAACCCGCTCAACACCACCAACTTCATCCTGGTGCTGATCGCCGCGCTGTTGCTGGGTCCCGGAATCCCGCTGGCGCTGCTGTATGCGTCGAAGTGGTGGGTCAGCAAGATTCCCGACAATCCGCTGCTGGCCGAACGCATCCCGGTGGCGGTCGAGCACGATGCGGTGCTGCGCGGCGGTGAACCGTTCGCGATGGCCGACACCGATCTGGTGCAACCGGTCACCGGGCTGCCGCCCGGCGGCGCGCGCCAGCTCTCCGTGGCCGGGGTGAACCTCTCGGTGGTGATGGGGCGCAGCCCGTTCGGCTCCGGCCACGTGGTCGTCGACGCCGAGGGCGTGGTCAGCGTCGGGTCGAAGCTTCCGGGATCGGACAAGACCGGCCTGCGCGCGGTGCTGCCGCTGGCGGTGCACAACACCTGGGTGCTCCTGCACAACCCGTACGGGCCCGAGAACGCCGCGGAGGTGCTGGTGTTGGTGGCCGGCACCACCGACACCACCGCGCGTGAGCGGCTCTACGAAGACATCGCCCAACGGTTGCCCGACCTGCTCACCGGGCTGCGGCTGCGCGCCGTGCAGGCGGGACTGACGGCGCCGTTCGCCGCACCGGGCGAGACGG
>NZ_QMEU01000006.1 GCF_003284975.1 Mycobacterium colombiense
CCTGAATCCCGGCCGCGGTCTCGACGTCGGCAACCGCGGAGATCGCCCGGTGCGCGGCGGTGCCGACCCCGGTCGCGACCACGATCGCCCGGGCGTGCCCGGCGACGATGGTGCTGCCCTCGAACAGCATGCTGGCGCGGTCGGGGTCGTTGACTGCGACGGGATCCACCTGCTTGTCCACCGGAAGCGATTCGCCGGTCAGCAGGGACTCGTCGACCTCGAGGTCTTCGGCGATCAGCAGGCGCGCGTCGGCGGGCACCACTTCGGGCGCGGCCAGGTCGATGACGTCGCCGGGCCGCAGCGACTTGGCGGATACCGTCGCCGTGCGGGTCGCGTGCCGGGCCGCCTCGAGCCGGCGGCGGGTCGTCGCGACGGCCGGAACGACCACCCGGCGCACCAGCTGGTCCTGCTCGGCGAACAGCTCCGCGGCGGCGGATTCGGCCCGAAGCCGTTGCGCCCCACCGGTTATCGCGTTGACGGTCATGACGCCGGCGACCAGCAACGCGTCGATGTTGCTGCCCACGATCGCCGAGGCCGCCGCGCCGACGGCCAGGATGGGGGTCAGCGGATCGGCGAGCTCGGTGCGGGTGGCCGACGCCAGCCGGACCGCGTTGTGCAACGGCTTGCGCAGCGGTTGCAGCGCCGGGCTGTACGACAGGTCGTCGAGGCGCCGCCGCCAGGACGGCTCGGTTTCGACGGCCATCGGCCGCGCGCCGCCGGCCAGCCGCGAGTAGACGATCTCGGGATCCAGTGCATGCCAGGCGGTCAGCGGTTGCGGTGTGGGGTCGGGCAGCCGGAGCACCCGGGCGGCCGAGAAGGTTCCCGTCACCAGCGCGGTGGCCGCGGCGGCGTTGACAGGGTTGAGCCAGCGCCGGAAGCTCACCGGGCTGGTGCTGGCCTCTTCCTCGCCGGTGACCAGCAGCAGTCCGGCCAGCGTGGTGCCGCCCTGCGCCAGGTGCACCGCCGACTCGCTGGCCGAGCGGGCCACCGGGATCGCCGAGAGGATGCGCACCGCGTCGGCCAGATCGGTGCCGGTGATGATGTCCGCCGTCCACGCCGTGGCGGCACGCGGATCGTCAAGGGCCACACCGACATCGGCGATCGCGAGCGCGGCCAGGGTGTCGGTGGAGGCGAAGTCCCGATGTAGCGCGGTGATCAGCAGCACCGGTCCCCGGTCGGCGCGTAAATCCCGGACCACGTTAAGCAGCGGCGTGCCCGGCGGGTGCGTGGTCCCGACGCTGGCCGTGAGATCTTCGGTGCCCGCGACATGGCGCAGCACCACCCGCGCGCCGGTGCGGTTCGCGGTCTGGAACAGCGGAATCGCGTACGGGTCGACCTCCCAGCCCACGTCGACGCTGCCCACGCATTCGCCGTCGACGATCAGATCCGCGCTTTCCAGACCCTGCGCGGGCGTTGCCGAAGAACCTTGGGTGCGAACCCATCTCAGACGCGCGCCGGTCGCGGGTAATTCGTCCGGGTCGGGCTCGGGCGCCTCTTCGCCGTGCAGCAGCGCGTCGGCCACCTCGTAGACGCGGTCGTCGTCCCAACCGGGAGCGTCTCCGCGGACCCGCAAGACGGCGCGATGATCGCCGCGCAGCGCGGCGCCGTCGATGACGACCACCTTGACCCGGTCCAGGCGGCGCAGTGCGCCCGGGTCGAGGACCAGTTGCCCGGAATGGGCGAGCCCGCGTCCCAGGATCGCGGCGAACGCCTGACGGCCCATGTGCGCGGCCCGGGGCACCCCGGCTTCGATGGCCGCGGCCGCGTCCTCGGTGCCGCCGCCGGCGACCAGCGCACTGACGGCGGCGATCAGCGAGCCGTTGGCCGCCGAATCGACGTAACTTTCCACCGGCCCGGCCATCGAGCCTTTCGCCTTGTCCATCGCCGCGTCGATGGTGCCGCCGACCACGACGTGGGAGGCCTCACCGGCGGCCGCCGCGGCCCAGCTGTGCCGGGGCAGCTCCGACTTGGCCGACGAGATGACCGGGACCACCGGAGCCTGCGGGCGGTCGGGGGAGGCCAGCTGCGGCTCGCGGTCTTGCCACACGCGACGGTGCGCCGACGCCTCGGAAACTTGCAGGCTGCGTTGCACCAGATCGAGCAGCGGCGTGCCGACCGTTTGGGTTAGCCCGTAGGCGGCTGCCGTGGTCGCGGCGAGCGCGATGTCGGTGCCCACGCGACCCAACCGCGCCTCCAAGATCGAGACCATCCGCGGTTGATGGTTGATGAGCGCGGCGGCGGCCCGGGTGGTTTTGGGCGCTGCGGGCAGTCGGGTCACCCAACCGGTGACCGCGGCGCTCACGGCGACGAGGTCCATGGCCGCCGCGGTCAGGGGCACCAGAATCGCCAGCGGGTTGCCCGGGTCCGCGAAGGGCGCGGAAGGCAGTTGCGGCTCCGATTTCGACCAGGTGATGTCGGCGGCGATCGAGGACACGGTCGCGCGCACCTCGTCCAGGACGGCGTCGCCGTCCGCGTCGTCGGCCAGCTCCACCACCAGGCGGCCCAGCGCGCCCTCGACATGCGCCTTGGCCACACCCGGGATCCGGCGCACCGGCTCCTCCACGACGGCCGCGTACTCGCCCCAGCGGGGGAAAGGCAGCAGCGGATCCAGATCCAGGTGCACCCGGTGCCCGCTGTGCCAGCGCACCGGCGGCAGGATCGCGGCGGGGGAGCCGCCGGACGAACCGTCCAGTCCGATCGCGCGGCCCGTCGTTTGGGCAACCGACTGAATGACCGGGCCGGCGAGGTCGGTTACCGGGCTGGCCAACGTCTGCAGCGCGCCAGCGGCGCCCGCCGCGGTGGACACTCCGGCCCGCACCACCTGCGCGGCTCCGCCGGCTACGCCGGCGACGACGCTGGAAACGCCGGGAATCTTCACTCGTCACCCTTCAACTACGTCTACCGCGCCTAATGATCCTGACGTGTGGAGGACCTGTCCACACGTGGGCCGGGAAGGTAAAACCGTGCGAGGACACCGCAGACGACGCGAGCCGATGCGAGCCGATGCAGGTCGGGCCTCCCTCAGAGAGCAAGGGGTGCGATTGCGTCCCTGCTCAGAGGTTACCGGGTTGCCGCCAAACCAAACGTGGGGAACAACCCGGCGTCGAGGAAGACGGTGATGCTCGCGACCCCGGTAACACCGGTGGTCAAGACGTGAATCGAATGTGCCCGCATCGTCTGATCGGCGCCACGCCGGTATTCGGCAACGGCGGGTTGCGCATTCGCGGCTGTCGGGATCATCACAACGTCGCCGGGCGGGGCCAGGGCGCGTCCGGCCAGGAACCGCAGCACGGCGTCTCGGCCGGTGAACCACACTGGCATAGGCGGCATTTCGAGCTTGACGTCCGCTTGCAGCAGCGCGGTCAGCGCGGCCATGTCCGCGTTTTCGAATGCGGCGCAATACCGGTCGAGCAATTCGCGGCGCTCGGCATCGCCGGGCTCTGACATGGTCTCCTCGGCGGGCGAGAGTTCGGCGAGGTGGGCCCGGGCGCGCTGCAGCGAACTGTTGACCGCCGCAGGCGTGGTCTCGAGAAGCTCGGCAACCTCGGCGGCGCTGAACTGTACGACGTCGCGCAGAATCAGCACGGCGCGCTGCCGCGCCGGAAGCTCTTGAAGGGCGGTCATCACGGCCAGCCGCACGCTCTGCTTTGCGGTCAGATCGTCTTCCGGGCTCTTGAACATCATCGCGTCGGGAATCGGCTCGAGCCAGGCGTGGGCGCCGGCCTTCGCGTCGAAATCGGCGTCCGGGTCGACCGATCCGTTGCCCACCCCCATCGGCAGCACGCGCCGGGCGCGGTTCTCCAGCGCCCGCAGGCAGGCGTTGGTGGCGATGCGGTACAGCCACGTCTTCAACGCCGCGCGTTCCTCGAACGCCCGATAGCCGCGCCAGCCCCGCAGATACGTCTCCTGGACCAGGTCTTCGGCGTCGTGCACCGAACCCAGCATGCGGTAGCAGTGCGCGATCAGCTCGGCACGAAAAGGCGCCGCCTGTTCGACGAAATCCTCCTGCGCCGGCACGAGCCTCTCCTTCCGGTGGGTGAAGAACCTACTCCCTTAGAGACACCGGGCCGCCGAAACTCATCGGGCCGGACGCGATGAATCCGGCCGTCGCGCCGTATCTGAATTGGTGAAGACGCTGCCACGGCCGCAGCACCCACCGCAGAGAGAGAACGACGATGAACCAGTCCCGCACCACCCATGCCGACGGGCTCGCCGACACCACCGCCATCGTGACCGGCGCGGGCCGCGGATTCGGCCGCGCAATCGCCGCCGCGTTGGTGGCGGCCGGCGCACGGGTCGCCGGCGTCGCGCGCACCCGATCACAACTCGAGGAGGTGCGCGCCCAGCTCGGCGACGCCTTCACCCCGGTGGTGGCTGACGCCGCCGACCCGGCCACAGCCGACCGGCTGATCGACGAATACCGGCCGCGCACACTGGTGCTGTGCGCCGGAGCGACGCCGCCGATGGCGCCGTTGCAGGAGCAGACCTGGGAGACGTTCAGCGCGAACTGGAACACCGACGTCGCGCAGGCGTTTCACTGGGTTCGCCGCGCGGTGTGCCAGCCGCTGGCGCCGGACAGTTCGGTGATCGTGATGTCCAGCGGCGCAGCGGTGAACGGATCACCGCTGTCTGGAGGCTATGCGGGCGCGAAGGCTACCGTCAGGTTCATCGCCAGCTACGCCGCCGCCGAATCGCAACGCGCGGGCCTCGGGATCGGCTTCACCGCCGTGTTGCCGCGGTTGACGCCGGCCACCGACCTGGGCGCCGCCGCCGTCGCAGCCTACGCCCAGCGGCAAGGCGTCGACGTCGACTCGTTCGTGCAGGCCGCCGGGCCCGCGCTCACCGCCGAACAGGTCGGTAAGTCGGTGCTCGAGATCGCCACTGGCGCCGCCGCCGACCATGACGCGTACCTGCTCACCGCCGCCGGCCTGTCGCCGCTGGCGGCCTGAGAACTCGGAGAGGAAAGGCAGACGGCAATGAATACACCGCCGATCGTGTCCGCCGAGCAGTGGGCGAGCGCGCATCAGGAACTGCTGGTCAAGGAGAAGGAGCTCACCCGGGCCCATGACGCGCTGGCGGCCCTGCGGCGCCGGATGCCGTGGACGGCCGTGGACAAGCGGTACGAGTTCGAGGGGCCCGAGGGCAGGGTCGACCTGTTGGGCTTATTCCACGGCAGACGACAACTCGTCGTCTATCGCGCCTTCTACGGGCCCGACATCCACGGCTGGCCCGACCACGCGTGCCGGGGCTGCTCGATGATCGCGGACCATATCGGCAACCTGGCCCACCTCAATGCCCGCGACACCACGCTGGTGTTCGCTTCGCGCGCACCGCAGGCCGACATCGAGCGACTCAAGGCGCGGATGGACTGGAAGATGCCGTGGTACACCATCACCGATCAATTCGACAGCGATTTCGGCGTTGACGAATGGCACGGCACCAACGCCTTCATCCACGACGGCGACCGGGTGTTCCGCACCTACTTCATCAACAACCGCGGCGACGAGGCGCTCGGAACCACGTGGAGCTTCCTCGACATGACCGCGTTGGGGCGCCAGGAAAACTGGGAGGATTCGCCGGAGGGCTACCCGCAGAGCGCCCCGTACGAGTGGTGGGACTGGCACGACGCGTACGGCATGCACGAGCCGTCGCGCTGGTTCGGCGAGCCGGACCCCAACGATCCCAACGACATCCGGCCGCCTCGCGAAATCTAAAGCCCGAAAACACGAATGCGCGGTAGCCGTCGACCGGCTACTCGCGCAATATTCGGGCGATGGGAATTCGCTACAGAATTCGGTGGTTCGCCCTGCCTACCTGGTAGCCGGTCGGGAACGACTTCTCGATGACCTGCAGCTGGTGGTCCACCCTGGACTCCAGCTCGAGCACCACGCAACTATCGCTGAAGGATTTCGATTCGAGAACTATGTACCGCTGACCACAATCGGTGATCGGGTCGCCCGAGTGCAATTTCTCGACCGGCACCGACTCCGGAGTTTCATCTGCCTCCATTCCTGACACGTTAGGTCAATTCCGCAGGCGAGGGAATAGACCGTTACGTGCGATCGCCTTGCGGCTGCTTGAAGTACACGCTGACGTGAGAGATCAGCCCATCTTCGCCCTGCTCGAAGAGGATGCACTCGGGCCACGTGGTCGCAACGCTGTCGATCTCGAACGTCTCGGACAGCTCGGCGTAGGAAACCCGCGCATCCACGCGCGAGACCCGCCGCACCTCCAACCGATGCCCTTCAAGACCGGTGCACACCTTGCGCAAGTAGGCGACGTAGCGTGCCTTGCCCTCGACCACGTCGCAGAACGGCCCCTCCCTGATCAGGCCACCCTCGGTGATGGTGTCGGCCAGTCCGTCCCAGTCGTGCGCGGCCAGGCATTCCAGGTAGCGCTCTACGACTTGACCTTCCGCAGCGTCGCCCATCACGCCTCCATCCTCGGCCCCGCGCCGAGCGTAACGCCACGGCGAACAAACCGGCAGAATGTCGCCGTGACGTTACATTCGCGGGCACTGTCGTTGTTGTTCGTCCACGCCGACCGGACACTGAGCGAACACGTGCCCGCGCCATCCGACGCCGTCCGCGACTTCTACGTGGATCTGGACAACATCAAGCTCGTGCACCCGCTGATCGTGTCCGTGAAAACGTTGTCCCGCAGCGAAACCCCCGACGGCTACCACCAGGCCTACCGCGTCGTCGACCGGATCCCTATGGGGCCGTTCACCATTCGCACCGGTTATCACGCCCGGCTGCGGGTGCCCGTCAGCGGCGACGTGCTGACCGAGGCCGACCAGTCACCCGGGGTCCAGTTGCGCGGCACGGTGAGTTTCGATCCGGTCGGCGGCGGCACCCGGATCACCGAGCGGATTTCGATCACCACCCCGCGGCTGTTGGCCGGGGTGACCATCCGCGAAGCGGTCAAGGCGCACGTCAAGATGCTGGCCGGCATCCGCAGGCACTTCGAGTCCGGTTGAGCCGCTGGGACGAGTCCGCGCCCGTGGTCACACGCCGGCGAAATCGATGACGCCGCGAATGTTGCGGCCCTCCCGCAGGTCTGCCATCGCCTCGTTGATCTGGTCGAGCCGATAGTGGCGGGTGACCAACTCGTCGAGTTTCACCGCGCCGGCCTGATACAGCGACAACAGCATCGGCACGCTGGTGCGCGGATTCATCCCGCCGTACAGCGCGCCGCGCAGTTGTTTGGCCGACAGCGTCATCTCCTGCAGCACCAGCGGAACCGGCGGTTCGGTGAACGGGGTGATGCCGGTGAGCACGCAGACCCCGCCCTTGCGCAGCAGCGCCATCGCCAGCGGCAGCAAGTCGACATGCACCACGCCGGGGCAGACGACGACGCGGTCTGCCATCAGCCCCGCGGTGATCTCGTTCACCAGCGGTATCGCGTCCTGCGCGGAGGCGGCGGTGTGCGTGGCGCCGAAGATCTTGGCCGAATCCCGTTTGGATTCAACCGGATCCACCGCGACGACGTACTTCGCACCGACGGCGCGCGCCCCTTGCAGGGCGTTCATCCCGACACCACCGGCGCCGAGGACGACGACGGTGTCGCCCGGTTCGGTGCCCGCCGAGACCGTCGCGGAGCCCCAGCCGGTGCTGACCCCGCACGAGACGAGCGAGGCGGCATGGAACGGGATCGCGTCGTCGATCTTGATGACCGACCTCTCCGAGAGCACCGCATATTCGGCGAACGTGCCGAGTTGCCCGTAGGCCAGCAGGTCTTCGTCGCCCAGGTGCCGCCGGCAGGTTCCGTCGGTCGGCATCTCCCGGACGAACAGGCTCGCCCCGATGTCGCAGATGTAGCTCTGGCCGTTCACGCAGAAGCGGCAACTGCCGCACGCCGGAATGAACGACAGCGCCACGTGATCGCCCGGCCGCACCGACGCCACGCCGGGCCCCACCTCTTCGACGACACCGGCACCCTCGTGCCCGCCGAGCAGCGGGAACCAGTCCGGCGCCGGCTGGCCGCTGGCGGCGATCGCCTCGGCCGTCGGGACCACGTCGCCGGTGAACAGATGGTCGTCGGAGTGGCAGATTCCGGCGACGGCCATCCGGACCATGACTTCACCGGCGTGCGGCGGGTCCAGCTCGATCTCCTCGATGTCCCAGTCCTGGCCGACCCCGCGGATGACAGCGGCACGACATTTCATTTGCGACCTCCCTTTCGTGGCCTGGCGGGGGCTCAGCGCGCCAGGCTCGCCCGTAGTTCACGCTTGAGCACCTTGCCGTAGCTGTTCTTCGGTAACTCGTCGACGAATTCGTAACGCTTGGGCCGTTTGAAGCGGGCGATGCGCTCCAGTAGATGGGCGTCGAGCGCCGCGGGTTCGACCGCGCCGACGATGAACGCCACCACCACCTCACCCCACTCCTCGTCGGGGGTGCCAACCACGCACGCCTCGGCGACGCCGGGATGTTCGAGCAGCACCTCCTCGACCTCCCGCGGGTAGATGTTGCTGCCGCCGCTGATCACGACGTCCTTCGACCGATCCCGCAGGGTGAGGTAACCGCGCCCATCGAACGAACCCATATCGCCGGTGTAGAGCCAGCCGTCGTTGAGCGCGCCGCGGGTCGCCTCGTCGTTGTGCCAGTATCCGGACATGACCGCGTCGCCGCGGCAGACGATTTCGCCGATCTCGCCGACGGGCGCCGGGCTGCCGTCGGCGCGCAGCACCGCGACCTCCATGCCCGACCGCGCATACCCGACCGATCCCAGGATCGCGTCGTCGTCCGACTCGTGATCGGCGCGGCGCAGTCCGGTGATGGTCATCGGTGATTCGCCCTGCCCGTAGATCTGCGCGAAGATGGGGCCGAACGCCGTGATCGCCTTGCGCAGGCTTTCGACGTACATGGGTCCGCCGCCGTAGACGATCGTCCGCAGATTGGCCGGGCGGCCGCGGCCCGTATCGACCAGCCGTTGCACCATCGTCGGCGCCAGGAACGCGCTGGCGCCCGGGTGGTGTGCGCAGAGGGCGAGGAACTCGTCGGGATCGAATGCGCCCGAGGCGGGCAGGATTTGCCGCGCACCGCGCAGCGTGTACGGCAGGATGTAAAGTCCCGACCCATGCGACATCGGCGCGGCATGCACCAGGCTGCAGTTCTCGTCCGGATCGTCGATGTCGGCGAGGTGGGCGACCGTCATCGCCGTGAGGTTGCGGTGCGAGAGCATCGCCCCCTTCGACCGGCCGGTGGTTCCGCTGGTGTAGAACAGCCACGCCAGCGCCGAGGGGTCCGTGCGCGGCGGCCGCGCCGGGGCGGCGGCGAACCGCCGCGAATAGTCCTCGGAATCAAGGATTTCCGTGGGCGCCGCGGTCATCGGGGCGAGCTCGGCACCGATGGCCGACGACGCGAATACCCTTGCGGCGCCGGCGTCCTCGAGGATCTGTGCCATCTCGCGCGGATGCAGCTTGTAGTTGATCGGGACGACGACACATTCGGCCGCCCAGATCGCGAACATCAGCTCGACGATCTCGGGGCGGTTGTGGGCCGCGATCGCGACACGAGCGCCCGCGCCGTGCTGCCCGCGGATCGACGCGGCCAGCCGTAACGCCCGGTCCCGCAACTCGATCCAGGTGCACACCCGGCGTTCCCCGACGTACAGCGCGCCGCGGTCGGGGAACCGGCTCGCGGCCTGGTCGAGCATGGCGAACAGATTCATCGCTCGGTCCACCGCGACGACAGCCCGAACTCGGAGAGGTACTTCGTCGAGCTCCAGCCGCCGTCGACGACGATCGTCTGGCCGTTGATGAAACTGCCACCCGGCGAACACAGAAAGGCGACCGTGCTGGCGATGTCGTCGATGCGGCCCAACCGCTGATGCGGCGTCATCTCGGTGTTGATCTTGCGGAATCGCTCGTCCTCCAAGCGCTTCTCCACCATCGGCGTCACCGTCACCCCGGGGGCGACGGCGTTGCAGCGAATGCCGGACGCGCCGTACTGGCAGGCGATGTGGGTGGTCAGCGCGGTCAGGCCGCCCTTGGCGGCCGAATACGCGCCGCCGCGCAGGCCGCCGACGACGGCGAAGGTCGAGGTGACGTTGATGATCGCCGACCCGGGTCCCATGTGTGGCAACACGTCGCGCGCCAGCCGAAACGGTGCCCGCAGCATCAAACCCAGGAAGTAGTCCAGGGTTTCGTCGTCGGTCTCGTGCAGCGGCTTGGGGCTACCGACTCCGGCGTTGTTGATCAGGAAGTCGATGTGGCCCCAGCGGTCGACCGCGAGGTCCACGATGCGGCCCGGCGCGTCGTCATCGGTCAGGTCGACCGCCAGCGTTGCGACGCGATCCGGATCACCGACCGCCCTTGCCAGTTCGGCCAGCCGACCTTCGTCGCGGCCCGTCCCGAGCACTGCCATGCCCATCTCGGCGAGCTTCGTCGCGCACCCCAAGCCGATACCGCTGCTTGCTCCCGTGACGATCGCGACCTGCATCTCACCCATCCTTCGTCAATTCCTGCGTTAAGGCCGCCCGGATCCGATGCTTGAGAACCTTGCCCGCGTCATTCTTCGGCAGGGCGTCCCAGATCTCGACCTGTTCGGGCGCTTTGAATTTGGCGACGCCCTTGCTCACCAACAGCGCAAGCAAACTCGCGACATCCGGGGCCGCCACACCGGTGGGAACGATCACCGCACAGGCCCGCTCTCCGGTACGGTCGTCGGGCAGCCCGACGACCGCGATCTCGGCGATGCCCGGATGGTCGGCGAGCAGGTCCTCGACCTCCTTGGCCGAAATGTTTTCGCCGCTGCGGATGATGACGTCCTTAGCGCGGCCGGTCACCACCAGGTACTCGTCCTGCGAGCCGGATGAGACCCAGCGTCCGAGATCGCCGGTGCGGAAAAAGCCTGCGTCATCGAAAGACTCGGCGCCGTCCTCGGGATGAAGATAACCCCGCAGCATCTGCGGGCCGCGCACGCAGATCTCCCCGTCACCGGTGGGCGCGGTCTGGTGGGCGACGAGCTTGATCTCGGCGATGCCGGGCCGGCCGTCGGTGTCCGCCGCGGCACCGGCCTCGTCGGGCCGGAGAGCGCCGACGGTCGCGACGGGCACTTCCGTGCAGCCGTACACCCGGGTGATCACCGCGCGATCGAAATAACCTGCGGCGCGGCGGATCAACGACGGCGACACCGACGCGCCGCCGCAGATGAACACCTTCAGGTCCGGCAGACGGGTGCCGGCGCGCTCGGCGGCCGACAGCAGCTGCTGCAGAAACGGCGTCGCCCCGGCCATGTGGGTACACCGCTGCGAGTCCATCAGCGTGACCGCCTCCGCGGCGTCCCATCGGTCCATCAACACCGCGGTGGTGCCCAGCAGCAGCGGGCATTCGAAAGCGTATATCGAGCCGCCGATGTGCGCGACCGGCGACGGCACCAGGAACGTGTCACCCGGCGCGATCATCCAATGGTCGCGGATCTGGCAGATCAGCGCGTGCAGCGAGTTATGTGTGTGCAGAACGCCTTTCGGACGACTCGTGGTGCCCGACGTGTAGAGCACCATGCGCACGGAGTCGGGATCCAGCGCCGGCAGCGCAGCGGCGCCGGAGGGCGGCCGCTGCAGCAGTGAGCCGTACGATGTGTGCGGACCGGCGTCACCGCGCAGCACCACCACCTCCGGCGCGCGGCTCATTGGCCTCGTCACGCGTTCGATCATCGCCGCGTAGTCGTGGCCGCCGTAGCTTTCCGGGACGAAAAGCAGTGCGGTGCCGGCATCGTCGAGGATGAAGCGCAGGTCGTGGTCGCGCAGCGACGGCAGGATCGGGTTCACCACCATCCCGGCGAGGGTTGCGCCCAAATAGATGACCGCGGCCTCGTGCCAGTTCGGCAGCATGAACGACACGACGCTGCCGGTCGGCATGCGCGCCGACAGGGCGACCGCGAGCGCGTTGGCCTGGGCGTAGAGCGTGGCGCAGTCCACCCGAGTATCGCCGTCCACCAAGGTGATTCGCCGGGGAGAGGCTTGGGCGGCCGCGCGCAGCGCGTCGGCCAGCGTGGTGTGCACCCATAACCCGCGCCGGTATGCTTGCGAAGCCTGCGCCGTGTCGTGGGGCGCCCGGGCGGTCACCGCGGCCTCATCCGGGGCGGCCTAATCATCCACGCGACGCATGGTCATCGCGTACCGAAACCTCGACGACAGGTGGGTGTTGATCGTCACCTGCGCCACCTCACCGTCGGAGGTCGTGTAGGTGCGCCGCATCTGCAGCGCGGCCGTCCCCGCTTCCACACCGAGCCCGTCGGCCAGTTCGGGTGACAGCAGGACGGCGGCGATCTCCTGGTGCAACTGGGCGACGCTCACGCCGAACAGATCCTCGATCAACGGAAAGATCGGGCCGACGTGGCGCTGCAGCAGCCTGCCGACGGCGGCGAAACTTCGGTTGATGTAGTACTCAGTTCGGCACATCGGCACCGAGGCACCGTCGGCCTGCCGATAACCGCGCACCGACAACCACTCGGACCCGACCTCGAGGCCGGTGCGAGCGGCGAGCTCGTCATCGATCGTCACCATCGCGTTGGATTCGATGGTCAGCTGCGCGCCGGCCGCGAACGCGAGCAGGTCGTCGATCGACATCGCGTCCTGGGCATAGGAACTCGACGCCGGCCGGGGTACCACCCGGGTGCCCGCCCTCGGCCGGGATGCGACCAGATTGTCCTCGCGCAGCCGGCGCAGTGCCTCGCGGATGGTGTAGCGGCTCACCGCGAAGCGCTCGCACAGCTGGTGTTCGGTGGGCAATTGCGATCCCACCGGGTAGACGCCGTCGACGATCTCCTTGCGCAGCGTGCGTGCGATCTGGAGGTAGCGGTGGTCGCCGGCCACGGCCTGGGGCATCAGGGACCGCCCGGGGTCGGGCGCAAGGCCAGCACGCTGCCGTCGCCGTCCGCCGAGACGTACAGCGTCCCGTCGCCCGCGGCGGTGATGCCGGCGAACGGGCCCTGCGGCCCGGAGAACGGCGGCATCCCGCGCAGCGGTTTGGGCGTCACACCCGGCGGGGGGCCGACCGGCAGACCGGATGCGATGGTGCGCCGCGCGTTGGTGCTCAGATCGAACGCGACCAGCTCCTTAGCGCCGGCGTCGACGACGTAGAGCACGTCTGCGCGCACCAGAATGCCCTGCGGCCGTTGCAGATCGGCGACGACCATGTCTCGGCTCGACCCGTTCACCCGCACCACCCGCCCGGCTCCGGCCTCCGCCACCAGGGCGGACCCGTCCGCGTCGATCGCGACGCCTACCGGGTCGCGCAGCCCGGTCGCCAGCACCTCGACGCCGCCGGATTGCCACGACAGCACCCGCCCGGTGCCCAGCTCGGCGAACACCACGCCGCCCGGGCTCAGGGCCACACCGTAGAGCTGGTCGAAACCGTCTGCCAGCACCTCAGTTTCGTTGGCCTCCGGCCGATACCGGCCGACTTGGCCGCCGGAGGTCGTCACGACGAACTCACCGGGCCCGCTCGCCGCAACGCCGCGCAGGAATCCGGGGTATCCGGGGCTGAACAACATCCCGGCGGTGTGCAGGGACCCGTCGGGCAGGGCGACGTAGAAGTACGTGCCGTCGGCGATGTAGAGCTGTCCGTCGTGGCCCACCGCCAGATCAAGCGGCCAGTTGAGGCCGCCCGCCAGTACGGATTGTGTTGTGCCGTCCGGCGATATCTCGGTGATCTCGCCGGTGAAGTTGGAAACGAACAACCGATCGCCGACGAAGGTGCAGTTGTCCAGCCCCGGATTCAGCTGGGCGATCAGGCGCTGTTCGCCGCTGCGCGGATCGATGCGCAGCACCTGTCCGGTTGCCACCTGCGTCGAGACGATGTGGCCCTGGGCGTCGAACTTAACCGAATCGGGCAGGCCGAGGCCCGTTGCCACGCATTGCGATTCGCCCCCGTCGGGGTCGACGCGCCAGATTTCGTTGGCCCCCATCACGGGGAAGTACAGCAGCCCGTCCGGGCCGACCTCCATCGCGTTCGGTGAGGGCACGCTCTCCAAGAGCACCCGTGGCGGCCCGCCCGCCAGGTCGAATTCCAGCAGCCGTCCGCCTTCACGGCATTCACCGATGAACAACCGGTCCCGGTAAAAGGTGATCCCGTTGGCCGACGGCACGTCGTCGCGCAGGACGCGCGTTCGGCCGCCGGTGTCGCGCACGCTGACCCGGCCGTCCATCACCTCGGTGGCGTACAGGTTGCCGGCGGCGTCGAACGCGACGTCGTCGGGCGCCACGATGTCGCCGCCCTTGGGGCTGGCGGTCACCAGTTCCCCGGTGCGGTGGTCCAGCGCGCTGATCTGGCTGCCGGTCACCTGGGCGATGTAGATGCGACCGTCCGGGCCGGTGCGCAGACCGTTGGCTCCGAACAGCCGGCTGGGCGCGGTGACCCGCTCGAGCTCCCAGCCCTCGGCGACGTCGATGGGATGCGCCACTGGGTACCGCGATGGCTGCGTTGAGATGGGCATGGCTCGCCGAGGTCCTTCCGTCAGCCGTTTGGGCTGGACGCTATCAACTCCTCCTAGTCCAGACAATAGCCGCCAAAGGGCGGCGAACCGACCTTGACAGCGAAGTCCACCGATCGGAATAGTGTTCTCCAACGGGCAGAATGCGATATCTTGTCCGGACAAAAAGGATTGATCCCGCCGCGGTGGCGCGACGCCCGGCGGCAGGGGAAAGCAGGTCATGGCCGATCACGGGGATCTCCTAGGACTCGACGGGCGCGTCGTCGTGGTTTCCGGCGCCGGTGGCGGTGGCATCGGCACGACCGTCACGGCCATGACCGCCCGGGCCGGGGCCACCGTGATCGCGGTGAGCCGGTCGAAGGAAAACCTCGACGAACACATCACCCCGCTGGCACAGCAGGGCCTGCCCGTGCTGCCCGTCGCCGCCGACGCGTCGACCGACGAGGGCATCGCCGCGGTGCTCGACCACGCGCGCCGCGCCGAAGGCGAGTTGTACGGGCTGGTCAATGTCGCCGGCGGCGCCGACCCGTCGACGTGGATGCCGTCCACCCGGGTGGCGCGCGGCGACTGGCGCAAGATCTTCGCCGACAACCTCGAAACGGCCTTCTTCATGAGCCAGGCCGTGGCGGACGAGCTCGTCGCGCAGCACCGGCAGGGATCGATCGTGTCGATCTCCTCGGTCAGCGGCATGAACACGGCGCCGTTCCACATCGCCTACGGCACGGCCAAGGCGGCGATCGTGGCGATGACCCGCACGATGGCACTCGAGTTGGCGGTGGCGGGCATACGGGTCAACGCCGTCGCGCCCGGCGTCACCGAGACGGCGGCCTCGCGCACGTACGTCGACGAGGATCCCGATCGCGACCGGCAGGCGATCGCGATGGGCCGCCGCGGTCGGCCCGAAGAGCAGGCCGGCGCCATCCTGTTCCTGCTCTCGAAGATGTCGAGCTACATCACCGGCCAGACGCTGCTCGTCGACGGCGGGCTGGACCTCAAGTGGAGCCACCTCGGCGCCGACAACACGTCGCTGTTCCTCAAGGACGAATCCTTCCGCGCGGCAATCAGGAGGATGTGATGACCGATCTCGCCAAGGGCGCGAATCCCGAAGCGGCCGAAGAACTCTCGGCACCGATGACCATCGGCGTGGAGGCCTACATCTCCGAGGATTACGCCCGCGCGGAGCGGGACAAGCTGTGGCGCAAGGTATGGCAGCAGGTGGGCCGGGTCGAGGAGCTGCCCGAGGTCGGTAGCTACTTGACCTACGACATCCTCGACGACTCGATCATTGTGGTCCGCACCGGTGCGGCAGAATTCCACGCGCACCACAACGTGTGCATGCATCGCGGCCGCCGGCTGATCGACACCCCCGAGGGCGCCAAGAACGCCTGCGCGCGAACCCGAAAGTCGTTCGTCTGCGGCTTCCACGGCTGGACGTACGGCCTGGACGGCACGTGCACCCATATCCGTGAACAGCAGGACTGGCAGGGCACACTCACCGAAGACAACACGCACCTGCGTCCGGTGCGGGTCGACACCTGGGGTGGCTGGTTGTGGATCAACATGGACCCCGACTGCGAGCCGCTCGCCGATTTCCTGTTCCCCGCCGCGAAGATCCTCGACCCGTTCGGGCTGGAGAACATGCGCTACAAGTGGCGCAAGTGGCTCTCGTTCGATTGCAACTGGAAGGTCGCGCTGGAGGCCTTCAACGAGACCTACCACGTCTACACCACCCATCCCGAGTTCAATAAGTTCGGCGAGTTCAAGGGTTGGGCGAAAGCCCAAGGTAAGCACAGCCACATCGGTTACGACGCGCCCGAGGACATGGAGGCCACCAAGTCCAAGATCCGCCTCGGCATCGGCGCCGATCCCCGGGTGTCGACCGCGGAGATGCAGGTGTACACGATGGAGGAAACCAACGCCACCACCACCCAGACGCTGGTGAACGCCGCCAAGCGACTGGTCGACGAGCTGCCCGAGGGGACACCGGCCGACAAGGTCCTCGAGCACTGGCTGGCCGCGGCGCGCCGCGACGACGAGGCTCGCGGCGTGATCTGGCCGACGATTCCCGCCGATATCCTCGGGCAGGCCGGCACCGCCTGGCAGATCTTCCCGAACTTCCAGATCGGCCAGGGCCTGACCAGCGCGCTGTGCTACGGCGCGCGACCGCACCCCAGCTACAACCCGGACAAGTGCATCTTCGAGGTGTCGGTCTTCGAGCTGTACCCTAAAGGCCAAGAGCCGCAGACGGAATGGGAATACACCCCGGTCGGTGACCCCAGGTGGCGATCGGTGCTGCCGCAGGACTTCTCCAACATGGCCGCCGTGCAGCAGGGCATGAAGTCTCTAGGCTTCCCCGGCACCAAGCCCAACCCGTACCGCGAACGCAGCACCGTCAATCTGCACTACCAGTTGTCGAGGTACATGGGCACCGGTGAGCCCCAAGAGCTTTCAGATAAGGAGCGCCGCCAGGCATGACCATGTATCAAGACGGCTGCGGGCCGACCCGGACGCCCGACGACATCGACATCGACGCGCTGCGTGAGAAGTACGCCCGGGAGCGCGAAAAACGGCTCCGCAAGGAAGGTTCCAAGCAGTACATCGAGCTGGAGGACGACTTCGCCGGCTACTACGAAGTCGACCCCTACACACCCGTGACCCCGCGCGAGCCGATTCGCGACGACATCGACGTCGCGGTGCTCGGTGGTGGATTCGGGGGCCTGCTCTCGGCGGCCTACCTCAAGAAAGCGGGCGTCGATGACGTCCGAGTCATCGAACTCGGCGGCGACTTCGGCGGCGTCTGGTATTGGAACCGTTACCCCGGCATTCAGTGCGACAACGAATCATACTGCTACATACCACTTCTCGAAGAGCTCGATTTCATGCCGTCGAAGAAATTCGCCGATGGCGCCGAGATTTACCAGCACTGCCGCAACATCGGCAAGCACTTCGGCCTCTACGATTCGGCGATCTTCTCCACCCAGGTCCGCGACCTGCGGTGGGACGAAGAGATCACGCGCTGGCGGATCAGCACCAACCGCGACGACGACATCCGCGCCCGGTTCGTCGTGCTGGCCTCGGGCCCGTTCCACCGCCCGAAGCTGCCCGGCATTCCCGGAATCAAGGACTTCAAGGGCCATGCGTTCCACTCGTCGCGGTGGGACTACGACTACACCGGCGGTGACACCGGCGGCAACCTGCACAAGCTCGCCGACAAGAAGGTCGCCGTCGTCGGCACCGGCGCCACCGCGATCCAGATCGTCCCGTTCCTGGCGCGAGACGCCCAGCATCTCTACGTTTTCCAGCGCACCCCCTCGACGGTCGACGAGCGCAACAACGCGCCCACCGACCCGGAATGGGTGAAGACCCTGCTGCCGGGCTGGCAGCGGGAGCGCCAGCGCAACTTCCACGCCTGGACGTTCGAGGGCATGGCGCCGGGCCAGCCGGATCTGGTGTGCGACTTCTGGACCGAGCTCGGACGCAACACCGCCGCCCGGGTGCTCGTCCTGCCCGACCCCGCGGCCATGACGCCCGAGCAGTTCATGGCGATCCGGGAGGAAGAGGATTACAAGTTGATGGAGCGGCTGCGCCGCCGCATCGACGCGTTGGTCGAGGATCCGCAGACCGCCGAGGCGCTCAAACCCTATTACCGATTCCTGTGCAAGCGGCCGCTGTCCAATGACGAGTACCTGCCGATGTTCAATCGGTCCAACGTCACCCTCGTCGACGTCTCCGATTCCAAAGGCGTGGAACGCATCACCGAAAAGGGCTTGGTCGCCAACGGTATCGAGTACGAGGTCGACTGCATCATCTACGCCAGCGGCTTCGAAATCACCACCGAGATCAGCCGCCGCTACTCGATCGAGACGATCCAGGGGCGCGACGGGCTGTCACTGTTCGACTACTGGAGAGACGGATACAAGACGCTGCACGGGATGACCAGCCGAGGATTCCCGAACCAGTTCTATACCGGCTTCACCCAGGTCGGCATCTCCGCCAACATCGCGGCGAACTACGAGCTGCAGGGCGAGCACATCGCCTACATCATCGCCGAGGCGCTCAAGCGCGGAGCCACCACCGTGGAACCCAGCCAAGCGGCGCAGGAGCAGTGGTGCGCGACGATCCGGGAAACCGCGGTCGACAATTCGGCGTTCGACGCCCAGTGCACGCCCGGCTATTACAACAACGAGGGCGGGGGCGGGGGCGAGGGCATCCGGTCGCACCTGGGCGAGCCGTACGGCCCCGGCTTCTACGCCTTCGAGGACCTGTTGCGGGTCTGGCGTGATAAAGGGGAGCTGGACGGGTTGGTGCTCGGCCGTTGAACGAAACCGCTAGCCCGCAGGGTGCCGACCCGCTGCGCCCGGCTACGCCGCGCTTGCGATCGCCACTGCCACAACTGCGATTCGACGGTCGCGTCGCCGTGGTGACGGGAGCCGGCCGCGGGCTGGGCCGTGCGTACGCTCAGCTGCTCGCCTCGCGGGGGGCCAAGGTGGTCGTCAACGACGCCGGCAGCGGCCTCAACGGCGAGGGCGCTGACTCGGGCCCGGCCGAGCAGGTGGTCGGGGAGATCACCGCGGCCGGCGGCGAGGCCGTCGCCTGCGGCGCATCGGTGGCGACCCGCGACGGCGGCCAGGAGATCATCGCGACCGCGCTCGAACACTACGGCCGCATCGACATATTGATCCACAACGCCGGCAACGTCCGCCGCGGCTCGCTCAAACAGATGAGCTACGAGGACTTTGACGCCGTGCTCGACGTGCACCTGCGCGGCGCGTTTCACGTTGTGCGGCCCGCGTTTCCGCTCATGTGCGACGCAGGCTACGGCCGCATCGTGATGACGTCGTCGATCGGCGGGCTGTACGGGAACCACGACGTGGCCAACTACGCGGCGGCCAAGGCCGGCGTGATCGGGCTGGCCAATGTCGTAGCGCTGGAGGGCGCCGCGGAGGGGGTGCGGTGCAACGTGATCGTGCCGGCCGCGGTGACGCGCATGGCCGAGGGCATCGACACATCGGCCTATCCGCCGATGGGCGCGGAACTCGTTGCGCCCGTCGTGGGTTGGCTTGCGCACGAGTCTTGTTCGGTGACCGGTGAACTGTTCATCGCGCTGGCGGGCCGGGTGGCGCGGGCGGTGATCGCCGAGAGCCCGGGCGTGTGCCGGCCGGCCTGGAGCATCGAGGAGGTCGGCAGCCACCTGGACGCGATCCGATACGCCGAGGCACCGCTGATTTTCCCGGTCGTCCCCGATGGACACAACGCGCACATCCGCTACAGCTTCGAGCTGGCTCAGAGGTTAACCGATCAAGGAGCGCTCAATGGCTAGCCCGACCGGCCCGATGGCGGGGCTGCGCGTCATCGACCTCACCGCGATGGTGATGGGGCCGTACTGCACACAGATCATGGCCGACATGGGCGCCGACGTCATCAAAGTCGAACCCCCGCAGGGCGATAACACCCGCTACATCTCGGTGGGCCCCGCCCCGGGCATGAGCGGGGTGTTCGTCAACGTCAACCGGGGCAAGCGCAGCGTCGTGCTGGACCTGCAGACCGACGCCGGCGCCGGCGCGCTGCGCGCGCTGGTCGAGACGGCCGACGTGTTCATCCACTCGATGCGGGCCAAGGCGATAGCCAAGCTCGGCTTCGGCTACGACGATGTCGCCGCGATCAATCCCGCTGTCGTCTATACCAATTGCTACGGGTACGGGCGCCGCGGACCCGATCGCGACCGACCCGCCTACGACGACACCATCCAGGCCGAATGCGGCCTGCCCGCGGTGCAACAACAGTTGACCGGCGAGGCCGACTACGTCGGCACCATCATGGCCGACAAGATCGCCGGACTGACGGCGCTGTACGCGACGACGATGGCGTTGTTCCACCGCGAACGCACCGGGCAGGGGCAAGAAGTCGAGGTCGCCATGTTCGAAACCATGGCCTCGTTCATGCTCGTCGAACACGCCAACGGCGCCCTGTTCGACCCTCCGCTCGGGCCGGCGGTGTATCCGCGCACCGTGGCGCCCAATCGCCGCCCCTACCGCACCAGCGACGGCCATATCGCCGCGTTGATCTACAACGACAAGCACTGGAATGCGTTCATGAAAGCCGTTCAGCCACCGTGGGCCAGCGA
Source organism: Mycobacterium colombiense (assembly GCF_003284975.1). GTDB lineage: Bacteria > Actinomycetota > Actinomycetes > Mycobacteriales > Mycobacteriaceae > Mycobacterium > Mycobacterium europaeum_A. Next base: position 20,563 of record NZ_QMEU01000006.1, read on the forward strand.
GCTGTATTCCACGCTGGAGCAACGCGCCCGCGAGATCGACACCGTCTACGGGCTGGTGGCCGAGACGATGAAGGAGCGGACCACCGCGGAATGGCTGGCGCTGCTTCGTGAACTCGAGATACCGGCCGCGCCACTGAACACGCCGCAAGCGCTGTTCGACGACCCGCACCTGGCCGCCGTCGGCATGTTCGAGACGGTGGACAGCCCGCACGGGCCGGTGCGGTTCCCCGGGGTGCCCACCTGGTTTTCGCAGACACCGGGCCGGGTCGCGGGGCCGGCGCCCGAGCTCGGCGCACACACCGCAGAAGTGCTCGCCGAGCTGGGCTTGGCCGTGGACGCGAATCCGGCATAACGCTTAGCAACGAAATATCTTGTCAGCGAAGGAGTTTTCCACGATGGCTGTGCCCGTCTACAAACGCATTCTCGACCTGTTCGAGGCCGAAGGCGTGAACACCCTGTTCGGCATCCCCGACCCGAACTTCGTGCACATGTTCGCGGAGGCGGACGCGCGGGGGTGGTCGGTGGTGGCTCCGCATCACGAACTGAGCGCCGGGTTCATGGCCGAGGCGGCGTCGCGCATGACCGGTAACCCCGGCCTGTGCATCGGCACGCTGGGCCCGGGCATGGCGAACATCGCCGGAGCGATCCAGTGCGCGCTGGTGGAGAACTCGCCGGTGGTCTTCCTGGGCGGGCAGCGAGCCCGGGTGACCGAGCGCCGGGTACGGCGCGGCCGCATCCAATTCGTCCAGCAGGAACCGCTTTTCGCCGCGTCGGTGAAATACAGCAGCTCGATCGAGTACGCCGACCAGACCGACGAGATCATCCACGAGGCCATCCGCCGGGCCATGTCCGGCACGCCCGGTCCGACCTACGTGGAGTTCCCGTCGCACGTCATCCTCGAGGAGCTCGACGTCGACGCCGCCCCGCCGCCGTCGGCCTACCGGCTGGTCAACCAGGGCGCCGGCACCCGCGAAGTGGCCGAGGCCGTCAAGCTGATCCGGGCGGCGCAAAGCCCGATCCTGTTGGTCGGCCACGGCGTGCACACCTCCCGCACCCAGCAGCAGGTCAAGGAGCTCGCCGAGCTGATGGCGTGCCCGGTGATCCAGACCTCCGGCGGCACGTCCTACATCCCGGGTCTGCAGGAGCGCACGTTCCCCTACCTGTTCTCGCCCGCGGCCAACGAGGCCGTCGAGGAATCCGATTTGTGCGTCGCGCTGGGCACCGAGCTCGGTGAGCCGATGCACTACGGCCGGACCCAGCATTGGGCCGCCAACAACGCGAACCGCAAGTGGGTGTATGTGGAGCAGGATCCGGCCGCCATCGGCGTCAACCGCCCAGTCGACGTGGCGTTGGTCGGCGATCTGCGCGGCGTGGTGCCCCAGCTGGTGGACGCGCTCAAGGATGCCCCGCGCAAGCCCGCGCCGGCGCTACAGGCCCTGATCGAAAAGGATGCGAAAGAGCTTGCGGACGTGGCCGAGTCGGCACCGTCCGGCCGCTCGCCGATCCACCCTGCCCGCTACGTCGTCGAGGCCACCAAGGCGTTCAACGAACTCGACGACGGCATTCTCGTGCGCGACGGCGGCGCGACGGTGATCTTCCAGTGGACCTACTCGCAGTCCAAGCCGCGCGACGTGATCTGGAATCAGAACTTCGGCCACCTGGGCACCGGCCTACCCTACGCCGTCGGAGCGTCGGTCGCCGAAGGGGGCAAGCGCCCGGTGATGCTGCTGACCAGCGATTCGGCGTTCCTGTTCCACATCGCCGAGCTGGAAACCGCTGCACGGCAAAATCTTCCGCTGGTGTGCGTGGTGGGCGTCGACCACCAGTGGGGCCTGGAAGTGGGCGTGTACAAGCGCACCTTTTCTCAGCCGTCGCCGCAGCCCGGTGTGCACTGGAGCAAGGACGTGCGGATGGACAAGGTCGCAGAGGGATTCGGCTGCCACGGTGAGTACGTCGAGAAGGAATCCGAGATCGGCCCGGCGATCGCTCGCGCCTACGCCAGTGGCAAAGTCGGTGTGGTGCACGTGTGCATCGATCCGAAGGCCAATTCCGAGGAGATGCCCAAGTACGACCGATTCCGGACCTGGTACGCCGAAGGCACTCAGTAGGGCCCGCAGTAGAAAGAGGACCGATGTCATGCGCGAAAACCTGAAGTTCTACATCGACGGACAGTGGGTCGACCCGGTGCGGCCCAACACTTTCGACGTGGAGAACCCGGCGACCGAGCAGGTGTCCGGAAAGATCTCGCTGGGGTCGGCCGCCGACGTCGACGTGGCTGTCAACGCCGCCCGGCGGGCCTGCACCGGCTGGTCACAGAGCACCCGCGAACAACGCCTGGACCTGTTGCAGGCCATCCTCGCCGAATACCAGAAGCGCGCGGACGATCTCGCGCAGGCGGTCACCGAGGAAATCGGTGCGCCGCCCTCGTTGGCCGCCGGGCCGCAGGTCTTCCTCGGGATCGGTCACCTGACCACGGCCATCGACGTGCTGAAGAACTTCCCGTTCTCTGAACAGAAGGGCGCGACCCTGATCGCCAAGGAGCCGATCGGCGTCTGCGGTTTGATCACGCCCTGGAACTGGCCGATCAACCAGGTCGCGGTCAAGGTCTACCCGGCGCTGGCGACAGGCTGCACCGTCATCCTGAAACCGTCCGAGGTGGCGCCGTATTCGCCCTACATCTTCGCCGAGATCCTGGACGCCGCAGGCGTGCCGGCCGGAGTGTTCAACCTGATCAACGGCGACGGCGCAGGCGTGGGTGCGGCCCTGGCGAGCCATCCCGACATCGACATGGTGTCATTCACCGGCTCCACCCGCGCCGGTGTCGAGGTCGCCCGGAACGCCGCGCCCACCGTCAAGCGAGTCACCCAGGAGCTCGGCGGCAAAAGCCCCAACATCGTCCTCGACGACGGCGGTTTCGCCGACGGCGTGCGGGCCGGCGTGGCCAACATGATGCCCAATTCCGGGCAGAGCTGTAACGCGCCGTCGCGCATGCTGGTGCCGAATTCCCGGATGGATGAGGCCATTAGCCTCGCGCGTGAAGCCGCCGAACAGATCCCGGTGGGCAACGGTGAGGCGACGGCGATCGGGCCGGTGGCGTCGAGGACACAGTTCGAGAAGGTTCAGCGCCTGATCCAGCAGGGCGTCGACGAGGGCGCGACCGTGGTCGCGGGCGGCCCCGGCCGGCCGGCCGGGCTGGACAAGGGTTACTACGTCAAGCCGACCGTCTTCGCGCACGTCACCAACGACATGACGATCGCCCGCGAGGAGATCTTCGGGCCGGTGCTGTGCATCCTCGGCTACGACGACCTCGACCACGCCGTTGAGATCGCCAATGACACCGAATACGGTCTTGCCGGCTTCGTGTCGGGGGCCGACCTGGACACCGCGCGCGAGGTCGCCCGCAAGATCCGCGCGGGTTGGGTGACGATCAACCATGCCTTTGACATGAACGCGCCGTTCGGCGGCTACAAGCGCAGCGGCAACGGTCGCGAGTGGAGCGAGTTCGGCTTCCACGAGTACCTGGAAGTCAAGAGCACCCTGGGCTACGCGCCCGACGAGGCTTGACGCGTCGGGCCGAAACCCGAACGCGGCACGGCAGAAAACACCTCGCGTGTCCTCCACGTGATCCGGCGGGCCCGCCTCTAGGCTGGCTTGCTGAACTCAACAGGAGGGGCAGCGACGTATCGGCATCAACCATGGCGCCGGGCGAGATGGTAGTTACGGCGCGCTGACAGAAAGCACCGAGCCGGGCGGGTCTAACCCCGCACCGGCTCGTCGTTCTCGGCCCCGATGGGTCGCCCCCGTGCGCCGGGTCGGCCGGCTGGCGATCTGGGACCGGCCGGAGCGGGCCAGCGGAATCCCGGCACTCGACGGGCTGCGCGCGATCGCCGTCGCGCTGGTGCTCATCGGGCACGGCGGCATCCCCGGCGTCACCGGCGGATTCATCGGCGTCGACGTGTTTTTCGTACTCAGCGGTTTCCTAATCACCTCGTTGCTACTGGACGAGTTGGGGCGCACCGGTCGTATCGAGTTGACCGGCTTCTGGATTCGGCGCGCGCGTCGATTGCTACCGGCGCTGGTGCTGATGGTGCTCACCGTGGCCGCGGCCCGTCAGCTGTTGCCTGACCGGTCGCTGACCGGCCTGCGCGACGACGCCATCGCCGCCTTCGTGTGGATGGCGAACTGGCGCTTCGTCGCCCAGAAGACGGACTACTTCACCCAGGGCGCCCCGCCCTCGCCACTGCAGCACACCTGGTCCCTGGGGGTGGAGGAGCAGTACTACTTTGTCTGGCCGGTGTTGCTCATCGCGGTCACCCTGCTGCTCGCCGCGCGCGCGAGGCGGCGCTCGAGCCGGGCCACGGTCGGCGGCGTGCGGTTCGCCACGTTCGTGATCGCCACCGTGGGCGCGCTGGCCTCCGCGGCGGTCGCGATCGTGATGACGTCGGACGGTACCCGCGACCGGATCTACTTCGGCACCGACACCCGCGCGCAGGCGTTGCTGATGGGCGCCGCGTCGGCCGCCCTGCTGGTTCGGGACTGGCCGTCGATGAACCGCGGCTGGTGCATGATCCGCACCCGGTGGGGTCGCCGGGTGGCCCGAGTCCTGCCGGTGCTCGGTCTGGCGGGACTGGCGGCGGCGACGCACTACGCCACCGGCGCCAGCGGCGAATTCCGGCACGGCTTGCTGATCGGGGTCGCGGTGGCGGCCGTGATCGTGATCGCACCGGTCGCGCTGGAGCAGCGCGGGCTCGTCGCCCGGGCGCTCGCGGTGCGCCCGCTGGTGTGGCTGGGCACCATCTCCTACGGCGTGTACCTGTGGCACTGGCCAATCTTCTTGGCGCTCAACGGCGAACGCACCGGGTGGTCCGGGTTGCCGTTGTTCGCCGCGCGGTGTGGGGCCACGCTGGTGGTGGCCGCGGTGTCGTATTGGCTGCTCGAGCAACCCATTCGGCGCTGGCGACCGGCTCGGGTGCCGTTGTTGCCGCTGGCGGCCGCGACGGTGGCCAGTGCCGCGGCGGTGACGCTGTTGGTGGTTCCGGTGGGCACCGGGCCCGGTCTGCGTGAGGTCGGTCTGCCGCCCGGCGTCTCGGCGGTCGCGGCGGTCTCGCCGTCACCGCCCGCGACTAGCCGGCCCCGAGATGCCAACCGGCCGTTCACCGTCTCAGTGTTCGGGGACTCCATCGGGTGGACTTGGATGCACTACCTGCCTCCGACGCCGGGGTTTGCGTTTCTGGATCACACGGTCATCGGATGCAGCCTGGTGCGCGGGACTCCCTACCGCTACATCGGCCAGACCCTGGAGCAACGGTCCGAGTGCGACGGCTGGCCGATCCGCTGGTCGAGGCAGGTCAGCCAGGACCAGCCGGACGTCGCGCTGCTGGTCATCGGCCGCTGGGAGACGGTGGACAGGGTCAATGAGGGGCAGTGGACCCATATCGGTGACCCGACCTTCGACGCCTACCTCAATGGTGAGCTCGAACGGGCACTAACCATCGTCGGCGGCACCGGTGTCCACGTGGTGGTCGCCACCGTCCCGTACAGCCGGGGCGGGGAAAAGCCGGACGGCCGCCTGTATCCGGAGGACCAGCCGGATCGGGTCAACCTGTGGAACGCCATGTTGCGCAAGACCGTGAGCCACCATCCGAACGTCGCGATCCTCGATCTGAACAAGAAGCTGTGTCCCGACGGCGTCTACACCGCCAAGGTCGACGGCATCAAGGTGCGCAGCGACGGCGTCCACCTCACTCCCGAAGGGGTGAAGTGGCTGACGCCGTGGCTCGAGGAATCGCTGCGGTAACCGCTAACCGCTTGTGCGGCAGCTGATTTCCATGCTGTCGCTGTCGCGTACCTGGAAGTTGAAGCTCACGTAGCCGTTGTCGGGGTTGCGCACCCGGTCCAGATAGGGCGCCATGTCGGCCGAGCTGGCGTTGTCGGCGATCACCAGCACCCCGGGTGACAGGCGCGGTTCCAGCAGTTCGAGCACGGGCAGGTACAAGTCTTTCCAGCCGTCGAGTAGGACGAAGTCGACCGGTCCCGGCAACTCCGCCAGCGTGGACAGCGCATCGCCTTCGAGGATGGTGATGACGTCGTCCAAGCCGGTCTCGGCGAACGTCTGCTTGGCCGCGGCGATCTTGGTGTCGCTCAGTTCGGTGGTCACCACCCGGCCGGTGCCGTTGTCGCGCACCGCGGCGGCCAGGTGTACGGCGGAAATTCCGAAGGACATACCGAATTCGACGACGGTGGCCGGGCGGGTGGCCCGAATCAGTGAGTACAGCAGCCGGCCGGCCTCCGGTGTCACCGGAATGTAGAACTCGCTCATCGCATCGGCCCGCTCCTGCGCGGTCATCGGGCGATCGAAGGTGCCGCGCCGCTCGCGCAGCAGCGACATCTGCTTCCTCGACTCGGCGTACATGCGGTCGAGTACCGATGCGACCCGGGCATCCTGCAACGTTGTGGTCATGGCGACGAGCCTAAGTGCGCAGCCTGAGCGGGCGCTGGGAGTGCGGCGTCGGACGCTATGCGTTTGACGATCCTGCGGCCCCGGTGTCACTATGGACCCGCAAGCACCTCGGTAGGTGAGGCGTCTGCATGGATACAGGCCACTGACCCCGAACGTCGAGAGACGCCCCGGGTCAGGACAGCTCTTCCCGGACTAAGGGTTGAGCCCAAGTGGCTTCTGGACTGGGAGCGATCGCAAGCGCGGCGAAGCCGGGCGATGCGGGTCGCGACCATTGATTTGGGTCCGGATACGCCGTGCAGTGCCGAAGCTCCGTCGAGAGGGGTGCGACCCGCGGCGTGTGCCGCTAGTCATTCCTGCCTCTCTCGTTCAGGTGAACGTGGTGACACCCGCGTGTGTCTTGGCCGTGAGGAGGTGAGGGCGAGATGAGTCCCGGCGATAGTCCCTATCCGAAATCCGTCTTGTCCCGATCCGGTTCCGGCATTTCTTTCACCGCCTGACCTCGCCTGGTCCCGCGCGGCTGAACCGCCATGCCGATGCCGATCGGTCCCTTCGGCAGGAGAAATATCATGGCTTTTGTTGTTGCACACCGTTTTTCCGTTGCATCCAGGATGCGCGGACGGTCCATGCTGCGTGCTGGCAGGTTGTTGGCCAACAGGTTGCACCTGCGGCCCGGCCTGACGCCGCAGGAGCGGGCCAACCTTTACGTCTCGAGGATGCCCATCGCGGTGGTCACCGCGTCGCTGGGTGGCCACGCCTCGGGGTCCCACAGCAACCACCGTTGAGCCGTTCCGCCCGGCCTTGGCGGCGGACGGCGCAGCGTCGCCCGTCGCCGTCGGCGCGTTGAGCGCCGCAACCACGGCAGCCTCAATTCGCTCCATCCCTGCGCGAAACCTGTTCGAGATAGCGAGGATTCGATGACTTCGATCCACACCGGCGGCGGCCGCCGGGGCCCGGCGCCTGGCCGGACCCCTACCGCGCCGGAAAGCTCCGGCGCCGAAGGCGCTACCGTGCTGGATGCCGCGCACGCCGGCGACATCGTCGGCGCGTTCGGACGCATCCGGCGCGACGCGACCGGCGCATACGGGGCATTCAGCGGACGCTGGCGGCGCCTGCGGACGCTGGCGGTCATCACCGGTCCCGGACTGATCGTCATGGTGGGCGACAACGACGCCGGTGGCGTCGCCACCTACGCGCAGGCCGGCCAGAACTACGGCATGGGCCTATTGTGGACGCTTGCGCTGCTGATTCCGGTGCTGTACGTCAACCAGGAGATGGTGCTGCGGCTGGGCGCGGTGGCGCGGGTTGGCCACGCGCGCTTGATCTTCGAGCGGTTCGGCAAGTTCTGGGGTGCCTTCAGCGTCGGGGACCTGTTGATCCTCAACGCCTTGACCATCGTGACCGAATTCATTGGTGTCTCGTTGGCTCTCGGCTTCCTGGGCTGCCCGAGGATCGTCGCCGTCCCGGCCGCCGCCGTGCTGCTGTTCGCCGTGGTGGCCGGCGGATCGTTCCGCCGCTGGGAAAGGTTGATGTTCCTGCTGATCGCGGTGAATGTGCTGATCATCCCGCTGGTGGCGCTGGTGCATCCGACCCCGAAAGCCACCGCCGCCGGCCTGATCCCGCAATTCCCCGGTGGGCTCAACTCGACGGTGCTGCTGCTGGTGGTGGCGATCGTGGGCACCACGGTCGCGCCGTGGCAGCTGTTCTTCCAGCAGTCCAACGTGGTGGACAAGCGCATCACCGCCCGCTGGATCCCTTATGGCCGAGCGGATCTCGCCATCGGAATCGTCGTGGTGATGGTCGGTGCGACGGCGCTGATGGCGGTGGCGGCGTTCGGATTGGCCGGGACCGCCGACGCGGGACACTTCACCGAAGCGGGGGCGGTCGCGTCGGGGTTGTCCCAGCACCTGGGCCGAACGGTCGGGGTGCTGTTCGCCATCATCCTGCTGGACGCGTCGCTGATCGGCGCCAACGCCGTCGGGTTGGCGACCACCTATGCGGTCGGCGATGCCATGGGTAAGCGGCACTCGTTGCACTGGAAGATCAGCGAGGCCCCGCTGTTCTACGGGGGTTACGCGCTGCTGCTCGGGGTATCGGCGGCGATCTCGTTCAGCCCCGATCACATCCTGGGCCTGGTGACCCAGGGCGTGCAAGCACTCGCCGGCGTGCTGCTTCCCTCGGCGACCGTCTTCCTGGTGCTGCTGTGCAACGATCGGGCGGTGCTGGGGCCGTGGGTGAACACGGTGCGGCAGAACATCATTGCGTGGACCATCGTGTGGTGTCTGGTGCTGCTCTCACTGGCATTGACGGCGACCACCTTCTTCCCCGGCCTCGCCACCGGCACCATCGAGGCGGGACTGGCGGCCGGCGCGGTCCTCGGCATCGTCGGCGGCGCGGTGATGATCGTCGCCGGGCGGCGACACCTAAAACGGACCGAGGCCGAGGCCATCGTGCGCAGCCTTGGGGGCGGCCTGGATCCGGGAGAGGTGGACGAACTCGACGATGCCGCGTCGCTGACGCGCGCCGAGCGGCACGCGATACGTCGCCAGGACCGCGCGAGCTGGCAGACCCCCAACCTCGCCTTGCTCGATCGGCCGGCGATGTCGCCGATGCGGCGGGCGGGGCTGTTGACGCTGCGGGGTTACCTGGTGGTGGCGGTCGCGTTCGTCATCATCAAGATCGTGCAGGCCGGCGCCGTCGGCCCGGCCGCGTCACTGTGAATTGGTCGGCAGCAGAACGATTTTCCCGTGGGTATGCCGCCGCTCGAGCTCGGCGTAGGCATCGGCGACCCGGTCCAGGGGGTAGGTGGCGGCGATGTCGAACTCGATGGCGCCGGACACGATCAACTCGGCGATCTCGGCGAGCACCTCGGGCGTCGAGGCGTCCATGCTGCCCTCGGTCTTGGCTCCCACTTCACCGGCCTTCTCGAAGGAGATGATGGTGTCGATCCGCTCGGGTGCCACGCCGAGGTCGACGGCCAGCTGGACGTAGTCCGGGCCGAACAGATCGATGAAGGCGTCGATTCCGTTGGGCGCAGCCGCGCGCAGCCGCTCGGCGAGCCCGTCACCGTAGGCGATCGGGATGACGCCCCGCGAGCGCAGCCAGTCGGCGTTACCCGGCCCCGCGATGCCGAGCACTCGGGCCTGACGCAACACCAGAAGCTGCACGACCAGGCTGCCCACCCCGCCCGCGGCGGCCGACACGGCGACCGTCTCACCCGGTCGCGGCCCCACCGCACGCACGGCCGCATAGGCCGTCGCACCGACCACATAGAGCGAACCCGCTGCCTCCCAACCGAGTTGGGGTGGCTTGCGGATCAATTGGCCCACCGGAACCGCGGTGTGCGTGGCGTGGCTGGACCGGCGCATGCTGAAGCCCAGCACCTCGTCACCGACCTTGAAATCGGTGACGCCGGGCCCCAGGGCGGTGACGACGCCGGCGAGGTCGCTGCCCTGGCCGGAGGGAAAGGTGGCCGGGAAGATCTCGTGCATCGCCCCGGTCCGGATCCCGGCCTCGCCGGGGTTTATCCCCGCGGCGCGCACTTCGACCACCACCTCACCCCGGCCGGGGGAGGGCATCTCGATGTCCGCCACGTACAAGACCTCGCGCCCCCCGTAACGGTCGAACCGTACTGCGCGCGCCGCTGCGGCCGTCATACCGATCTCCTTCTGCGCGAGGATGTTGTCACCCACGCCAGCATAGGCACATCAAAGTGCTACCCACCGGGCGCAGAGTGGGCTTATGTTCGTAGCAAGCCTGGGTCACACCACCATTTCGCCTGCGGTGTCGGGAGCCGCGGTGCAGGCCGGATACCGATGACACGTGGGAGGGACACGCGTGGGAGTTGATCGGATCGGCATCGCCGGTTGTGCCGCTGCCGTCATCGTGGCGGGGGCCGCGAGCGCCGGATGCGGTGGTGCCGACAAGGCCGCACAGCCGTCTTCGAGTTCCCCGACGTCAACCAGTTCGAGCGCGGTCACCGGCCCGCCGTCGGGCCAGCCGTCGGACTACGGCTCCTTGCTGATCAAGCCGAACGACGTTGGCGGCGGTCTGACCGCGCCCCAGTCACCCATGCTCAACCCCAACAACGCGCCGGGAGTCGCGCAGCTGTTCGCCAACGCCGACAGCAGCCGCCGGCTGTGGGACACCATCGTGGTCGCCGCCGACCCATCGGCGGCAGCGGCCGAATTGGCCACCACCCAAGGCAGTTACAACGGCAAGGTGAACGGGAACTGGCAACCGCTTGCCGTCGGCGCCAACGGGGTGACCATTTCGGGCACCTCACCGGACAGCTCCCAGGCGATGACGGTGCTGGTCTTCACCGAAGGCAAGGCCCTGGTGACCCTGGAATTCGACAGCGCGCCAAACGACCCGATCGATCCGGCGATCGCCCTCGACATCGGTCGCAAGCAGGATGCCGCGATCAAACACGGGCTCCCCGGCTAGCTCAGGCGCCGTTACACCAGGCCCAGTAGGCCCAGATCCGCGACGTACTTGTCGATCAGCGCCGCCGACAGGTGTGGGATGTCCTGGTCTGCACCGATTTTCGCGGCTCGCACGGCCGCGCGGAACACGTCGGTGGGGGCCGGCGCGCCGCGCAGTGGCGTCTCCGGCTTCCGGTACGCGTCCAGCAACGGCAGCACCGAATGCTGACGCTGCGTGTCCGGCAAAGCGCGGATGGCCGTCGTGAACCGGCTCAGCCACTCGTCGTAGTCGTCGATGCGCCGGATGTCGTGCCCGGCGGCGATCAGCCAGTCGACGAACACATCCAGTGAGACGCCGTCGTCGTGCGGGTTCATCACATCGAAGGACCGATACACCCCGGAATGCTCAGCGGCCGTGGCGATCTGCTCACCCAGCGTGGTTACGGCTTCGGCCACGAAGTCGGCGGGCAGCCCGTCGTAGTGGGCTACCGCCCGGTTTCCGTGAGGATCGGTCTGGTAGAACGAGGCCGGCGCGATGCCGGTGATCAACAAGCTGAACAGCAACCGGGTGAACGCATCCGGCACGTTCAGCTGGCCGGCATAGCGGCTGTGCGCCAGGATCATGTCGGAGCGGAACACGGCGACCGGCAACCCGCACAGGTCGTGCGCCTCGCGCAGCAACACCTCGCCGGCCCACTTGCTGTTCGCGTACCCGTTCGCGTAACTGTCGTCGACCGGCCGCAACGCGCTCACGGTGCGGATGTCACCGTCCTCGGTGAACGTGGACGGATCGACCGACAGGGCCACCGCGACGGTCGACATGTACGTGACGGGTTTGATCCGGGTCGTCAATGCCAGGCGAATCAGCTCGGCGGTGCCCACCACGTTGGGGCCGAAGAGTTGGTCGTACGGCAGCACGTGGTTGACCAGAGCGGCCGGGTGCACGATCAGGTCCACAGTTTGCGCGAGGCGCTCCCAGGTCGGCTGAGCCAAGCCAAGTTTGGGTTCGCCGATATCGCCGACGATGACCTCAAGGTGGTCGGCGGCCAGGGCGCGGAACCGCTCCAGCAAGTGCGGATCTCCGCTGTCGAAGACACCCTCCAGCCGTTTGGCGGCGGCCGAGGCGTCCGCGGCGCGGATGATGGAGATCAGCTTTCCGCCGGTTCCGGCTAGCCGCTCGAGCCAATCCAGGAGCAGGAAGCGCCCGAGATAACCATTGGCGCCGGTCAGCAGGACGGTGTGCGGTGTGCCGGTCACGTGCGGCAGCGCCGGGGCGTCGGCCAGGGTGGTGGCGTCGATGAACTTGTCCAGCGTGAGATCCGCGGCGTGGACCTGCGTCGCGCCCTGCCCGTGCACGGTGGCGAACGTCGGCCGCCGGGACCCCGATTCACGCTCGGCCTCAACGTATTTCGCGAGCTGACCCAGATCGGTTGCCGGTCCGGTGATCATCCCCACCGGCACCTCGACGTCGAAGATGTCGCGCAACAGGTTGGAAAACGTGAGCGCCGACAGGGAATCGCCGCCGAGCTCGATGAACAGAGCGTCGGGCGCCGGCGGACCTCCGGCCAGGCCCAGCAGCGCCTCGGCGGCGCGGGTGAGAGTGACGATCACCGGGCGCTCGGCCGCGCCTTCGCGCAACGCGCGCAGTTCGGTCACCCGATTCTCGGCCAGCTCCGCGTACAGCTGTTCGAGCCGAGCACCGTAGTGCTCCTTGAGCTTTGGCCGCAGCAGCTTGCCCACTCCGGATAGCAGGCCGTTGTCCTCGCTGAACCGCTCGGTCTCCACCAGGAAGTCGACGGGCACCTCGTAGGACTGCAGCTCGGCGAGTTTCGCGGTCTGGCGCAGGGATTCGCCGAGGGCGGCCTTGAGTCCGTCGGCGTCCTCGGCGAACCTCTGGGCGGCGTCGTCGGTCGGAACGACCACGGCCAGCAGATACGGCCGTTCGCTGTTGCCGTAGATGAAGATCTGGCGCACCAGAGCCGCGCTGGAGAACACCGCTTCCAGGCGCGCGACGGCGACGAACTCGCCCTGGGCCAACTTCAGCACGTTGTTGCGGCGGTCGACATAGGCGAGCCGGCCCGGCTCCAGCTCGGCCATCACGTCACCGGTGCGGTAATAGCCGTCGGCGTCGAACGCCTTGGCGGTGACATCGGGTCGTTTGAAGTATCCGGGCGTGGCGGTCAGCGACTTCACCAGCAATTCGCCTCGCGGATAAGGCTTGTCGGTGCGGAAATATCCCAACTCGGGCACATCGATGAGCTTGTAATCGAGCACCGGTGGCTGGGTGATCCGCCCGTCCTTGGTCACCATGCCCACCTCGGTCAGGCCGTAGCCGTCGAGAACGTGGACGTCCAAACAGGTCTCGATGAAAGCGCGCATCTCCGCCGCCAGCGGCGCCGTGCCGCAGAAGGCGGTCACCACGCGTCCACCGAGGACCTGCTCACGCAGCTCGGCCCGCGCCTGCGCCTCGGCGGCGGGCGTCTCGGCGCCCGACAGCTCGAGTCGGTCGACCGCACTCTGGTAGCGCTGGTACAGCATCTCCGCCACCCGCGGCACGAGCCCCATTTCGGTGGGGCGCACCAAATTCCAGTCGTCGAACAACGTCGACAGGTCGCTTTCCGGGACGAAATAACTCGTGCCACCGGCCTGGAACGCCGTCGACAGCGGTATCCGGCCGCCCAGGTGGTTCAGCGGCATGAAGTTCACATTGATGACCGGCGTGTCCGCGAAGTCGGGCATCAGTTCGGTGGTCCACAGCTTGCAGAGCATTCGCTCGGTGTACATGGCGCCCTTGGGCAATCCGGTGCTGCCCGACGTGTACATGATCATGGCCAGCCGCTCATCGGTGTCGCCGGTGAACATCGGCTCAGGTGGCAGGCTTCGTCCGCGTTCGATCACCTCCGCGAGCGTCTCGATGGTCACCGCAATGCCGGCGCCAGACAGCTTCGCCTGCGCGCGTTCGACGGCCTCGCGCTGGTCGTCGACCTCGGGCTGGTAGTCGAAGACCACCACCCGCCGCAACGACGAGCTGCCGAGCGCCGCGTCGACGGCGAGGTCGAGATAGCCGACACCGGCGGCCAATACGGACGGCTCCACCTCGTCGACGATCGGCTTCAGTCGTGAGGGGGTCGTGTTGTGCTGCAGCGGCACGGCCACCAGCCCGAGATAGCCGCACACGAGATCGATGGTGAGGTATTCGGCACTCGCGAAACCCACGGTGGCGACGAAGTCCCCGGGCGCCACGGGGTTGGTGGCGTCGCGTCGCCATGAGGCGGCGATGGCGCGGACATCGGCCCACAGCTCGCGGTAGGTCATGGTGTCGAATCGGGGCAGCAGCTGTGCGCTGGTGCGGCCGGTGCCGGGGTCGATGGTCAAGGAGCGGGCGCGCCAGCCCAGTGCGGGGCGCTCGGCATAACCCTGGGCAAAGATTTCCAGGATCTGCGGCAGCCGCAGACCGGGTTGGCGTGCCGCGCTCTGCAGGGCGGGTTCGGGCTTGGTGCTGCGGAACTCTTCGTCGCGGGCGGCCAGATCGCTGATGCGGTGGGCTACCTGCCGGCGCACCGCGCTGATCGGGCCTGTGGAGCTGCCTTTCGCGCGCTTCGCTTCATCGGTCATGGCCCGCCTCTCGTTCAGATCCAGTCGTCTACCGGAACGAACCCCCGCGGCGCAGGCTTCCGTTCAACCGTTGTGACGGTTGTCACACGCGAGTGGAGAGGTGGGCGGTGCGGCTCAGGCCACGACCTGAATGGGGTCGCCGACATTCACCTCGTTGAAGTACCAAGCGGCATTGTCGGGGCTGAGGTTGATGCAACCGTGGCTGACGTTGGCGTAGCCCTGGGAATCGACCGACCACGGGGCCGAGTGCACGTAGACGCCGCTCCAGGTGACGCGAACGGCGTATGAGGCGGTGATCTTGTACCCCTCGGGGGAGCTCAGCGGGATGCCGATGGTCCGCGAGTCCATCACCACGGTGCGCTGCTTTTCCAGCGCGGTGAAACTGCCGATCGGGGTGGGCCGGCTGGGCTTGCCCATCGATGCCGGCATGGTGCGCAGCACCTCGCCGTCCCTGCTCACCGTGAAGGTGTGCTTGGAGATGCTGGCGACGCCGAGCAGCGCCTCCCCGGTGTCGAAGCCGGTCGTCAAGGCCTGAATGCCCACCGAGACGTGGGTGTGGGCGGGCCAGTACTGATTCGGGACCCACTGCACCACGGTGTTGTGGATCCACTCGAAGTGTCCCGGCGTACCGCTGGACGAGGTCACGTGGATCGACCGCTCGACGGCCGACCGATCGGCGACGGGGGCGGTGAACGTCACCACGACGGGGTGGGCCACCCCCACCACGGCGCCGTTAGCGGGCAAAATCGAGGCAACTTCGGGGGTGGGTTGCGGCACCGGCACGGCGGCGGTACTGCGAACGACCGGTCCCACCAGCCCCATCGCCGTGATCGCGACCATAACAAATAGATAACGAACGCCTCGACGCATAGCGTCCACCCTTCGAGATGGTGCGATCAACACACGAATATCCTACTGGTTACCCACTGATCACCGGTTTCAGCAAACAATGACAGCTCGGTCCGCTCGCCACGGTCACGATCCGATCACCGATCGGGTTCAGTTGCGTCAGCAGCGCGGCCGGTGAGCATGGCGGCCGAGCGCCGTCCCACGGGCCCGCCAGCGGACTCGGGCGCAGCTGCGTGAAAGCGGCACCGATACTTCGGTTCTCGCGCGATCGCGACGCTGAGCGGCCCGGTATCGACCCCTCGCCGCAACCGAGTGGCCGGCGGCACGCGGACTTGCTTGGCCCGCCTCGCCGGCAACGCGTTAGCCTCAGCGGATCGGTGTCCGAAGGCCGAGCCCAAATACGAGGGAGTGCGGATGCTCTTCCGTCAGCTGGAGTACTTCGTTGCGGTCGCTTCCGAGCGGCACTTCGCCCGGGCTGCCGAAAAGTGCTTTGTATCCCAGCCCGCGCTGTCGGCCTCAATCGCCAAGCTGGAACGGGAACTGAACGTCACGCTGATCAACCGCGGGCACAGCTTCGAGGGCCTCACGCCCGAAGGGGAGCGGTTGGTGGTGTGGGCCAGGCGGATTCTCGCCGAGCACGACGCCTTCAAATCCGAGGTGGACGCCGTGCGCTCGGGCATCACCGGGACGCTGCGGTTGGGGACCGTCCCCACCGCGTCCACAACGGCGTCGCTGGTGCTCTCGGCGTTCTGTTCGGCACACCCGTTGGTGAAGGTGCACATCCTGTCCCGGCTTGCGGCAAGCGAACTGTACCGGCGCCTGCGCGAATTCGAGCTCGATGCCGCCATCGTGCACGCGGCGCCCGACGAGACTCACGACGTGAACTTGGTCCCGCTCTACCAGGAGCGCTACGTGCTGCTGGCGCCGGCGGACATGGTGGGATCCGGTGCGGCGACGATGAACTGGGCGCAGGCCGCGCAATTGCCGTTGGCGTTGCTCACGCCCGACATGCGCGACCGCCAGATCATTGCCAAGGCCTTCGCCGACCATTCCATCGTCGTCAACCCGCAGGTCGAAACTGATTCTGTGGCATCGTTGTTCGCGCAGGCATCGGCGGGCAACTGTGCGTCCATCGTGCCGCACACGTGGCTGTGGACGTCGCCGCTGGGCAGCGACATCCGGGCGGTGGAACTGGTTGATCCGGTGCTCAAAGCCGATGTCGCCCTGGCCACCAACTCCACCGGGCCCGGATCGCCGATCGCCCGCGCGCTGGCCACCTCCGCCGGGCAGCTGGCGCTGGGCGAGTTCTTCGACGCGCAGCTGTTAGGGCTTACCCGCCGGCGTTGACCGCCGCCTTCGGCGGTGTTGCCGCGCTGGCCGGGTTCAGGTTGGCTAGATGTCCGCTCTCCACCCCCGCCGCCGGGTCGAGTTCACAGTCGATGATCGACGGTCCCCCGGCGCCGATCGCTTCGGCCAGCGCGGCGCGCAGCTCCGACGGGGTGGTGACGTGGTATCCCTTGCCGCCGAACGCTTCCGCAAGCAGCTCGTGGTGCGCCCGGGCGTTCAACACGGTCGGTGCCGGGTCCGCGCAGCGCGCGGCGGTGCCGGGTGCGGCCTCGTCGCCGCGGTAGACGCCGCCGTTGTTGAGGATGACCACGGTGACCGGTAGGCGGTAGCGGCAGATGGTTTCGATCTCCATGCCGCTGAAGCCGAATGCGCTGTCGCCCTCGATCGCGACCACCGGTTTGCCGGTCTCGACGGCCGCGGCGATCGCATACCCCATCCCGATGCCCATCACGCCCCAGGTGCCCGTGTCGAGCCGGTGGCGGGGCAGCTCCATGTCGATCACATTGCGGGCCAGATCGAGCGCGTTGGCTCCTTCGTTGACGACATACACGTCCCGGTTGTCCTGCAGGACGGAGCGAATCGCGCCCAGGGCGTTGAAAAACCGCATCGGGTGCGGATCGTCTGCCAGGCGCTCGCGCATCTTGGTGTCGTTGCGGGCTCTGCGCTCGGCCAGTTCGTCGATCCATTCGCGCGGCGCGGTGATCGGCCGGGCGGCCACGCCGTCACACAGTGCCGACAGCACCGAACCGATGTCGCCGGCCAGCGGCGCGGCGATGCGCTGGTTGCTGTCGAATTCGCAAGCGGCGATGTCCACCTGCACGAATTTGGCGTTAGCGTTCCACTGCGGCGAATCCCCATGGCCCAGAAGCCAATTCAGTCGGGCGCCGACCAGCAGGACGGCGTCGGCGCGCGCGATCGCGAGCGAGCGGGCGGCCGCGGCCGACTGCGGGTGCGAATCCGGAAGTAGTCCTTTGGCCATCGACATGGGCAGGAACGGGATGCCGGTGGTCTCGACGAACATCCGAATCGCGTTGTCGGCCTGGGCATACGCCGCGCCTTTGCCGAGCACGATCAGCGGCCGCCGCGCTTGGGCCAGCACGTCCAGCGCACGGTCGATCGCGTCGGGCGCCGGCTGCTGGCGCGGTGCGGGGTCGACGACGCGCCAGATCGTGTCCGCCGCGGCGCCGGCGTCCATGGCCTGGCCCAGCACCTCGCCGGGGATGTCCAGGTAGACGCCGCCGGGCCGACCCGAGACGGCGGTGCGAATGGCGCGCGCGATGCCGCGCCCGATGTCCTCGATCCGGCCGATCCGATAGGCGGCTTTCGCGAACGGCTTTGCGGCGTTGAGCTGGTCGAGGTCCTGATAATCGCCGCGCTGCAGATCCACCAGCGCTCGATTGCTGGAGCCGGAAATCTGAATCATAGGAAAGCAATTCGTAGTCGCGTTCGCCAGCGCGGGCAGCCCGTTGAGAAAGCCGGGTCCGGACGTCGTGAGGCACACACCGGGCCGACGGGTGAGAAATCCGGCCGCGGCGGCGGCATTTCCGGCCGAGGTTTCCTGGCGGAAACCGATGTAGCGGATTCCGGACGCCTGCGCGACGCGGGCGAGGTCGGTGATCGGGATGCCGACGATGCCGTAGATGGTCTCGACGCCGTTGGCCTTCAGCCCGTCCACCACGAGGTGAAAGCCGTCGGTCGGGCGCGTCGGTTCCGGCGCCGGGTTTCCAGATGCCGAAGCTGTGGACATGTGGCGACTCCTCGGATGCGTGCGGTCGGCGGGTGGGTGCGCCGGGGGCGGGTCTGTAGCCATCACTGTGGCCCCAGCGCACCCCGCGTGTCCAAGATGAAGGCGCTATCCGGCGATTTGCACTATCTATCGTGCCAGGTCAAAGCGCCGTTAGGCGGGATCGATAGGCGGCGGTTATCGATCGTGAGCGAATCGATATTGGACGGCCGAGAAGGCCGCGCGGCAGGGTTGGCCTCGGCAGCCGAAGTGGAAGGAGTGCGGCGATGACATCTGAGGCGATTGGCAGCGGCGAGGGGTTGACCGAATCCGCGAGCCCCCGGCTGGCGGACCTGGTCGAGGCGGCGGCGCGCCGGTCGCCGGAGGCGCGGGCATTGGTCGTCACCGCCGACCGCATACCCATCATCTATCGAGACCTGATCGGGCTGGTCGATGATCTGGCCGCCCAACTGAAGGCAGGTGGTCTGCGGCCGGGGGAGCGGGTCGCGCTGCGCGCCGGCAGCAACGCCGAGTTCGTCGTCGGGTTGCTGGGGGCGTCGCGCGCGGATCTCGTTGCGGTTCCACTGGATCCCGCTCTGCCCCTGGCCGACCAGCGGACCCGCAGCCACGCGGTCGGTGCCCGGGTGGTGCTCGTCGACCAACCCGGTGACGCCGATAATGATTCGGCCGCGCCGCCGTGGTGGCCCATCGCGGTGACGGTCGGGCCGGACGGCACCGCCCCGGCGGTCAGCGTGGACGCCGCTGCGGCGCCCCGCCGCGACGTGGCCACACCGCAGGGGTTGCGCGACGACGACGCCATGATCATGTTCACCGGCGGAACCACCGGTGTGCCCAAGATGGTTCCGTGGACGCACCACAACATCGCCCGCTCGGTGGCAGCCATCATCGCGGGGTACGGGCTGAGCCCGCGAGACGCGACGGTGGCGGTGATGCCGCTCTACCACGGCCACGGGCTGCTCGCCGCGCTGCTGGGCACGCTGGTGTCCGGGGGAACGGTGCTGCTGCCCGCACGGGGAAAGTTCTCCTCCCACACGTTCTGGGAGGACATCAAGGCCGTCCGCGCCACCTGGTACACCGCCGTCCCGACAATCCACCAAATCCTGTTGGAGCGAGCGCGAACCGAGCAGCCGGGCGGCACGCCCACCCTGCGGTTCATCCGTAGTTGCAGCGCGCCGCTGACCGCCGAGACTGCCCAGGCGCTGCATGACACGTTCTCCGCGCCGGTGGTGTGCGCATTCGGGATGACCGAGTCGACCCACCAGGTGGCGACGACCGCCATCGACGGTGCCGAGCATAGCGAAAACCCCGGTGCCACACCGGGTCTCGTCGGCCGGTCGACGGGTCCGCAAATCCGGATCGTCGGGCCGGACGGCAAGGCGCTGCCGGCGGAGACGGTCGGCGAGGTCTGGCTGCACGGCCCGACCGTGGTGCGCGGTTACCTCTGCGACCCGTCCATCACCGCCGCCAACTTCACCGAGGGGTGGCTGCACACCGGTGACCTGGGCACCCTGTCGCCGGCCGGCGACCTCGTCATCCGCGGCCGGATCAAGGAGCTCATCAACCGCGGCGGGGAGAAGATTTCGCCGGAGCGCGTCGAGGGCGTCCTGGGCAGCCACCCCGACGTGCTCGAGGTGGGGGTGTTCGGCGTGCCCGACAAGCTGTACGGCGAGGCGGTGGCCGCGGTGATCGTCCCCCGCGGGCCGGCGGCGCCGACGGCCGACGAACTGGCGGCGTTCTGCCGTGACCGGTTGGCGCCCTTCGAGGTGCCGGCCCAATTCCAGCAGGCCGATGAATTGCCGCACACCGCAAAGGGTTCGCTCGACCGCCGGGCGGTGGCCGAGCGGTTCGGTCGCGACTAGGTAGGGCCTGACGCGCAGGCGCCCTAAACGGCGGCGTTCACCCGGGCGGCCGCGGACTCCGGCATCGGTTCGTAGCGGACGAACGACCGGGTGAACGACGCCGCGCCGTGCGCGAGCGACCGCAGGTCGATGGCGTATCGGGTCAATTCCACCTGGGGCACCTCCGCTTTGACCACGGTGCGTTCGTTGCCCGCGGTGTCCGAGCCCAACACCCGGCCGCGCCGGCTGGACAGGTCACCCATCACCGCACCGACGTAGTCGTCGGGCACCAGGACCGAGATCTCGTCGATGGGCTCGAGCAGCGCCACCTTGGTCGCCGCGGCGGCCTCCCGCAGCGCCAGCGAGCCGGCCATCTGGAACGCGAAGTCCGACGAGTCGACGCTGTGCGCTTTGCCGTCGAGCAGCGTGACGCGGATGTCGACCACCGGGTAGCCCGCATGCACGCCCTTGTCCATCTGGGCGCGCACGCCCTTCTCCACGCTCGGAATGAACTGGCGCGGTACCGCGCCGCCGACCACCTTGTCGACGAACTCGAATCCCGAACCCTCCGGCAGCGGCTCCACCTCGATGTCGCACACCGCGTACTGCCCGTGCCCTCCCGACTGCTTGACGTGGCGACCGTGGCCTTTCGCCTTGCCGCCGAACGTTTCCCGCAGTGGCACCCGCAGTTCCACGGTATCGACCGTGACCCCGTACCGATTGGCCAGCGCGTCGAGCACCACCCCGGCATGTGATTCACCCATGCACCACAGCACGATCTGGTGTGTCTCGGAGTTCTGCTCGATCCGCAGCGTCGGATCCTCGGCGGCCAGCCGTCCCAGCCCCACCGACAGTTTGTCCTCGTCGGTCTTGGCGTGCGCCGCGATGGCGACCGGCAGCAGGGGCTCGGGCATGGTCCAGGGCTTCAAGACCAACGGCTCGGATTTGTCCGAGAGCGTGTCACCCGTTTCGGCGCGGCTCAGCTTCCCGATGGCGCAGATGTCGCCCGCCACCACGGCCGCCGCTGGGCGCTGCTGCTTGCCCAACGGGAAGGACAGCGCCCCGATGCGCTCGTCCTCGTCGTGGTCGGGGTGCACATGGCCCTGAGAATTGGAGCCGTTGGTGCCGCCGAAGAACGACGCAAAATGGCCCGACACATGGACCGTCGTGTCGGGCCTGATGGTGCCGGAGAACACCCGGACCAGGCTGACCCTGCCCACGTACGGGTCCGACGTCGTCTTCACCACCTCCGCGAGCAACGGCGCGTCCGCGTCACACGTCAGGCTGGCGTGCGGCGCACCGACCGGCGTGAAGACCTCCGGCAGTGGATGTTCCCTCGGAGACGGGAAGCCGCGCGTGGCGACCTCCAGCAATTCCAGGGTGCCGACGCCGCTGCTGCTGCAGACCGGGATCACCGGAAAGAACGAGGCCCGGGCGACGGCCCGCTCCAGATCCGCGATGAGCACGGATTCGTCGATGGCCTCGCCCCCGAGATAGCGCTCCATCAGCGACTCGTCCTCGGACTCCTCGATGATTCCTTCGATCAGGGCGCCGCGCGCTTCCTCGATCTGCTCGGCGTCGGAGGGATTCGGTGACAGCACGGTGCGTGTGCCGCCGCTGTATTCGTAGCGCTGCTGGGACAGCAGTCCGATCAGGCCGCTGCAGTTGGGCAGGTCGGTGGGCAGGTACAGCGGTAAAACCTTGTCGCCGAACGCATTCTGGGCGGCGGCCAACGCCTCGGCGTAATTCGCGCGGGTGTGGTCGAGCTTGGTGATCACCACGGCGCGGGGCATGCCGACCTGGTTGCATTCCTGCCATAGCGATTTGGTGGGCTCGTCGACGCCCTCGTTTGCCGCGATCACAAACAGCGCGCAGTCCGCGGCCCGCAGCCCGGCGCGCAACTCGCCGACGAAGTCGGCGTATCCGGGTGTGTCGACCAGATTGACCTTGACACCGTCGTGCGACAGGGACGCCACGGCCACACCCACCGACCGTTGCTGGCGGATCTCGGCGTCGTCGTAATCGCAGACCGTGCTGCCGTCGGCGACCGAGCCGCTTCGGGTCAGCACACCGGCGGCGACCAACAAGGCTTCCACGAGTGTGGTTTTGCCGCCGCCCGACGGGCCCACCAGCACCACGTTGCGGATCTCGTCGGGACCGGTGGCGGTGGGGGCGTTCCCCGCGCCTTGGGAAGTAGTTGTCCTGTCGGCCATGACTTTCCTCCAGGTTGCCCGGGCGCACCGTTGCTGGCCTCGCTAGCACCTAACTAGCTACCATTCACCCAACTTCGGTAGACCACAAGACCGTCGGGCCAGATCGAGTGGCCCACGCGCCTTGGCCGGCCGGGCCACCGGTTAGTAGTGCCAGCCCGACCAACGCTGCACCGCCACCGCGATCACCGGGCCGTCCAGCGAAACCGATTGGTACTGGGGATATTTCGCGCGCAGCAGTTGGTATCCGAGGTCGGCGTCGTCCCCACCGGTGTGGATCGTGGCGACGCCGTCGGCGCGCACCCACCACAGCTGGGTCCAGTCGTCGGCGTAGTGATCGACCAGCAGGCTCACGCGGGGATTGCTGTCGATGTTGGCCAGGCGGCGCAGCCGCCGCGTTGTTTTCGGTTTCGCGTCGACGGCCGTGTACACCACGTCGGATCCGTCCCGGACATCGGTGGCGACCGCGAAGACCACCGGGACGACGTGCGGTTGGCCGCCGGGCCCGACCGTGGCCAACCGTGCCACCGGGGACCCGGCGAAGCCGGTTCTGGGGTCGAATCCGCCCACCGTGTCAGCCTAGGACCAGGGGTTGAATACGACGCGCGAGCCGATGAGGCCGATCAGAACCTGACACATGCCGTGCATAGCTACCTGCATTACGGTTATATACACACAAATGTGCCGCCAAGAGCTTGAGGCCGGGACAGTTTGTTCTCTACCGCAAAGCAGGAGGGTGACACCGATGAGCAAATCGCACCGGCGCGCGGTCCGGTGGTCGTGGTTGGTGAGCGTGCTGACCGTCGTCGGACTGGGCCTTGGCTGGGGATCCGGCGTGGGCCTTGCACCGGCGTCGGCGTCACCATCGAACCTGGCGCTGGATCGATTCACCGATCGTCCCCTGGCGCCAATCGACCCGTCGGCGATGGTGGGTCAGGTCGGGCCGCAGGTGGTCAACATCGCCACCAAATTCGGCTACAACAACGCGGTGGGCGCCGGAACCGGCATCGTGATCGACCCCAACGGCGTCGTGCTCACCAATAACCACGTGATCTCCGGTGCCACCGACATCAGCGCATTCGACGTCGGCAACGGGCAGACCTACGCCGTCGACGTGGTCGGCTATGACCGCACGCAGGACATCGCCGTGCTGCAACTTCGCGGCGGGTCCGGCCTGCCCACCGCCGCCATCGGTGGCGAGGCCACAATCGGAGAGCCCGTCGTCGCGCTCGGCAACGTCAACGGCCAGGGCGGCACCCCCAACGCGGTGACCGGCAAGGTCGTCGCCTTGAACCAGAGCGTCTCGGCGACGGACACCCTGACCGGCGCGCAGGAGAGCCTGGGCGGCCTGATCCAGGCGGACGCCCCGATCAAGCCGGGTGACTCCGGCGGGCCGTTGGTGAACAACGCCGGGCAGGTGATCGGCGTCGACACCGCCGCCACCGACAGCTACAAGATGTCCGGCGGGCAGGGCTTCGCCATTCCCATCGGGCGCGCGATGGGCGTCGCCGGGCAGATCCGGTCCGGCGCCGGCTCGAACACGGTTCACATCGGCCCCACGGCGTTCCTCGGGCTGGGTGTGATGGACAACAACGGCAACGGCGCGCGGGTGCAGCGGGTGGTCGGTGCCGGTCCCGCCGGGGCCGCCGGCATCGCGCCCGGTGACGTCATCACCGGCGTCGACAACGTCGCGATCACCGGGGCGACGTCCATGACCGAGGTGCTCGTTCCGCATCACCCCGGCGACACCATCGCCGTGCACTACCGGTCCAACGACGGCGGTGAGCGCACTGCGAACATCACACTGGCGGAGGGCCCGCCGGCCTGACATCCACGCCGACGAAGCCCGCCGTTGGTCAATTCGATTGTCACGGGGCGTGTTTCGTCACATGCGTGTGGGCGTGATTCCGAAAGTCGCGCCCAGGGTACCCGTGGCATCGTGGATTTGATGAACGACGCAAGAGAAGCTGTCGAGCACCATCCCGAGGGGGGCAGTCACGTCCAGGACGGCGTAGTCGAGCACCCCGACGCCGAGGACTTCAACAACGCCGCCGCGCTGCCCACCGACCCCACGTGGTTCAAGCACGCCGTGTTCTACGAGGTGTTGGTGCGGGCCTTCCTGGACGGCAATGCGGACGGGTCCGGTGACCTGCGCGGGTTGCTGCAGCGATTGGACTACCTGCAGTGGCTGGGCATCGACTGCATCTGGTTGCCGCCCTTCTACGACTCGCCCCTGCGCGACGGCGGCTACGACATCCGGGACTTCTACAAGGTGCTGCCCGAGTTCGGGACGGTCGAGGATTTCGTCGCGCTGCTCAACGCCGCGCACGAGCGGGGGATCCGGGTCATCACCGACCTGGTGATGAATCACACCTCCGATTCGCACCCCTGGTTCCAGGAGTCGCGGCACGACCCCGACGGCCCGTACGGCGACTTCTACGTGTGGAGCGACACCAGCGAGCGCTACACCGACGCCCGAATCATTTTCATCGACACCGAGGAGTCGAACTGGACGTTCGACCCGGTGCGCAAGCAGTTCTACTGGCACCGGTTCTTCTCGCACCAGCCCGACCTGAACTACGACAACCCGGCCGTGCAGGAAGCGATGATTGACGTGCTGCGCTTCTGGCTCGAGCTGGGCATCGACGGGTTCCGGCTGGACGCGGTGCCCTACCTGTTCGAACGCGAGGGCACCAACTGCGAGAACCTGCCCGAGACGCACGCCTTCCTCAAGCGGGTGCGCAAGGTCATCGACGACGAATTCCCGGGCCGGGTGCTGCTGGCCGAGGCCAACCAGTGGCCCGCCGACGTCGTCGAGTACTTCGGCGACGCCACCACCGGCGGCGACGAGTGCCACATGGCGTTCCACTTCCCGCTGATGCCGCGCATCTTCATGGCGGTGCGCCGCGAATCCCGCTTTCCGATTTCGGAGATCCTGGCCCAGACGCCCGAGATCCCCGACATGGCGCAGTGGGGAATCTTCCTGCGCAATCACGACGAGTTGACGCTGGAGATGGTCACCGACGAAGAGCGTGACTACATGTACGCCGAGTACGCCAAGGATCCGCGGATGAAGGCCAACGTCGGCATCCGCCGCCGGTTGGCGCCGCTGCTGGACAATGACCGCAACCAGATCGAGCTGTTCACCGCGCTGCTGCTGTCGCTGCCCGGCTCGCCGGTCCTCTACTACGGCGACGAGATCGGCATGGGTGACGTCATCTGGCTGGGTGACCGCGACGGCGTGCGCACACCGATGCAATGGACGCCGGACCGCAACGCGGGCTTTTCCAAGGCGAACCCCGGCCGGCTCTATCTGCCGCCCAGCCAGGACTCCGTCTACGGCTATCAGGCGGTCAACGTCGAGGCCCAACGCGACACGAGTACGTCGCTGCTCAACTTCACCCGGACGATGCTGGCGGTGCGGCGCCGCCACGAGGCCTTCGCGATCGGCAGCTTCGAAGAATTGGGCGGCTCGAACCCGTCGGTGCTGGCGTTCGTACGGCAGGTCTCCGACGACGGCGACACCGTGCTGTGCGTCAACAACCTGTCGCGTTTCCCCCAGCCGATCGAACTGCATCTGCAGCACTGGAGCGGGTACACACCGGTCGAGCTGACCGGACAGGTCGAGTTCCCGCGCATCGGCCACCTGCCCTACCTGCTCACCCTGCCGGGACACGGCTTCTACTGGTTCCAGCTGACCGGAAGCGAGGACGACGCATGACGACCCCCGCCACGAGGCAGACTGGTGCGCATAAGGAGGAATGGCGCAAATGACTCAGCCAGCCAAGCTGCCTTGGTCTGAGTGGCTTCCACAGCAACGTTGGTACGCCGGGCGTAACCGGCAGTTGACGCGCGCCGAGTCCAGCGTTGTCGTCCCGCTTGGCGACGACCTCGACCTGGTCCTCGTCGACGCCGACTACGCCGACGGTTCGCGCCACCGGTACCAGGTGATCGTGCGATGGGATGCCGCACCGGTCTCCGAGTACAGCAGCGTTGCCACCATCGGCTCCGCCGACGACCGGACCGGGTTCGACGCGCTGTATGACGCCGAGTCGCCGCGGTTCCTGCTCTCCCTGATCGACTCGTCGGCCGCGCGCCGGGGGTCGGGCACCGAGGTGATTTTCGCCAAAGAGCCGGGCATGGAGCTTCCGCTGGAGGCGATGGCGCACGTCTCCGACGCCGAGCAGTCCAACACCAGCGTCACCTTCGACCGCGACGCCATCTTCAAGGTGTTCCGC
This sequence comes from Mycobacterium colombiense, assembly GCF_003284975.1. Classification (GTDB taxonomy): domain Bacteria; phylum Actinomycetota; class Actinomycetes; order Mycobacteriales; family Mycobacteriaceae; genus Mycobacterium; species Mycobacterium europaeum_A. The sequence goes on from NZ_QMEU01000006.1 coordinate 47,285, forward strand.
CGCGTCAGCAGCGGCATCAACCCCGACATCGAGTTGAACCGCGTGCTCGGCCAGGCCGGCAACCCGCACGTCGCGCGGCTGCTTGGCACCTACGAGATGACCGGTTCGGACGGCAGCGCCGACGCGGCGTGGCCGCTGGGCATGGTGACCGAGTTCGCCGCCAACTCCGCGGAGGGCTGGGCGATGGCCACCGCGAGCGTTCGTGACCTGTTCGCCGAGGGCGACCTGTACGCGTACGAGGTCGGCGGCGACTTCGCCGGTGAGTCCTACCGGCTCGGCGAAGCCGTGGCTTCCGTGCACGCCACCCTGGCCGAGACGCTCGGAACCTCGCAGGCCGTGTTCCCGGTGGACAACGTGCTGGCGCGACTAGCCGCGACCGCGGCCCTGGTGCCCGAGCTCGAGGAGCACGCGGCGACGATCGAAGAGCGATTCCAGAAGTTGATCACCGAGACGATCACCGTGCAGCGCGTCCACGGCGATCTGCACCTGGGCCAGGTGCTGCGCACGCCGGAGCGCTGGCTGCTCATCGATTTCGAGGGCGAGCCGGGACAGCCGCTCGAGGAACGCCGCGCGCCCGATTCACCGTTGCGTGACGTGGCCGGCGTGCTGCGTTCGTTCGAGTACGCAGCGTACGGGCCGTTGGTCGACCACGCCGACGACAAGCAGTTGGCGGCCCGCGCCCGTGAGTGGGTCGAACGCAACCGCACCGCATTCTGCGACGGCTATGCGGCCGCCTCCGGGACGGACCCGCGCGATTCGGCGCAGCTGCTGGCCGCCTACGAGCTCGACAAGGCCGTCTACGAGGCCGGTTACGAAGCGCGGCACCGGCCGGGCTGGCTGCCGATTCCGTTGCGCTCCATCGCCCGTCTCACCGCCCTCTAGCGTTCGCGTGCGCTGCGCGTGCCGCGGCTGTCTGACAGCATGTGCGTGTGCCGAACGAGATCAACAACAGTGAGTCGCGGTTGTCCTGGGTGCTGGCGGTGCTGGCCGGGATTTTGGGGGCGACCGCCTATACGCATTCCGCCGGATACTTTGTGACCTTCATGACAGGCAACGCCCAGCGGGCGGCGCTGGGGTACTTCCGCGGGGACGTGGTGCTGTCGATCTCCGCGGGTGTGTTGATCCTGTGCTTCGTCGCCGGCGTGATCATCGCGTCGGTCTGCCGGCGCCACTTCTGGGTGGCGCATCCGCACGGGCCGACGGTGCTGACGACGTTCAGTCTGGCGGCGGCCACCGTGGCCGACGTCGTCGACGAGGGCTGGACCGAAAACCTGCTCGATTTCGCGCCGATCATGTTGGTGGCGTTCGGGATTGGGGCGTTGAACACGTCCTTCGTCAAGGACGGTGAGGTGTCGGTCCCGCTGAGCTACGTGACCGGCACGCTGGTGAAGATGGGCCAGGGCATCGAACGCCACCTCGCGGGTGGGTCGACGGCCGACTGGCTGGGCTACTTTCTGCTGTTCGCCAGCCTGGTGTTGGGCGCGGCCGTGGGTGGCTTCATCAGCCTGTTCGTCAACGGGACGTGGATGCTGGTGGTGGCGACCGTGGTGTGCGCGCTGACCACCGGCTACACGTACTTCCACTCCGATCGCCGGGCCCTGCTCAACGAGGCGTGAGAAAAAGCATCGGCAGTAGCGCTGACCGGTGCGCTACTGCCGATGCTGGCCTTGGCCTCAGGCCGCGGGAGGGTTAGCGGTGGGGGCGCTAGCCGGCGCGGCGTTGACCGTGTTGAGGGTTTGGAGGATGTCGGGCTTCATGGCGACCAACTGCTGGTTCCAGTAGGGCCACGAGTGCGTCCCGTTGGCGGGGAAGTTGAACACCCCGTTGCGTCCGCCGGCGGCCACATAGTTGTTCTGGAACTGCTCGTTGGTGCGCAGCGTCATGCCCTCCAGGAACTTGGCCGGCATGTTGTCCCCGCCGAGGTCGCTGGGGGTGCCGTTACCGCAGTAGACCCAGACGCGGGTGTTGTTGGCGACCAGTCGCGGAATCTGGACCATCGGGTCGTTGCGCTTCCACGCCGGATCGCTGGAGGGCCCCCACATGCTGTTGGCGTTGTAGCCACCCGCGTCGTTCATCGCCAGCCCGATCAGGGTGGGCCACCAGCCCTCGGACGGGTTGAGGAAGCCCGACAACGCGGCGGCGTACGGGAACTGCTGCGGGTAGTAGGCCGCCAGGATCAGTGCGGAACCGCCCGACATGGACAGCCCGACCGCGGCGTTGCCGGCAGGGGAGACCTGCTTGTTGGCCTGCATCCACAGCGGCATTTCCTGGGTCAGGAAGGTCTCCCACTTGTAGGTGTAGTTCTGCCCGTTACCCGAGGACGGCTGGTACCAGTTGCTGTAGAAGCTGGACTGGCCGCCGACCGGCATGATCACCGACAGGCCCGACTGGTAGAACTCCTCGAAAGCCGGGGTGTTGATGTCCCAACCGTTGTAATCGTCCTGCGCGCGCAGGCCGTCGAGCAGGTACACGGCGTGCGATCCGCCACCCTGGAACTGGACCTTGATGTTGCGGCCCATCGACGGCGAGGGCACCTCGAGGTATTCCACCGGAAGGCCGGGCTTGGAGAAGGCCCCCGCGACGGGGGAGCCGCCGGAGGCAACGGCGAGGCCGGACAGCAGGGAGGCCCCCATGGCCGCGATCGCCAGTCGGCGCGGCATGGTAGCCGCTGCGCCACGCAACTTTTCGAAGAACGACATAGCTCTCTACCCATCCCAACTTTCATCTGCCGCATGGTGCGGTCGAATCTGTTCTCGGGGAGTCAAACACAGCGGGAGGGTTGAATTCGCTTGTCGCGGCCGGGATGTCAGATCGCGGTTAGCTAACGATTGGGCCTCGCACAGAAATCGTCACGGTCGGGTCACGATCGGCTTTCGAAACCCTGCGCACGCCTTGCGATACGCTAGCGCATGCGCTATCGCCGGCGTCGGATCATGCCACCAAGCGGCGCAAAAGCGTTGAGGCCGTAATGATTCCGAGCACCGCGGCCACCACCAGCACCGCGATGTCCGCAGGGTTGTACGGGGTGCCGATCAGCAGCGCGCGCAGCGCGTTCACCTCGTAACTGAGGGGATTGACCTTGCTCAGCACGTGCAGCCACGCCGGCATCACGTCGACCGGATACAGGGCATTGGATGCGAAGAACAACGGCATCGTGATCGCCTGCCCGATCCCCATCAGGCGGTCGCGACTGCGCACCAGGCCGGCCAGTGTCATGGACAGGCAGGCGAAGAAGGCGGCGCCGAGCATGACGATGGCCATCGCCGCCGCGATTCGCAACGGATTGACCGTCAGGCCGACCCCCATCACGTACGCCAGCGCCAGCACGCCGACCACCTGGGCCACCGAACGGACCCCGGCCGCAAACGCTTTGCCGGTGATCAGCGCCGACGCCGGCGCCGGCGTCACCATGAGCTTGGCCAGCACGCCGGCGTCTCGGTCCCAAATGATCTGTATCCCATAGAAGATGGAGATGAACAGCGCCGACTGGGCGATGATCCCCGGCGCCAGGAACGCCAGGTATGACACCGATCCGGTGGGGATGACATGTAAATGGCTGAACGTGGTCCCGAAGATCAACAGCCACAGCGCGGGCTGCACCATCCGGGTCACCAGTTCGGTCCGGTCGTGCTGCAGCTTCTGCAGTTCGACGATCGCGAACGCCCCGATGCGGCTGGCCAACGCACCGGCTCGTTGCCATCCGTGCGGCGCGCGAAGCAGTGTCGGGCCGGCGGCGCTATCAACCGACACGGCGAGCCACCTTTCTGCTGGAACGGATTTCACGAATGGACCCGTTGGCTTCCGCGGGATCCGCTTCATCGGCCAGACCCGATGCCGCGTAGTGGCGGAACACATCCTCGAGCGTGGCGTTCGCAGACACCTTGGCCTTCAACCTGTCGGGTGTGCCGACCGCCCGCAGTCGACCGCGGTGCATGAGCGCGACCCGGTCGCACAGCGCGTCGGCTTCTTCCATGTAGTGCGTGGTAAGCAGCACGGTCATGCCGAACTGGGCCTGCATCTTTTGCACCTGTGCCCACACGCCGTCACGCGCGATGGGATCGAGCCCGACGGTCGGCTCGTCGAGCACCAGCAGCGACGGGCGATTGACCAACGCCTGGGCCACCTCGAGGCGGCGGACCATGCCACCGGAATAGGACGACGCCAGCCGGTCGGCCACGTCGATGAGATCCATGGCGACCAGCGCTTGATCGACGCGGTCGGCGCGCTCGGCGCGGGGCACCCCGTACAGCCGCGCGAACCACTGCACGTTTTGCCGGCCGGTCAGTGCGGGCTCGATCGAAAGCTGTTGGGGCACATAGCCGATATTGCTCCGAATGTCGGTGGTCTGGCGGCGGGCGTCCATCCCGAAGATGCGCAGTTCGCCATGCTGCACCGGGGTCAGCGTGGTCAGCATCCGGACCATGGTCGTCTTGCCGGCGCCATTGGGCCCCAGTAGGCCCATGGTTTCACCGGGCCGTACCTGCAGTGTCACGTCATCGACGGCGGTGAACTGGCCGTACCGGTAGGTCACCTTCCTGGCGTCGACCGCCATCGGCAGCGATCCGCTCATGATCGCCGCTCTCTCATCTTGCGGGTCATCGTGTCGAGGACCTCCAATCCCTTTGTCAAAGCCTCGATTTGGTCATCGTCAAGCTCGTCGATCACCTCGGAGAGCAACGCTCGGCGGGTGGCGCGGGATGCGTCGACGACCTGCTGGGCGGGCTCGGCCAGCCGCAGTTGGCACACCCGGCGATCGCCGTCGCCGGCCGTCCGCAGCAGTAGCCCGGCGGACACCAGCTTGGTGACCAGGGTCGACGCGGTGTTGGGGACCAGGCCCAGCTCGGCGGCCGCGGCGCTGACCGAGATCCCCGGCCGACGGCCGACCAGCCACAGCAGCTCCGTCTGCGACTCGGACAACCGTGCCGATTCGAACCCGCGACCCGACGACCGCCGGAGTTGCCGGCGAAACCTGCCGACGACACCGAACAGCTCGCCGGCCACATCAGTGCGTGAGTTCATCTGGGCCCATAATACCTCTGTAGCCGAGCTATCTATGTGGGGAAGCTGTGCGTAGGTTATGTACCCGCTACCGGGCCAGGCGATGCAGCGTGACCTCGGTCAACTCGCCGTCCGCGGCGCGCGCCGTCATGTAGGTGCAGGAGGGTTGGCGGCGGCGATCCGTCGGTGACCCCGGATTGAGCAGTCGCAAGCCGGTGTCGGTGGTGGTGTCCCACGGGATGTGGCTGTGCCCGAAGACCAGCACGTGGGTGTCGGGATAGAGCCGCGCCATCCTTGTGTCGCGTCCGGTCGCGGCGCCGGTCTCGTGCACGACCGTCAGCCGGACCCCGGCCAGCGTCACGTCGGCCCGTTCGGGCAGTCGAGCCCGCAGCGCGGGACCGTCGTTGTTGCCCCAGCAGCCCACCAGCAGGGCCGCCCGGGCCTCTAGCTCATCGAGGAATTCGGGTGCTATCCAGTCGCCCGCGTGCACGACTACATCGGCCGCGGCCACCTCACTCCAGACCTGCGCCGGCAGGTCGCGGGCGCGTTTGGGAATGTGGGTATCGGCAATCAGCAGCAGCCTCACAAGCCCATCTTGCGCTAGGCGGGATCGACGGCCAGGCAGGCGAGGGTCGATACCCTACGGGGTATGGTATAAAGTAGGCATGTCGATCGAAAGTAATGGCAGCTCACCGCGCACGAAGGCCGGTGCGGAGCACGACCCCGGTGATATCGATGCCGTGCTCACCCGGTTGCGCCGGGCGCACGGTCAGCTCGGGGGAGTCATCTCGATGATCGAGCAGGGACGCAGCTGCAAAGACGTCGTCACCCAGCTGGCTGCGGTGTCAAAGGCCTTGGACCGCGCGGGTTTCAAGATCATCGCCTCCGGGTTGCGCGACTGCATCACCCGAGGGCACGATCAGCCGGCCCTGTCGATCGACGAATTGGAGAAGCTGTTCCTAAGCCTGGCGTGATTGCCCGGCGCGACGAAACGGAGAGAAAATGTCTGCCGTCCAACGTAATTCGACCCAGCCGGCGGTGACGCTGTGGTTGGACCCGGTCTGTCCGTACTCGTGGAACACCGCGCGGTGGCTGCGTGCCGCCGCCGAGAAGACCGGGCTGGCCATCGATTGGCGGCTGATGAGCCTGGCCGTCCTCAACGAGGGACGCGAACTGTCGCCCGCACACCAGGCGCGGATGCATGACTCCCAGCAGTTCGGCCGGCTGATGGCCGCCATCGCCCGCGACCACGGCGTCCCCGGCTGGGCCGCCGCGTATTTCGCCTTCGGCGAGCGGTACTTCGAGCATTCGCAACCCCTCACCGACTCACTGGTCGAGGAGGTGCTGAGCGCGGCGGGCGTTCGTGACATCATCCCCGCGGCCACCTCTGATGCCGCATTCGATGACGTCGTCAGGCGGGCACACCAGGACGGGCAGGACGCGCTCGGCGAAACCGGCGGCAGCCCGATTCTGCGTATCGGCGAACACACCTTTTTCGGGCCTGTCCTGACGGCACTGCCCGACGCGGACGGCACCCTCGCGCTGTTCGACGCGGTGGCCGCCCTGGCCGCAATTCCCCAGTTCACTCAGCTGCAGCGGCCCCGCACCGCGGCCTAGCCGGGATTGCTGCGCATTCCTGGGTAGTGCCACGCCCACAGAGGAGGATTAAATGACATCAGGATTGAGCACCACACTGCACACCTCGTTCGAGGACGCGGTGGATCGGACGACGAAAGCACTGGCCGACCAAGGTTTCGGCGTACTGACCACGATCGACGTGAAGGCCACGCTGAAGCAAAAGCTCGGCGAGGACATGGAGAACTATTTGATCCTGGGTGCCTGCAACCCGGTGCTGGCGCACCGCGCCCTGGACATCCACCGCGAGATCGGACAGTTGCTGCCGTGCAACGTCGTGGTGCGGTCCGATCCCGCCGGCGATGCGGATGCGGTTCTGGTCGAGGCGATGGATCCTCAGCTGATGGTCAGAGTGACGGGCCAGCCCGGCGCTCTGCAAGACGTGGCGGACCAGGCCACCGCCAAGCTGCAGGCCGCGATCGGCGCACTCGGGTAGCTTCGGCGCAGCCCTACCCGCCCTCGCGGATGGGCGCTAGCCGTCTTGACTGCGGGCTTCGGCGCCCGACTCACCGGCGTCGAAGGAATCGTCGGAGCCCGCCGCGCCCACGTACGAGCCGTCTTCCTCACCCGCGGCGGCGCGGGACTGAGTCTGGTGGTTCTCAGCGTCCACGTCTTCCTCGGTCTTGTGGCCCTTGTGACCTGGCATGGTGGCTTCCTTTTCTGGGGAGGCGGCGTCCCCCGTGGGGTTCCCTCGACAGCGCATATGAAACGGTGACCTCCGGCCATGAGGTGACGCCTCGGCGCTATTGTTAGCAGCCGAAACCAAGGAGAACTCGAATGCGCACCTTCGAATCAGTCACCGAACTCGCCGCCGCCGCGGGCGAAGCTCTCGGGCACAGCGACTGGGTCACGATCACCCAGGAAGACGTCAACCTGTTCGCCGATGCGACCGGTGACCACCAGTGGATTCACGTCGACCCGGAACGGGCTGCGTCGGGCCCGTTCGGCACGACCATCGCCCACGGTTTCATGACCTTGGCGCTGCTGCCCCGGCTGCAGCATCAGATCTACACCGTCAACGGCATCAAGCTGGCAATCAACTACGGCGTCAACAAGGTTCGTTTCCCTGCACCGGTTCCGGTCGGCTCCCGGGTACGCGCCCAGAGTTCGTTGGTCAGCGTCGACGACGTGGGTAACGGCGCCGTGCAGGCGACCATCTCGACCACCGTCGAGATCGAGGGATCGGCCAAGCCGGCGTGCGTGGCCGAAAGCGTCGTCCGTTTCGTCGCCTGAGGTCGGGGCCGCGTACCTAGAACTCGGCGACGGCGTGTTCGAGCCGCTCGGCCAGACGTGCCTGCGCTTCGGCGCGCCGGGTCGGTATGTGAGCCGACGGGAAAGGCGTTGTCACCGGCTCGTATTCGCGCAGGGTCCGGCGGGCGACAGTCATTTTGTGCAACTCGGTGGCGCCGTCGGCGATACCCAGCGACTCGGCGGCCACCAGCATCTTGACGAACGGCATCTCATCGGAGACGCCGAGCGCGCCGTGTAAGTGCAGAGCCCGCTGCGCGACATCGTGCAGCACCTGGGGCATCGCCACTTTCACCGCCGCGATGTCGCGCCGCACCTTCTGGTAGTCGTGGTGCTTGTCGATCAACCACGCGGTGCGCAGCACCAGCAGGCGGAACTGCTCGATCTGGATCCAGCTGTCGGCGATCTTCTCCTGGGTCATCTGGAAATCCGACAGCCGGCCGTGCCGGGTCTTGCGGGACACCGCGCGCTCGCACATCATGTCAAAAGCGCTGCGGGCCAACGCGATTGTGCGCATGGCGTGGTGAATCCGGCCGCCCCCGAGCCGGGTCTGCGCGATCATGAACGCCTGTCCCTCGCCACCCAGCACATGGTCGGCGGGCACCCGGACGTCGTTGTAGCGGACGTAGCCGTGGGTGGCGCGCTTTGACGATTCGGCTCCGACGCCGACGTTGCGCACGATTTCGATGCCAGGCGTTTCGGCCGGAACGATGAACAGTGACATCTTGTCGTAGGTGCGGGCCTCGGAATTCGTGACCGCCATGACGATGAAGAACGACGCGTGTTTGGCGTTGGTGGAGAACCACTTCTCCCCATTGATCACCCAGTAGTCGCCGTCTCGGGTTGCGGCGGTGACGAATTGCCCCGGGTCAGAACCGCCTTGCGGTTCGGTCATCGAATAACAGGAGGTGATTTCGCCGTCCAGCAGTGGCTGCAGGTAGCGGGCCTTCTGCTCGTCGGTGCCGAACAGGGCGAGGATCTCGGCGTTGCCGGAATCCGGTGCCTGACAGCCGAACACCGACGGAGCCCAGCGCGAGCGTCCCAGGATTTCGTTGAGCAGCGCCAGCTTGACCTGACCAAAGCCTTGGCCGCCCAACTCCGGGCGCAGGTGCGCGGCCCACAGCCCCTGGTCCTTCACCTGCTGCTGCAAGGGCCGCAGGATGGCCATCATCTCGGCGTTCTTCTTGTCGTACGGGTCGAGCGCGACCAGGTCGAGCGGTTCGAGCTCTTCGGCCATGAATTTTTCGACCCAGTCCAGCTTTGCCTGGTACTCGGGGTCGGTTTCGAAGTCCCACACGGTGGCCAACCAATCCCCGGCGCAACGCCGCGCCGGACTCGTTGATGAAGCCTCCCCATCCTAGAGCGGGGCGGCGCGGGCTCAGTCGGCGCTGCGGGTGTCGATCACTCGCTGGGCGACCTCGATGAGCTTGGTTTGACTCTCCTGGGAAAGCCGGCGCAGCAACTCGAAGGCGCGCACGTCATCGACGCCGTAGCGCTCCATGATGATGCCCTTGGCCTGGCCGATGCGGTCCCGCGTGGACAGGGCCGATTGCATCTGCTGCCCGTGCCGCCCGGCCATGATCGCCGAGGCGGCATGCGCGGCGAACACCGTGCCGATGGTTTCGGCTTCGGTGTCCCACGCACCGGGCCGGAAACTGAACAGGTTGAGCGCGCCGGCGGTGCGATCGGCGGTGTAGAGCTTGAACGAGAGGCTGCTGAGGACGCCGTGCCCGACGGCGGCCGGTGCGTATTTCGGCCAGCGAGGCTCGTTGCGGAGGTCGTCCGTGCGCACGATCGTCTGCTTCAGCGCGGCGTCGTGACAGGGGCCCTCATTGAAGTCGTGCTGCAGCTTGTCGAGCTTGGCGACCAGGCTGTCGGTGTCGGCGACCGATTCGAAATCATCGCCCCCTTTCACCAGCAATACCCCCGCGAGGTCCGCCGCCGGTATCAGTTCCACCGCCGCGGTGGTCACGTCGGCGAGAACCCGGTTGAGCGAACGCGGCACCGCGATCTCCCGGGATAGCTCGGCCATGCGCGTAGCTAGCTCGTGCCGGGCGGTCGGGTCTAAAGACTCCATGAGACCGGATTCTCCACGATGTGTCACGACGCGTCACCCCCATGGTCTCCTTCAGCGCCGGCACCAGAGGCCGTCGGAAAGTTGCCCTCACCCGAGTTTGGGGCAAAAGACCCCGGGTACCCGGCGTCGACAGCCCGATCTCAACCCGTCAGTGCAACTTCGGCAAGACGTTGGCGCCGTAGAACTCGACGGCGGCAATGGGATTGTCTTGGGGAAAGTGCAGGAACGGAATCGCACCGGCGTCGAGAATCCGCTGCAGGGCGTTGATGTGGGGAGCCGGGTCGGTGCCGACCGTCCAGCCGCCCAACACCTTGTCGATCGGGTTGGACTCGGCGGCGCGCTGGATCTCGACGGGGCTGGGTTGATCGACGGCCCCGGCGGTGAAGCGCCATAGCGTGGCGGCCCGGGTCGCGACGGCGTTGTCGCCGACGACCGCGAACAGTTCGGCGCGTTTTCCTAGCGTCGCCACGTCCCGCCCCGCGGCCCGGGCGCCCGCGCCGAAGGCCGCCAACAGCTTTGGATTCGTGACATCGCTCGCCTGGGTGATCCACCCATCCCCGTACTGCCCGGCCAGTCTCACGCTTCTCGGGCCGGCGGCCGCGACGAAGATGGGCGGGGGCGTCGCCGGAACATCGTAGAGTTTCAGCGAGTTCGTCTGAAAAAAGTTGCCGGAGAACGAGATTCGCGAACCGCTCCACAGCTGGCGGATCAGCTGTACCGCTTCGACCAGCCTGTCATGCCGCTCGGCGTAGTTGCCGTAGGTGTTCGTGGTGGCCTGTTCGTTAAGCCGTTCACCGGTGCCGACGCCCAGGAACACCCGGCCGGGATAAAGAATCGCCAGGGACGCGAACGCCTGGGCGACCGTGGCGGGGTGGTAGCGGTAGGTCGGGCAGGTCACCCCGGTGCCGAACGAAACGTGGCTGGTGGCGTTGCCGACGAGCGCCAGGGTCAGCCACGGGAACATCGCGTGGCCTTCGTTGTCCTGCCACGGCTGAATGTGGTCGCTGGCCCATACGTGTTGGAAGCCGGCGCCTTCGGCCGCCTTGGCCTGCGCCACCAGCTGGTCGGTGCGGAACTGCTCGTGGGAGAGGACGAAGCCCACACCCTTGCCCGGCGGGGCCGCCGGCCCGCTGGACTTGCCGCGCTGGGCGCCCGGTTTCGCGCAGCCCTGCGCCAAGCCGGCGGACCCGAGGACGCCGGCGCCGGCCGCCATCCGCCCGAACGTTCGTCGCGAGATGCCGGTCACGGGGTCGGCATACCCGTCGCGCCGGGCCTCACACGCACTAGCGTGATGCAGATGACCCCGCAGGTCCGTCCGGCAGTCAAAGCCGATGTCCGCACGCTGTCGCGCACCCTGGCTCGCGCGTTCTACGACGACCCGGTGATGATCTGGCTGATGCCCGATCAGGACAAGCGCATCGCGCAGCTGTCCCGGTTGTTCGCCACGATGACCCGCCATCACCACCTGGCCCGCGGCGGGGTGGAGGTGGCTGGAGCGGGGGCGGACATCGTTGCGGCCGCGCTGTGGGATCCGCCCGATCAGTGGCAAGAGACGCCGCGGGGACAGCTGGCGATGACGCCGACGTTCATCCGGGTGTTCGGCCTGCGCTCGATGCGGGGACGCGCGGTACAGGAATTGATGAAAAGCGTGCACCCCGAGGAGCCGCACTGGTACCTGGCGGTGATCGGCAGCGATCCGGCGGTTCGCGGCAAGGGATTCGGTCAGGCGTTGATGCGGTCGCGGTTGGACCGCTGCGACGCCGAATACTGCCCGGCCTATCTCGAGTCGAGTAAGCCCGAAAATGTGCCGTATTACGAGCGTTTCGGCTTCAGCGTCACCCGTGAGATCGTGCTGCCGGACGGCGGGCCCAGCCTGTGGGCCATGTGGCGGCCGCCACGGTAGGAGCGCGGCGTACGGCCCGTCGGCCCGCGTTTAACCCCCCGACGCCGCGGGCAACCGGATGGGCATGAGCGATAACCCCCAGGCCGACGTGGATCCCGCGGACTTCCCCGAGGAGGGTGGCCCGGGTGACACCTTGAACCCGAGCGAAGGCACCGACTCGGACGAGTTACGCAACGACGACGGTGACATCGTCGTCGACCCGCCTGAGGGCTGGAGCGAGGCCGACCGGTTCGGCATGACGGCCAGAGAAGAACGCGAGGGCGAATCCCTCGACGCTCGACTGGCTGCCGAAGAGCCCGACGTCCCCGAGACCATCGAGCCGGTCGACGACGGTCCCCGGCGCGCCCACCGGGGCCAGATCGACGGCACCCCAGAGGACGGCGACTCGCTCTACGAGGTCGTCGACGAGTAAGTCAGTGCTCGGCTGTTTACTGCGGCCGATCGGATCAGGGCGTGCTGCGCCAGCCGGCGATGCCGGTCGCGATCATTCGCAACTGCTTGACCGCGAGCCGGCGGATGTCCTCGGTCGCCTCGGCGCTCTGCGAATCCTCGATGGCCTCCGCGATGACGATCATGGCGTTGACGAACAGGGTCGCCAGCACGTTGAGATCCTCGGTGGTCCACTTGTTCAGGCCCGGGAATCGCGCCAGGTCGGTGGCCAGCTCGGACGTGATCAGCCGGATCTCGGTACGGATGGCGTAGCGCAGGACCGACAGGCCGCTGTTGCGCTCCCGGCCGATGAGCCGCCAGTGTTCGCGCCTGTCGGCGACGCTGGCGACCAGGATCTCGACGGACGACTCAATCACCCGGTTCGGGTCGAGCTTGCCGGCACGCGCATCACGCAGCGTGTCGCGCAGGCTCCGGAACGACTCGTCGATCAGGACCAGGCCCAGGGCCTCCATCGATTCGAAATGCCGGTAGAACGCCGCCGGAACGATCCCGACCTCCCGCGTCACCTCGCGCAGGCTCAAACTGGAGAAGCTGCGGTCCTGCAGGAGCTTGAGTGCCGCGGCGATGATGGCCCGGCGCGTCGCCTCCTTGCGCTCCTCGCGCGACTGGCTTTCCCGCGTGCGTTCGCGCCCCGAGCCGCGTCCCCGTGAGCTAGGAGTACGGCTGTTCACTGTGTGAACCCTACCACAGCCAGGCATTAAACCCTTGACTGCATGGCGTCCGCAGTCGCACGGTGTACATATGTTCACTCAAACCGCTCAAGCTTCTGGCCGAGTCCTCGCGCGGACCCTTCGGCAGCGCGTGTTGGGTTCAGAGCTGTTAGACCTGCTGACCGGTCCGCACGGCGTCGACCGCTACACCGAACTGGTGGCGCCCACCTGGACGCTGGGCGAGGCCCGTGCCAAGGTGACCGACGTGCGCCGGGCCACGCCCCGCAGTGTGACCCTGACCCTGACCCCCAACGACACCTTCCTGGCCGCCCACACCCCCAAGGCCGGGCAGTACGTCAACCTGACCGTGGAGATCGACGGCCGCCGCCACACCCGGTGCTATTCGCCCGCCAACGCCGAAGGCGGTACCACCCTCGAGTTGACGATCGGCCGGCACGACGGCGGCCTGGTCTCGAACTTTCTGTACGAACACGCCCGCCGCGGGATGGTGGTCGGTCTGGCCGGGACCGGCGGTGATTTCACGCTGCCGGCACCGCAAACCCCGCGGCGCATCCTCTTCGTCTCCGGCGGAAGCGGGATCACCCCGGTGATGTCGATGCTGCGGACCCTGGTCGCCCAGGACCACGACGGCGAAATCGCATTCATTCACTACGCGCGCACACCGGCCGAGGCCTGCTACCGCGACGAGCTGAAGGCGATGCCCGGCGTGCGGGTGCTGCACGGCTACACCCGATCCGAGGGCGGCGACCTCTCCGGACGCTTCGGTGCCGAGCACCTGGCCACCGCGCTGACGTCACCAGATGCGGTATTCGTCTGCGGCCCGGCCGCTTTGGTCGAGGCAGTGCGATCGCACTGCGACAACGTGTACACCGAGAGCTTCGTGCCGCAGGCCTTCGATGTGCCGGCCAATCCCTCGGGTGGACGAGTCACGTTCTCCGACAGCGGTGTTGACGTCGTCGACGACGGGCGCTCGCTGTTGGAGCAGGCCGAAGCGGCCGGGCTCTCGCCCGAAAACGGATGCCGGATGGGCATCTGCCACACCTGCACGCGGCGTAAAACCGCCGGCACCGTGCGCAACCTGGTCACCGGTGCGGTCTCGACCGCTCCCGATGAGGACGTGCAGATCTGCGTGTCCGTTCCGGTCGGTGACGTGGACCTGTCGCTGTAGCGGCCGGCCAATCCAGCCCCTGAAAACTTCTGGAGGACAAGCAATGTCGAACCCCAAGATTGCCTTGACACCCGAACAGGCCGAGGAATTCGGCCGGGAACTCGACGCCATCAAGGAACGCGTGATGGCAGACCTCGGCGAGCAGGACGCCGACTACATCCGCCGCGTCATCAAGGCCCAGCGCGCGCTGGAGGTCGGCGGCCGGGCGCTGTTGTTCGCCGGGATCCTGCCCCCGGCATGGCTGGCCGGCACCGCGATGCTGGGTCTGTCGAAGATCCTGGACAACATGGAGATCGGCCACAACATCATGCACGGCCAGTACGACTGGATGCGCGACCCGGCCATTTCCGGGCGCACCTTCGAGTGGGACACGGCGTGCCCGGCCGATCAATGGCGCCATTCGCACAACTACATGCACCACACCCACACCAACATCGTGGGTATGGACCGCGACATCGGGTACGGAATCCTGCGGATGAGCGAAGACCAGCGCTGGCAGCCGTACTTCCTCGGCAACCCGATCTACGCGTTCCTGCTGATGGTGTTGTTCCAGTACGGAGTTGCGCTGCACGAGCTGGAAACCGAGCGCATCCGCGCCGGCGAGATCCGGCTCGAGGACAAGCGGGAAGTGCTGCGCGAGATCTGGCGCAAGACCCGTCGGCAGACCCTGAAGGACTACGTCGCCTTCCCGCTGCTGGCCGGTCCCTTCGCGCCATTCGTGTTCACCGGTAACCTCACCGCCAACCTGATGCGCAACGTGTGGTCGTACATGATCATCTTCTGCGGCCACTTCCCGGACGGGACACAGGAATTCACTGTCGAAGAAACCAAGGACGAGTCACGCGGCATGTGGTACTTCCGCCAGATCCTCGGCTCGGCAAACCTGACCGGCGGCAAGATCTTTCACCTGCTGTCCGGTAACCTCTCGCACCAGATCGAGCACCACCTGTTCCCCGACATGCCGGCCCGCCGCTACGCCGACATCGCGCCGGAGGTGCAGGAGATCTGCGAGCGCTACGGCATCCCCTATAACCGCGGTCCGCTGCTGCGTCAGTTCGGCACCGTCGTCCGCAAGATCGTCAGGCTGACCTTCCCCGACTCGTGGGTGCCGAAGGCCGGCGTGGAAAAGTCGCCCGAGCCCGAGCCGATCGCCGCGTAAATCTACGCGGCTGAGGCATTGCCTCGCGCCGGGACAGGGGCACAATGAGGTCCGTGGAATGGACCGGCGCGCGTTACGCGGACACCCCGACCGTGCAGGCTTCGACGTGGATCGACGCCGACCCGGCGCGGGTGTGGAGCCTGGTTTCCGATATCGCGCTGATGCCGGCGTTCAGCAGCGAGCTCAAGGCCGTGGAATGGGCCGAGGGGTCGGATGGCCCGCGGGTCGGCGCTCGGTTCGTCGGACACAACGAGCATGATGCGTTCGGGCAGTGGAGCAGCACGTCGCATATCGTGGCATGCGATGAGCCACACGAATTCGCTTGGGCTGTCGGCGAAGCCGGCAATCCCGCCGCGAAGTGGCGATTCCGGTTGACGCCGCGTGACGGCGGCACCGAGCTGAACTACTGGATGCAGATGGGGCCGGGACGCTCGGGCCTGTCGGTGGCCATCGAGTCGATGCCCGACAAGGAACAAAAAATCGTGTTCGTGCGGCTGCGCGAGTTCGAGGGGGCGATCGGAAAAACCCTGGCGGCGATCAAACGGCTGGCCGAACACGGAGTGCATTGATGCGGACCGCCACGACGGTCGAGTTGTCGGCCGCCGGGAGGGAAATCGCCGACCTAGTGGCATTGGTCGTCGAGGCGGAGAAACTGGGTCTCGACGTCTGCTGGGTGGCCGAGGCATGGGGCGCGGACGCGCCGTCGGCGCTGGGCTATCTCGCGGCGCGGACCGAGCGGATGCTGCTCGGTTCCGGTGTGCTGCAGGTTGGCACTCGCTCGCCGGTCCTGGTCGCCCAGACCGCGATCACGCTGTCCAATCTGTCGAACGGGCGATTTCTGCTGGGTTTGGGCGCCTCGGGTCCGCAGGTGATCGAAGGGCTGCACGGCGTCTCGTTCAGCCGGCCACTGGCTCGCATCGCCGAAACGGTCGACATCGTGCGGCAAGTGTTCGCGGGCGGGAAGATTTCCTATACCGGAGGGGAATTTGAGATTCCCCGGTCCGGCGGCGAGGCGGTGCCGATGCGGTTGTCGACCCGCGCCGAGCACGCCATCCCGATCTACCTTGCCGCCCTGTCACCGGCGATGCTGCGGTTGACCGGGCGGGTCGCCGACGGGTGGCTGGGCACCAGCTTCGTTCCCGAAGGCGCCGGCGATGCCTACTTCGCCCACCTCGACGGGGGGCTGGCGGCCGCGAACCGTGCCCGCACCGATCTCGACATCTGCCAGGGCGCCGAAGTCGCTTTCGCTGCAGATGAAGACGAGTTGAAGGGCATGGTCGCGGGCCGCAAGAAGGAGCTGGCGTTCAGTCTCGGCGGCATGGGATCGCCGAGCACAAATTTCTACAACCAGGCCTACAGCCGGCAGGGCTGGGCGGAGGTTGCGGCCGACGTGCGCGAGCGCTGGCAGCGCGGCGACCGGGACGGAGCAACCGGTTTGGTGACCGACGAGATGGTGCTGGCCACCACGCTCATCGGGACCGAGGATATGGTCGCGGCGCGCCTGGCGGTGTGGCGCGATGCCGGTGTGGACACGGTCCGGCTGTATCCCGCGGGTGACACCCTGGACGCCAAGCTGGAGACGCTGGGCCGCGCGATCGAGTTGGTCCGCCAGATCGCCTAGCTATCGCCGAACGTGCACTGATGGCGATGTTTTCGCGGTTTCGTCGCCCTCATTACACGCTCGGCAAAACCCTGGAGCCGGCATCTACTGCGTATCGGTCGGTGCGTCGACCGCCTTGACGAGTTTCACCTCGGGCCGCTGCGGCACGCCGTCGGCCAAAAACCAGCGAAACGCCAGATTTCCGCGTGGGTAGCCCAGCGTGGTAAGCGAATTGGGGTGCGCGGTGTTGGCCGCGGATAAGACGACCGTCACCGAACCGTCGCTGTTCGCCACGGCGCTGTGGCCGTTCAGGGAGCACCGGGCGTCCCGGGCGCCGAACGTCGCCATGAACTGGTTCCACACCACCAGGTTCCAGAACCTGCACGACGGCGGCCGGTGCGTGATCACCAGCGCCTCGTCCTCGTCGAGCACGAAACTGCCGTAGGAGTAGCAGGCGTCGCGCGCCGACCACCCGAAGTTGGCGTCCGGCACCTGATAGGGATCGGCGAATTCATTGGCCGCGTGCGCGGTTTCGTGCCCGAGCGCGTGTTGGTCGTCCACCCGATTTCCCACGGCCAGCGGCACGATGGCGAACATGGTGCGTAGCCAGGTGGCGGCGGCGCGCAGGCTCGCCGCGGTCTCGGCGTCGCCGTGCCGGATCGGGTCGGGCTCGTCGAGCGCCTCGATATACCACGTCACCGGGCGACCGGTCAGGGGATCGGCCTGGTAGTCGCGGGTCATCAGCACGGCCGCGTCGGGCGTGGCGGGAAAGTCGAAGGCGAAGTTGCCCTCGGCGTCGATGTCGAGATCGGTGTCGCGGACGATCGCGACCACCCGGTCCGACCAGGCGCCGGGCGTCGGCTCGTTGTACGCCGTCACCGAAAAGTACACGCTGTCACCCCTATTGCCGCTGATGCGGTATCGACGGACGGGATCGACCGGGCACATGTAGTAGTAGGCATCGGTGTTGTCCCCGCCCCAGCGGCGGTCTCGGCGAAAAGGCGTGTTCACCGCGACGAACTGGGGCCGACCCGGTTCGGGGAACAGGTAGGTGTCCAGGGCCACGCCCAGGGTAGCGGCCAGCATCCGGTAGCCGTCGGCGACGTGTCGGTCGTCGGTGACGGCGCGGTCACCTTCGAGGAACGAGTGACCCAGTTCGCCCAGTGTTTTCAGCAATTCCTGCCACGCCTCGGTCGATTGGTGCGTCATGCGCTGATTCCTTTCAGGAGCAACCTGGTGGTGCGAGCGACCCACGCCTCGTCGAGTTCGGTGCCGCGGGTGAGCAGGGCGACCAGCGTGACGCCGGCGATGGTCTCGGCCAGTTCGGCGGCGGTCACGTCCGAGCGCACCTCACCGCGCGCCGCGGTAGCCGCCAGCCAGTCGGCGAGTCCGCCGCCGATGACCCCGGCGAAGCGCTCCAGCAGCGCCGAGTGCAGCGTCGGGTCCGCGGCCAGCTCGCCGATCAGCCCGGGCAGGGCCGCCCTGGCGGCCGGCGTGGTGAGGAAAGCCATTGTGCGGCGGACCATCTCGCGCAAGCCCTCGGCCGTCGACCCGGTATCGGGGATGGCCGTTCCGGCGCCGATTGGGAACACCGCCTCGTGCACCAGGTGCGCCTTGCTGGGCCAGCGGCGGTAGATGGCGGGCTTGCTGGTGCCGGCGCGTTCGGCGATGGCGGAGACCAGCAATCCGGGGTAGCCGGTTTCGGCCAGCAACTCGACGGTCGCGCGAAGCACCGCGGCGTCGATCCGCGGATCACGGGGTCTGCCAAAATCCACAACCATTACGAAACTCAGAGTAACATAAGTCCGCCGTGACCGTTCACTCAGTTCGTCTCGAAGACCTGCCTCTGCCCCGCTTCAGCGCCGAGGGCCAGCAGATCCTGGACATGATGGCCTCGATGGCGCCCGAGTGCCCGTTGGATGCCGCCGCGCTGCACACGCACGCCAGCGCCGACACCGGCCTGGACGACTTCGGGCCCGACGACTACCGGGAACGCCTCGAGGTCTACCTCGCCGCCCTGCGCGAGATCGACGGCCTGCACGACGCGGGCGTGGTGAACTTCTACGGGCAACTCCTGCAAGTCCTCAAGAACCGGTTGCTGTTGACCGACCTGCTGAGGCGCCATCCCGAGATCAACGAGATCGAACTGCGTTCGCCGGTGGTCATCGCCGGGCTGCCCCGCACCGGCACCACACACCTGCACAATCTGCTCGCCGCGCCGCCGACCTTCCGCACCATGCCGTACTGGGAAAGCAACGAACCGTTCCCGATGCCGAATGAGGTTGACGTCCACCCGGATCCGCGTCGGACCCGGATGGACGTCGCGATCGGGGTGATCAACATGGTGATGCCGCATTTCGCGCTGATGCACGAGATGACCACCGATCACGTCCACGAAGAGATCCAGCTGCTGGCCAACGACGTGTCGACGATGCTGCTGGAGACGCTCGCCGACGTCCCCCGCTGGCGCGACTACTACCAGACGCACGATCAGACGCCGCACTACGAATACCTGGCCACCCAACTCCGGGCGATGCAGTACCTGCGTGGGGGTCGGCGCTGGCTGCTCAAATCGCCCCAACACCTCGAGCAGGTGCCGGTCCTGGATCGGGTCTTTCCCGACAGCATCGTGGTGTTCACCCACCGCGACCCGGTCCCGGTGGCGCTGTCGATGATCACGATGATCACCTACTCCGCCCGCATGCACCGCTCGCCGGTGCCGGTGGAGCGGATCGCCAGTTCCTGGATCGACCGCCTGGATCAGATGCTCACCGCGCTGATCCGCGACCGCGACACCATCGGTCCGGACCGCTCGATCGACATCCGGTTCGACGACTTCATGGCCGACGAAATCGGCGTGGCCGAACGGGTCTACGCCCTGGCCGGCGAACCCTTCACCGAGGAGGCGCGCAACGCCGTCGACGACTACCTGACGGGTCACCGGCGCGGACGGCTGGGCAGCGTCGTGACGTCCTACGAGATGTTCGGGCTGAACGAGGAGAGCCTGCGTGAGCGCTTCGCACCCTACGTCGAGCGGTTCCTGAAATAGGCGCGGTGCGCTAGTTTTTCAACCCATGGTCACTATGCCCGCGCTGGACGGCGTCGAACACAGGTACGTCGAGCTGGGAGGCGGCGTCACCATCCATGTCGCGGATGCCGGTCCGGCCGACGGACCGGCCGTCATGCTGGTGCACGGCTTCCCGGAGAACTGGTGGGAGTGGCACGAGCTGATCGGTCCGCTGGCCGCCGACGGTTACCGGGTGGTGTGTCCCGACCTGCGGGGGGCGGGCTGGAGTTCGGCGCCGCGCTCGCGATACCTGAAGGCGGAGATGGCCGAGGACCTTGCGGGCGTACTGGACGAGTTGGGCATCGCGAAAGTGAAGCTGGTCGCCCACGATTGGGGCGGGCCCGCGGCTTTCATCATGATGTTGCGCCATCCGGAGAAGGTGACGGGCTTTTTCGGACTCAACACCGTGGCGCCCTGGGCGAAGTTCGATTTGGCGGCGGTCCGCGACCTCTGGCGCTTCTGGTATCAGGTTCCGATGTTGCTGCCCGTGATCGGACCTCGGGTGCTCAGCGATCCCCACTGGCGGTTTCCCCGGATCCTGGGTTCGTGGGTCGGCGGCGGGTTTCCACTGCCCGAGGACAGCGTGCGGTTATACGCGGAGTGCATGCGCGAGCCCGGGCACGCGGAGGCCGGATCGCGGTGGTATCGCAGCTTTCAGACCACGGAGATGCGCCGCTGGCTGGGTGGTGAGTACGACGATTGTCGAGTCGACGTACCGGTGCGCTGGCTGAGCGGTACCGATGATCCGGTGATCACGCCGCGGCTTCTGGACGGATATGCCGACCACATAAGCGATTTCGAGGTGGAGCTGGTCGACGGAGTCGGTCACTGGATCGTCGCGCAGCGACCGGATTTGGTGCTGGATCGGTTGCGCGCGTTCCTGAAACTCTGAGTCAGTCGACGCCGATGGTGACTTCGGTCGACTTGATGAACACCGTCGCCTTCTGACCGACCTCAAGGCCGAGGTCGGTCGCGGCATCCTTGGTGACCGACGACGTGATCACCTGGTCGCCGCCGTCGAGCGTCACCTTGACCACCGCCATCACCGTGCCGAGATCGACCTCGGTGATGGTCCCCTTGAGCTGATTTCGCGTTGACAGCCGCATCGCTAGGTCCTCCGTTTCCGCAAAAGACATTCCGGCGATGAGCCTAGGCCCCGAAAACCGTTCGCGCGACGGGTTTCTGCGCCGTCAGTGCCGGGGGCCCAGCAGGGCGACGGAGGCATCCACGGCGGGTTCGACGATCTCACGGACCGGTTTACCGTCTTCGACCGCAAGCGCGGTGAGCTCACGCAGACCGCCCAACAGGATCACGGCCAACGGCGCCGTCAACGGAGGCAGCTTGGCGCGCCGAAATCCGGGACTGGCGCTGAGGTCGATCAGCAGGCTGGTCAGCAACTGTAGTCCGCGGCGCTGGACGGGGCGAGCGGCCGCACCCAGCGAGGGTAGTTCGCGGATCCAGCTCAACGTGATGGCCGGGCGGGCCTCGATGTATCCCACATAGGCCTCGACCGCCTGACGGATCTGGACGTGCCAATCGGCCCCGGAATCGACCGACGCCGCGATCTTGGCGCCCAACTTCTCGATGTCGACGGCCAGCAGCTCCAGGAAGCACTCTTCCTTGCCGGCGAAGTGGTCGTAGAACGTGCGCTTGGAGGTCCGCGCGTAGCGGACAACGTCGGCGACCGTGCTGGCGCGGTAACCACGCTCGCTGATCGAGGCGGCGAGGCCGTCGAGCAACCGGAGTCGAAACGGATCGACGTCGCCGACCGCGGGGTCGTCATCCGTTGCTGTCATTGCTGAGGTCACGGCCGGCGCCCCCTTTCGATTCGAACGCATCTTGTCAGCTTTGGTACTGCAGAGTACCGTACTCGAAAGGTCCGTGGTACATCGCGGTACCAACTTCCGGCCCGGCAGATGTGGGGAGCAATGACGCCATGAGTGATGTAGCCACCGTCCCGCCGCCCGCGGTCCACTTGCCTCCTGCGGTTCGAAGCCCGAAGCTATTGCAGGGCATCGGCTTTGCCGTGTCCCGACGGATGATGATGCGACGCCTGTCACGCCGTTACGGCAACGTCTTCACGCTGCGCCTGCCGATGTGGGGGCGTGTCATCATGGTCAGCGACCCACAGCTGGCCAAGCAGATCTTCACCACCAGCCCAGACGAACTCGGCAACATCCAGCCGAATTTGAGCAGGCTGTTCGGCTCCGGCTCGGTATTCGGGCTCGAGGGCGATGACCACCGCCGCCGGCGGCGACTGCTGGCGCCGCCGTTTCACGGCAAGAGCATGAAGAACTACGAGGCGATCATCGAAGAAGAGACGCTGCGCGAGATGGCCGACTGGCCGGAGGGCAGGTCATTCCCGACGCTGCCGCCGATGATGCGAATCACGCTCAACGCGATCCTGCGCGCGGTCTTCGGCGCCGAGGGCGCCGAACTCGACGAGCTGCGCCGGCTCATCCCGCCATGGGTCACCCTGGGATCACGCCTTGCGGCGCTGCCCAAGCCGAAGCGCTATTCCCGGTTCGGCCTGTGGGGTCGGCTGGACAAGTGGCGGCGTCAATACGACGCCGTCATCGAGAAGCTGATCGCAGCGGAGCGGGCCGATCCGGGCTTCGCCGAGCGAACCGACGTGCTCGCGCTGCTGCTGCGCAGCACCTATGACGACGGTGCAGCCATGTCGCACAAGGAGATTGGCGACGAGCTCCTGGCTCTGCTGGCCGCCGGGCACGAGACCACCGCGTCAACGCTGGCGTGGGCATTCGAGCGGATCAGCCGGCACCCCGAGCTGTTGGCGAGGCTTGTCGAGGAGGCCGACGGGGTCGGTGATGGCGGCAACGAGCTGCGCCAGGCGACGATCCTGGAAGTCCAACGGGCGAGGACCGTCATCGATTTCGCCGGTCGCCATGTTTACCCCGAGGCCTACCGGCTCGGCGAATGGGTGATCCCGCGCGGCTATTCGATCATCGTCGGCATCGGGCAGATTCACGACAATCCCGACGTGTTCTCAGATCCCGGGCGGTTCGACCCGCAACGGTTCATCGACACGAAACCGTCGGCGCTGTCGTGGATCCCGTTCGGCGGGGGGACGCGCCGGTGTGTTGGGGCAGCGTTCGCCAACATGGAAATGGACGTCGTGCTGCGAACGGTGTTGCGGCACTTGACCATTGAGACCACGGACGCTCCGGGCGAGCGCTGGCACGGCCGCGGGGTCGCGTTCACCCCGAAGGACGGCGGCCGAATCGCGATGCGGCGGCGCTGAACTACTGCGCGGCCGCGCGACGCGGCAGCTTCCAGCCCGGACGGATGAAGTGGCAGGTGTATCCGTTCGGATAGTGCTGCAGGTAGTCCTGGTGCTCGGGTTCGGCTTCCCAGAAGTCGCCGGCCGGGCTGACCTCGGTCACCACCTTGCCGGGCCACAGCCCCGATGCCTCGACATCGGCGATGGTGTCCAGCGCGATCCGCTTCTGGTCCTCGTCCAGATAGAAGATGGCCGACCGGTAACTGGGGCCCCGGTCGTTGCCCTGCCGGTCTTTCGTTGTCGGATCGTGGATCTGGAAGAAGAACTCCAGGATCGTGCGGTAGTCGGTGACCGCCGGGTCGTAGACGATCTCGATGGCTTCGGCGTGGGTGCCGTGATTGCGGTAGGTCGCATTGGGGACGTCACCGCCGGTGTAACCGACCCGCGTCGAAACCACGCCCGGCTGCTTGCGGATCAGTTCCTGCATCCCCCAGAAGCAGCCGCCGGCGAGAATCGCTTTCTGGTTGGTCATGCTTCGTCCTCCATAACCGGCTAGCACTCGGGCAGGAACAAGGCCCAGGCTACACTCCGCCGATGAGCTGCAATGGTGCCGCGAAATCATGAACAACCCGAAGTTCTCGCGTAGCGAACTGGCCGCCGCGTTCGAGAAGTTCGAAGCGACCGTCGACGCGGCGGCGCGGTCGCAGGACTGGGACGCGTGGGTCCAGCACTACACGCCCGACGTGGTGTACATCGAACACGCGGCGGGCACCATGCACGGCCGCGACGAGGTCCGCGAGTGGATCAGCAGGACGATGGGCAGCTTTCCCGGCAGCCACATGGTCGCGTTCCCGTCGCTGTGGTCGGTGATCGACGAGGAACGCGGGCGCATCATCATGGAGCTCGACAACCCGATGCGCGATCCGGGCGACGGCACCGTCATCAGCGCGACGAACATCTCCATCATCACCTACGCCGGTGACGGCCTGTGGCGTCAACAGGAAGACATCTACAACCCGTTGCGCTTCGTGCGGGCGACGTTGAAGTGGTGCCGCAAGGCGCAGGAACTCGGCACCCTCGACGAGGAAGCCGCGCGTTTCATGGACCAGTACGGAGGGGCCCAGTGACCACCAGACCCAAGCTCGTCATCGGCGCCAACGGCTTCCTGGGTTCGCATGTGACCCGCCAGCTCGTCGCCGACGGTTTCGAAGTCCGGGCCATGGTGCGGCCGAACGCCAACACCCGCTCCATCGACGACCTGGACGTCACCCGGTTTCACGGCGATGTGTTCGACACCGCCGTGCTGCGCGAGGCGATGGACGGCGTGGATGACGTCTACTACTGCGTCGTCGACACCCGCGCCTGGCTGCGCGACACCTCCCCGCTGTTTCGCACCAACGTCGAGGGGCTGCGCAACGTCCTCGAGGTGGCCGTCACGCAGCCCGGCCTGCGCCGGTTCGTCTTCACCAGCACCTACGCGACCGTCGGCCGGCGCCGCGGGCACGTGGCGACCGAAGACGACGTCGTGGGCACTCGCGGGCTGTCGGACTACGTCAAGTCCCGGGTGCAGGCCGAGAACCTGGTGATGCGTTACGTGGCCGAGTCCGGCCTGCCCGCGGTGGCGATGTGCGTGTCGACGACATACGGCGACGGCGATTGGGGTCGCACCCCGCACGGTGCGTTCATCGCCGGCGCGGTCTTCGGCAAGCTGCCCTTCACGATGGAGGGCATCCAGCTGGAGGCCGTGGGCGTCACCGACGCGGCCCGGGCCATGATCCTGGCCGCCGAACGCGGGCGCATCGGCGAGCGATACCTGATCTCCGAGCGGATGATCGCGTTGAAAGAGGTGGTCCGGATCGCGGCGGACGAGGCCGGGGTGCCGCCGCCGCGGCGCTCGATCTCCGTCCCGATGCTCTATGCCCTGGGTGCCCTGGGCAACCTGCGGGCCCGGCTCACCGGCAAGGACGCCGAACTCAGCCTCGCCTCGGTGCGCATGATGCGTGCCGAAGCGCCCGTCGACCACAGCAAGGCGGTGCGCGAATTGGGTTGGCAGCCACGCCCGGTCGAGGAATCCATTCGCGAGGCGGCCCGCTTCTGGGCGGCGATGCGAAATGCCAAGGGTAAGAGCGCGACTCCCGGCTGAACGCCACGCCGATCGCCGTTCAGGATGCGCCGCGGCACGTCGTGGGGGACTAGCCTCGGGCGGTATGCCGACCGCGCGAGTACCCGTCGATCTCAGCGGGGCGCCCCAGACCATGCTGGCGACGTTCTACGCGAAGGCGCTGGACGCCGACTTCGACAAGCCGATCCTGGGCGATCGGTACGCGAAGGAGATCGTCGAGCGGATCGACTACGACTGGAAGAAGACGACCATCACCGCGCGGCGGGCGCCCTCGGTGACCTCGCGGTCGGCGCACTTTGACGAATGGACACGCAAATTCCTTGCCGCGCACCCGCATTCGGTTGTGCTGCACCTGGGCTGCGGGCTGGACAGCCGGTTTTTCCGCGTGCAGCCCGGCCCGGGTGTCGAGTGGTACGACGTCGACTACCCCGAGGTTACGGCGCTGCGCGCCCAGCTCTACCCGAGCCGCGATCACTACCGCGTCATCGCCGCCTCGGTCACCGACCCGGCATGGCTGGAAGACATCCCCGCCGACCGTCCCACCCTGATGATCGGGGAGGGGCTGACCATGTACCTCACCGAGCGGGACGGCACCGCGCTCCTGCGGAGGGTGGTCGACCGGTTCGGTTCGGGTGAGCTGCAGTTCGACGCGTTCAATTGGCTGGGAATCAAGTCGCAATGGCTCAACACGGTGGTGCGGCGGTCGGGAGCCACGCTGCATTGGGCGATCAACGGACCCGACGACATCGTCAAAGCCGTGCCGGAGGTGCGGCTGCTGGCCTGGGAACGATGGTTCGAGTCGGACACCTTCAAGCGCTTGCCCCGGTCAACCCGAGTCCTGGGCAAGGTCATGTCGCGGCTTGAGGCGGTGGCGAACATGGCGCAATACCACCGCTACGCATTCGGTCCGGCCGAACGGGAAGGCTAGGCCACGGACGCGCGTTGAACGATTGATAGGCGCCTGAAGGAGGAACCACCATGGCCCACCCGGAAATCAAAGAGCCCAACGCGGGGCACCCGATCACCATTGAGCCCACCAAGGGACGGGTGCAGGTGCGCGTCAATGGCGAGCTCGTCGCCGACACCACCGCCGCGCTGGAACTGCGTGAAGCCACTTTGCCTGCGGTGCAATACATTCCGATCGCCGACGTGGTACAGGATCGGCTCACCCGGACGGACACCAGCACGTACTGCCCCTTCAAGGGCGACGCCAGCTACTACAGCGTGACGACTTCGGCCGGTGACACCGTCGACGACGTGATCTGGACGTACGAGCAGCCGTATCCGGCGGTCGCGGCGATCGCCGGGCATGTGGCGTTCTACCCCAACAAGGCCGACATCAGCGTCGTAGCTCAGTAGGGGACCCACCCGGGAAGCGCGGTCGCCACCGCGCGGGTGTCGCTGTAGAGGCGCATCGAGACGATCAGCCCGTCGCGGGTGTCGAAGATGCACACGAATGGGCTGTCGTACTCGGCGCCGGCGGACGTGGTGCCGGTGGCCTGCGCCTCCACCACCACGGTCTCCCCCTCGTTGACGCAGCGCACCAGGTCGATGGTCAGTTCGAGTTCCTGTTTGCGTCGCTCCACCGCACGCCGAAACGCGTCCTTGTCACAGGACGTGCGGGTGTAGAGCGTCCAGTAGGTGAAGTCGTCGCTGAGCAGGGAGAAGCCCTCGTCCAGATCGCCGCCGTCGCTGGTGCTCTGCAGGAACATCCAGGCCAGTTCGCCCTGCGGGTCATCGAACGGCGTCATCACAACGCAATATTGACGTGGGACGCAGTTCACGGTCAATCACGGCAGTCGGGGAGTCATCAGGTGGAAAGCGCGCGCACGGTCGTGTTTCCCGGCGCCGTCAGCTTCGGGCACACGTTGGCGCCCCTTCGCCGCGGCCGAGGGGATCCGTGCTTCCGGGCTCCCGGTGACGGCTCGATCTGGCGTACCAGCCTGCTACCCACCGGTCCGGTCACGGCCCGGATCAGCCGCGTCGCCCACAACGCCGCCCGCGCCGTGGCGTGGGGCGGCGGCGCGCAGGAGTTCGTCGAGATGCTGCCCGCCCTGCTCGGTCTCGAGGACGACGACTCGGACTTCGTGCCGCACCATCCGACGGTTGCCGCCGCACAGCAACGGGTTCCACACCTGCGCCTCGGAAGAACCGGCCTGGTGCTGGAGGCGCTGATCCCGGCCATCATCGAGCAGCGGGTGCCCGGCGCCGATGCGTTTCGCGCATGGCGGGTGCTGGTGTCGAAGTACGGCACGCCGGCGCCGGGTCCGGCGCCGGACGGGATGCGCGTCATGCCGGCCGCGGAGGTCTGGCGATACATCCCGTCGTGGGAGTTTCATCGCGCCAATGTGGACCCGAGACGGGCGCAGGCGGTGGTGACCTGCGCGCGTCGGGCCTCCTCGCTGGAGCGGCTGGCGGGTGGGCCGGCCGTGCAGGCGCGTGCGGCGCTCATGTCGCTGCCGGGCGTGGGGGAGTGGACCGCCGCCGAGACGGCACAACGCGCCTTCGGTGACGCCGACGCCGTGTCGGTGGGCGACTACCACATCCCCAAAATGATCGGCTGGACGTTGCTGGGGCGGCCCGTCGACGACGCCGGCATGCTCGAACTGCTCGAGCCGATGCGCCCGCACCGCCAGCGCGTGGTCCGGCTCCTCGAGGCCAGCGGACTGGCGTACGAACCGCGCCGCGGACCGCGGCTGCCGGTGCAGCAAATCCACTCACTTTGATCCGTCGCGTTTTTCACTATCGCCACCGGGTACCCAACGGGGCAGTAACCGTGTGTGAACCCCATGGAAGGAAGCTAGGAAACAAGCGATGACTCAGTTCACGATTCCGGGATTGACCGACAAGCAGGCGGCACGACTCACCGAACTGCTGCAAAAGCAACTGAGCACTTACAACGATCTGCACCTGACGCTCAAGCACATTCACTGGAACGTGGTGGGGCCCAACTTCATCGGCGTGCACGAGATGATCGACCCGCAGGTGGATGCGGTCCGCGGATTCGCCGACGATGTCGCCGAACGTATTGCGGCTCTTGGTGCTTCGCCGCAGGGTACTCCCGGTGCCATCATCAAGGACCGCTCGTGGGACGACTATTCGGTCGGCCGCGATACGGTCCAGGCCCACCTGGCCGCGCTGGATCTGGTGTACACCGGCGTGATCGAGGACATCCGCCAATACATCGACGAGACAGACGAACTCGACCAGGTGACCCAGGACCTGCTGATCGGCCAGGCGGGTCCGCTGGAGAAGTTCCAATGGTTCGTCCGGGCGCACCTGGAGAGCGCCGGCGGAGAATTGGCTCACAAAGGCAAGAGCACCGAGAAGGACGCCGCAAGCAGCGCGCGTGGCAACTCCTGACGGTTGTCCTAGTGACGGTGCTTGGAATCGGCGCCCCGCGAACCGTTTTTGGGGACTAGGACATTGATGCGGTCTCCGGCCGTGAGTTGCACGGCCGGTTGGGCGTCGACCAGCTGCCGGTTGTGGACTACGGATACCGGAAGGTGGCCTGCGGGCCAATCGAGGTCGTCGAGCGTGCGTCCGACCGCGGCCGAATCCGCCGCCAGAGTGTGCTCGATGATGCAGTATCCGTCGAGTTGACTTCGCGGATCGTGTTCGGTCTCGGGACTTCTCGGGTCCGCGGAGTCACCGCCGAGATTCGCGGCGGTGGGTCTGGGTTCGACATCAGTGACGTAGGCACTGACCGCGCGCAGCACGTTCTGGTTGGTCAGCCAACCCTGAACGCGCTGAGCGTCGGTATCGATCACCGGTAGTCCATCGCGGCCGTAGAGCACCAGCTGGCGCAGGGCCTGCGCGAGGCTGTCGTTGGCAAACAGCGCCTGCGGTTCCCGGATCCGGGTCACGGGACCGAGCAGTTGGGTCCTGTCGTGGGTGGCGTCGCTGGTCGGGTGGGTCAGGTCCAGTGGAGTGGCAAATGGATGCATGGCCTCGGCGACCGTGAGGCCCGCAAAAGCGTGGGCGGGCGTGGGGCGATCGATGTCGATGCCCCGGCGTAGCAGCTTGGCGGTGTAGATGGTGCCGTAGGAAAGCCCGCGCGACACCGTGGTCCCCACGGCGACGGCCAGCATGACCGGCAATGTCAGGGTGAAGTCGCCGGTCATCTCGACTGTGCTGGCCAGCGCGGTGAGCGGGGCCCGGGCGGCGGAAGCGAATACCGCGCCCATGCCGACGATGGCATACAGCGCGGGATGTCCCACCGCAGTGCCGATGACGTGCTGGACGATCAACCCGAACGCCATGCCGGAAGTAGCCCCCACGAACAACGACGGAGCGAACACGCCGCCGGAGCCGCCGATCCCGATGGTCAAGCTGCACGCCAGCATTTTGCCGCCGGCGAGGACCACCAGGAACCACAGAGCGTAATGGCCGGCAAAGGCGGCGTACATGACCGGGTAGCCCACCCCGTACAGCTGCGGCACGGCGAGCAACAGCAGGCCCAGCACCAATCCACCGACCGCCGGTCGCGCCCAGTCCGGGCGCTCGCCCCAGAGCCGATCACACAGATCCTCCGTCTTGTACAGGACGTTTTTGAACACGATGCCCAGCACCCCGGCGACCGCCGCAAGAAGGGCGATCAGCAAGTAATTGGCAATGTGATTGAGCTCGATGCCCTCGGGAAGCTTCGTGAGGAAAGGGGCGGAGCCGAAGAACACGCGGGCGATCACGTCGGCGACCATCGCCGAAAGCATGATGGTGAAGATCGCCTCGACCGAGAGTTCACGCAGGATCAGTTCGACGGCGAAGAACACCCCGGTGATCGGGGCGTTGAACGTTGCCGAGATGCCGCCGGCGGCGCCGCACGCCACCAGCACCCTTAGCCGATTCTCCGGCATCCGCACCCATTGACCGAAGCCTGATGCCAGCGCCGCACCGATCTGCACGATCGGCCCCTCCCGACCGACCGAGCCGCCGGTTCCGATGCACATCGCCGAGGCCAGCGCTTTCACCACCGTCACTTGCGGGCGGATGCGGCCGCCGTTCTCTGCGACGGCGATCATCACTTCCGGGACGCCGTGGCCACGCGCCTCGCGCGCGAACCGGCTGATCAGTGGCCCGTACAGCAACCCGCCGATAACGGGGATGACCGCGTAAAACGCGATCCCCAACCAGGGCAGGTGGTCGCTGGCCGCCCACCCCTGTTGGCCGAACTCGTCATGGCCGGTCGCCAGCCAGGTGAAGCCGAAGACCAGGTAGCGGAATGCCACCGCGCCGAGCCCGGCGCCGACCCCCACCACGATTGCCACGCAGAACAAACCCAGTTGGTTCGCCCGCAGCCAGCTCGCGAGCTGTCCCGGAAATCCGGCCCTCGGGTTCGGGTCACCGGCTGATGTGTCCTGCCCCATGCCCGTCACCCTCCCCAGCGGTCTTTTCATCGCTGCGTCGAAACCATGTCCGACCGTCACCCGCACCCGCGACGACTATCTATGTCAGCAAATATTGCCCTATGGAACTATCGGCCGCCTGTCCGCCAGCCGGGAATAAGTGGACCTTAGTCCGGTTATACCGGGCGTTCACCATATGAGGAGGCCAGATGCCTGCAGTCACCGCCGATACCCTGACGCTGCCGCGAGTGAGCGGCCCCGCCCCCGCCGACACCGAGCGGGCCGTCCGATCGATCACCACCGGCCCCCGCGGCTATGAGGGCGAGGGTTTTCCGGTCGTGCGCGCCTTCGCCGGCGTCAGCACGGCCGCGCTCGACCCGTTCGTGCACATGGACCAGATGGGTGAGGTCGACTACCAACCGGGCGAGCCGCGGGGCACCGACTGGCATCCGCACCGCGGCTTCGAAACCGTGACCTACATGCTCGACGGCAAGTTCGCGCACCAGGATTCGCACGGCGGTGGCGGCTTGATCGCCGACGGCGCGACGCAATGGATGACCGCGGGGTCCGGCATCCTGCACATCGAGACGCCGCCGGCCGAACTGGTGGACAGCGGCGGCCTCTTCCACGGCGTCCAGCTGTGGGTCAACCTGCCGAGGAAGGACAAGTTCGCACCTCCGCGCTATCAGGCCATCGAGGGTGGCGACGCGGCCCTGCTCGCCTCCGACGACGGCGGGGCGCTGATCCGCATCATCGCCGGCGAAATCGACGGCCACCCGGGCCCGGGCATCACCCACACCCCGATCACCCTCGCCCACGCGACCATCGAGAACGGGGCCCGGCTCAACATTCCGTGGCGGCGAGATTTCAACGCGCTGGCCTATGTGCTGTCCGGCAGCGGGTACGTCGGTCCGGTCGCACACCCGATCCGCCAGGGGCAGTTAGCGGTCCTGGGAGCCGGCGATCGGATCACGGTTGGCGCCCAGCGGGCACCGGATTCGAGCGGCCTGCCGGCCCGGGGCGCCATTGATGTGCTGCTTCTGGGCGGACGGCCGATTCGCGAACCGGTATTCCACTACGGCCCTTTCGTGATGAACACTCGGGCGGAATTGATCGAGGCGCTAGAGGACTACCAAGCCGGAAAGTTTGGCACCATTCCGCCAAATGCGCTAATGCCGCACCGCGGGGGTGGCACACTTTAGCAATGCATCCCCGGGGGAATCGCAGGCCGGGGCGTCCGCCTGCCGCGAAAGCCGACGAGACGCGGCAGAGGATCATCCAAGCCGCCCGTCTGGTCTTCAGCGAGCGCGGCTACGACGGCGCGACGTTCCAGGCCATCGCGGCACGCGCCGACCTCACCCGACCGGCGATAAACCATTACTTTTCGAGCAAACGAGCGCTTTATCGCGAAGTTATGGACGAGACAAATGAATTCATCATCGGAGCGGGAATTAAACAGGCCGAAGGCGAGACGGGGCTGGTAGCACGGCTGACGGCGTTCATCTCCGCGGCGGTGAAAGCCAATTCGGAAAATCCCGCCGGGTCGGCGTTCATTATCGGCGGCGTACTCGAATCGCAGCGGCACCCGGAATGGAGCGCAACCGAAAATGATTCCGTGCGGGTGGCGCGGGAATTCCTGATGCGCGAAGTGAACGAGGCAATCGTGCGCGGCGAGGTCGTCGCCGACATCGATGCCTCCGCGTTGGTCGAATCGCTGCTCGTGGTGATCTCGGGGGTGGGCCTCTACGCCGGTTACATCAAGAGCTACAAGGAAATGCTGGCCGTCACAGGGATGCTGCGCCAGCTTCTGGAAGGTGCGCTCTGGCGGCCGGAGGCCTAGCGCCGTCGGTGCAGTGAAGTTGCGCACAAAGCGTATAGGCTAACTAACTTATCCCGGTACGATAGACGGGATATGACTGACCTGGATGCCTCGCTACCGCCTTCCGTACGGTCTGCCGGCGACAGCTGGACCATCACCGAACTCGTCGGCGCCACCGCGCTGGGCGTCGCCGCGTCGCGCGCGGCCGAGACCGCCGGACCCGATCCGCTGATCCGCGACGAGTTTGCGCGGCTGCTGGTGTCGTCGGCAGGACCGGCATGGGCCCGGCTGGCCGACCCCGAGCTCGGCTGGCTCGACGGCGATCAGCACGGCCAGCGCGCGCATCGGTGCGGCATCGACTACCAAGCCGTGCGCACCCACTTCTTCGACGAGTACTTCGCCGAGGCCGTCGACGCAGGCATCCGCCAGGTGGTGATCTTGGCCGCCGGCCTCGACTCCCGGGCCTACCGGCTGGACTGGCCGACCGGCACAGTGGTCTACGAGATCGACCAGCCGCAGGTGCTCGAGTACAAGGCGGGCATCCTGCAGCAGCACGGCGCCGTGCCCACCGCCATCCGGCACCCCGTCGCGGTGGACCTGCGCGACGACTGGCCCGCAGCCCTGACCGCCGCCGGATTCGACCGCACCCGGCCCACCGCGTGGCTGGCCGAAGGCCTGCTCCCGTACCTGCCCAGCGACGCCCAGGACCGGCTGTTCGAGATGTTCACCGCGCTCAGCGCACCCGGCAGCCAGGTCGCGATCGAAATGTTCGGCATGAACTCGCGCAGCAACTCGCAACGCTGGCTGCGGATGCGGGAGCGGCTCGGTCTGGACGTCAACGTCCAGGCGCTGACGTACCACGAGCCGGACCGTTCGGATGCCGCGGCGTGGCTGGCCGAGCACGGCTGGCAGGTACGCAGCGTGAGCAACCGCGACGAGATGGCCCGGCTGGGGCGTCCGGTGCCCGACGACCTGACCGACGAGGCGGTCCGCAGCACCCTGTTGCGGGCGCGTCTCGGCGCGCCCACCGCCTGACCGAGGATCGATCCAAGGAGCAACGCCATGAGTTCACTGCGCACGCACGACGACACCTGGGACATCAAGAGCAGCGTCGGCACCACCGCGGTGATGGTCGCCGCGGCGCGGGCCATCGAGACCGAGCAGCCCGACGCGCTGATCCGCGACCCCTACGCCCGGCTGCTCGTCAACAACGCCGGCGCCGAGGTGCTCTGGGAGGCCATGCTCGACCCGGAGGTCGTGGCCAAGATCGAAGCCATCGACGAAGAATCCGCCGCCCGGATCCAGCACATGCGCGGCTACCAGGCGGTGCGGACCCACTTCTTCGACGAGTACTTCGCCGACGCCGTCGCCGCCGGGATCCGACAGGTGGTGATCCTCGCGTCGGGTCTGGATTCGCGGGCGTACCGCCTCGACTGGCCGGCCGGCACCACCGTCTACGAGATCGACCAGCCCCAGGTGCTGGACTACAAGACCACGACGCTGGCCGAAAGTGGCGCCACGCCGTCCGCCGACCGCCGCGAGGTGGCGATCGACCTGCGCGAGGACTGGCCGACCGCGCTGCGCGCCGCTGGCTTCGACCCCGACCGGCCCACCGCCTGGCTGGCGGAGGGCTTGCTGATGTACCTGCCCGCGGAGGCCCAGGACAAACTGTTCACGCAGATCGGCGAGCTGAGTCCGGCGGGCAGTCGGGTCTCCGCCGAGACGGCACCCATGCACGCCGAGGAGCGGCGCCAGCAGATGCGCGAACGGTTCAAAAAGGTGGCCGACCAGCTCGGCCTCGAGGAGACCGTCGACGTCGGCGAACTGATGTACCGCGACGAGCACCGCGCCAACCTCGCCGACTGGCTCAACGAGCACGGCTGGCGCGCCACGGCACAGAACTCGATCGACGAGATGCACCGCCTGAATCGTGGGGTGCAGAGCTCCGAGATCGACGAAGACCGGGACGCCTTCTCCGACTTCGTGATCGCCGAGCGCCTGTAGCGGCGCGCACCGGCTCGTCGACCGTCCGTTGGCTCGCGGCTGCGGTTACCGGGAATTCGCCTGGTCATCGGGGACAATGGTCACTCATTATGGCCAGTGGCGGATCGGGGCGATCGCACCGTTGGGCGCTGCGGAAGGGCCGGATGGTCGCCGCCGTCGCCTCGGCCGCGGTCATGGCGATCACCGGTATGGGCTGGACGGGCTACCACACCGCGCTTGGCAGGATCATCATCTCCCACGCGCTGCCCAATGCGGCGACGACGCTGGACGGCAACCAGAACATCTTGCTGATGGGCTTGGACAGCAGGTTGGATCAGAACGGTCAGCCGCTGCCCCAGGAGATCTACGACGCGCTGCACGCCGGTGACGAAAGCTCCGGTGGTTACAACGCCAATGTCCTTATCGTCGTGCATCTATCGGACGGCGACGGGCCCGTCACCGCGATCTCGATTCCGCGTGACGACTACGCGGAGCTACCGGGCTGCCCGGGGTCGGTCTGCGCCGGCAAGATCAAGCAGGCCTACGGGCTGGCCTATCAGCAGTCGCTGAATTCGCAGGCGGCCGGGAAATCGGGTGGGGCGGGCGCCACCAACCTGGCGGCACGCGAGCAGACCGCCCGCGAGGCTGGGCGCAAGGCCGAAATCAGCGCTGTCAACGACTTTCTGGGGATCTCCGTCGACCACTTCGTCGAGATCACGCTGGGCGCGTTCTTTCAAATCGCCAAGGCCGTCGAGCCGATCACGGTGTGCCTCAACGCCGATACGCGGGACAGCTATTCGGGTGCCGACTTCCATCAGGGGGTGCAGCGCATCGACGCCGCGGACGCGATGGCCTTCGTGCGGCAACGCCGCGACGAAAACGACGGCTCCTTCACCGATTTCGACCGGACGCGACGGCAGCAGGCGTTCCTGGTGTCGTTGGTCCAGGCGGCTCGCAGCGGCGGTGCGCTGTCCAGTGTCAGCGGCCTGCGCAAGCTGCTGCAGGTCGCCCGCGACAACGTCGCCGTCGACGACGGGCTCGACATCATGGAATTGGCCTCGCGGGCCTCGCAATTGAGCGAGCGGCCGCTGTCGCTGTACACCCTGCCCATCTCCGGCTTCGGCAAGGACGCCAACGGGTCCGACATCAACCAGGTCGACCTTCCGACGATCCGGCGCATCGTCAACGAGCGCTTCATGTCCGACACACCGGCCGCGCTCGAGGCCGCGTCACCGGCCACCCAGCCGGCACCGGTACTGACCGAACCCGTGATCCTCGACGTCGTCAACGGGGCCGCACGGGACGGACTCGCGGCCGCCATCGAGGAGGCCTTCGCGGCCCGCGGCTTCACCCGCGGCAGCGCCACGACCGCGGCGGACCCGGCCGACGACAGCGTCATCGAATACGGCCCCGGGGCGGACCGGGGCGCGCAGCTCCTGGCCGACCAGCTGCACGTGCCCGCGGCGGCCAACGGCGCGGTGGCCGCGGGCACCGTGCGGCTGACGGTGGGGACGGGATTTCCCGCGGCGGACTACCTCGCCCACCCCGACGGCGGGACCGACCCGTCCGGGTCGGGGCAGGTGGATGCCGTCGCCGCCACCGGCACCGGCGACCGCGCCCCGGCGCCGACCGACCTCAGCCAGATGACCGCGGCGAAGGTGCCCTGCGTCAAGTAACCGGGTTGGCCGGATCCTTCCTATTGCTCTCCCAACCGGATGGTTAGTATCGCGGTTATCACCGATGAGCGGCCGCCCTGCAGCGGGACTCTGCTCGGGAAGGACAATGATGACCACCGAATCGGTTGCATCGCAGACATCGCTCGCCAAGGACTCCACCAACGGGGCGGCTGCGGCCGACGTTCCCGCCACGGTTGCCCGCCTTCGTCAGACCTTCGCCACCGGACGTACCCGCGACGTCGAATGGCGCAAGCGGCAGCTGCTGCAACTGGCGAAGCTGATGGAGGAGAACGAGGCCGCGATCGCCGCCGCGCTCGCCGAGGACCTGGACCGCAGCCCCTTCGAGGCCTACATCGCCGACATCGCCACCACCGCCGGCGAAGCCAAGTACGCGGCCAAGAAGGTGCGGAGGTGGACGCGCCGCAAGTACCAGCTGCTGGAGGTGCCGCAACTTCCCGGCCGCGGTTGGATCGAGTACGAGCCCTACGGCACCGTGTTGATCATCGGCGCCTGGAACTACCCGTTCTATCTGACCCTGGGTCCGGCCGTCGGAGCGATCGCCGCCGGAAACGCCGTCATCCTCAAGCCGTCCGAGATCGCGGCCGCGTCCGCGCACCTGATGGCCGAGCTGGTGCCGAAGTATCTCGACAAGGACGCCATCGCGGTGGTCGAGGGTGACGGTGCGACGAGCCAGGAGCTCATCGCCCAAGGCTTGGGCCGAGTGTTGTTCACCGGCGGCACCGAGATCGGCCGCAAGGTCTACGAGGGCGCGGCGCCACACCTGACGCCCTGCACCCTGGAGCTTGGCGGCAAGAGCCCGGTCATCGTCGCCGCCGACGCCGACGTGGAGGTGGCGGCCAAGCGGATCGCCTGGATGAAACTGCTCAACGCCGGACAGACCTGTGTGGCACCCGATTACGTCCTGGCGGACGCCACGATTCGCGATGAACTGGTCGACAAGATCGGTGCCGCCATCACCAAATTCACCTCGGACAAGCCGGGCGGCATGCGGGTGGTCAACCAGCGCCAATTCGACCGGATCAGCGGTTACCTGTCCAGCGGAGACGGCAAGGTCACCGTCGGCGGGGCCTGCGACGCGTCGAACCTGCGCATCCAGCCCGCCGTCGTGGTGGACCCCGACCCGAACGGGCCGCTGATGCAAAACGAGATCTTCGGTCCCGTCCTGCCGGTGGTCACCGTCCAAAACCTGGACGAGGCAATACGATTCGTGAACTCCAGGCCCAAGCCGCTGTCGGCCTACCTGTTCACCAAGCGGCGCGAGACGCGCGAGCGGGTGATCAAGGAGGTGCCGGCCGGCGGCATGCTGGTCAACCACGTCGCCTTCCAGGTGTCGACGGCCAAGCTGCCATTTGGTGGCGTCGGCGCTTCGGGGATGGGGGCCTACCACGGCCGCTATGGCTTCGAGGAGTTCAGCCACCGCAAGTCGGTGTTGACCAAACCCACTCGGCCCGACCTGTCGAGCTTCATCTACCCTCCGTACACCGAGCGGGCCTTCAAGATGGCCCGCCGGATGTTCTGACCCTGGCTTCACCGAAACCGTTGCAAGACTGAGTTTTTCACAGCAGAGAGGAAACGTATGCCCGGAGTGCAGGATCGCGTCATCGTCGTCACCGGAGCCGGTGGAGGCCTGGGCCGCGAGTACGCCCTGACCCTCGCCAAGGAGGGCGCCAGCGTCGTCGTCAACGACCTCGGCGGTTCGCGTGACGGCACCGGCGCCGGCCACAACATGGCCGACGAGGTGGTCAAGGAGATCAAGGACGCCGGCGGGCGGGCGGTCGCCAACTACGACAGCGTCGCCGAATCCGAGGGCGCCGAGAACATCATCAAAACCGCGCTCGACGAATTCGGCGCCGTGCACGGCGTGGTCAGCAACGCCGGCATCCTGCGCGACGGCACCTTCCACAAGATGTCCTTCGAGAACTGGGACGCCGTGCTCAAGGTGCACCTCTACGGTGGCTACAACGTCATCCGCGCCGCCTGGCCGCACTTCCGTGAGCAGAGCTACGGCCGCGTCGTCGTCGCCACCTCTACCAGCGGGCTGTTCGGTAACTTCGGCCAAACCAACTACGGCGCGGCCAAACTCGGCCTCGTCGGCCTGATCAACAGCCTGGCGCTGGAGGGTGCGAAATACAACATCCACGCCAACGCGGTCGCCCCGATCGCCGCCACCCGGATGACCGAGGACATCCTGCCCAAGGAGGTGCTCGAGAAGCTGACCCCCGAATACGTCGCACCCGTGGTGGCCTACCTGTGCACCGAGGAAAACCCCAACAGCGCTTCGGTTTTCGTGGTCGGGGGCGGCAAGGTGCAGCGCGTCGCGCTGTTCCAGAACGCGGGCGTCAACTACGACAAGCCGCCGACGGTGGAGGACATCGCCTCGCAGTGGGGCGAGATCACCGACCTGTCCGCCGCGAAGCAGGCGGACTTCAAGCTGGGCTGAGCCAGCCGCGACCGGGTGGTCAGC
This sequence comes from Mycobacterium colombiense, assembly GCF_003284975.1. Classification (GTDB taxonomy): domain Bacteria; phylum Actinomycetota; class Actinomycetes; order Mycobacteriales; family Mycobacteriaceae; genus Mycobacterium; species Mycobacterium europaeum_A. The sequence goes on from NZ_QMEU01000006.1 coordinate 85,932, forward strand.
GAGTCAGGCGAGCAGCTCGCCGCGCAGGCGTTCCACGTCCGCCTCGCTGACACCCGCGTCGCGTAAATAGGCGTCCAGCGACCCGAATTCGTCGTCGATCGCTTGGCGCGCGGCGTCCAGGTATTCCGGACGTACGCCGAGGACTCCGTCGGACAGCCGCGCCTCGGTGAACGTCATGACTTCCGGGGTGAGCTCGACGTCGGAGCGCTGCTTGATCATCTCGGAGATGTGGTCCCGGAGTTGAGGGACCGCGGCGTTGCTGCGCAGGTAGTCGGCGATGATGGTGTCGCGGTCGACGCCGAGCACTTCCAGCACCGTCGCGATCACGAAACCGGTGCGGTCTTTGCCCGCGAAGCAGTGCGTGAGCACCGGGCGACCCGCACCCAGCAGCGAAAAGACTTGCCGCACAGCGCGTTGCGCTCCGTTGCGGGTCGGGAACTGCCGGTATTCGTCGATCATGTGACGAACGGCGGCCTCGTTGACGGCCTCGTCGGATTGGTTCGGGTCGCCTTCGAACAGCCGACGGAACGCGTGCTCGTGCGGGGCCTCGTTGTCGGTCGGTGCATCGTCGCCGAGGTCGGGAAGGGGCAGGCGATGGATCTCGACGCCGTCGGGAACCAGCCCTGGGCCGCGCCGGGCGACTTCCTGGTTTGCGCGCAGGTCGGCGACATCGGTGATGCCCAGCTCGAGCAGCGTTGCGCGTCCGGCGTCGTCGAGCCGGCTCAGCTCACCGGACCGGAACAGCCGCCCGGGCCGAAGCGCGCTCGCGCCGTCGGCGACGTCGCGAAAGTTCCACGCCCCGGACAGTTCTCGCAGCGCCTCGGTCATCCTCCGGTGACCGCCGCGGCGAAGGCCGACTGTTCGCGGCCGATCTCGGTGCGCGCGATGGTCCGCATGTGCACCTCGTCGGGTCCGTCGAAGATCCGCATGGCGCGGTGCCAGCCGTACAGGCGGGCCAGCACCGTGTCGTCGCTGACGCCGGCGGCGCCGTGCACCTGGATGGCGCGGTCGATGACGTCGCACGCCACCCGTGGTGCCACCGCCTTGATCTGCGAGACCAGCAGGTGGGCGGCCTTATTGCCGTGCTGGTCGATGGTCCACGCCGCTTTTTCGCACAGCAGCCGGGCCTGGTCGATCTCGTTGCGGGACTGGGCAATCGCCTGCTGCACCAGACCCTGGTCGGCCAGCGGCCGGCCGAAGGCGATGCGGTTGTTCGCGCGGTGCACCATCAGCGCCAGCGCACGTTCGGCCCCGCCGAGCGCGCGCATGCAGTGGTGGATGCGGCCCGGGCCCAGCCGGGCCTGGGCGATTGCGAAGCCGCCACCCTCCTCGCCGAGCAGATTGGTGGTTGGCACCCGCACGTTGTCGTAGATGATCTCGCAGTGCCCGTGCTGGTCTTGCCAGCCGAACACCGACGTGGAGCGCACCACCGTCACGCCCGGGGTGTCCATCGGCACCAGCACCATCGACTGTTGCTGGTGGCTGGCGGCGTCGGGATTGGTGCGTCCCATCACGATCAGGATCTTGCAGCGCGGGTCGGCCGCGCCCGAGGTCCACCATTTACGGCCGTTGATGACGTAGTCGGCGCCGTCGCGCACGATCGAGGTCTCGATGTTGCGGGCGTCGCTGCTGGCGACCGCCGGCTCGGTCATCGAGAACGCGCTGCGGATCTCGCCGGCCAACAACGGCTCCAGCCACTGCCTGCGCTGCTCTTCGGTGGCGAACAGGTGCAGGGTCTCCATGTTCCCGGTGTCGGGCGCCGCGCAGTTGACCGCCTCGGGCGCGAGCTCCAGGCTCCAGCCGGTGAGCTCGGCCAGCGGGGCGTACTCGAGGTTGGTCAACCCCGATTCGGCCGGCAGGAACAGGTTCCACAGGCCGCGTTCCTTGGCCTTGACCTTGAGCTCCTCGATGACGGGCGGGACCGTGTGGTCGTGTGGGCCGGCTTCTTCGCGGTATTTGTCGTATTCGGCCTCGGCCGGAAAGACGTACTCGGTCATGAAGTCGGACAGTCGCTTGTGGTAGTCGCTGGCTTTGGCCGACATCGCGAAGTCCATGCCCGTCACGATAGGACACGTGTCGAGTCGCCGGGTTTCCGGTCGTCAGCGCGGTGCTTACACCGGGGTGAAAGCGCGCCGGCGGGGCGGCACGATAAAGGAATGAGTGACGCCCGCCCCCCGTTCCCGCCGTTCACCCGGGAGACCGCGATCCAGAAAGTGCAGGCGGCCGAGGACGCCTGGAACACCCGCGATCCCCACCGCGTCAGCCTGGCCTACACGGTCGATTCGCAGTGGCGCAATCGCGACGAACACGTCGTGGGCCGCGACGAGATCGTGGCGTTTCTGACCCGCAAGTGGCAGCGCGAACTGGATTATGCGCTGCGCAAAAGCCTTTGGGACTTCCACGACAACCGCATCGCGGTGCGGTTCCAGTACGAGTGCCGCGACGCGTCCGGCCACTGGTATCGCAGCTACGGCAACGAGCTGTGGGAGTTCACCGAGTCCGGACTGATGGCGCGGCGCGAAGCCAGCATCAACGACGTGCCGATCGAGCAATCGCAGCGGCGCTACTTCGGGCCCCGACCGGAGTCCGAACACGGCCACGACATCCCGCTTTGGTAGCAACAACGGCCGCTTGTGACCTCACAACGGTACGGGCGCTACTGCGGCGCGCGGCGGCGGCGAACCATCGACCGGAGCGTCGATCGCCCGCGGCCGGGTATCCCGCGGTGGGCGTTGACGCGTCCATGGTGAAACCTGGTTAAGGTAGCGAAGCGCGCGGCCGAGCCGGCGCCACGCCCATCGGCAGGGACAGTACGGGAAAGTACGGAAAGTAGATGTACGCGCCATGACAAATGCGCAGACGACGGTAGGAGTGGTCGCCGAATCCGGCGCCGACGAGCGGCGGGTCGCGCTGGTGCCGAAGGCGGTGGCGTCGCTGGTAAACAGCGGCGTGGCGGTGGTGGTCGAATCCGGCGCGGGGGAGCGGGCGTTGCTGCCTGACGCGCTCTACACCGAGGCCGGGGCCAGCATCGGGGACGCGTGGGCCGCCGATGTGGTGGTCAAGGTCGCGCCGCCGACGCAGGCCGAGGTGGCCAAGTTGCACAGCGGTCAGACCCTGATCGGTTTCCTCGCGCCGCGCAACGCCGAGAACTCGATCGGCGCGCTGAAGCAGGCGGGCGTGCAGGCGTTCGCGCTCGAGGCCATCCCGCGGATCTCGCGGGCCCAGGCGATGGACGCGCTGTCATCGCAGGGCAACGTGGCGGGTTACAAGGCGGTGCTGCTGGCGGCCTCGGAGTCCACCCGGTTCTTCCCGATGCTGACGACGGCGGCCGGCACGGTGAAGCCGGCCACCGTGCTGGTGCTCGGCGTCGGGGTGGCCGGGCTGCAGGCGCTCGCGACGGCCAAACGGCTGGGCGCCCGCACCACCGGCTACGACGTCCGGCCCGAGGTCGCCGACCAGGTGCGCTCGGTGGGTGCGCAGTGGCTTGACATCGGGATCGACGCGGCCGGCGAGGGCGGCTACGCCCGTGAGCTCACCGACGAGGAGCGCGCCCAGCAGCAGAAGGCCCTGGAGAAGGCGATCAGCGGGTTCGACGTCGTCATCACCACGGCGCTGGTCCCGGGACGCCCGGCGCCACGGCTGGTCACCGCGGCGGCGGTGGAGGCCATGAAGCCCGGCAGCGTGGTGGTGGACCTGGCCGGAGAGACCGGCGGCAACTGCGAGCTCACCGAGCCCGGGAAGACCGTCGTCAAGCACGACGTCACCATCGCGTCGCCGCTGAACCTGCCGGCCACCATGCCCGAACACGCCAGCGAGCTCTACAGCAAGAACATCACCGCACTGCTGGACTTGCTGCTCACCGACGGCAAGCTGGCCCCCGACTTCGACGACGAGGTCGTCGCGGACTCCTGCGTGACCCGCGCCGGCGACGATGCAGAGCGCAGCGATGCGGAGGAGCGGCGCCAGACCAGCGGAGAGGTTTCCTAGATGTACGACGAGCTATTGGCCAATTTGGCGATCCTGGTGCTGTCCGGATTCGTCGGGTTCGCCGTCATTTCCAAGGTGCCCAACACGTTGCACACGCCGCTGATGTCGGGCACCAACGCCATCCACGGCATCGTGGTGCTGGGCGCGCTGGTGGTGTTCGGCTCGGTCGAGCACCCCTCGCTGGCGGTGCAGATCATCCTGTTCGTCGCGGTGGTGTTCGGAACCCTGAACGTCATCGGCGGGTTCATCGTCACCGACCGGATGCTGGGCATGTTCAAGGGCAAGAAGAAGGTCCCTGCCAAAATCGAGGAGCCGGCCGCCAAATGAACTACCTGGTTATCGGCCTCTACATCATCTCGTTCGCCCTCTTCATCTACGGCCTGATGGGCCTGACCGGACCCAAGACGGCGGTGCGCGGCAACCTGATCGCCGCGGTGGGAATGGCGCTGGCGGTGGCGGCGACGCTGATCAAGATCCGCCACACCGACCAATGGGTGCTGATCATCGCCGGTTTGGTGGTGGGCGTCGTGCTCGGCGTCCCGCCCGCCCGCTACACCAAGATGACCGCCATGCCGCAGCTGGTGGCGTTCTTCAACGGCGTCGGTGGCGGCACGGTGGCGCTTATCGCGCTCTCGGAATTCATTGAGACGCAAGGTTTTTCGGCCTTCCAGCACGGCGAGTCGCCGACCGTGCACATCGTGGTGGCCTCGCTGTTCGCCGCGATCATCGGATCGATCTCGTTCTGGGGATCGATCATCGCGTTCGGCAAGCTGCAGGAGATCATCTCCGGATCGCCGATCGGCTTCGGCAAGGCGCAGCAGCCGATCAACCTGCTGCTGCTGGCCGGGGCGGTGGGCGCGGCCGTCGTCATCGGTCTGCACGCGCATCCGAGCACCGGCGGAGCATCACTGTGGTGGATGATCGGGCTGCTCGCCGCCGCGGGCGTGCTGGGGCTGATGGTGGTGCTGCCCATCGGCGGCGCTGACATGCCGGTGGTGATCTCGCTGCTGAACGCGATGACCGGGCTTTCGGCGGCTGCAGCGGGGCTGGCGCTGAACAACACCGCGATGATCGTCGCGGGCATGATCGTCGGCGCGTCCGGTTCGATTCTGACCAACCTGATGGCCAAGGCCATGAACCGCTCGATCCCGGCGATCGTGGCCGGCGGCTTCGGCGGTGGCGGGGTCGCGCCGAGCGGCGGCGACGGCGGCGACAAGACCGTCAAGGCCACCTCGGCCGCCGACGCGGCGATCCAGATGGCCTACGCCAACCAGGTGATCGTGGTGCCGGGTTACGGCCTCGCGGTCGCCCAGGCCCAGCACGCGGTCAAGGACATGGCGGCGCTGCTGGAGGCCAAGGGCGTGGAGGTCAAGTACGCCATCCATCCGGTCGCCGGCCGGATGCCGGGCCACATGAACGTGTTGCTGGCCGAGGCCGAGGTGGACTACGACGCCATGAAGGACATGGACGACATCAACGACGAGTTTGCCCGCACCGACGTCGCGATCGTCATCGGCGCCAACGACGTCACCAACCCGGCGGCCCGCAACGACGCCTCCAGCCCGATCTACGGCATGCCGATCCTCAACGTGGACAAGGCCAAGTCGGTGATTGTGCTCAAGCGGTCGATGAACTCCGGTTTCGCGGGGATCGACAACCCGCTGTTCTACGGCGAGGGCACCAGCATGCTGTTCGGCGACGCGAAGAAATCGGTGACCGAGGTCGCCGAGGAACTCAAAGCGCTGTAACGGCAGGAAAAGCGCCCGTGCGCTGGGCGGTTAGACAGGCGGATACGCCGGCGGCGGGTAGCCGTTTCCGTCGGTGACCCCACGCAAGCCCCAGGTCAGGTACCGCATGAAGAACTCGATCTCGTCGCTTCCGTCGTAATCCGGACTCGGATCCATCGGCCCCACCTCTCGACTCATCGCGTTCGATGAGGAGTCTAGTCGCATACGCCTGCACGGGACACCCGGCGTTTTGCTTAAACTGTCCAACCAGTTAGTTGATAGCTATTCTGGGCCGAACCGGCTCTGGCCTGGCCATACCAACGATAGTGAGAGCAGATGCCCACCGACAGCATCACCCCGAATGGGCTGACCCGCCGCGAAGAGCTGCTGGCGGTTGCCACCAAGCTGTTTGCTGCGCGCGGCTATCACGGCACCCGGATGGACGATGTGGCCGACGTGATCGGGCTGAACAAGGCGACGGTCTACCACTACTACGCCAGCAAATCGCTGATCCTGTTCGACATCTACCGCCAGGCCGCCGAGGGCACGCTGGCCGCCGTGCACGACGACCCGTCCTGGACCGCGCGCGAGGCCCTCTACCAGTACACCGTCCGGTTGCTCACCGGCATCGCCAGCGATCCGGAACGGGCCGCGGTCTACTTCCAGGAGCAGCCCTACATCACCGAATGGTTCACCAGTGAGCAGGTCGCCGAGGTTCGGGAGAAGGAAGCGCAGGTCTATCACCACGTGCACGGCCTGATCGACCGCGGCATCGCCAACGGTGAGTTCTACCCGTGTGACTCGCACGTGCTGGCGCTGGGCTACATCGGCATGACCCTTGGCGCCTACCGCTGGCTTCGCCCGAGCGGGCGGCGGTCGGCCAAGGAGATCGCCGCCGAGTTCAGCACCGCGCTGCTGCGCGGGTTGATCCGCGACGAAGCCATCCGCACGACGTCCCCGCTCGGACCCTAGGCCGGCGCGCCTTTCAGGTGCTTGTCGAGGAACGCGAGCTGGTCTGCGACCACCCGCTCGAAGGCGTCGTCGACGTAGATCTCGAAATGTCCCTCGGGATATAGCTTGATCTCGCCGCGGGGCGCCCTGGCTGCGTGGCGCAGCGTAGCCTTCGCGGGGGCCACCGAATCCGCTTCGCACACGCAGAACAGGATCGGGCACTCGATCTTGGGTGTCTCGCGACCAGGCCGATAGCCGAAGACCTGCAACGCGATTCGCGCGGCCACCTCGTTGCGCAATTCGACCCCGTCGGGCACCAGCCGCAGGTAGCCCGGGTACGCGTCGGGGGTGTTCATCAACGCGACCTCGCCCGGCCTACCGGCCGCCGGGACCATCACCGGCGGGCGGCCGCGCCGGCGGGCCAGCAGGTCGCGCACCACGCGGGCCGTGATGCGCGCGGCGACCAGCGGGTTGGTGATGGTGCGGGCGGACGCGAGGCCGTCGGTGAAAGGGCATTGGGCGACGGCGGCGGCGATGCCCGGCAGTCGGGCCGCCGTGGCGATCACGTGGCCGCCGGCAAAACTGGTGCCCCACAATGCTATCCGGTCGGGATCGATGCCGGGCAGGGTGCGGGCGTAGGCGACGGCCGCCGCCCAGTCGGCGAGCTGCATGCCGACGTCGAGGACCTGACGCGGCTGGCCCCCGCTGTCGCCGAAGTTGCGGTAGTCGAACACCAGGCAGGCGTAGCCCGCAGCGCTGAACCGCTCGGCGTAAACGTCCAGCCGCATGCTGCGCACCGCGCCCAGGCCGTGCGCCATCACCAGCAGCGGCACCGGCCCGTCGCCGGCCGGCCGGTAGAGCCAGGCGCTGATCAGGTCGTCGCCGGAGGTGAATTGAAGGTCTTCGCGTTGTGTCATCAGCGATTGATTCTGCCCCGCGGGCCGCGGCCAGTCCCACCGGTATGCTCCCCAAATTTTATGGACTACTGTCTAGAAAAGTTGTCCAGGGTTTTAGGGACGGAGACTGTCATGGCGATCCGCGTCGCGCACGTCGGCACCGGAAATGTCGGAGGGCTGGCCCTCGCCGAACTCATCACCAACCCACAGTTCGAACTGACCGGGGTGTGCGTCTCGACGCCCGAGAAGGTAGGCAAGGACGCCGGTGAGTTATGCGGCGTCGGCCTGGACACCGATGTGGTCACGGGCGTCGCCGCCGTCAATGACCTGGACGCCATCATCGCCGCCAAGCCCGACTGCGTCGTCTACTGCGCGATGGGCGACACCCGGCTACCCGAGGCGATGGCCGACGTGATGCGCATCCTGGCCGCCGGCATCAACGTCGTCGGGTCGTCGCCGGGGTTGCTGCAGCACCCGTGGGGCGTGATGCCCGACAAATACATCGCCCGCGTGGAAGACGCCGCCCAGCAAGGCAATTCGAGCATCTTCATCAGCGGCGTCGATCCCGGATTCGCCAACGACCTGATCCCGTTCGCGCTCGCCGGCACGTGTCAGCGCATCGAGCAGGTGCGCTGCATGGAGATCCACGACTACGCGTCGTACAACGGGACCGAGGTCATGGACTACATGGGGTTCGCCAAGCCCATGGACGAGATCCCGATGCTGCTGCAGCCGGGCATCCTGAGCATCGCGTGGGGCACCGCGATCCGTCAGCTGGCGGCCGGCCTGGGCATCGAGGTCGACGAGATCACCGAGTCCTACCAGCGCGAGCCCGCGCCCGAGGATTTCGACATCGCGATCGGCCACGTGGCCAAGGGCACCGTGGCGGTGCTGCAGTTCGAGATTCGCGGCATGGTCAAGGATCATCCGGCCATCGTCATCGAGCACGTCACCCGGCTGCGGCCCGACCTGCGTCCCGACCTGCCCCAGCCCGCCTCCGGTGACGGCTCCTACCGCGTCGAGATCACCGGCGAGCCGTCGTATGCGGTCGACATCGTCCCCAGCAGCCGCAAGGGCGACCACAACCACGCGGCGATCGCGGGCGCCGCGGGCCGCGTCGTCAACGCCATCCCGGTGGTGATCGCCGCGCCGCCGGGCATCCGGACCACACTTGATTTGCCGCTGGTAACGGGCAAAAGCCTTTACGCACCAAGCACTTTGGTGACCACCTAAATCGAAAGGAGACCCGCGTGGGTCGGGTAGACGGCAAGGTAGCGCTGATCAGCGGTGGCGCCGGCGGCATGGGAGCCGAAGACGCGCGGCTGCTGGTCGAGGAGGGCGCCAAGGTCGTGATCGGCGACATCCTCGACGACCAGGGCAAGGCGCTGGCCGACGAGATCGGCGATTCCGCGCGCTACGTGCACCTCGACGTCACCCAGCCCGACCAGTGGGACGCCGCCGTCGCCACCGCGGTCGGCGAGTTCGGCAAGCTCAACGTCCTGGTCAACAACGCCGGCACCGTGGCGCTCGGCCCGCTGAAGGGCTTCGATCTGGCCAAGTGGCAGAAGGTGATTGACGTCAACCTGACCGGGACGTTCTTGGGCATGCGGGCCGCGGTCGAGCCGATGATCGCAGCCGGCGGCGGCTCGATCATCAACGTGTCCTCCATCGAGGGCCTGCGCGGCGCGCCCATGGTGCACCCCTACGTAGCGTCCAAGTGGGGCGTGCGCGGCCTGGCCAAGTCGGCCGCCCTGGAGCTGGCGCCGCACAACATCCGGGTCAACTCGATACACCCGGGGTTCATCCGCACCCCGATGACCGCCCACCTGCCCGAGGACATGGTGACCATTCCGCTGGGGCGCCCGGGCGAGGTCCGGGAGGTCGCGACCTTTGTGCTCTTCCTCGCCAGCGACGAGTCGTCCTACTCCACCGGCAGCGAGTACGTGATGGACGGTGGCCTGGTCACCGACGTGAATCACAAGGAGTTCTAGGGCGCCGCGCTGTAGACGCGCTGTCTCCCTCCCGGAGGGAGTGTTGCTGTTGCCCGCCTCCGAGCGACAACGGGCTGAGGTCGGTCATTCCCGGTCGCTACCGCGCGCGACCAGGTGTCGCTCGGAGGCGGGCAATTGTCCATATCCCCAGACGACGGTCCACGGCGGACGGTATATAGATGACCGGTCGACTACTATGGATGTCATGCCGCGACCCGCGAATCCCGAGGTACGCAGCCGCATGCTGGGGGCAGGACTCGACCTGGTGCACGCGCGTGGGTTCGCGGCCAGTGGCGTCAAAGACATCACCGACGCGGCCGGCGTGCCGAAGGGGTCGTTCTACGCGTACTTCCCCAGCAAAGAGGCGTTCGCGGCGGCCATCCTGGAGCATTACTGGGCCGATATCGAAGCGCGGCTGGTGCCCATCCTTGGGGCGGACGGGCCGGCGCGGGAGCGAATCACCCGCTTCTTCCATGCGCTCGCCGACGAACACGAAACCGGCAACTTCCTGCTCGGCTGCCTGGTCGGCAACCTCTCGCTCGAGCTCGGGGGATCCAGCGACCAGGTCCGTGCCGAGCTCGTCCGCATTCTCGACCGCTGGGACACGGCCATCGCGGAATGTGTGCGGTCCGGCCAGCGTGGATCGGGAGAGATTCGCGCGGACCTTGATGCCGAGCAACTGGCAGCCCAACTGATCGAGGCGTGGGAAGGGGCGGCCTTACGCGGCAAGGTGACCCGCAGTCGCGGCCCCTACGATCGCTTCGAAGCGGTCACGGTCCCGGCGCTCCTGGACTGATGGGTAAGACCGGGAATAGCGGCGCCGCCTGCGGCCGTTAAATAGACGACTGGTCAGTTATAAATTAGGTACCGCGAGGAGGCCGGACCGCCATGACATCGAACGAGAATCTCAGTCAACGCAGAATCGTCCTGAACAACGGCGGGCAGATTCCGGCGCTCGGGTTCGGGACTTCGCTTTCCGATAACGGCAGGACGCGCGAGGCCGTCAAGGCCGCCGTCGAGGTCGGGTTCCGCCACCTCGACGCCGCGGAGCGTTACCGCAACGAAGCCGAGGTGGGCGCGGCGCTCAAGGAGCTTTTCGCCGACGGGACGGTCCGCCGCGACGAGGTGTTCGTGACCACCAAGCTGTGGAACAACAACCACCGACCCGAACGGGTGAAGCCCGCGCTGCAGGCGAGCCTTGGCAGGCTCGGGCTGGACACGGTGGACCTGTATCTGGTGCACACCCCGTTCGCGTTTCAGCCTGGCGATGACCAAGACCCCCGCGACATCCACGGCGCCGTCATCTACGACGACGGCGTCACCCTGGAGGAGACGTGGGCCGCGATGGAAGCCCTTGTGGGCGAGGGCCTTACGACCGCAATCGGGCTATCCGACATCGATGTCGAAGGCGTCCGAAGGATCGTCGAGACCGCCCGCATCAAGCCCGCGGTCGTCCAGGTCGAGTCGCACCCCTACCACCCGCAGTGGGAACTGCACCGATTGCGTGACACGGACGGAATCATCCTGTCGGCGTTCGCCTCGCTGGGGCACGCGCTGGAACCGCGGCTTCTCGACGACCCTCTCATCGTGTCCATCGCTCGGCAGCTCGGCAAGACTCCCGCGCAGGTGCTACTGGCCTGGGGAATTCAGCGGGAAAGCGCGGTTCTCACGGCATCCGTGACGCCGGCACGCATTCGCGAGAACTTCGACGTCACCGCACTTCCCGAGAGCGCGATCGAGGACATCAATGAGCGCCTGCAAACTCGGCACCGGTTCAATTCCGTTGTCGACGCAGGGCAACCGGGATTCGCCGAGGTGCCCCAAGGTAGTGGATAGGGTCGAGCGGTGAAGGCGATGGCGCTGACCTATTTCGAAACGCCGGGCCGGGTTTTCGGCATGTCGGCCTCGTCGTCGCCAACTCCTTCATGCTGACTGTGGGAGTCGAGAACGGCCATTTCGAAGGGTGTTTCCGGGCGGTGCCGCCCCGCCGGGATGAACCGGAGACAACACGCGGCCGGTGTGAGGTTGATGCGTGCGCGGTGCTATAACCGCGAGCATGCTGCGCAGCCTGGCGAGCCTGGTCGGATCGAATCACGTCGTCACCGATCTCGACGTGCTGGCGGCGCGCAGCGTCGACCACACCGGCCGCTACCGCGGCAAGGCGAGCGCGCTGGTGCGGCCCGGCACGGCCGAGCAGGTCGCCGAGGTGCTGCGGGTGTGCCGCGACGCGGGCGCGCATGTGACGGTGCAGGGCGGCCGGACCTCGTTGGTGGCCGGCACCGTTCCCGAGCACGACGACGTGTTGCTGTCCACCGAGCGGCTGCACGCCGTCGCTGACGTCGACACCGTCGAACGCCGCATCGAGGTCGGCGCCGGGGCCACGCTGGCCGCGGTGCAACGGGCCGCCGCCGCAGCCGGTTTGGTGTTTGGGGTGGACCTGGCCGCCCGGGACACCGCGACCGTGGGCGGCATGGCATCGACGAACGCCGGCGGCCTGCGCACCGTGCGCTACGGCAACATGGGCGAGCAGGTGGTCGGCGTGCAGGTGGCCTTGCCCGACGGCACGTTGCTGCGCCGACACAGCCGGGTCCGCCGCGACAACACCGGCTACGACCTGCCGGCGCTGTTCGTGGGCGCCGAGGGCACGCTGGGCGTGATCACCGAGCTGGACCTGCGGCTGCACACCACCCCGTCGCACCGGGTGACGGCGATCTGCGGGTTCGCCGACCTCGACGCGCTGGTGGCGGCGGGCCGGGTGTTTCGCGACGTGGACGGCATCGCGGCCCTGGAACTGATCGACGGCCGCGCCGCGGCGCTGACCGCCGAGCATCGCGGCGTCGGTTCACCGGTCGCCGGCGACTGGCTGCTGCTGGTCGAACTGGCCGCCGATCACGACCAGACCGAGCGACTGGCCGAGCTGCTCGACGACGTGCCGATTTCTGGCGAACCCGCGGTCGGGGTGGATCTCGTTGCGCAGCAACGGTTATGGCAGGTCCGCGAATCGCTGGCCGAGGTGCTCGGCGTGTACGGGCCGCCGCTAAAATTCGACGTCTCGCTGCCGCTGTCGGCGATTAGCGAATTCGAAAGCCAAGCAATCGAATTGGTGCACACGCATGCTCCCGACGCGCTGCCGGTGCTGTTCGGCCACATCGGCGAGGGCAACCTGCACCTGAACGTGTTGCGCTGCCCGGCCGACCGCGAGCAGGCGCTGTACGAGCCGATGATGGACCTCATCGCGCGATCCGGCGGCAACGTCAGCTCCGAACACGGCGTCGGCAGCCGCAAAAGGCCGTATCTGGGGATGTCGCGCGAGGCCGTCGACATCGCGGCGATGCGGACGGTCAAGGCCGCACTGGACCCGACGGGTTATCTCAACGCTGCGGTGCTATTCGACTAGCTGCCCTTGATGCCCACCGCGTGGCGCAGCTGAGCCAAAAACTGATCCGCGTCGTCGCTGCGCACGATGTAGTGCGAGATCGCGATCCGGATCACCGTCGCCGCCTTCACCGCCGCGTTGGGTCCGGGCAGGTGGCGCTGCAGGCCCTCGCGCATCTGCGGGATCACCCAGGAGAACTGGGCGATGGTGTGCTCGGGCTCGACGTCGACCATCCGCACCCCGGAGTAGGAATGCTGGTATTCGACGATGAACCGCAGCACGGCGTCGAGCTTGTCCACGCCCTTCAGTCCCGCGGTGGCCTTCACCAATCCGCTCTCGAAGATCTGGCGCTCGTAGGCCGAAAACGCCGACAGCAGCTCCTCTTTGGAGGCGAACCAGCGGTACAGAGTCGGGCGGGACACCCCGGCCTGGGTGGCGACGTCGGACAAACTCAGCTTGGTCTTGCCGTTACGGCCGAGCACCTCGGCGGTGGCCGCCAGGATCCGCTGACGGGTGGAGGTGTCGGTGTCGGCGATCGTCGTCGCCCGGGCCGGCTGGCTCATGATTCACACTTTTCGCAGTGTCGCCGAGGTGTCATGATAATTCGCTCCCACGTTAGGCCCGAGGCGGGCGCCGGCGCACCAGCACCGACTGCTGGATGGCGCCGACCGCGCCCTGCTCGTCGAACAACGTGCCGATGGTCGTCCCGATGCCGTCCGGCCCGTAGCTGGTCTCCGCCCGAATGCCGATCCAGTCGCCGTCGGGAACACGAAACACATGCACGGCGAGATCGGTGTTGAGGAACGTCCACTTGGTGATGTCGAGCTTGCTGCCGATGCCGTTGGCGCAGTCGGCCACCGCGAACAGCCGTTCCAGCTGCGTCATCGACTCGCCGTTGACCAAATCGACCGTCGGGTTGATCCAGGACTCGCCGGGGCCTTCGCTCAGCGGCTCGGTCAGCCACAGCCACTCCAGGCTGTGCACGTAATTGCGGTCCCAGTCCCGCGCCTTCAGATTGCGGTTGAAGGCCTCGGCCCGGGGCCGGGGCAGTGGTGCCGCGGCGTGCGCGATCGGTTCGGTGTCCTGGTGCTGCAACCGCCACCCGCTGGCGCGCGCCACCGGCCGCGGGGCGCCGTCGGGACCGGGGGCCAGCATCTCGGCGCTGAGCAGTTCGATCTGCTTGCCGGGGCGCTGCACGTCGGCGCGCACCCACAGATCGCCCTCGGCCGGGACCCCGCCCAACAAGTCGATGACCACGCGGGACAGCCGAGTGTCGTCGCGCTGCTCGCACCGCTCCAGCGCCCGGACCAGCAGCGCGGACACCGGACCACCGTGCTGGATCGCCGCCGACCAGGTGCCGCGCGCCAGATCGGTCGCCCGGAACCTCTCGCCCAATGCTGCGTCGACATCGCCGGCCGGGTCGATCAGCTCGTAATAGGCGTCGGTCATCGTCAACCTCTCGGGTCAGGGCAGGCCGGCGCCGGGGGTGGTCACCGTGACCGCGTCCAGCCGGGAAAGCCGCGTGCCGGCCAGGCGCTGAGGATAGGCCTCCGTGCTCGACAACAAAAACAGCGTGCGGCGCTGCGGACCGCCCAGCGCGCAGGCGATGGCGACCCGCTCGCCCATGTCGATTCGGTCGGTCACGTCGCCGCCGGCCATGATCCGCTCGAACTGGTGGGCCAGCGTCATCGACGCCCACACCCCACCCTCGGCGTCCAGCGCGATGCCGTCGGGCGGCCCGTCCAGGCCGTCGGCGAAAACTCGTCGGTCGGACAGTCCGCCGTCGGCGCCGATGGAGAACGCGGAGAGCCGCCGGCCGGTCGACTCGGCGACGATCAGCGTCCCGCGGTCCGGGGTGATCGCCATCCCGTTGGGGAAGTCGAGGTCGTCGGCGACGACGGTGGCGCTGTCGTCGGGGTCGAGCCGGATGATGACGCCGCCGTGCAACGCCTGGCAGCCGATGTAGGCGCGGCCCGCGTCGTCGATGACCATGTCGCCGAGGTTGGCCGGGGCCACGTCCGCGAGATCGGCGATGGTGACCACGGTTTCGCCGTCATAGCGCAGCACCTGTCGGTCCTCGGTGGACGCGATCAGCAGCGACCCGTCGGGCCGAAACCCCAGGCCCGACGGCGAATGCCCGGGCAGCGGCAGCGTGGTCAGTGATCCGCCCATGGTCGCGGTGTGCACCGCCTCGCCCAGCATGTCCGAGAACCACAGCAGGCCCTCGAACCACCGCGGGCCCTCACCGAAGCAGAAACCGTTGGCCAGCGGCTCGGGGATCATCGGTCCCCGCCTGGCGCAACCCGCTCTGCTTTACAAAACACCGAAAAAGTGTCATGCACCGCGGGCACCGGTGTCAATCTGCCGATCGGGCGAGCTCGCGGGCCACGGCCTCGTGATACGCGTCGATCTTGGCGGGATTGGCCTGCATGAAGAGCTGATCGGGCAGCGGGGCGTGCTTGTACGCCTCGATCGTCATGGTGCGGGAGAACAGCGTGACGTCCTGCCCCGGCCTGGTGAAGTGGTAGGAGACCGTGATGCGCCCCTCCATGCCGCCGTTGCCGTCGCGGTCATGGCCCAGCCGGCCGAGTGAGGTGAACACGAACCGCGTCGGGCGCACCGCGGCGGCCAGCTGCCAGGTGAAGACCCGGTCGCCGTCGGGGCCGGCCTCCTCCCAGGTGTCACCGACCTTGAGCGGGAGCTGCGGCATGTTGGCGATGTGCGCGCTGCCGGGGTAGGTCTTGGTCCAGTTCTGCGGGTTGGTGACGAAGTCGTACACCGTTTCGGCGGACTGGGTGAACGCCGTCTCCGAGGTGGTGGTCACGATACCCAATTGCGTTGCCTCCCTAGGCTTTCGGCCGTCTCGCCGGTGCGGCGGCCGCCGTCTTGTTAGCCAAGCTTTACAAATCCTACTGAAAGTGTCACGCTGAGCGCTGAGCTGCGAGCGCGAGAGGTGAACGGGATTGACGAAGGCGTCTGAGGAATCCGCGCAGACCGAATGGACCGTGCAGGGTCTGCTGGACCTGTTCGACGTCCAGGAAGACGGGCAGGACAAGTTCACCGGCGAGACCGGCATCGCGGCGGGCGACGAACGCCAGGTGGTGGAGGGCACCCAGGTGCTCGCGCAGGCGATCGTCGCGGTGGCCAAACGCTTCCCCGACAAGTCGGTGCGCTCGGCGCACGCCGTCTTCTCGCGCGCGATCACCGTCGGCCCGCCCATCGAACTGGTGCTCGACGTCGTGGCCGAGGGCCGCTCCACCGCCACCGCGGTGGTCGCCGTGCACCAGAACGGCCGGCGCTGCCTGAGCATCACGGTGCTGGCCGACGTCCCCACCGACGACGTCATCCGTCACCACCTGCCGCGCCCCGACGTCACCGGCCCGGCGGACGCGAACCCCTCGCCGATGCCGATGGTCGGTCGCGAACTACGCCTCGTGGACGTCGTCGACGTCAACAGCCCCGACGAGGTCGGCCCGCCGGAGCTGTACGCGTGGCTGCACTACGACCCGATCCCCACCCGCGACGAGTTGGCCAAGGCGCTGCTCGCGTACTTCACCGGCCATCTCGGGATCTCCACCACCATGCGGGCGCACGACGGCATCGGCACCGCGCAGGCGCACCTGACCGTGTCGACCGCGCCGATGAGCATCTCGGTCGCCTTCCACGAACCGGTGGACTGGACCGGGTGGCTGCTCTACACCCACGAGAGCACCCAGGTCGGCGCGGGCATGTCGTACGTGCGCGGGACCGTGCACTCCGAAGAGGGCGAGTTGCTGGCATCCTTCGCCCAGGAGGCGCTGATCCGCCCGCTGCGCACCAGCGACACGGCGATCGACTCCCGCGCGCGGTTCTAAGGCCATGCGATTCACCATCACCCACCCGATGCACAGTCATCCGTACAACCCGGAGCTGGTGAGCGGGGACGGGATCGGCAAGGTGGCCGCCGCGACCGAGGCGGCCGGAATCCACGGCTTCGGCTTCACCGACCATCCGGCGCCCTCGCAGCGCTGGCTGGAGGCCGGCGGACACGATGCGTTGGATCCCTTTGTCGCCTTGGGTTTCGCGGCGGCGACGACGTCCACGCTGCGGCTGATCCCCAACATCGTGGTGCTGCCGTACCGAAACCCGTTCGTGGTGGCCAAGTCCGGCGCCACCCTGGACCTGCTCTCGGGCGGGCGGTTCACCCTCGCGGTGGGCGTGGGTTACCTCAAGCGCGAGTTCGCGGCGCTGGGGGTCAGCTACGACGAGCGCGCCGAGCTGTTCGAGGAATCGCTGCAGGTGATCCGGGCCATTTGGACCGGCGACGATATCTCCTTTGAGGGCAAGCACTTCAGTGCACGCGGCATCACCGCACATCCCCGCCCGGTCAGCGATCCGCACCCGCCGATCTGGATCGGGGGCAACACGTCGTCGTCGCGGCAGCGGGTGGCCCAGTACGGCGACGGGTGGTGCCCGTTCCCGGCGCCGCCGCAGCTGGCCCAGACGGCCGGCACGGCCGTCATCGACTCGGTGTCGAAGCTCGCCGACGGCATCGACGACCTGCGGCGCAGATGCGATGCCGCGCAGCGGGATTGGTCGTCGATCGACATCACGTTCACCAACTTCGAGGGCGGCAGCATCACCGACGACGACTTCAACGCCGACGCCTACCTGCACGGCTTGGAGAAGCTGGAGAAGCTGGGCGTCACGTGGGTCAGCGTTCACCTGCCCGGCGACAGCCTGACGCATGCGCTCGAAACCCTCGACCGGTTCCGCACCCTGGTCATCGACGCGGCCTGATGGACTTCTCCCGCGTCGACCTTTCGCCCGAGGAGCAGAAATTCCTCGATGAGACCCGGGCGTTCATGGCCGAACACGTCACCGACGACGTGCTTCGGCGCGATCGTGAGACCGGTGAAAACTTCAGTGAACCGGTGCATCTGGCGCTAGGCGAAGCGGGTTATCTGACCTCGGACTGGTACCAGGAGTCCGAAGGGGGATTCGACCCGGTGCGCCGGCGAATCTTCCACCTCGAGATCGGTCGCGCCCACACCCCGTGGTTCCACTGGGGCACCACGGCGGTCGTCGCCCGGTTGGTTAAGCAATTCGGCGCGCCCGAACTCGCCGATGCGATCCTGCCGGGCGTGCTATCCGGGGAGATCCGGCTCTGCCTGGGCTACACCGAGCCCGAGGGCGGCTCGGACGTCGCCACCTGCAAGACCCGGGCCGTGCGTGAGGCGGACGGAGCGAGCTGGATCATCAATGGCTCCAAGATGTTCACCTCCAACGCGCAGAACGCCAAGTACGTCTTCCTGCTCACCAACACCGATCCGCAGGGCCCGAAACACAAGAATCTCACCATGTTCCTGGTGCCGCTGGATTCGCCAGGCATCGAGATCCAGGGCATCCGCACGCTGGACGGTGACCGCACCAACATCGTGTACTACAGCGACGTGCGGGTCGACGACCTGTACCGGATCGGTGAGGTCAACGGCGGCTGGACGGTGATGCGGTTCGCCCTCGACGCCGAACACGGCATCACCGATCCCCAAGACCATGGCCTGCAGAACATTTCGATGCTTTCGGAGCACGGCCACCGGATGGCCGAGGCGGCCGACGGGGTCGCGGCGATCCTGTCGAGACCCGATGCGACGGGCCGGCGGCCGATCGACGACGACGCGATCAAATACCGGCTCGGGCGCAGCATGGCCCGCATCGAGGCGGCCATGTCCACCCCCGGAATGTATGGGCGGGTGGCGCTCATCCAGACCATGCGTGAGGTGTCCCAGGAACTGATGGACCTGCTCGGGACGGCGTCGGCACTGCCCACCGACACACCGGGTTCGGCGGACTTCGCCGATAATGGCGCCATCGAGTTCATCTTCCGGCACGCCGTGCCGGCCGGCATCTACGGCGGCACCATGGAGGTGTTCCGCAACATGATCGCCCAGCACGAACTGGGGCTCGGGCGTCCTAGCTACGGGCGCTGACCGGCAGCTCGGCCGTCACCTTGACGCGGGTCTCGTCGAAACTCAGAAACCCCTTGATGGGCAGGCTTTCCGGCGGCGGCCCGGGATAACTCCACGCGACGTCGGCCACGACATGGTCACCCGAGGCGAACGACCAGTACGTCGCGAAACCCTTGTAATTGCAGTAACTCTCGGTCTCGGAGCGCCGCAGCAGATCGGTGCGCACGTGAGCCGGATCGACGTAGAGCCGCGGGGCGAGCGCGGTCTCGAACACGATCACCGTGTCGTCGGTGTCCACCAGCGTCGCGCCCTCGGCGCGGACGCGCAGGCGCCGCCTGGTCGGACGGCAATCGACGCGGTGATAGGGATTGGGCGGGTAGTGCACGAGCCTGCGCCCCTCTTCCAGCCAGGTGTCGACCGCGCCCCAGGGCACCTGGACGAAACCCGGCGCTTCCGGTTCGGGCTCGCTCGGCAGGTCGCCCACCTCGTCGGCGGCGAAGGCGTAGCTCAGCGGCCGGCCCCGGCGGTGCACCATCAGCGCCCGCTCGGTGTCGATCACCACCCGCCCGTCCTTGACGGCCTGCACCCGCCGGGGGTGCGGTTCGACGTAGACGACCTCGTCGGGGATCGCGGGTGAGAAGCGTCCCGCGGGATCGCTGCTGAGCGGACCCCGCCCGGCCACCAGACTCATGCGTGCCAGCCTAAGTCCATCGAACGTCGCGCTAGCGTGGCACTCGGGATCCGGCGTCACGCTGGCGTGACGCTCGAGCGGCAGAGAGCGGGAACTTACCCATGGCGGGACCGGTAGCAGGCGTCAAAGTCGTCGAACTCGGGGTCTGGGTGGCCGGGCCGGCCGCCGGCGGCATCCTGGCGGACTGGGGCGCCGACGTGATCAAGATCGAGCCGCCCACCGGTGATCCGGCGCGCATGTTCGGTCGCATGTTGGGCTGCGATCTGGGCCTGAACCCACCATTCGAGATGGACAACCGGTCCAAGCGCAGCGTCGTACTGGACCTGGGCACCGACGCAGGCCGCTCCACCGCCTTCGAATTGCTTTCCGACGCAGACGTTTTCCTGACCAACGTGCGCCCCGGCGCGCTGCAGCGCCTCGGCCTGGACTTCGAGTCGGTGTCGGCGGCCAACCCCCGCCTGGTCTACGGGCTCATCACCGGATATGGCGAAAGCGGGCCCGACGCCGACCGCGCCGCTTACGATGTGGCCGCCTTCTGGTCCCGGGCCGGGGTGGCGCACCTGCTCACCCGTCCCGGCGACACGCCCCCGTTCCAGCGCGGCGGCATGGGCGACCACTCCGCCGGGATGACGATGGCCGCGGCCGTGTGCGCGGCGCTGCTCGCGCGCGAACGCACCGGGACGGGCCAACTGGTCACGACCTCGCTGTACCGGCAGGGTGCCTACACCGTCAGCTTCGACCTCAACACCTATCTGATGAGCGGCCAGCCGATCGCCATCGGCCAGCGCGAAACGATGGGCAACCCGTGCATGAACAACTACGCCGCCTCCGACGGGCGGCGGTTCTGGATCGTCGGCCTGGAGCCCGAGCGGCACTGGCCGGCGCTGTGCCGCGCGGTGGGCCGGCCCGAGTGGCGCGACGACCCGCGCTTCGCCGATGCCCGGGCCCGCGCCACGAACTCGGCCGCGCTGATCGCCGCGTTGGATGACATCTTCGCGACGCGGCCCCTCGACGAGTGGGCGCAAATCTTCGCCGGCGAACCGGATTTCTTCTGGTCGCCGATCAACACCCTCGAGGACGTCATCGCCGACGAGCAGTTCCACGCCGCGGGGGGAATCGTTTATGTGCCCGACGCCGCCGACGCACAAGCCGCCGTGCCGATGGTCGCCACGCCGGCGGACTTCCACGGGACGCCCTGGGCGCCGCGTTCTGCGGCACCGGAACTCGGGCAGCACACCGAGGAAGTCCTGGCCGACCTCGAGGCGCGCCGCGGTTCCTGACGGGCCACCCGGAGCTTTACAAATTTCGCCGGAAGTGTCACGCTGTCCGGTGAGCCGCGTCGCCCGGTGCGGGATGCGGCTCCAGCCCCTGGGAAAGCCCATGACAAGCGCGTGAGACCCGCCAGCGGACCGCGGCGGGTGGTGGTGAGGAATGGATCGATGGTCGCTCCGACGTTCGACATCAGCAAGAGCAGCGCTGCGGAAACAACCCGCGCACACGGCGAGGGTCTGCGCTACCGACTCGACGTGGTGGCGGCCAGCGCCGTCGATGTCGTGCAATCGGCGGGCGGCTGGCTCTACGACCGGGCGATGGCCGGTTGGGAAGTGACAGTGCTGCTCCCGCGTGGCTGCGACACCCGGTCGCTGCGGATCCTGGGGGTGCGGGCGGCGGACCTCGAGCCGGAGCTCGCCGGACTGGGGGAGGGCTCGACGAGCCTGGCCGTCAGCGCCGATGCGTTCACCGCCGACGCCCGGGTGCGGTCCGTGGTCCTCGAGGCGCTGGACAACCGGCTGACCGAGGTCGCGCTGTGGGGCGACGGGTGGCCGCTGAACGTGGGCCGCGCGACCACCCGGGCGCAGCATCTGCTCAGCGGTGCGGCCCGCATGTTCAAGGGCTATGCGCTTGCGGCGGCGGGCATTCCGGCCACGACGGTCGGCGCCACCGAGGCGCTGCTGTGCGACGTGGGTTCGGGGTCCGACTCAGAGCTGATCCGGCTCGACTAGGCCATGAAGAAGTACTTCCGACACACGCTGCTCTACCTGCACGAGACGATCTCGCTGGGATCCGGGCGAAGCGACCGGTTCACCGAGATCTTCACCGACACTTATCAACCGATGATGGAACAACTCGGCGCGCGGCTGTTCGCGATCTGGGAATCCACGCCGTACAACGGTCACTGGCCGCAGGCGACGATCATCTGGGAGATCGACGGGTTCGCCGATTACGCCAGGATCGGCGCCGCGCAGGCCCGCGGCGGCAGCCACGAGGCCGCATCCGGAAAATGGGCGGCATTCCTGGCCGACATCGGCGCCTCGGGGGAGGGCCGCATCATGTACCCCGGCCCCAGCAACAAGACGCTCGCGCAACTGCGCGAGGCCAATTTCACTGCGCCGCTGGTGATTCAAGAGATCATGCAGACCAAACCGGGCCGCCAGGACGACTACATCCGCGAACTGGAGCGGCTCTACGTTCCCTGGTCGGAACGCACCGGCAAGCGCTGGCTCGGTTCGTTCACCACGACATTCCGGTACAACGAGGTCATCCACTACTGGGCGCTGGACGGCGGCTGGGACTGCTTCGCCGAGCACTACCCCTCCTGGAAAGAGAGCCCGCCCGCCGAGATCGTCACCTGGATGAGTGTGGCCCCCGCGTTGCGCGACGGCTGGGAGGATTCCATTCTGCAGGCCCTACCGCCCTCGCCGCTGCAGTGACGGAGCTACGAAACCTGGTGAGCGTCAAGGACTTCAGCTACGATCCGTTCGACGCGGCGGTGATGGCGAACCCGTTGCCGTACTACCGGATCCTGCGCGATCACCACCCGGTGTACTACATGCCGCAGTGGGACACGTTCGCCCTGTCGCGTTTCGAGGACATCTGGACTGTGCTGGAAGTCAACAACGGCACCTTCGTCGCCTCGGAAGGGACGCTGCCGCCGGCATCGGTTCTGGCGCAACACAACAGCGGCCCGGTCGCCGACCCGCCCCTGCACCCGCTGCCGTTCCATGCCATGTTCGACGCCGACCTGTACGGTGAGATCAGGCGGACCCATTCCCGGCCGTTTCGGCCGCGGGCGGTCACCGACCTCGAGGGCCGCATCCGCGCGCTGGCCAACGAACGCCTCGACGACCTGCTGCCGGACGGGTCGTTCGATCTGACCCAGGACTACGGCGGCATCGTGGTGGCCGCCATCGTCTGCGAATTGTGCGGCATCCCCACCGATCTCGCGCCGCAGGTCCTCGCCACCGTCAACGCCGGCAGCCTCGCCCAGCCCGGCGAAGGCGTGGACACCGGACAGGCGCGGCCCAACTACTTCGAATACCTGCTGCCCGCGGTCCAGCGTCGCCGCGCCGATTCGTCCGGCGGGCCGCTTGACGTCGTCGACGGTCTGCTCGGCTATCACCTGCCCGACGGCAGCGCGCTCGACGACATGGAAGTCGCGACCCAGATGCTGTGCATCTTCATCGGGGGAACCGAGACGGTGCCCAAAATCGTCGCCCACGGCCTCTGGGAGCTCAGCCGCCGGCCCGACCAGCTGGCCGCCGTGCGCGCCGACCTGGAGAACAACGTGCACATCGCGCGCGACGAGATGATCCGATTCTGCGCGCCGGCGCAGTGGTTCGCGCGAACGGTGCGCAAGCCCTTCGAGATTCACGACCAGACCCTCAACCCGGGCCAGCGCGTCATCACCCTGCTCGCATCCGCCAACCGCGACGAACGCGAATACCCCGAGCCCGACGAGTTCATCTGGGACCGGCCCATCCGCCGCTCCCTGGCGTTCGGCCGCGGCCAGCACTTCTGCATCGGATATCACCTGGCGCGGCTGGAAGTGGCTGTGCTGTTGGAAGAATGGCTGCGCCGGGTCCCCGACTACGCGATCGACGGCCAAGCCGCCACCCGGCTGCCGTCCAGCTTCCAATGGGGCTGGAACAACATCCCGGTGGAGGTCTGACGTGTGGTCCTACCGGATCATCGCCCCGTATCAGTTCGAGCGCAATACTATTGATGACAAGACCCCCGACTGCCTGGCCGATGGGCAGGTGCTGCTGCGGTTTTCGGCCGCGGGCGTGTGCGGCAGCGACCTGCCGGCCTTTCGCGGCGCCAGGGGCCGCATCCCGGGTGACGACGGCCGCAGCGGCCCCGAAAAGGACGGCTTCCCCATCCACGAGGTCGCCGGCGAGGTGATCGCCAGCCGGCATCCCGCGCACCGCCCCGGCGATCACGTGGTCGGCTGGGCCTCCGGGTTCGACGGCATGATGGAACGCATCGTCAGCAACGGCGACGGGCTGGCGCCCTACGATCCGGCGCTCACCCCGGCCCAGGCGGTCGGGCTGCAACCCTTGGCCTGCGTCCTCTACGCCTGCGAACAGCTCGGCGACCTCGCCGGCCGGCACGTCGCGATCATCGGCCAGGGATCGATCGGCGTGTTGTTCTCCTATGTCGCCAAGGCGGCGGGTGCGCGGCGCGTCACCGGGATCGATCCGATCGACCGCCGCGATCTGGCAAGGGCTTTCGGGGTTGACGACCCGGTGCGCGCCACCAGCGACCGCTGGGTGAGCCAGCTCGATCCCGCAGACCGCGCCGACGTCGTCATCGAGGCCGTCGGCCACCAGGTCGCCACCCTGACCCATGCGATCGACGCCGCCGCCCCCGGCGGCACCGTGTTCTACTTCGGCGTCGCCGATGACGAGATGTACCCGATCAACATGCGGGCGATGCTGCGCAACAACCTCACCCTGAAATCCGGTGTGACGCTGGACCGCCGGCGAATGCTGGAGCTGGCGGGCAAGTTCGCCGCCGAGCACCCGTGGCTGCTGGGCGCCTACCTGACCCACACGTTCGGCGTCGACGGGGTGCAGGACGCCTTCGAGCTGGCCTGCCGGCCGGACCCCGAACGCATCAAGATCGCGATCGCCGGATGAGCCGACCATGACGGACAGCACGCCGAGCAATCTGCAGGTGGCGCTGGGCCGCAAGGCCCCGATTTTCGGCGGCTGGGTCACCGGCCCCACGGCGCTGGGCCCCGAGGAATTCGCCCGCGCCGGTTACGACTACGTCGGCTTCGATGCCCAACACGGCTATCTCGACGACGCCGGCATAGCCAACATCCTGCGCCGCACCGAGCACCTGCCCGTCGGCACCGTGGTGCGCCTGCCCAACGCCGACGCCGCACCGATCGGGCGGGTGCTGGACGCCGGCGCGGACGCCGTCGTCATCGCGATGATCGAGTCGGCGGACCAGGCCGCCGCGGCGGTGGCCGCGACCCGGTACCCGCCGCGGGGGGTGCGCAGCTTCGGCCCGCTGCGCGCCAGCCTGGGGCACGATCCCGCCGCCCACGAGTCGCGCGTCAGCGTGTTCGCGATGATCGAGACCGCGGCGGCGCTATCCGGCATCCACGAGATCTGCGCCGTCGAGGGCCTCACCGGAATCTACGTCGGCCCGGCCGATCTGGCCATCTCGCTGGGCGCCGGGGTGGTCGGCGCCACCCGGCATCCGGAGGTGCTGGACGCGATCGTGCGCGTCCACCGGGCGGCGTCCGACGCGGGCCTGGTCACCGGCATCCACGCCGGGGACGGCAAGACGGGCCACGCCATGGCGCAGCTGGGATTCGGCATGATCACCCTGGCCGCCGAGTCGCAGGCGCTGCGCCGCGGGGCCGCCGAACACCTGCGCGAGGCGACGCAATGACCCACGACGACCACGCCGCGATCCGTGAGCTGCTCGCCGGCTACGCCCTGGCACTCGACGCCGGCGACGTCGAGGAGTGCGTGCAGCTGTTCGCGTCCGATGGCGAATTCCTGGTCTACGGCAGGACCTTTGCCGGTCGTGCCGACATCGCGGGCATGTTCCACGAGGCGGCCCGCGGCCTGCACCTGACCGGAAGCGCGCGCATCGAGGTCGACGGGCAGCGCGCCACCGCCCGATCGCAGGTGCTGTTCGTCCGCGCCGGCGACCTGCAACTGCGGCCCGCCCTCTACGACGACGAGCTGACCCGCATCGACGGGCGGTGGCGCTTCGCGCGGCGCCGTTGCCGCTTCGTCACGAGCGCCGGGCTGGCCAACAGCCCCGAGGTGAGCCCAGCATGAAGGAACGCGTCGCACTGGTGACCGGCGCCGCCGGCGGGCAGGGCTGGGCCATCGCGAAACGCCTGCGCGACAAGGGCTTCGCGGTGGCCGCCTGCGACCGCCGGGCCGACGAACTGCGCGCCACGGTCGGCGACGCGGGCGACGACGGAGTCATCGCCGTCCAACTCGACGTCACCTCGCCCGAGCAGTGGGACTCCGCCGTGACGGAGGCCGTCGGCCGGTTGGGTTCGCTGAGCACGCTGGTCAACTGCGCCGGCGTGCTGCACCGGGCACCGTTGAGCGAGGAGACGGCCGAAGGCTTCGAAAACGCCTGGCGCGTAAACTGTCTGGGCCCATTCCTGGGGATGCGCGCGGCGCTGCAACACCTGCGCGAGGCGCCGAACGCGTCGGTCGTCAACATCTGCAGCACCGGCGCCATCCGGCCCTTCCCGCAGCACGCCGCGTACGGGTCGTCGAAGTGGGCCCTGCGCGGGCTGACCCAGACCGTCGCGGCCGAACTCGCGCCCGCCGGCATCCGGGTCAACGCCGTCTTCCCCGGGCCCATCGCCACGACGATGCTCGACGAGGCCACCCAGACGCGGCTGGCCGCGGCGTCGATGTTCGGCCGGATCGGCGAGGCCGATGAGGTCGCCGACGCCGTCGCCTTCTTGGTCTCCGACGAGGCGTCGTTCATCACCGGCTCCGAACTGGTCATCGACGGTGGCCAATGCCTGCAGATCCAATGAGCGACATCTCGATCGGCATCATCGGCGCCGGCCCCGGTGGGCTGGCGCTGGGGATCATGCTGTCGCGCGCGGGCTTTGACAACTTCACCATCTTCGACCGCGAGGACGGGGTCGGGGGCACCTGGCGGATCAACACCTATCCGGGACTGGCCTGCGACGTCAAATCGCACCTCTACTCCTACTCGTTCGACCTGAACGCCGACTGGTCGAGGCTATGGTCGGGGCAGCCCGAGATCCTCGACTACTTCCAGCGCTGCGCCCACAAGTACGGATTGCGGCCGCACCTGCGGCTGCGCACCGAAATCAAGGCGGCGCAATGGCATTCGGACACCCAACAGTGGTTCCTGACCACCGCAGACGGCGACCAGCACCACTTCGACGTGGTGGTGTCGGCCGTCGGCCTGTTCACCCGGCCACTGCTGCCCGACCTCGTCGAACAAGAGCCGTTCACCGGGACCGTGATGCACTCGGCGCGCTGGGATCACTCGATCCCGTTGCAAGGCAAGCGGATCGCGGTGCTGGGCACCGGGTCGACGGCTTCCCAGCTGATCCCCGAGCTGGCCAAGGTCGCCGACACGGTGTACTCCGTGCAGCGCTCGCCGACCTGGATCTTGCCGAAGCCCGACCGGCACTACACGCCGCGGGAGCGCTGGGTGTTCGCGCACCTGCCGTTCGCCAAGAGGCTCTACCGGACCCGGCTGTGGCTGCGCAGCGAATCCAACATCGCGGTGATCGAGCACGGCAGCGAAAAGACCGAACAGTTCAAGGCCGTCGCGCTGGGGCTGCTGGAAAAGACCGTCGACGACGAGGACTTGCGCCGCAAGCTCACACCGGAACACCCGATGGGCTGCAAGCGGCTGGTGTTCTCCTCGGATTACCTGCCCGCGCTGACCCGGCCCAACGTCGAGGTGGTGACCAGCCCGGCGCGCTACCTGCGCAGGCGCTCCCTGGTCACCGAAGACGGCACCGAACGCGAGGTCGACGTGGTGGTCTGTGCCACCGGGTACGCCGCGGCCGACTACCTCGCCGAGCTGGACGTGTCCGGTGAACACGGAATCACCCTGCGGGACGTGTGGCGCGACGGGGCGCACGCCTACCTCGGCATGGCCGTGCCGGGCTTCCCCAACTTCTTCATGCTGTACGGTCCGAACACCAACGTCGGCTCCAACAGCGTCATCTTCATCCTCGAGGCGCAGGCGCGCTACATCGTGCGGGCGCTGAAGTATTTGCGGCGCCGGGGCAGGCGTTACATCGCGGTGCGACCCGCCGCGCTGGCCGACTTCGTCGCCAAGATCGATCGATGGATGGTGGGCACCGTCTGGACCACCCAGTGCAGCAACTACTTTCGGGCCCCCAACGGGCGGGTGGTCACCCAGTGGCCGCGCAGCGCCCGGGCCTTCTGGGGCATGACGCGCAGGTTCAGGCCGGCCGACTTCCGCTTCACCCCGCCCGCCGCCTCGGAGCCGGAGGTGTTCACCGTGCCCGAGCGGGGCGCCCGATGACCAAGCTGGACGGCGCCGACCGCCTCGATCCCGCACTGCGTGACGTCGCGACGACCCGGACCGACTTCTCGTTGGCCGCAATCGAACTCATCCGCACACCGTTCAACGAGCGCCGCCGCCTGGCCGCCGAGCAGACCGACGCACCCGGGATCCGGATCGGCGAGGACAACGCGGCCGGCGTGCGGGTGCGCATCTACCGCGGCGGGCCCGCCGACCGGGCACCGGTGGTGGTGTACTGCCACGCCGGCGGCTTCGCGCTGGGCAACCTGGACACCGATCATCGCCAGTGCGTCGAGCTTTCGCGTCGCGGCCGGTGCACGGTGGTTTCGGTGGACTACCGGCTGGCGCCCGAACACCCCTATCCCGCCGCGCTGCAGGACGCCGACACGGTCGTGCGGTGGGTCGCCGCAAACGCGGACACACTCGGCGTCGATCCGGCGCGGTTGGCGGTCGCCGGCAGCAGCGCCGGCGCCACCCTGGCCGCATGCCTGGCGCAGCGCGCCGCCGACGGGGCACTGCCGCCGGTGGCCTTCCAGTTGCTGCACCAACCGGTGCTCGACGACCGGGCCACCGGATCGAAGGCGGAATTTCGCACCAGCCCGGCGTTCGACGGCGAGGCCGCCGAGCTGATGTGGGGCTACTACCTGGGACCGGCGGCCGCATCGGCATCCACGGTGCCCGCGCGCCGAGGCGAATTTTCCGGGCTGCCACCGGCTTTGATCACCTGCGCCGAAATCGACCCGTTCCGCGACGAGGCGATCGACTACGCGCTGCGGTTGCTGCGCGCCGGAGTCTCGACCGAGCTGCACGTCTTCGCCCGCTCCTGCCACGGCTTCGATTCGCTGCTGCCCGAGTGGCCGGCCTCGCAACGGTTGTTCGCGCTGCAAGGTGATGCCCTGTCCAGCGCGTTACACGGCGACTAACTACCCGTCGAATCGGATCAGCTGCCGCACGGCCGTGCCGTCGGCCAGATTGTCCATCGCCGCGTTGATGTCCTCCAACGCGATCGTCGAGGACACCAGCGATTCCACCGGCAGCCGGCCCGCCTGCCACAACTCGACAAACCGGGGGATGTCGCGGCTGGGCACCGCCGAGCCGAGGTAACTGCCGATCAACGACCGGCCCTCGGCGACAAAACCCAACGGCGACACGCTGATTCGTGCCGACGGCGGCGGCAGCCCCACGGTGATGGTGCGCCCGCCGGGTGCGGTCAAGCCGATCGCGGTCTCCAGCGCGGCGGGATGGCCGACGGCCTCGACGACCACCGCCGCCTTAACCCCGGCCTCGGCGGCCTGCTGCGGTGTGTAGGTGTCGTGGGCGCCCAGGCGGCGGGCGGCGGCCAGCTTCTCCGGCAACTGGTCGACGGCGACCACCCGTACGTCGTCGTAGGTCAGCGCGGTGAGCAGCGCCGCCATCCCGACCCCGCCGAGCCCGACGACGGCGACCGCCTGGCCCGGCCGCGGATGCCCCACGTTCAGCACCGCGCCACCCCCGGTGAGCACTGCGCAGCCCAGCAGCGCCGCGACATCGGGCGGCACGTCGGACGGCACCGGGACCGCGCTGGCCCGATTGACCACCGCATGCGTCGCGAAACCCGAGACCCCGAGGTGGTGATACACCGGGTGCCCGGCCCGGCTGAGCCGAATGTCGCCGCCGAGCAAGGTGCCGGCGCCATTGGCCGCGCTGCCCGGTTCACACGGCGTCAGGCCCTGGGTCGCGCACGCCGCGCAATGACCGCACCGCGGCAGGAACACCAGCACGACCCGCTGGCCCACGGCCAGGTCGGCCCCGCCTGATAGCGCGCCGTCACCGATCTGTTCGACGATCCCGGCGGCCTCGTGGCCGAG
Source organism: Mycobacterium colombiense (assembly GCF_003284975.1). Lineage (GTDB taxonomy): Bacteria > Actinomycetota > Actinomycetes > Mycobacteriales > Mycobacteriaceae > Mycobacterium > Mycobacterium europaeum_A. The sequence goes on from NZ_QMEU01000006.1 coordinate 115,656, forward strand.
CAGCATCGGCACCGGCCGCACCCGGTTGCCGTCGACCACCGACAGGTCGGAGTGGCAGATGCCGGCGGCCTCGATGCGGACCAGGACTTCGTCGCGGCCCGGGGGCGCGAGGTCGAGGTCGGTGATGGCGATCGGCCGCGACTGTGCGTAGGGCCGGGGTGACCCGATGTGCTCCAGGACCGCGCCCCGAATTCCGGACATGCTGGAATACAACCATGGCGTCGGCTTCCGTAGTTCCGCCCGCACCCGACGGGCTGACCAGCAACGACTTTCCGGTGCTGTGGCCGGTCGGGACCCGGTGGGCCGACAACGACATGTTCGGCCACCTCAACAACGCCGTGTACTACCAACTCTTCGACACCGCGATCAACGCCTGGATCAACACCAGCACCGGGCTGGACCCGCTCACCACGCCCGCGCTGGGCATCGTCGCCGAATCGGGCTGCCGCTACTTCTCCGAACTGCATTTCCCCCAGCACCTCGTGGTGGGCCTGGCCGTCGCCCGGCTGGGTCGCAGCAGCGTCACCTACCGGCTGGGCGTGTTCCGCGCCGAGAACGGGCCGGCGCAGGATCAGGCGCGGCCGATCACCGCGCTGGGGCACTGGGTGCACGTCTACGTCGACCGGGAAACCCGCAAATCCGCCCCCATTCCCGACGCCGTCCGCGCGCTGCTGGCGACGGCCACCGTAGACCAATAGGGGCCCGGTACGCCCCCGATATGCTTCGCGCATGCCCGTGATGAGCAAGACCGTCGAAGTGGACGCCGACGCCGCGTTGATCATGAAGATCGTCGGCGACTTCGAGGCCTACCCGCAGTGGAACGAGGAGATCAAGGGCCTCTGGGTGCTGGCCCGCTACGACGACGGGCGCCCCAGCCAGCTGCGGCTCGACACCGATTACCAAGGCATGCAGAGCATGTTCATCCAGGCCGTGTACTACCCGGGGGAAAACCAGATCCAGACCGTCCTGCAGCAGGGCGACCTGTTCACCAAGCAGGAACAGTTGTTCTCGGTGGTGTCGCTGGGCGCCTCGAGCCTGCTGACCGTGGACCTCGACGTCGAAACCTCGATGCCGGTCCCGGCGCCCATGGTGAAGCAACTCCTCAACAACGTGCTGGACCACCTGGCCGAAAGCCTCAAGCAGCGCGCCGAGCAGCTGGCCGAGAGCTAACCGCCGCGACAGCCCGTTCTCGCCGCGAGCGTAAGCCCACTGCGCAGAGGCGCCGCCGAATTCGCGCTGTCCTTACGCTCGCGACCGTCAGGAAGCGCTGCGACCCGATGACGCTGACCCGCTTCGCCCGGCTTCGCCGCGCTCGCGATCAGCGCTGAGCCCGGTGCGGTCGCGCATCTCGGTCAGCCGGGTCGCCGCATCGGTGAACTGCCACACGGTGTGCTCGATCACCGCGGCGGTGTCGCGCCGGCGCAGCGCGGCGATCAGCTTGCGGTGGTTGTCCACCGCGGCCTCACCCCACTGCGGGTCGGCCGCGTAGACCAGCACCGGCATGTAGCGCGCGGCGTTGAGCAGGAACCAGGCCAGCTTGATCCGGCCGCTCGCCTGGTTGAAGACGCGGTGGAACGCGAACTCGATGCCGGCGATGGTTTCGGCGTCGCCGGACCCGACGGCGGTGGCGAGCGAGTCGTTGATCCGGTCCAGCTCGTCGATCTCGGCGTCAGTGATGTGGTCAGTGGCCGCCGCCGCCAGCTCGCGGGCGATCGATGCCTGCAGCCAGAAGATGTCCTCGATGTCCTGGCGGGTCAACGGCAGCACGACGTGGCCACGGTGCGGTTCGAGCTGCACCATGCCCTCGCCGCGCAGCTTGAGCAGGGCTTCACGCACCGGGGTGACGCTGACCCCGAGCTGGGCCGCGGTCTCGTCGAGCCGGATGAACGTCCCCGGCCGCAGCGAGCCGGACATGATCGCCGCTCGCAGACGCCCGGCCACCTCGTCGGACAACTGCGCCCGGCGCAGCGGCCGCCGACTCCTCGGCTGCATGGACATCGGTGCGTTCACGGGGGCTGCCAGCGCTTTCGTGGGCTTGGCGGGACGGGGTTTAAGTTTTGACGGGTGTTAACGGGGTCTTGTCAGTGGATCGTCAACGCCATAGTGTGACCCACACAACACTAAGTTTTATCAAATATCAACCTGGCGCAAGCGGTGCGCGAGTGAAGGGAAGTGTTGAGTTTGACCGCGCAATTGGCGAACCATCCGACACAGGCGAACGAGCAGCCGTACCTGGCCCGGCGACAGAACTGGGTGAACCAACTGGAACGACACGCGCTGATGCAGCCGAACGCGACCGCGCTGCGGTTCCTGGGCAACAGCCTGTCGTGGGGTGACTTGCGCCGCCGGGTGGCGGCGCTGGCCGATGCGCTGAGCCGCCGGGGTGTCGGCTTCGGCGACCGGGTGATGATCCTGATGCTCAATCGCACCGAGTTCGTCGAATCGGTGCTGGCCGTCAACATGCTCGGCGCCATCGCAGTCCCGCTGAACTTCCGGCTCACCCCGGCCGAGATCGCCTTCCTGGTCCAGGACTGCGAGGCGCGGGTGATCATCACCGAACCCGTGCTCGCCCCGGTGGCCACCGGGGTCCGCGACATCGAGTCAATGCTGGCCACCGTCGTGGTGGCCGGCGGCCCGACCGACGACACGGCCAACGTGCTCGGCTACGAGGACCTGATCGACGAGCCCGGCCAGGAGCACCAACCCGTCGACATCCCCAACGACTCCCCGGCGTTGATCATGTACACCTCGGGCACCACCGGGCGGCCGAAGGGCGCCGTGCTGACCCACACCAATCTGACCGGCCAGACCATGACCGGGCTGTACACCAACGGCGCCGACATCAACAACGACGTCGGGTTCATCGGGGTGCCGTTCTTCCACATTGCGGGCATCGGCAACCTGCTGACCGGGGTGCTGCTGGGCATCCCGACGGTGATCTACCCGCTGGGGGCGTTCGAGCCCGGACAACTGCTCGACGTGCTCGCCGCGGAGAAGGTCACCGGAATCTTCCTGGTCCCCGCGCAATGGCAGGCGGTCTGCGCCGAACAACACGCGCGCCCGCGCGACCTGAAGTTGCGGGTGATCTCCTGGGGCGCCGCGCCGGCCCCCGACGCGCTGCTGCGGGAGATGTCGGCGAGGTTCCCCGGCGCCCAGATACTGGCCGCGTTCGGCCAGACCGAGATGTCGCCGGTGACCTGCATGCTGCTGGGCGAGGACGCCATTCGCAAACGCGGCTCGGTCGGCAAGGTGATCCCCACCGTGGCCGCCCGCGTCGTCGACGAAAACATGAACGACGTGCCGATCGGCGAGGTTGGTGAGATCGTTTACCGCGCACCAACTTTGATGAGCGGCTACTGGAACCACCCGCAGGCCACGGCGGAAGCGTTCGCTGGCGGCTGGTTCCACTCCGGCGACCTCGTCCGGATGGACCCCGACGGCTACGTGTGGGTGGTCGACCGCAAGAAGGACATGATCATCTCCGGTGGCGAGAACATCTACTGCGCCGAGGTGGAAAACGTCCTCGCCAGCCACCCCAGCATCGTCGAGGTTGCCGTCATCGGCCGTGCCCACGAGAAGTGGGGTGAGGTGCCGATCGCGGTCGCCGCTGTCGCGGGCGACAATCTAGCGCTCGAAGAGCTGGACGAGTTTTTGACCGAGCGGCTGGCGCGATACAAGCACCCCAAGGCGCTCGAGATCGTCGATGCGCTGCCGCGCAACCCGGCCGGTAAGGTGCTCAAGACTGAACTGCGGGTTCGCTACGGCGTCGGAGAAATCGACTAAATCCATTCTAGGGCAAGAGGTTTTAGGGACAGAAAGGACGGTTGACGGGACCTGTAACGTTTGCCAGCTGTTGGCGAAGGGTTAATTGTGCGGATGCGGTTCACACCTGATTGGCCATCGGGTACATTCCTGTGGTCTCCGTTACTACTTGCCAGTAGGGAGCCGATGGTCACACACGTTGAGTCGGGGCGAGGCGGGGGCATCCCCAGCCGCCTCGCGGCGAGGGGGAGAGGCGTGCTACATGATCCGCCGCGACGCCGGGAGGCGTGCGGTGATGGCGCGAGGGGGCAACGGTGACTTCAACGTCGACAAGTCGGCGGGGTCCCTACCTGGTTGGCTACGTTCGCGACCAACTAGAGACGCCCCTGACGCTCGTCGGGGGATTCTTCCGGATGTGCGTTCTCACCGGAAGGGCGCTGTTCCGCTGGCCCTTCCAATACCGCGAGTTCATCCAGCAGTGCTGGTTCATCATGCGGGTCGCGTTCCTGCCGACCATCATGGTGTCGATCCCGCTGACCGTGCTACTGATCTTCACTCTCAACGTCCTGCTCGCCCAGTTCGGTGCCGCTGACCTGTCCGGCGCCGGCGCCGCGATCGGCGCCGTCACCCAGCTCGGCCCGCTGACCACGGTGCTGGTAGTTGCCGGCGCCGGCTCGACCGCGATCTGCGCGGACCTGGGCGCCCGCACCATCCGCGAAGAGATCGACGCCATGGAGGTGCTCGGCATCGACCCGATCCACCGGCTGGTGGTCCCCCGCGTGGTGGCCGCCACCCTGGTCGCGACCCTGCTCAACGGCCTGGTGATCACCGTCGGCCTGGTCGGCGGCTACCTGTTCGGCGTCTATCTGCAGAACGTGTCGGGTGGCGCCTACCTGGCCACGCTGACCACCATCACCGGCTTACCCGAGGTCGTCATCGCGACGATCAAAGCCGCCGTCTTCGGGCTGATCGCCGGGCTGGTCGGTTGCTACCGCGGCCTGACCGTGCGCGGCGGCTCCAAGGGCCTGGGCACCGCCGTGAACGAGACGGTCGTGCTCTGTGTCGTCGCGCTCTACGCCGTCAACGTCGTGCTGACCACCATCGGTGTCCGGTTCGGGACGGGGCACTGACGTGTCGACTTCCGCCGTCTTTCGCGCCCGCTTCCCGCGGGCGGCAGAGAACCTCAACCGCTACGGCCTCGCCGCCGCTCGCGGTCTCGACGACATCGGTCAGATGGCGTGGTTCGGCGCCGTCGCCGTCGGGCACATCCCGCACGCGCTGCGCAACTACCGCAAGGAGACCCTGCGACTCATCGCCCAGATCGGCATGGGCACCGGCGCCATGGCGGTCATCGGTGGCACCGTCGCCATCGTCGGCTTCGTGACGCTGTCCGGTAGCTCGCTGGTCGCCATCCAGGGCTTCGCCTCGCTGGGCAACATCGGCGTCGAGGCGTTCACCGGGTTCTTCGCCGCGCTGATCAACGTGCGCATCGCCGCGCCTGTCGTCACCGGCATCGCCATGGCCGCCACGGTCGGTGCCGGCGCCACGGCGGAGCTGGGTGCCATGCGCATCAGCGAGGAGGTCGACGCCCTGGAAGTGATGGGCATCAAGTCGATCTCGTTCTTGGCCTCCACCCGCATCATGGCCGGGCTGGTCGTGATCATCCCCATCTACTCCATGGCGATCATCATGACTTTCCTGTCCCCGCAGATCACCACGACCGTGATCTACGGGCAGTCGAACGGCACCTACGAGCACTACTTCCGGACGTTCCTGCGCCCCGAGGACGTGTTCTGGTCGTTCCTGGAGGCCATCATCATCACGGCGGTCGTGATGATCACCCACTGCTTCTACGGTTATGAGGCCGGCGGCGGTCCGGTCGGCGTGGGTGAGGCCGTCGGTCGATCGATGCGTTTCTCGCTGGTGTCGGTGCAGGTTGTCGTCTTGGCCGCCGCGTTGGCGCTCTACGGCGTCAACCCCAACTTCGCGCTCACGGTGTAACCGCCATGACCCGACCGATTCAGACCAACGCCCCGCGGACCCCGCCGTACAAGCTGGCCGGCGTTGCGCTCCTGGTCGTCGCCGCGCTGGCGCTGGTCTTGATCTACGGGCAATTTCGGGGCAACTTCACCCCCAAGACGCAACTGACCATGCTGGCCGCGCGCGCCGGCCTGGTGATGGACCCGGGTTCGAAGGTCACCTACAACGGGGTGGAGATCGGCCGGGTGGGCTCGATCTCGGAGACGGTGCGCGACGGCAAGCCGGCCGCCAAGTTCACCCTCGAGGTGTATCCGCGCTATCTCAAGCTGATCCCGTCGAACGTCAACGCCGACATCAAGGCGACGACGGTGTTCGGTGGCAAGTACGTCTCGCTGACGACGCCGGCGAATCCGTCGCCGCAGAAGATCTCGACGCGCACGGTGATCGACGCGCGCTCGGTGACCACCGAGATCAACACGCTGTTCCAGACCATCACCTCGATCGCGGAGAAGGTGGATCCGGTCAAGCTGAATCTGACGCTGAGTGCGGCGGCGCAGTCGCTGTCGGGGCTGGGCGAGAAGTTCGGCCAGTCGGTGGTCAACGCCAACATCTTGCTCGATGA
>NZ_QMEU01000070.1 GCF_003284975.1 Mycobacterium colombiense
CTGCGAGCTGATGCAGATCACCGTGCACCCGGGAACCTGGGCCGGCGCCTGCGCAGGCGTGGGCGTCATCCACGGGAACATCGGCTGGGGACTGCCCAGCGCCGGGCTGCTCAGGTCGATCAACGGGACACGCGCCAGCGGGTCGTCCAGCGGCAGGCCGTTGATGTTCATCGGCAGGTTGGGCCCGAGCCCTTCGGGGTGCTCGAGGTGCGCGTCGCCCAGCGGCGGCGGCGGCCCGGTCATCGGCGGCAGGTCGACCGGCACGACGCCCGTGGCGTAGGCCGCCGCCCAGCCCAACACGTTCTGCGCGTAGGGCATCGAGTTGTTGTAGCGCAGGATCGCGGTCAACACCTGCGACTGATCACGCAGGTTGAGTCCGCCGCTGCACAGGTACCGGGCGGCCGCCAGCGTTGCGTCGAAGATGTTCTGCGGATCCGCGACGCCGTCGCCCTTGCCGTCGGAGGCGTAGCGCGCCCAGGTGCCCGGCAGGAACTGCATGGGCCCCATCGCGCGGGCGTAGGTGACGCGGTTTCCGCCGCTGCTCTGGATGATCGTTTCGTTGCCGGGCAGAGTGCCGTCCAGGGACGGGCCGTAGATCGGGTTGATCGCGGTGCCGCGGGCGTCCACCGCGCCGCCGCCCGCGTGTCCCGACTCGATGCGCCCGATGCCGGCCAACAGGTTCCAGCTGACGCCACAGCCCGGGGCGGCGACGGCCATCTTCTGCTCCGCGCTGCGGTAGGCGGCCAGCGCGATGCTCGGAATGCCAAGGGCGCCAGGCGCATTCACGATCATCGCCGGCGGCGGAGCCGATAAGGCGGGCTCGGCGACGTGAAAGACCGTGGGGCCGCGGTCGATCGAGACGACGGCGGGCCCGGTGAGATCGGGGAAGGTCGGGGACACCGCGGCAACCGGGGTGACGGCGGCATGCACCGGGGGCATTCGCATGGGAAGCGATGGCGCCGTCGCGCTGACCGCCCCCGCGAAGACCAATGGAGTAATCATTGCCACGCCGAAAATCGGCTTGCGCGTGTTCCGAAGTGCTCGCTGCCGCACAGTCGCGGCGGCGGGGCTTTCACCCCGGCTTCCCCCTATGCGCACTCGACCGTCCTAGTTATGTGAGCTGGGTCCACTTTCTGTTAGCTCGGTGAACCAGATCACCATACATAACTCTTGTGACACGAGTGGCGCAATGGTGCAAACGGTTCTCACCTGGATTTCTTAGCCGTGCGCTCCAATCCGTCGCCGCCCTGAACCGGGTCGGCATCCGCGGCGTCCGGCTGCAGATTTGCCAGCAGTTCGCGCAGGTCATCGAGCTCGTGGCGCAGGTATTCGCGCGTCACCACCTCGCCGACGGCCAGCCGCACCGCGGCCAACTCGCGGGCCAGGTATTCGGTGTCGGCCTTGGTCTGCGCCGCGCGACGGCGGTCGTCCTCGAGCGCCACGCGATCCCGGTTCTCCTGGCGGTTCTGGGCCAGCAGGATCAGCGGTGCCGCATAGGCGGCCTGGGTGGAAAAGGCCAGGTTCAGCAGGATGAACGGGTAGGGATCCCAGCGCAAGCCCACCGCGAACAGGTTCAGCGCGATCCACACGAAAACCACGATCGTCTGCAGCAGCAAATACCGGCCGGTGCCGAAGAACCGGGCGATCGACTCGGTGAACTGCCCGACGGTCTCGGGATCCAGCCGCGGCGAGTACCTGCGCGATGTCCGCGGGGTGTAGAGCCCCCGCGGAGCCGTGGACTTGCTCACGCCGATCCTCCCAGCCCTTCGAGGCGGCCGACGGCGTCGAGGTCTTGCATGTCCACCCGCCAGTCGTGCGGTAGCAGGTGATCGAGCAGGTCGTCGACGGTGACCGCGCCCACGAGATGGTTCTGGTCATCGACCACGGGCCCGCACACCAGGTTGTAGGCGGCGAGGTAGCGGGTCACCGAGACCAGCGGTGTCTCCGGCGTCAGCGTCAGCAGGTCGCTGTCAACGATCCCGCCGACCAGCTCGGCCGGGGGCTCACGCAGCAGCCGCTGCAGCGCCACACACCCCAGGTAGCGCCCGGTCGGGGTGGCCGTGGGCGGACGCACCACGAACACCATGGACGACAGCGCGGCGGACAAGTCGGGATCGCGGACGCGGGCCAGCGCCTCGGCGACCGCGGTGTCCGGGGTCAGCACCACCGGGTTCGACGTCATCAGTCCGCCGGCGGTGTCGGGCGAGTGCGTGAGCAGCCGTCGCACCGTGGCTGAATCCCCGGGATCCATCCGGGTCAGCAGCATTTCCGCGTCGGTCGGATTCAGCACGCCCAGCAGATCGGCCGCGTCGTCGGGATCCATCTCCTCGAGGACGTCGGCGGAGCGCTCGGTGCCCAGCTGCGAAAGCACGTCGGCCTGGTCCAGCTCGGGCAGCTCCTGCAGGATGTCGGCCAGCCGGTCGTCGTTGAGCGCCTTGAGCACCTCGTAACGGCGCTTGGCCGGCAGCCCGCGGATGGCGTCGGCGACGTCGACGGGTTTGCGGCCCTCGAACTGATCCAGCAGCTGAGCCACGCCTTGGCCCGGCAGCGCCAGGGCCGACGGGGTCAGGCCCTGCACGTTGTGCCAGTCGACGACGTGCACGGGGCCGCGCCGCCCCAGCCGCCGCTGGCTGCGCACGGCGACCCGGCTCACCATCCAGTCGCGCGTTCGGGTCTGCTCGATTCCAAGGTCGGTGACCACCACGTCCAGGCCGGCCAGCTCCGGCAGTTCGGGGTCGTTGACCTTGACGGCGGTGTCGAGCACCTGGCCGATCGCCAGCACCTCGCCGGGTCGCTGCTCGAAATGGCGCAAGGACACGTTGCCGGTGCTCAGCGTCACCGCGTTGGGCTCGATGGAGGCGACCCGCAGGATCGGGATGAAGATGCTGCGCCGTGTGGCCAGGTCGACGACCAACCCCAGCACGCGCGGTTGCTGGCGCACGATGCTGATGCTGATGACGACATCGCGCACCCGGCCGACGGACTCCCCGAGCGGGCCCAGCACCAACATGCGCGACAGCCGCGCGACGTACACCCTGTTGACCGATCCCATGGAAGTAGAGCCTAGGCAGCCGCGGGTCCGATGGCAGACAGCCCGGCTCCGGCGCGCTTTGCGCTAATGCGTGCGCATCGCGAAGAGCACGACCACAAAAGTGACGAGCAGCATGGCGATTCCGATGACGATGCCGGCGACCGCCAGGCCGAAGCCGTCCTGACGGGTCCGCTTGATCTGATCCAGCGCGATCGCGCCCAGCACCATGCCCACGATCGAGCCGACGCAGCACAGCAGGCCGGTGAAGGAGGCGATGAGCGACGCGATCGCCAGCGCGTTCGTCCCGGGCTGCGCTGCCGCAGGGCCATAGCCTCCCTGGTAATCCGGCGTCGGGTAGTAGCCGCCCGGGTATGCGGGCGGCCCGTAGGTGGGCGGGCCGCCCACGGACGGGGGCGGATAGGCCGGACTGGCATAACCGGGCGGTTGCTCATAGCCCGGCGGGGGAGGGACGGGCGGCGGGTAGGACGGCGCGTACCCGGACGGATAGTCGGGGGGGTAACCCGGCTCCGGATAGGGGGGCGGCACCGCCCCAGGAGGCGGCGGCGCGGCGGGCGGCTCCCAGGGCGCCGTCGGGTCCGGCTGCTCGTGGCGCCCGCCGGCCGGCGCCGAGCCGACCTCGTCGTCATGGGCGCCCTCGCCGAAGCCACCCCCGGGAGCTGTCATGGTGTTCAACCTAACCCATGCGCTCAGGCCAAGTGCCGCCACGAATCGCCGCCGGACGCACGCGGGCGCCGCACCGGTTTCGGGGCAGGCCGGAGCGAAATCCCGGACCCACCGCGACGCCTGGGCCGGGGCGGCGCCGCCGAAGACACGGCGTTTCCGCAGGTGACCAAAGGTCGATAGGGTAAAGAAGCCCTGAGATGAAACCATGGCCGAGGCGGAGGACAATGAGCGGCGATGACTAATCCTTTCCAGCCTGGACAGGTCCCCGGCGCGACCCCTGCGAGCGCGGCGGCGTCGGCTGGCCGGTGGGCTCCTATCCCACCTATGCCGAGGCGCAGCGCGCCGTGGACTACCTGTCCGACCAGCAGTTCCCCGTGCAGCAGGTGACCATCGTCGGTGTCGACCTGATGCAGGTGGAACGGGTCACCGGCAGGTTGACATGGCCGAAGGTGCTCGGCGGCGGGGTGCTCAGTGGGGCATGGCTGGGGCTGTTCATCGGCCTGGTGTTGGGCTTCTTCAGCCCCAACCCGTGGGGGGCGCTGGTCACGGGTCTGGTCGCCGGTGTGTTCTTCGGGTTGATCACCTCCGCGGTCCCGTATTCGATGGCCCGCGGCACAAGGGATTTCAGTTCAACCATGCAGCTGGTAGCCGGGCGCTACGACGTGCTCTGTGATCCGCAGAACGCAGAAAAGGCGCGGGATCTGTTGGCGCGCTTGGCGATCTGAGCCGCGCCCGAGAGGTGTGAATTGGTGGTGATTCGTCGCGGGCGCGTGCGCCGGGTAGGCGCGTTCGCGCTGGCGACGGCGATCATCGCCGCGGCGGTATCGGCGTGCGGTTCCGGTGGCCATGGCTTGGTGATCAGCTTCTACACCACGGCCGCCGACGGGGCGACCTTCACGACGGTCGCCCAGGACTGCACGAGGCAATTCGATGGTCGCTTCGCCATCCAGCAGATCAGTCTGCCCCGGGCCCCCGGCGAACAGCGGCTGCAGCTGGCGCGCCGGCTGACCGGTCGCGACCGCACGCTGGACGTGATGTCGCTGGACGTCGTGTGGACGGCCGAGTTCGCCGAAGCGGGCTGGGCGTTGCCGCTGTCCGACGATCCGGAGGGGCGCGCCGAGTCCGACGCCACCGTCGACACCCTGCCGGGTCCGCTGGCGACGGCGCGCTGGCACGGCAAGATGTATGGCGCCCCCGTCACCACCAACACCGAATTGCTGTGGTATCGGCCAGATTTGGTGGCCCAGCCGCCCCGAACCTGGGACGGCATGGTGTCCGAGGCCATCAGGCTGCACGCCGCCGGACAGCCCAGCTGGATCGGTGTGCAGGCCAACGAGGGCGAAGGCCTGGTGGTCTGGTTCAACACCCTGCTGGCGAGCGGGGGCGGTCAGGTGCTCTCCGAGGATGGTCGCCGGGTCACGCTGACCGACACCCCGGCGCACCGGGCGGCCACCGTGACGGCGCTGCGCATCCTCAAGTCGGTGGCCGTCGCGCCCGGAGCCGATCCGTCGATCAGCCGGACCGACGAGAGCACCGCGCGCCTGGCGGTCGAACAGGGCCGGGCCGCGCTCGCCGTCAACTGGCCCTACGCGCTGGCGTCCATGCTGGAGAACGCGGTGAAGGGCGGGGTGCCCTTCCTGCCGCTCAACCGGAACCCGCTGCTGGCCGGCAGCATCAACGACACCGGCGCCTTCGTGCCCGATGACGAGCAGTTCCGCATCGCGTACCAGGCCAGCCAACAAGTGTTCGGGTTCGCCCCGTATCCCGGTGTGGCGCCGGGCCGCCCGGCCAAGGTGACCATCGGTGGGGCTAACCTGGCGGTGGCCAGCACCTCGCGTCACCGTGCCGAAGCCTTCGAAGCCATCCGCTGCCTGCGCAATCTGGGCCACCAGAAGTATGTTTCGATCGAAGGCGGGCTGCCGCCGGTGCGCGCGTCGCTCTATTCCGACTCGCAATTTCAGGCCAAATACCCGATGTACACCATCATTCGCCGCCAGCTCACCGATGCCGCGGTGCGTCCGGCGACGCCGGTCTACCAGGGGGTGGCTATTCGGCTCGCCGCGACGCTGAGCCCGATCAACCAGATCGATCCCGAGCGGACCGCCGACGAGCTCAGCACGCAGGTGCAGAAGGCGATCGACGGGAAGGGCCTGCTGCCGTGACCGCCACGGCCTCCGAAACCGGCACCGCGCCAATGACTTCGGTACTACCACGGTGGCGCCGCCGGCCGGCGGAACGGAGGTTGGCGTTTCTTCTAGTCGCGCCCGCCGTGACGCTGATGCTGTTGGTGACGGCGTATCCGATCGGTTACGCCGTGTGGTTGAGCTTGCAGCGCAACAACCTTGCCGTCCCCAGTGACACCGCGTTCGTCGGCCTGAACAATTACGTGACCATCCTGACCGACCGCTATTGGTGGACGGCACTGGCGGTGACGCTGGGGATTACGGTGGTCTCGGTCGCCCTCGAATTCGTGCTGGGGCTGACGCTGGCGCTGGTCATGCACCGCACCATGGTCGGCAAGGGCCTGGTGCGCACCGCGGTCCTGATCCCGTACGGCATCGTCACCGCGGTCGCGTCGTACAGCTGGTACTACGCCTGGACACCGGGCACCGGTTATCTGGCCAACCTGCTTCCGCAAGGCAGCGCACCGTTGACCGAACAGGTGCCGTCGCTGGCGATCGTCGTCGTCGCCGAGGTATGGAAGACAACACCTTTCATGTCGTTGCTGTTGCTGGCCGGTTTGGCGCTGGTCCCGGAGGATCTGCTGAAAGCCGCCCAGGTCGACGGCGCCGGCGCGTGGCGGCGGCTGACCAGAGTCACCCTGCCGATCATCAAGCCGGCGGTGCTGGTCGCGTTGTTGTTCCGGACCCTGGATGCGTTCCGCATTTTCGACAACATCTACGTGATCACCAACGGCGCCAACAACACCGGATCGGTGTCGATGCTGGGCTACGACAACCTGTTCAAGGGCTTCAACCTGGGGCTCGGATCGGCGATCAGCGTGCTGATCTTTTTGTGCGTGGGCCTCATCGCGTTGGTGTTCATCAAGGTGTTCGGCGCGGCAGCGCCCGGGGGTGATGCCGATGGCCGCTGATCGGGCGGGATTGTCGATCGGCGCGCGGCGCACCGCGCTCTGGGCCGTCGTCGACACCCTGGTGGGGGTGTATGCGCTGCTGCCGGTGCTGTGGATCTTCAGCCTGTCGCTGAAGCCGAGCTCGACGATCAAGGACGGCAAGCTGATTCCGTCGTCGATATCGCTAGACAACTATCGCGGCATCTTTCGTGGTGACTTCTTCAGTTCGGCGCTGATCAACTCCGTCGGGATCGCACTGATCACCACCACGATCGCCGTGGTGCTCGGCGCCATGGCGGCGTACGCGATTGCCCGGCTGGACTTTGCGGGCAAGCGACTGCTGGTGGGCGCCACCCTGTTGATCACCATGTTTCCCGCCATCTCGCTGGTGACGCCGTTGTTCAACATCGAACGCTTCGTCGGCTTGTTCGACACCTGGCCGGGCCTGATCCTGCCGTACATCACCTTCGGGCTGCCGCTCGCGATCTACACTTTGTCGGCGTTCTTCCGGGAGATCCCTTGGGATCTGGAGAAGGCGGCGAAAATGGACGGTGCGACACCGGCCCAGGCGTTCCGCAAGGTGATCGTGCCGCTGGCCGCGCCCGGGGTGGTGACGGCGGCGATCCTGGTGTTCATCTTCGCCTGGAACGATCTGCTGCTGGCGTTGACCCTGACCGCCACCAAGGCGGCCATCACCGCTCCGGTGGCGATCGTGAACTTCAGCGGCAGTTCGCAGTTCGAGGAACCGACCGGATCGATCGCGGCGGGCGCCGTCGTGATCACCGTCCCCATCATCGCTTTTGTTCTAATCTTCCAACGACGAATCGTCGCCGGGCTGACCTCTGGCGCGGTGAAGGGATAACTCGATGGCCGAGATTGTGCTGGAGCATGTCAGCAAGAGTTACCCGGACGGCGCGACGGCGGTGCACGACCTGAACCTGACCATCGCCGACGGCGAATTCCTGATCCTGGTGGGCCCTTCGGGCTGCGGCAAGACCACCACCTTGAATATGATTGCCGGGCTTGAGGACATCTCATCCGGCGAGCTGCGCATCGGCGGTGAACGGGTGAACGAGAAGGCGCCCAAAGACCGCGATATCGCGATGGTGTTCCAGTCCTACGCGCTGTACCCGCACATGACGGTGCGGCAGAACATCGCCTTCCCGCTGACGCTGGCCAAGATGAAGAAGGCTGAGATCGCCCAGAAGGTCGAAGAGACGGCGAAAACCCTTGATTTGACCGAACTTCTGGATCGTAAGCCCTCGCAGTTGTCGGGTGGACAACGCCAGCGGGTGGCGATGGGCCGCGCCATCGTGCGCCATCCCAAGGCGTTTCTGATGGACGAGCCGCTGTCGAACCTGGACGCGAAACTGCGGGTGCGGATGCGCGGCGAGATCGCCAGGTTGCAGCGACGGCTGGGCACCACGACCGTCTACGTCACCCACGACCAGACCGAGGCCATGACGCTGGGCGACCGCGTGGTGGTGATGCATTCCGGTGTCGCGCAACAGATCGGCACGCCCGACGAGCTGTACGAGCATCCCGCCAACCTGTTCGTCGCCGGCTTTATCGGTTCACCGGCGATGAACTTCTTTCCGGCCACGCTGTCGCCCGTCGGGCTCAAACTGCCGTTCGGCGAGGTGATGCTGACACCGGAGGTCCAAGAGGTGATCGCCCAGCATCCGCAGCCCGCAAACGCCATCGTCGGCGTGCGGCCTGAGCGCCTGTCCGACGCCGCGTTGATCGATGGCTACCAGCGCATCAGGGCGCTGACCTTCGAGGTGAAGGTCGACCTGGTGGAGTCGCTGGGCGCGGACAAGTACGTCTACTTCTCCACCGCGGCGTGGGCGGCGCACTCGGCTCAGCTGGACGAGCTCGCCGCCGAGTCGGACGCGCACGAAAACCAGTTCGTGGCAAGGGTTCCCGCCGAATCCGCCGCGGCTGTCGGGCAGTCGATCGAATTGGCAATGGACACCACCAAGCTGGCGGTCTTCGATGCGGACACCGGGGCCAACCTGACCATCGCGCCGGCCGGGGCGCCGTGACACAGGGTTTGGATCAGGTGCGCGCGCATCTGCGGGCGCACTTCACCGACGCCGAGCCCGACGCGGCAAGCGTGACGTTTCTGGGCACCGAGACCATCGAGGTGCTGCGTTTCCGCGAGCCGGACACGACGGTGCACTACGTCACCCTGGGCTGCTCACGCCACCCGATGACCGAACCGACGCTGGACATCGCCGACCCATTGCGCGGTCCGCGCGCCGAAATCGTGCTGCAGTTGCGCGATCCCGGGCCGATCACCGGCATCGCGCGCAGCCTGGCAGTCCTGGCCGCGGCGCCGGCCGTCGACGGTGTGGTGCTGTGCGCGGACGCGCTGGTCGATCTCGGCTCGCCGCTGTGGACGTCCCCGTCGGCGCGGGTGCCGTTCACCGCGATGCTGTTGGGCCGCAGCGCGATAGGCGATCTGGCGCTGGATCCGCCCCGTGACCCCGTGCAGTTCCTGTCGGCGACCCCCATCACCGCAACCGAGGCGGCCTGGGTGCGGCTCAAGGGTGCCGAGGCGATGCGACAGGCGTGGGAGAACGACGGCGTCGATGTGCTGGACCCGAATCGCCCGGCCGCACAACCCGATTGACGCTCGGCGAAGAAGCTCGCTAGAGCCAATTGTTGCGCCGGAACTGGAAATACAGTCCCACGCAGGCGACGGCCATCACGGCCATGATCGACGGATACCCCCACGTCCAGTTCAGCTCCGGCATGAAATGGAAGTTCATCCCGTAGATAGCGGCGACCATGGTGGGCACCGCCAAGATACCGGCCCACGCCGCCATCTTGCGCATGTCGTTGTTCTGCTGCATCCCGACGCGGGCCAGCGCCGCCTGGATCAGCGAGTTGAGCATGTCGTCGTAGCTGGCGATCTGGTCCGCGGCCTCGGAGTGGTGGTCGGCGACGTCGCGCAGATAGCGGCGCACCTCTTTGGAGATGACGTCCTTGTTGTCCATCTGGATGCGATGGAACGCGGCTGACAGCGGATTGACGCACCGGCGCAGTTCGACCACCTCGCGCTTGAGCAGATAGATCGGCTCGACGTCGATCTTGCTGCCCGGCGCGAACGCCAGCCCCTCGATGCCGTCGATGTCGGACAGCATCAGGCTGCTCACCTCGAGGTAGTGATCCACCACGTGGTCGGCGATCGCGTGCATCACCGCGTAGGGGCCCAGCCGCATCTGCTCGGGATCGCAATCCATCCGCTTGCGCACCTCGGAGAGCCCGCCGTGTTCGCCGTGGCGGACGGTGACCACGAAATCCCTGCCGACGAAGACCATGATCTCGCCGGTCTCGACGATCTCGCGGGCCAGCACCACCGATTCGTGGGGGACATAGTTGACGGTCTTGAGGACCAGGAACAGGGTGTCGTCGTAGCGCTCCACCTTGGGCCGCTGATGGGCGCACACCGCGTCTTCCACCGCCAGCGGGTGCAGGCCGAACACGTCGGCCACTTCCTGCATCTCGGACTGGCTGGGTTCGCGCAGTCCGACCCAGACGAATCCCTCCTGACCCTGCGTTTCGATCTCGCGCACTTTATCGAGCGCGTCCGCGTAACCGAGCTTGCCGGGCAATCGCTGGCCGTCGGCGTAGACGGCGCAGTCGACCAGCGTCTGCGTGGGCGGCTTTGGGGCCGGGACCGCCTTCGGCTGCGGTTCATGCGCGAGGGGCCGAAGCGCTTCGGGCAATGCGTCGAATCCCTGGAACACATCCACCTCCCACCAAGCGCAGGTCCGATCAGGCGGTGCTCCATGCTACGCGTCCCGGCTGTTCAAAGCGGGACGATCAGGTGTCGGGAAAGCCCTGGTAGCGGACCGGAGATCGACGGCCGAGCGCAGTGCGCTAGTTTCGAGCCGAAACCGCAAATCTGCACGAACTTCTCCACAAGGAGTAAATCGACGTGAGCGCAAGTCCTCTCAAGGTCGCTGTCACCGGCGCCGCCGGCCAGATCGGCTACAGCCTGTTGTTCCGCCTGGCGAGTGGCTCGTTGCTGGGCCCCGACCGCCCGATCGAGCTGCGGCTCCTTGAGATCGAGCCCGCGCTCAAGGCGCTCGAGGGCGTCGTGATGGAACTCGACGACTGCGCGTTCCCGCTGCTGTCCGGCGTCCAGATCGGCGCCGACGCCAACAAGATCTTCGACGGCGTCAACCTGGCGCTGCTGGTCGGCGCGCGGCCGCGCGGCCCGGGCATGGAGCGCAGCGACCTGCTGGAGGCCAACGGCGCGATCTTCACCGCGCAGGGCAAGGCGCTCAACTCCGTCGCCGCCGACGACGTCCGCATCGGCGTCACCGGCAACCCGGCCAACACCAACGCGCTGATCGCGCTGAGCAACGCCCCCGACATCCCCAAGGAGCGGTTCTCCGCCCTGACCCGCCTGGACCACAACCGGGCGATCTCGCAGCTGGCCAAGAAGACCGGCGCCGCGGTCACCGACATCAAGAAGGTGACCATCTGGGGCAACCACTCGGCCACCCAATACCCCGACATCTTCCACGCCGAGGTCGGTGGCAAGAACGCGGCCGAGGTGGTCAACGACCAGAACTGGATCGAGAACGACTTCATCCCGACCGTCGCCAAGCGCGGCGCTGCGATCATCGACGCGCGCGGCGCCTCCTCGGCGGCCTCGGCGGCTTCGGCGACCGTGGACGCCGCCCGGTCCTGGCTGCTGGGCAGCCCGGAGGGGGACTGGGTCTCGATGGCGGTCTACTCCGATGGCTCCTACGGCGTGCCCGAGGGGATCGTGTCGTCGTTCCCGGTGACCACCAAGGACGGCAACTGGTCGATCGTGCAGGGGCTCGAGATTGACGAGTTCTCCCGCGGCCGCATCGACAAGACCACCGCCGAGCTGGTCGACGAGCGCAGCGCGGTCACCGAGCTCAAGCTGATCTAGCGGCGATCGCGGCCGCGGCGGGCCGACGTTACGACCCACATCACCAATTAGGCCTACTAATGGGTAGTCAGTACCCTGAAGCGCGTGTCCGAATTGCTTGAATCGATACAGACGCACGCCGAGCAGGGCGTGATCACCGACGCGGAGATCTTCGAGGCACACGTCGGCGGCAAGCTTTCGGTAGGCCTGACGTCGCCCCTGGACACCCAGCGCGCCCTGTCGATCGCCTACACGCCCGGCGTGGCGCAGGTCAGCCGCGCGATCGCCGCCGACCACACTCAGGCGGCCCGCTACACGTGGGCGAACCGGCTGGTGGCCGTGGTCAGCGACGGCAGCGCGGTGCTGGGCCTCGGTGACATCGGGCCCGCGGCGTCGCTGCCGGTGATGGAAGGCAAGTGCGCCCTGTTCCAGGCGTACGGCGGGCTGAACGCCATCCCGATCGTGCTGGACACCAAGGACCCCGACGAGATCGTGGAAACCCTGGTGCGGCTGCGCCCGACCTTCGGCGCCGTCAACCTCGAGGACATCTCCGCGCCGCGCTGCTTCGACATCGAGCGTCGCCTGATCGAGGCGCTGGACTGCCCGGTGATGCACGACGACCAGCACGGCACCGCGATCGTGGTGCTGGCCGCGCTGATGGGCGCCAGCAAGCTGCTCGGCCGCGACATGACCTCCCTGAAGGTAGCGGTCTCCGGGGCCGGTGCGGCCGGCGTCGCGTGCACCAATCTCCTGATGGTGATGGGTGTTTCGGACATCACCGTGCTCGACTCGCGCGGCATCCTGCACACCGGTCGCGACGACATGAACGACGTCAAGGTGGCGCTGGCGCAGCGCACCAACCCCGCCGGCCTGACCGGCAGCCTGGCCGAAGCCGTCCGGGGCGCCGACGTGTTCCTCGGATTGTCCGGGGGCGTGGTGCCCGAGGAGATGATCGCCACCATGGCGCCGGGCGGGATCGTGTTCGCGCTGTCCAACCCCGACCCCGAGATCCACCCGCAGATCGCGGCCAAGTACGCGTCGGTGGTGGCCACCGGCCGCAGCGATTTCTGCAACCAGATCAACAACGTGCTGGCCTTCCCCGGGGTGTTCCGCGGTGCGCTGGAGGCCGGTGCCCGGCGGATCACCGAGAAGATGATGGTCGCCGCGGCCGAGGCGATCTTCTCCGTCGTCAGCGACGACCTGGCGCTCGACCGCATCGTTCCCAGCCCGCTGGACACCCGGGTCGGGGAAGCGGTCGCCACAGCGGTGGCGCTGGCCACGGAAGCCTCAGACACGACCGTCGCCGGGGGGTGAGAATCGGCAGGCTGGCGGTGCCGCTGCTCGCCGCCGTAGTGGCCGTGGCCGGTTGCGCAACCGACACCGGTGACCGCCGGGCCCGTGCCGAAGTGGTGGTCGGCTCCCGCCCGGACGCCGACTCGGCGCTGCTGGCCGGCGTCTACGTCGCCGCTTTGCGGTCATACGGATTCGGTGCGCGGTTTCAGGCGACCACCGACCCGAAGGCCCAATTGGATTCGGGCGCAGTCACCGTCGTGCCCGCCTTCACCGGCCGCGTGTTGCAAGCCCTGCAGCCCGGCGCGACGGCAATGTCGGACAAAGACGTCTACCGCGCGATGATCGCCGCGCTGCCCGAGGGCGTCGTGGCGGGGGATTACACGACGGCCGCCGAAGACAAGCCCGTGTTGCTGGTGAGCCAGCCGACGGCCAAGGCCTGGGGCGGCAGCGAGGTCAGCGCGGACCTGAGCACACTGCCCCGGCACTGCGATGGCCTCGTCGTCGGCGCTGTCGGCGGGCAGCCGAAACCGTCGGCGATCGGCGCCTGCCGGCTCGCCGCGCCGCATGAATACCCGGACAACGCAACGATGTTCGCCGCGATCAGGGCCGGCCAGCTGACCGCCGGGTGGACCACCACGGCCGACCCTGGCGTGCCCGGCGACCTGGTCGCGCTGGCCGACGGCAAGCCCGCGCTGATCCGCGCGGAGAACGTGGTGCCGCTGTATCGCCGCAACGCGCTCAGCGAACGGCAATTGCTGGCGATCAACGAGGTGGCCGGCGTGCTGGACACCGCCGCCCTGGTCGAGATGCGCCGCCAGGTGCGCGCGGGTGCCGACCCGCAGGCGGTGGCGGGAGGCTGGCTGGCCGAGCATCCGCTCGGCCGGTGACGATCAGCGCTTCGGCAGCAACCGGGTGACGAAGTCCTTGACCCGGCTCATCACGGGGCCGCCGACCAGCCGCTCGTAGTTCGGTCCGGCGAGCCGCACAAGCAGGTCCATCGCCTTGACGTCCGGACCGACCAGCACCCGCGCCTTGTTCTTGCGCACGCCCTCGAGGATGAGCTGGGCGGCCCGCTGCGGGGTGGTCTTGGCCTGCTGCTCCTCGAACACGGTGGCCAACTCGGCATGGTCGAGGCCCTCGACGCCGGTGGCGTTGCGGGCGAACGCGGTCTTGATGCCGCCTGGGTGCACCGTCGTCACGCGCACCGGGTGCCCCGCGCGGGCCATCTCCTGATGCAGCGACTCGGTGAAGCCGCGGACGGCGAACTTGGCCGAGACGTAGGCCGCCTGGCCGGGCGCGGAGAACAGACCAAGCGCGCTCGAGATGTTGATGACGTGCCCGTCGCCGGAGGCGATCAGGTGCGGGAGGAAGGCCTTGGTGCCGTTGACGACGCCCCAGTAGTCGACGTCGATCACCCGCTCGATGTCCTTGAACCGGCTGTCCTCGATGGACCCGATGAAGGTGATGCCGGCGTTGTTGTAGATCTGGTTGACCTTGCCGAAGTGCTCGGCGACGGCGTCGGCGTAGGCCAGGAAGGCCTCGCGTTCGGTCACGTCGAGCCGGTCCGACTTGAACGCCGCGCCGATCGCCGTCAGCTGTTCGGCGGTCTGGGCCAGCCCCTCGGTGTCGACGTCGCTGATCGCCACCTTGGCACCGGCCCGGCCCAGCTCGACCGCCAGCGCCTGGCCGATACCGGAGCCCGCCCCGGTGACCACGGCGACCTTGCCGGCGAACCTATCCATGCAAACTCCCTCGACCAGGCTTGACCGCTTGACGCTAATCGTTACCAGCGATGCTGGCTACAGCAGGGCGAAACGGTGAATCGGCGACACTCGACACTGAGAGATCGATCACTGCTTGGGCAGCAACCGGCCCATCACCGGGCCGAAGAGCTGCTGGTAGTACGGGCCCGCCAGCCGCACCATCACGTCCAGGAGTTTGGCGTCCGTGCCGACCAGCACGCGGGCCTTCTTCTTGCGGACCGCGTCCAGGATGATCTGGGCGGCGCGCTGCGGGCTGGTCCTGGCGAGCCGCTTGTCGAACAGCTTCGCGAGTTGCTCGGGGTCGACCCCCTCGGCGGCCGTCGCGTTGCGCGCGATCGCGGTCTTGATGCCGCCCGGGTGCACCGTGGTGACCGCCACCGGGTGGCCGGCCGCGACCATCTCCTGCCGCAGCGCCTCGGTGAAGCCACGCACGGCGAACTTGGCCGAGTTGTAGGCCGCCTGCCCGGGCACCGAGAAGAGCCCGAACACGCTGGACACGTTGACGACGTGGCCGTCGCCGGAGGCGATCAGGTGCGGGAGGAACGCCTTGGTGCCGTTGACGACGCCCCAGAAGTCGACGTCCATCACTCGTTCGATGTCCTTGAATTGGCTGACCTCCACGTCGCCGGTGAAGGCGATGCCGGCGTTGTTGTAGATCTGGTTGACCTTGCCGAAGTGCTCCTTGACGCCGTCGGCGTAGGCCAGGAAGGCCTCGCGCTCGGTCACGTCGAGCCGATCCGACTTGAACGCGGCGCCGATCGCCTTCAGCTGCTCCTCGGTGTGGCCCAGGCCGTCGAGGTCGACGTCGCTGATCGCCACCTTGGCGCCCGAGCGGGCCAGCTCCAGGGCCAGCGCCTGCCCGATACCCGAACCCGCGCCCGTCACCACCGCGACCTTGCCGGCGAACCCTTGCATGAGCACCCTTCCTTCTCGGCACGTTTGCGTCGAGGCTAGCCGGTACCAGCGGTCCCTGATACCTGCGGGTCACCGAAGCCCGTCAGGCGAAGGCCGTGTCGAGGATCTCCTGCTGCTCGACGGCGTGCACCTTCGACGAGCCCGACGACGGCGCCGACATCGCCCGGCGCGAGATGCGCTTGAGGCCGGTCAGCTTGTCGGGCAGCAGCTCGGGCAGCTCCAGCCCGAAACGCGGCCAGGCGCCCTGGTTGGCCGGCTCCTCCTGGACCCAGAAGTATTGCTGCACGTTGGGGTAGCGGTCCAGCGTTTCATTCAGCCGGCGTTTCGGCAGCGGCGCGAGTTGCTCGATCCGCACGATCGCGACGTCGTCGCGGTGGTCCTTGGCCTTGCGGGCCACCAGCTCGTAGTAGAGCTTGCCGCTGGTCAGCAGGACCCGGGTGACCTTGCTGCGGTCACCGATGCCGTCTTCGTAGGTCGGCTCTTCGAGCACCGAGCGGAACTTGATCTCGGTGAAGTCCCGGACGTCGCTGACCGCCGCCTTGTTGCGCAGCATCGACTTCGGGGTGAACACGATCAGCGGACGCTGCACGCCGTCGAGGGCGTGCCGCCGCAACAGGTGGAAGTAGTTGGACGGCGTCGAGGGCACCGCGATCGTCATCGACCCCTCCGCCCACAGTTGCAGGAAGCGCTCGATGCGCCCCGAGGTGTGGTCGGGGCCCTGACCCTCGTGGCCGTGCGGCAACAGCAGCACGACGTTGGACAGCTGGCCCCACTTGGCCTCGCCGGAGCTGATGAACTCGTCGATGATCGACTGCGCGCCGTTGACGAAGTCGCCGAACTGCGCCTCCCACAAGACCAGGGCGTCGGGGTTGCCCACCGTGTAGCCGTACTCGAAGCCGACGGCGGCGTACTCCGACAGCGGCGAGTCGTAGACCAGGAACTTGCCACCGGTCGGGGTGCCGTCGGCGTTGGTCGCCAGCAGCTTGAGCGGCGTGAACTCGGCGCCGGTGTTGCGGTCGATGATAACCGAGTGCCGCTGGGAGAAGGTGCCGCGGCGGGTGTCCTGCCCGGAGAGCCGCACCAGCTTGCCTTCGGCCACCAGCGAGCCCAGCGCCAGCAGTTCACCGAAGGCCCAGTCGATCTTGCCCTCGTAGGCCATCTCGCGGCGCTTCTCCAGCACCGGCTGCACCCGCGGGTGTGCGGTGAAGCCCTCGGGCAGGGCCAGGAACGCGTCACCGATGCGGGCCAGCAGCGCCTTATCCACCGCGGTGGACAGCCCCGCCGGCAGCATCTGGTCGGCCTCGACCGATTCACTGGGCTGCACGCCGTGCTTCTCCAGCTCGCGGACCTCGTTGAACACCCGCTCCAGCTGGCCCTGATAGTCGCGCAGCGCGTCCTCGGCTTCCTTCATCGAGATGTCGCCGCGGCCGATCAGGGCTTCGGTGTAGCTCTTGCGCACCCCGCGCTTGATGTCGACGACGTCGTACATGGCGGGGTTGGTCATCGACGGGTCGTCGCCCTCGTTGTGGCCGCGCTTGCGGTAGCACAACATGTCGATGACGACGTCCTTCTTGAACTCCTGCCGGAAGTCGACGGCCAGCTTGGCCACCCAAGCGCACGCCTCCGGGTCGTCGCCGTTGACGTGGAAGATCGGCGCCCCGATCATCTTCGCGACGTCGGTGCAGTACTCGCTGGACCGCGAATACTCCGGTGCGGTGGTGAAGCCGATCTGGTTGTTGGCGATGATGTGGATGGTGCCGCCGACGCGGTAGCCGGGCAGGTGGGTCAGGTTCAGCGTCTCGGCGACCACGCCCTGGCCGGCGAACGCGGCGTCGCCGTGCAGCATCATCGGCACCACCGAGAAGGCCTTTTCGTCGCCTTGGTCCTCGGCGCCGTGGTCCAGCAGGTCCTGCTTGGCGCGCACCAGGCCCTCGAGCACCGGGTCGACGGCTTCCAGGTGCGACGGGTTGGCGGTCAGCGACACCTGAATGTCGTTGTCGCCGAACATCTGTAGGTACACGCCGGTGGCGCCCAGGTGGTACTTGACGTCCCCGGAACCGTGCGCCTGCGCCGGGTTGAGGTTGCCCTCGAACTCGGAGAAGATCTGCGAGTACGGCTTGCCGACGATGTTGGCCAGCACGTTGAGTCGGCCGCGGTGCGGCATGCCGATGACCACCTCGTCGAGGCCGTGCTCGGCGCACTGGTCGATCGCCGCGTCCATCATCGGAATGATGCTTTCCGCGCCTTCCAGCGAAAACCGTTTCTGGCCAACATATTTGGTTTGCAGGAAGGTTTCGAAGGCCTCGGCCGCGTTCAGCTTGCTCAGGATGAACTTCTGTTCGGCCACCGTCGGTTTGACGTGCTTGGTCTCGACGCGCTGCTGCAGCCATTCCTGCTGTGAGGGTTCGAGAATGTGGGTGTACTCCACGCCGATGTGGCGGCAGTAGGCGTCGCGCAGCAGACCCAGCACGTCGCGCAATTTCTTGTACTCGCAACCGGCGAAGCCGTTGACCTTGAACACCCGGTCCAGGTCCCACAGCGTCAGGCCGTGGTTGAGGATCTCGAGGTCGGGGTGGCTGCGGAACCGGCTGCCGTCCAAGCGCAGCGGGTCGATGTCGGCCATCAGGTGACCGCGATTGCGGTAGGCCGCGATCAACTCCATCACCCGGGCGTTCTTGTCGACGATCGAATCCGGGTTGTCGGTGCTCCAGCGCACCGGCAGGTACGGGTTGCCCAGCTCGCGGAAGATCTCGTCCCAGAACGCGTCCGAGAGCAGCATCTCGTGGATGGTGCGCAGGAAGTCACCGGACTCCGCGCCCTGGATGATGCGATGGTCGTAGGTCGAGGTCAGGGTGATCAGCTTGCCGATACCCAGCTCGGCGATGCGTTCCTCGCTGGCGCCCTGGAACTCGGCGGGGTATTCCATGGCGCCCACACCGATGATGGCGCCCTGGCCGTTCATCAGCCGCGGCACCGAGTGCACGGTGCCGATGGTGCCCGGGTTGGTCAGCGAAATGGTCACGCCCGCAAAGTCTTCGGCGGTCAGCTTGCCGTCGCGGGCGCGCCGCACGATGTCTTCGTAGGCGGTGACGAACTGCGCGAACCGCATGGTTTCGCAGCCCTTGATCCCGGCGACCACCAGGGAACGCTTGCCGTCCTTGCCCTGCAGGTCGATGGCCAGGCCCAGGTTGGTGTGCGCCGGCGTCACCGCGGTGGGCTTGCCGTCGATCTCGGCGTAGTGCCGATTCATGTTCGGGAACTTCTTGATCGCCTGCACCAGGGCATAACCCAGCAGGTGGGTGAACGAGATCTTGCCGCCGCGGGTGCGCTTGAGCTGGTTGTTGATGACGATCCGGTTGTCGATCATCAACTTGGCGGGCACGGCGCGCACGCTGGTCGCCGTCGGCACGTCCAGCGACGCCGACATGTTCTTGACGACGGCCGCGGCGGCGCCGCGCAGCGTCTGCAGCTCGTCACCCTCCGCGGGCGGGGGAGTGGCGGCCTTGGCCGGCCGCGGCGCGACCCCATTGCCGGCGGCGGTGCTGACGGGAGGTGTGGGCTTGGCCGGCTCGGGGGCCGCCGGGGCCGGCTGGGCAGGCGCCGGGGCGGCGGCCGGCGCGCCGTCACCGCTGGTCGGGGCGGCCGGCGCGGGCTCGTTGGCGGGCTCGGGGTTGTAGTCGACCAGAAACTCGTGCCAGCTCGGATCGACTGACGAGGGGTCGTCGCGGAACTTGCGGTACATCTCCTCGACCAGCCATTCGTTTTGCCCGAACGGTGAACTTATGTTGCTCACGACCGCAGTTCGCCTCAATCCTTCTGTTCCGCAAGCGCATTCCCGTGGCGCCTGCACCCTTGTCGGCCCCGGACGGCCGAGCACCTCATACCCGTGGCGGTACCCATTGTTTCCGCCCTATAAAGGCTAACCTTTCGCCGCCGATCCGCCAGGCTGACCGGGGCAGCGGGACGGCCTGGGGGCTGTCCCGATGGCGGCGACCCGCCGCGGTTGCGATCGCCGCGGCCGCGGTTGCGATCGCCCGCTAGCCGGCTTCGTGGACCGGGGGGACCAGATGCAGCGCGCGGGGCCAGCGCGCGGGCGGTGTGCCGAAAGCCCGGCCGGCGTTGCGGATCATCTTCTTGCCGGCGAGGTAGTTGCCGACGGCGCCCACCACGACCCCAACCCCGACCGGCAGCAGCTTGCCGAACAGCAGGGCGCCGCGCCGCACGGTGTACTTGCGCACCCACGACTTGAGCAGTCGTGAGTTCAGCTTGGACATCGACGACAGCGGCAGGGCGGCCAGGCTCTCGGAGATCCAGCCGCCGTTAGTGCGGCCCGGGCCGACCAGCTGGGCGACGGCGTGCTTGCTGTTGTCGCCGACGAGCACCGCCAGCACGAGCGCGCGGCGTCGCTCCCGGTGATCGGCCGGGATGTCGTGGACCACCGCAGTTGCGAGCACCAGGAACGCGGTCGCCTCCAGGAAGGTCACCGTTTCGGCGGCGGCGGCGGACAGGGCGCTGATCGTGCCGATGCCGGGGATGGTCGCCGCGGCCCCCACGGCAACGCCGCCTGCCGTCACGACGGCCAGGTATCGCTTGTGCAGCTTGGCCAGGATCTCAGCCGGGCTGGCATTGGGGTGCGCGTTGCGCAGCCGGGTCACATAGGCCTCGGCGGCCGGGCCCTGCAATCGCGAGCTTCGCTCGATGACCTGCGCCAACGCGCGCGCGGACATCTTGGGCCGACCGTTGTCGGCCCTCGGCGCCGACCCCGAGTCGGACATCGTGAAAAACCGGTTCGGCGACTTGTTCCGTCCAGCCCGCATATCGTCTCTCCTGCAAATGGCGTTCTTCCAGGCTAACGCGCCCGCGGGGAATCCTGACGTGTTATGCCCCCCGACCCGATCCTCGGCCGCCGACCCCTTGCCGCACCGGGAATAATGCAGGCTGGATGTCTGCGACGGTCCGTGCCGTTTCTCGGTCCCCATGCTGCTTACCCGCCGGGTATCGCCTGTGTGGGCCGGTCCGGCCGATCAGAGGGGCCGAGACGACTGAACAGCATCGTGGGGAGCGAAACGAGGTGGGGTGGATGAGCACGGCTACGCCCCGCACGCCGGGGGGAGGGCGCGCGGGATCGGCGTCGGCCCGGGCCGCCAACCGCTGGGACTTTCTCACCCGGAGCTCGCCGCAGTCACAGAACCCCTGGAACCCGCTGTGGGCGATGCTGATCGGCTTTTTCATGATCATGGTCGACTCGACCATCGTCGCCATTGCCAACCCGACCATCATGGGCAGCCTGCGCATCGGCTACGACACCGTGGTCTGGGTGACCAGCGCCTACCTGTTGGGCTACGCGGTGGTGTTGCTGGTGGCCGGGCGGCTGGGTGACCGGTTCGGACCCAAGTATCTGTATCTGATCGGCCTGGTGGTGTTCACCGTCTCCTCGGTGTGGTGCGGGCTGGCGGGCAGCGCGGCCATGCTGATCGCGGCGCGCGTCGTGCAGGGCGTCGGCGCCGGGCTGCTCACCCCCCAGACCTTGTCGACCATCACCCGGATCTTCCCGGCGGAGCGGCGGGGCGTCGCGGTGAGCCTGTGGGGGGCCACCGCAGGTGTCGCCAGCCTGGTGGGCCCGTTGGCCGGCGGTGTCCTGGTCGACAGCCTGGGATGGCAGTGGATCTTCTTCGTCAACGTTCCCATCGGCGTCCTCGGGCTGGGTCTGGCGTACTGGCTGATTCCGGTGCTGCCCACCCAGTCGCATCGCTTCGACCTGATCGGGGTCACCCTGTCGGGGATAGGGATCTTCCTGATCGTGTTCGGGCTGCAGCAGGGGCAGGCCGCGCACTGGCAACCCTGGATCTGGGCGTTGATCGTCGCGGGCGTCGGATTCATGACGGCCTTCGCGTTCTGGCAGTCGCTGAACGCCCACGAGCCGCTGATTCCGTTGGTCATCTTCAGCGACCGCGATTTCAGCCTGTGCAACGTCGGGGTGGCCATCATCTCGTTCGCCGCCACGGCGATGATGCTGCCGCTGACGTTCTACGCGCAGGCCGTGTGCGGGCTCTCGCCGACCCGCTCGGCCCTGTTGATTGCGCCGATGGCCATCGCCAATGGTGTCTTCGCGCCGTTCGTCGGCAAGATCGTCGACAAATACCATCCGCAGCCCGTGCTCGGTTTCGGTTTCTCGGTGCTGGCCATCGCGCTGACCTGGATCACCTTCGAGATGACACCGACGACGCCGATCTGGCGGCTGGTTTTGCCGTTCTTCGCCATGGGCGTCGGGATGGCCTTCGTGTGGTCACCGTTGACCGCCACCGCGACGCGTAATTTGCCGCCGCACCTGGCCGGCGCGGGATCCGCGGTGTACAACTCCGTGCGCCAGCTCGGCGCGGTGCTCGGCAGCGCCGGCATGGCCGCGTTCATGACCTGGCGGATCACCGCCGAGATGCCGCGCCAGCCGTCCGGCGACGCCGTCGGCGAGGACGCGCTCGCCCTGCAGTTGCCCGCGTTCCTGCGCGACCCGTTCGCCGCCGCGATGTCGCAATCGGTGTTGTTGCCGGCGTTCGTCGCGTTGTTCGGCATCGTCGCGGCGCTGTTCCTGGTTGGCTTTGCGCCCTGGTCGGGTGACGGCAGGGGCCGCGACGATCCGCTGCGACCCGACGACGACGTGGTCGACGACGACTACGACGACGACGAGTACGTGGAATTCGTTCTGGTGCGCGAATCCGACGTCGAGCGCAGG
>NZ_QMEU01000071.1 GCF_003284975.1 Mycobacterium colombiense
TATCACACCAAGCGACTGGCATCACCCGGCCAACGAATTGTCTTGTACGCCAAGGACCGTGGGTGCTCGCATCCCGGTTGCGACGTGCCGGGCTACTACTGCGAAGTTCACCACGTCACCGACTACAGCAAGTGCCACACCACCGACGTCAACGACCTCACCTTCGCCTGCGGCCCGCATCACCGCCTGCTACGGCCGGGCGGCTGGATGACCCGAAAACGCGCCAACGGCGACACCGAATGGATACCGCCGCCGCATCTCGACCGGGGCCAACCCCGAACCAACACCTTCCACCACCCCGAAAAAATCCTTGCGGACCCGGACGACGACGATCCCTGACGGCGACGATCCGTAGCTGCCAACGTCTTGATCCCACGCCGAGCGAGCGGGTAGCGTAGTGCTGCCAATTACGAAACCACGCGTAGCGTAATTGGCTCCCAAACCACCGAAAGGTTTCCCGCGATGCGCAGCCGCTATGCCGGCGATCCCTTCACCACAAGCACATCCGAGATCGCCGCCGCGCTAGAGGATGTCAGCATTCCCACGCTGTTGCTCTCGCTCGTCCACATCACCGGTGACCCGCGGTTCATCCGCGACTTCAAGCAGATGGGCATCTTTCTCAATGAGGTCCAGGGGTTCATGTCAGAGGACGACCAGGCGCGGGCACGCGCCGGGGCCCTGTCGGTCATCACCGACTATCGCGACCGCGGTTGCCCCGAACCGCAACCGCTGAGCCCCGAACTCATCAGGGAGATGATTGACTGGGCGGCTTGCGAACACGTGCCCGACGACTACTTGTCGCTGATCTCCGAAGAGCTCGACCTCGACGGCGTCGACCCTCGCCGGCCCGCCACGTTGCCCGCCGAGCGCACCGCCGAACTTCCGGTCCTGGTCGTGGGATGCGGCGAATCGGGCATCCTGGCCGGCGTGCGCCTCAGGCAGGCCAACATTCCCTTCACCATCATCGAGAAGAACGCGGGCCCCGGCGGAACCTGGTGGGAGAACGGCTATCCCGGCGCCCGGGTGGATGTGGCGAACCATTTCTATTGCTACAGCTTCGAACCCAACAACGACTGGACACACTTCTTCGCCGAGCAATACGAGCTGCAAGACTATTTCACCAAGGTCGTCGACAAACACGGCCTGGCGGAGCATGTGCGTTGGCGGACCGAGGTTCTCGCGGCCGAATGGAATGACGACGACGGCGCGTGGAGCGTGTCGCTGCGCTCGTCCGACGGTCATGCGACCACCGTGCGCGCCCGCGCTCTCATCACCGCGGTCGGGCAGCTGAACCGCCCGAACATTCCCATGTTCGACGGCGCGGACACCTTCGCGGGGCCGTCATTTCACTCGGCGGCCTGGGATCATTCGGTAGATCTCAAAGGCAAGCGGGTCGCGCTCGTCGGCGCCGGCGCCAGCGGATTCCAGATCGCCCCCGCGATCGCCGAGGACGTGGAGCACCTCACCGTGTTTCAGCGGACCGCGCAGTGGATGTTCCCGAACCCGATGTATCACGACGAGGTCGGCGACGGGGTGCGCTGGGCGATGCGCCATCTTCCGTTCTACGGCAGGTGGTATCGCTTCCTGGTGCTCTGGCCCGGCTCCGACAAGGGTCTCGACGCGGCCGAGGGCGACCCAGGATACGCCGACCAGGAGCACGCCGTCAGCGACATCAACGCCGCCGCCCAGATGATGTTCTCACAGTGGATCACCAGTCAGGTGGGCGAGGATTCCGAGTTGCTGGCCAAGGTGATGCCGGACTATCCCGCCTGCGGCAAACGCACCCTGCAGGACAACGGCAGTTGGCTGCGAACGCTGCAGCGCGACAACGTCGAATTGGTCCGCACGCCCATCGACAAGATCACGCCGAACGGCATCGTCACCCGTGACGGCGTGGCTCATGACGTCGACGTCATCGTGTACGCCACCGGGTTTCGGCACACCGACGTGCTCTGGCCGCTGAAGGTCACCGGCCGTAACGGCACCGATCTGCTTGAGATGTGGGGGAGCCGGCCGTACGCCTACCTCGGCATCACGGTCCCGGAGTTCCCGAACTTCTTCATCGTCTACGGCCCGGGAACTCATCTGGCCCATGGCGGCAGCCTCATTTTTCAGTCCGAGCTGCAAATGCGCTACATCGATCAATGCCTGGCCCGACTGGCCGAAACCGGCGTGCATTCGCTCGAGCCGAGACCCGAGGCCGCCGCCGATTGGCACCGCCGGACGCAGACCCAGATCAAGAAGATGGTGTGGTCGCATCCGGCGGTCAAGCATTCGTATTTCAAGAACGCCGACGGGGAGATCCACACCGTGAGCCCGTGGCGTCTCAACGAATACTGGTCCGCGGTGCGCGAGCCCGATTGGTCACAGTTTGTAGTCCGAACGAAAGATTCAGCGCCACAGGGAAAGTGAGCACGTCAATATGCGCACCGTAGTCGTTGATGGGCCCCGCAGCATTCGGGTGGACAACCGGCCCGATCCGGCCCTTCCGGGGCCCGACGGAGCGATCGTCGAGGTGAGCGCCGCCGGCATCTGCGGATCCGACCTACACTTCTACGAGGCCGACTTTCCGATGCCCGACCCGATCGCGCTCGGCCACGAAGCCGTCGGCACCGTCGTGGAAGCCGGGCCGCAGGTGCGCAACGTCAAGGTCGGCGATCAGGTGATGGTCTCGTCGGTCACCGGTTGCGGCGCGTGCCCGGGCTGCGCCACCCGCGATCCGGTGATGTGCCACTCCGGATTTCAGATCTTCGGCGGCGGCGTGCTCGGCGGTGCGCAGGCCGACCTGCTCGCCGTGCCCGCCGCGGATTTCCAGCTGCTGAAGATGCCCGAGGGCATCAGCACCGAACAGGCGCTGCTGCTCACCGACAACCTGGCCACCGGCTGGGCCGCGGCGCAGCGGGCCGACATTCCCTTCGGCGGCACGGTGGCGGTGATCGGCTTGGGCGCGGTCGGCCTGTGCTCGCTGCGCAGCGCGCTGTTTCAAGGTGCGGCAACGGTTTTCGCGGTCGATCAGGTCGATGGCCGGCTACAGCGGGCGGCCCGGGGGGGCGCGACGCCGGTGCAGGCGCCGGCGCTCGAGGCGATCCTGGCCGCCACCGGGGGCCGCGGCGCCGACGCGGTGATCGACGCCGTCGCCACGGACGCCTCCCTGACCGAGGCGATCAACGCCGTCCGGCCCGGCGGCACAGTCTCGGTGGTCGGCGTGCACGACATGAATCCGTTCCCCCTCAACGCGCTGGGCTGCCTGATCCGCAGCACGACGGTGCGGTTCACTACCGCACCGGTGCAGCGCACCTGGCCGGAACTGATTCCGTTGCTGCAGTCGGGCCGACTCGACGTCGACGGGATCTTCACCACCACAATGCCGTTGGACGAGGCGGCCAAGGGCTACGCGAGAGCGGAGTCGCGTTCGGGCGACGACGTGAAGGTCCTGCTGAAACCCTAGGTGCTCAGCGGGTCGCCGTGATGTATTGGGACCGCATGAAGCTGTCGATCTTGACGTCGACGTCCGGCGGGGTCATACCGTAGCCGGCCTGTAGGTCGAGCGTGTTGCGGACGGGTTCGACGGCCCAATCGTGGGCCGCCAGCCACTCCGCGGGGTCGGACTGGGGTTCGTAAGTCAGGGCCGAAAAGTCCACGTTGCCGGACACATTCACCCCGGGGTGGCTCGCTTCCAGGGCGTGGAGCTGGTCGTGGTCCAGTCGCGATCCCAGCGCGCCGATGGCGATCCGGCTGCCCGGCGCGCTGAGCCCGCTGATCCGGGTGAAGAGCGCGTGTTGCGCCTCGTCGGTGAGGTAGGGGAGCAGCCCCTCCACCGACCAGGCGCTCGGAATCTCCACGTCGAAGCCGGCCGCTTCTAACGGCCGTGACCAGTCGGTGCGCAGATCGGCGGCGACCTCGACGCGACGGGCCTTCGGGGTCGCGCCCTGCTCACCGAGAACGCGGGCCTTGAATTCCAGGACCTTCGGCAGATCGACTTCGAAAACCCTTGTGTCTTGCGGCCATTCGAGCCGATACGCCCGCGAATCCAGCCCGGCGGCGACGATCACCGCCTGCCGGATGCCCGCGGCTCCCGCGGCCTCGAAGAAGTCGTCGAAGAAGCGGGTCTGGACTCCGTAGAGGCGCGGGAAGGCCGTCTCGTCGTCGGAGGTACCGGGGTTGGCAAGCACACCCGCCAGATACGGGTCCTGCGAGGCGGCAATGAAGACTTTTGCGTATTCGTCGCGCACCAACGGCCGCGGGCTCACGGCGTGCAGCGCTCGCCATCCCGCGACGAGCAGCGCCGTGTATCCCACGCTGCTGACGATGTCCCAGTTGTCGTCGTCGGAACGGAGTGACCCGAAGTCGGGTGTCGTGCTCATGGTTGCCCTCCCGTCGGCGCCGGCGATGACACGCCGCCGGGTCCACGGTACCCGTGGGCGCGGGCTCACAGCTCCAAGAGCACCGTCACCGGACCGTCGTTCACCAATTCGACCTGCATGTTCGCGCCGAACACCCCGGTCTGCACCTCGGCGCCCGACCGCCGTAACGCCTCGGCGAACTCCGTCACCAGCGGCTCGGCGACCGCTCCTGGGGCGGCCGCGTTCCACGACGGGCGGCGGCCCTTGGCGGTGTCGGCGTACAGCGTGAACTGACTCACGACCAGGATGGGTGCGTTGACATCGGCCGCGGAGCGTTCGCCGGTGAGAATCCTTAGCTGCCAGAGCTTCTCAGCGAGCCGTCGCGCCTTGTCGCCGTCGTCGCCGTGGGTGACACCGACGAATGCCAACAGGCCCTGACCAGCGGGACGGATCGCGCCCACCACCGCGCCGTCCACCGAGACCGTTGCCGACGAAACCCGTTGCACCAACACCCGCATGGGCCTCGATGGTGCCAGACCGGCCTCGCGGATCTTGGGTACGCTCGATGAATGTCTGTGCTCGTCGCGTTTTCCGTCACCCCGATGGGGGTGGGCGAGGGGGTCGGTGAGATCGTCGCCGAAGCGGTTCGGGTGGTGCGCGATTCCGGGCTGCCCAACAACACGGATGCGATGTTCACCGTCATCGAAGGCGAGACCTGGGCGGAGGTCATGGCCGTGGTGCAGCGTGCGGTCGAGGCGGTGGCCGCCCGGGCGCCCAGGGTCAGCACGGTGATCAAGGCGGACTGGCGCGCCGGGACGACCGACGCGATGACGCAGAAGGTCGCCACCGTCGAGCGTTACCTTTCCGACGGCTAGCTGTCGTGACCTGAGAGGTCAGCTACGCGGGGCCGCCGAGTGCGGTGTGGCCGCGTTGGTGATCGCGTCGAGTTCAAGCCGGGTGACGTCCTGTATCACCTCTAACTCGATCATGGGCTGATCGTCCTTCCGAATTGTCCTTCCGGATGAACGTCCTCGGAGCCCATGCGTAGGCTCAGGGCGGTGAGCGCACGCGCAGGAATCGTTGTCACCGGAACCGAGGTCCTGACCGGTCGGGTGCAAGATGCGAACGGCCCCTGGATCGCCGATCGCCTGTTGGAGCTGGGCGTCGAGCTGGCCCACATCACCATCTGCGGTGACCGGCCGGCCGACATCGAAGCGCAGCTGCGGTTCCTGGCCGACCAGGGCGTGGACCTGATCGTCACCAGCGGGGGCCTGGGGCCGACGGCCGACGACATGACCGTCGAGGTGGTCGCGCGCTTCTGCGAGCGCGAGTTGGTGTTGGACGCCGAGGTCGAGGAGAAGATCGCCGACATCCTCAAGAAGCTGATGGGCCGCAACCCCGCGTTCCAATCCGCCTTGGATCCCGGCACTTTCGAGTCGCTGCGGGCAGCCAATCGCAAGCAGGCCATGGTGCCGGCCGGGGCGCAGGTGCTCGACCCGGTGGGGACCGCTCCCGGCGTCGTGGTGCCCGGCAAGCCGACGGTGATCGTGCTTCCTGGTCCGCCGCGCGAGCTGCAGCCGATGTGGCACACGGCCATCGAGACGCCCGCGGCGCAGGAGGCGATCGCCGGCCGGACCGTCTACCGGCAGGAGATGCTGCGCATGTTCGGGCTGCCGGAGTCGGGACTGGCCGAAACACTGCGCGAGGCCGAAACGGCCGTGCCTGGCTTCGAACAGCTGGAGATCACCACCTGCCTGCGGCGCGGCGAGATCGAGATGGTCACCCGCTACGAGCCGGACGCCGCGGACGCATACGCGCAATTGACCAAGCTGCTGCGCGAGCGGCACGGGCATCAGCTGTACTCCGAGGACGGTTCGCGCGTCGACGATCTGGTGGCCCAGCTTCTGGCCGGCCATCGCATCGCGACGGCGGAATCCTGCACCGCGGGCCTGCTGGCCGCGCGGCTGACCGACCGGCCCGGGTCGTCGGATTACGTGGCCGGCGGCGTCGTGTCTTACTCGAACGAGGCGAAGGTGGAGCTGCTCGGCGTCGACCCCGCGCTGATCGACGCGCACGGCGCAGTGTCCGAGCCGGTGGCCGAGGCGATGGCCGCGGGTGCGCTGCAACGCTTCGGCGCCGACACCGCGGTCGCGATCACCGGAATCGCCGGCCCGGGTGGGGGTACCGAGGAAAAGCCGGTGGGCACAGTCTGTTTCAGCGTGACGGCCGCCGGCCGGACCGATACCCGCACGCTGCGGCTACCCGGCAACCGCTCGGATATCCGGGAGCGCTCGACCACGGTGGCCATGCACCTGCTGCGACGCCTACTGGACAACGGCGACTAGCCTCACGTCACTTCGCTTGCCAGAAAAGCGCTTTCGGTGGTGCCGAACCGGATTCCGGTGGCGTCCTTTCCAATCAGCGTCAGCCCCGCCACCGCGATCAGCACCGGCACGATCGTCGCCGCCAACGCGAACGGGTAACCGTGCGATTCGGCGAGGCGTTCCTGGATCGGTAGGTTGAACGCCGCCAGCAGGTTGCCCAGCTGATAGGTCACCCCGGGATAGAGGCCGCGGATCGCGTCCGGCGACATCTCGGTGAGGTGCGCGGGAATCACGCCCCACGCGCCCTGCACGAAGAGCTGCATCAAAAACGAACCCAGGCACAGCATCGCGGCGCTGCGCGAGTACGCGAACAACGGGACGATGGGCAGCGCCAGGATCGCACAGAAGACGACGGTGTAGCGGCGGCTGAAGCGCTGCGACAGTGTGCCGAAGACCAGGCCTCCGACGATGGCGCCGACGTTGTAGACCACCACGATCCACTTGACCGTCGTGCTGGACAGACCGGCGCCCTGATTGGCGTGCGCCCCCAGGAAGGTGGGATAGACGTCCTGCGTGCCGTGGCTCATCCAGTTGAAGGCCGTCATCAGCAGCACCAGGTAGATGAACCGGCGAATGATGGCGCCGCTACGCAGCACGTCGCGGATCCGGGTCTTGGTGAGCTTCATCTGGTCCTGGGCGGCTTCCCACACCTCGGACTCCTCCACGCGGTAGCGGATGACCAGGCTGATCAACGCGGGGACGATGCTCAGACCGAACAGCCACCGCCACGACAGCCCGATCCAGTCGATCACCACCAGCGAGGCGACGCTGGCCAGCAGGTAGCCGAACGCGTACCCCTCCTGCAGCAGCCCGGAAAAGAACCCGCGCCGCTCGACGGGAACCTTCTCCATGGCGAGCGCGGCGCCCAGCCCCCATTCGCCGCCCATGCCGATGCCGTACAGCAATCGCAGGATGACGAGCACGGTGAAGTTGGGTGCGAATGCGCACAGGAAGCCGACCACGGAATAGAACATGACGTCGACCATCAGCGGCAGCCTCCTGCCGACGCGGTCGGCCCACAGCCCGAACAGCAGCGCGCCGACGGGCCGCATGATGAGGGTGGCCGTGGTGACGAACGCGACCTCGGCCTTGCTGTGGTGGAACGTCTTGGCGATGTCGGCGTAGACGAGCACCACGATGAAGTAATCGAAGGCGTCCATCGTCCAGCCCAGTAGCGCCGCGATGAAGGAGTTTCGCTGATCGGCGGTCAACTTCTGACGAGGGCGTTGTGTGGTCACGTCAGCATCGTGGCTTACCCAGCGCGCGGGCGCGAGTTGTTTCACCTTGTGGACTGCGAGAGTAAGTTCCGGATACATGCGGATCATCGACGCCGACGGACACGTGGCCGAGAATTCCTCGCTGGCAATCGAAGCGATCAAACGATGGCCGCAGCACGTCAAGCCCAGCACCGACGGCCGGCCGGGATTGACGCTCGAGGGCCGCAGCTACCCCGAGGACACGGGGCCGGGCGCGGGTTGTCCGCCCGAACACGGGATCAGTAAGGCGCCCGACATCAACTGCCGCTCACCCGAGGGCGTGCTGGGCGACGCCGATCGCGACCACATCGACACGATGGTGCTCTATCCCAGCATGGGGTTGTGCGCGCCCAGCCTCGAAGACCCGGAGTTCGCCGCGGGATTCTCGAGGCTGTACAACCAGTGGATCGCGAACTACTGCGCCTCGTCCGGTGGCCGGTTGCGCGGCGTCGCCGTCACACCGATCGAGCACGGCCGCGTCGCCGTCGATGTCATGACGGAGGCCAAAGAGCTTGGGCTGGTTGCCACCTTGGTGCCGCCGGCGCTCAAGAGCCGCAACCTCGACCACCCCGACCTCGATCCGTTCTACGCCGCCGCCGTCGACCTCGGCATGCCGTTGGGGGTGCACGGCGCCCCGGGCATTCACCTGCCCAAGATCGGTGTGGACCGTTTCACGAACTACATTCAGGTGCACTGCATCAGCTTCCCGTTCGACCAGATGACGGCGATGACCGCGATGGTCTCGGGCGGTGTCTTCGAGCGTCACCCCGAGTTGCGGGTCGCCTTCCTCGAGGCCGGCGCGGGCTGGGTCCCCTTCTTCATCGATCGGCTGCACGAGCATTACGAAAAGCGCGGCGACTGGGTCAAGGGCGGCTGGCGCCGCGATCCGCACGACTATCTGGCCGCGGGCAACATCTGGGTGACGTGCGAACCGGAGGAACCGATCCTGCCCGGTGTGATCGACGTGCTGGGCGATGATTTCATCATGTTCGCCAGCGACTACCCGCACTGGGACGGTGAGTGGCCGGAAAGCACCAAGCACCTGCGCACGCGAACCGACCTCAGCGAGGACTCGCGGGAAAAGATCGGCGGCTTGAACGCGCAGCGCTTCTACAACCTGAACTGAGCTCTGCCGCTTACTCCCGAGCCCAACGGGTGGCAGGATTTGCGACCATGGGCCCATTTCTGTTGCGCGCCGCATTGACCGGCCTGGCGCTGTGGATCGTCACCCTTTTCGTGCACGGCCTGAGCTTCGTGGGCGGGGACACCAAGCTGGAACGCGTCGGCATCATCTTCGTCGTCGCCGTGATCTTCGGGTTGGTCAACGCGTTCATCAAGCCGATCGTCCAGATCCTGTCGATCCCGCTGTACATCCTGACGCTCGGTCTGTTCCATGTCGTCGTCAATGCGCTGATGCTGTGGATCACCGCGCGGATCACCGAGCACACCACGCACTGGGGATTGCAGATCGATCACTTCTGGTGGACCGCGATCTGGGCCGCGATCGTGCTGTCGATCGTTAGTTGGTTGCTGTCCTTGGTGATTCGGCGTACCGGCGCCCGGCGCTAGCCGTCGGTTGCCAGGCTCACCACGTCGCGCGCACAACCCCAGGACAGTGTGACGCCGTTGCCGCCGTGCCCGTAGTTGTGGATGCACCATGCCCGCCCCAGCGGCTCGGCCGCCACCCGCACCGACGGGCGGTCGGGACGCAGGCCGGTGATCACCTCGATCACCTCGGCGTCCTCGAGTCGCGGCTCGACGCGGCGGCAGCGCCGCAGGATGCGTTCGGTCACGTCGGCGTCGGCCGCGGTGTCCCAACGCCCGGGGATGCTGATGCCGCCGCAGACCACCCGTTGCGGATGGGGGAAGTAGCAGGTCCAGTCCGGGCCGCCGTCGATTTCCAGAAACAGTTGCCGCAGACCGGGATTGGAGAGCACCACGTGCTGGCCGAACAGCGGTTGCATGGTGTCGTCACCGGCCAGCGCGCCCGCGGCCAGGCCGGCGCAGTTGACGACGATGCCGGCGGCGTCGGCGGCCTCGTCGAGCGTCCGCACGGCATGATCCTCGATCTCGCAGCCGGCCGACGCCAGCCGCCGGGTGAGGTAGTCGAGATAATGCGGCATGTCGATCATCGGCAGGGTCGCGCGAAACCCGCTGCCGGAGCCCTCGGGGAGATCGGCCGGGTCGGCCGGCCCCAGGTCGGGAATCAACGCCGCCGCCGCCGATGACATCGCCTCGGTCGCGGTCAGCTCACCGGCGGCAAGCGCCGGCGCCAGCCGCACCCCGGAGTCGGGTTCGCCGGCAAGCTCGGTGAACACCCGCAGCGAGTGCTCGGTCCACACCAGCGTCTCGGCCGCGCGATCGGCGGGCCTTGGGGGCAGCCAGACCGCGCCGGCCACCGCCGATGTCGTCTGCTTGCCCGTCGCGGCCGCCCATACCCGTACCGGCCAGCCCGCCTCGGCCAGACAGATGGCCGACGTCAACCCGCTGACGCCGGCGCCGACGACGACGATCTGCTGCATAGGTGATCAGGAATGCGGGGCCTGGGGGGCCGGCGAAGCGGGTGAAGCCGCCGGGGCCTGGGGGGCCGGCGAAGCAGGTGAGGCCGCCGGGGCCTGGGGGGCCGGCGAAGCCGACGGTGCCCGCTGGGCACCCCCGCCCAGCAGGCTGTTGAGGATGCCGAGCGTGCCCTGCACACCCGCGGGCGGCGCGCTCGACGGCACCGCGGCGTCCGGCGTCAGCTGCCAGGGCTGACAGCCCGAGGTTTTGAACGCCTTGTCGCCCGGATCGATCTGCACGACCTGCGGTTTCTTGGACATGGCGTTGTCGATGATGTTGCCGTCGGGGTTGCCGGTCCGCTTCCAGTAGCAGGTGCCGTCGCCGACGGGACCGCCGGAGCTGTATATGCCCGGGGCGATGTCGCTACCCACGGCGTAAATGCCGTCCTTGTCGATGGACGTCTTCGGTTCCGCCGGTGCGGGCGAGGCCCCCGGAGACGCGGCGGGCGACGGCGAAGCCCCCGGTGCCGGCCCGGGCGCCGGCCCCCGTGTCTCGTCCGGATCGGCGCTGGCGACGACCGCGGATGCGGCCCAGCCCGCGACCATCAGACTCGCAGCGACCACCCTCGCCGCAGCAGGTACTCCCATAGAGATCGAGGGTACCGGGGTGGACAACCTAATTCATACCGTTGTGAAATCCTCGCGGTGGCGAAGAACGGCTAGTCGAGCCGCCGCACCCGGCCCGCGTATCCGAGTGCGTGCTCGTAGGTCTCGAGGTTGTCACGGGAGATCTTCGCGTGCACCGGGCGTTCGAGAAAGAAGCGCAGCACCGGGTTGTAGGCGTGATACGTCTCGTGGAATGTCAGCACGGTGCTGCCGTCCGGCTGCTCTTCGAGCCGGTGATATCCCTCGGCGCGCGACCACAACGGCGCGCCGACGGCGACGTAGCGCGACAGCTTGTTGAGTTCTGCCTCGGTCACGGTTTCCCAGGATCGCGCCCTACCGCCGGTCAGCAGGTATTTGGGCACTTCGAAGGTGCAGGTGCGGACCAGGCCCTCGCCGGCTTCGTTGCCCTCGTTGAGGATTTTCATGCTGCCGGTGGGCCACTCGAGCACCCGCGGCCGCGGGGCGTTCGGTGGGGCCGGCGGATGCAGCACCCGCCACACTTTGTGCGGCGGCGCATCGACGTGGAATCGCACGGTGTAGGACCGCATCAGCCGGCTCCGGCGGGCCGTTCCCAGGTGTCCCAGTAGGTGATCGTCTCCGCGGGCGGCCGCTTGGCCGGCCGGAAGTCGGTGCCTATCGTGTAGGCGACGGGGAACAGCGCCGCCTGCGTGACGGTCGGCGGGATGCCCAGCAGCTCGGCGACCTCCTTCTCCTTGAACAGATGCATCGTCGTCCACACCGATCCCAGCCCGCGCGAGCGCAGCGCCAACAGAAAGCTCCACCCCGCGGGGATGATGGATGCCCAGGCCGCCGCGGCGATGCCCGGTTCCGCGGTGTCGATGCGCTCGGTGAGGCAGGGGATGACGTGCACGGGCACCTCCGCCAGCGTTTCGGTCAGGCTCATCGCGCTCTGGTACACCCGCTGCGTCTGGGCGTCGGTCGCGGTGTCGGCCGCGTAGGCCAGGTACTCGGCGCCGATGCTGCGGTAGATCTCGGCGATCGCGGCGCGCTTGTCCGCGTCGGTGATGACCAGCCAGCGCCAGTTTTGCGTGTTGCTCGCCGTGGGCGCCTGTATCGCCAGCTGGATGCACTCCAGGATCACGTCGCGACCGACCGGGCGGGTCAGGTCGAGGCGTTTGCGGACCGACCGTGTGGTGCTCAGCAGCTCGTCGACGGTGGCGATGTCCATGGGTTCCTTTCCGATGGGTGATCAGAGGTCGATGGCGCAGGACAAGTCGATGCAAAGACGTTGGCGCGCAGGGTATCCCGGATAGCTGGCGGATGCGGCGACGTTGACGTCGATCATGGCGGCTTCACCGCCGGGGCCATCCGGCATGTTGATACGGGCCATCGCGCACTCCTGCCCGCGCAGATAAGGCGGAAATAGGCTAGCCAGCTGAGCAAACCAGACTCGTCGCTCGGCTGTCTAGGGCGCGGCGTCGCGGTTGAGGATGCGCTTGGCGTCACCGACCATCTCGGCGACGATCTCCGCGGCGGGCCGGACCTCGCGGATGCGCCCCACCCCTTCGCCGGTGAGGATGGCGGCGGTGTCGAAATCCTCTGCGGTTAACGCTTTTTCGTAGGCGTCGATCGCTTCGGGCAGCCGCGCCGACAGCTCGGCCTCGTTGCCGTGCCAGGTGTCCAGGAAGGCGTTGTTCAGGGCCCGTACGGTGTATTCGGCGGGCCAGTCGAGGCGGCGCACAACGTCGTAGACCCGGGTGCGCACGGTGTCGTCTCCGCCGGCCGCCAGGGCGCGCCGCTGCGCTTTGGGTGAGACGAGCGCTTCCGGCGTCGCCCAGAACCGGGTACCGACGACGGCGCCGTCGGCTCCCAACGCCAGCGCGGCGGCCAACCCGCGGCCATCGCCGACGCCACCCGCGGCCGCCACCAACGTGGCCGGCGAGCGGTCCGCCACGAAGTCGACGACCTCGGGCACCAGGGTGAACGTCGAGCGCACGCTCATGCCGTGTCCGCCGGCCTCGCCCCCCTGCGCCACGATGACCTCCGCGCCGGCATCCAGCGCGCGACGGGTCTGATCGAGGTTCTGCACCTGCGCGATCAGCGGAACACCGGCCGCGTGGATACGATCGGCGAAGGGCGCCAACTCGCCGAACGACAGCATCACGGCCGCCGGACCCCTTTCCAGCGCGACGTCGAGCACCCCCGGATTGCGGGCCAGGCTCCAGGTGATGAACCCGTATCCGACCCGGGCGCAGGCGGCCCGGTCGATCTGCATCTGCAGCCATTCGGCGTCGGCATAGCCCCCACCGATGAGCCCCAGTCCGCCCGCCCGTGTCACCGCCGCCGCGAGCCGGCCCCCGGAGACCAGGGCCATCGGCGCGAGCAGGATTGGCTGCTCGATTCCGAACAGGTCGGTCAGGCGTGTCGGCAAACCCGTGGCGGTGCTCACTTGAGTTCACCGGTGAGGAACTGGGCCCTCCCGTGACCGAAAGACCAGTCCTCGTCGTCGTTTTCGGTGACCGAGACGATCAGGTCGGCGGGTTCGAGACCGCACCGGTCGGCGAGGCGCGACGCCAGCAGTTCATAGAACTTCTGCTTGAGCTCGCGCGGCCGCCGCCGGCTCACCACGTGCAAGACCACCTGGCGAGACGATCGATCGATACCCAGACCGGTGTCCAGCGCGACGATTTCGTGCGCCGGGTGGGTGTGCACCACCTGGTAGCGATCCCGCGGCGGAACGCCGAACGCTTCGACCACCGTGTCGTGGATCGCGTCCAGCAGCGTACGAACCTCCGACGGCGTACGACCCTCGATGAGGTCGATATACAACAGCGGCATTTTTCCTCCTGCGAACCACAGCGCGGATTGCGCCCTCATTGCAACCGACGGTAGGTCGCCGGCAATCCCACGTGAAATGCCTTGTGTGAAGGATCTATGCTCATCGGGCATGGACGTGGTGCAGGCCGGCCGAGTCGAGTTGCGTCATCTCCGGGCATTCGAAGCGGTGGCGCGCCTCGAATCGTTCACGCTGGCCGCCCAGGAACTCAGCATCACCCAGCCCGCGCTGAGCCGAACCATCAAACAGCTCGAAGACGCACTCGAAGCGACGCTGCTGGACCGCAGTTCGCGCCACGTGGCGACCACCCCGGCCGGGCGGGTCTTCCTCGGTCACGTCGAGCGGGTCCTGGCCGAGCTGGGGCGTGGCGTCGACGCCGTCCGGCAACAGGCGAGCATCCGCCTGGGATTCAGCTGGCTGCTGCCCGACCCATGGGCGCAGGACACCGTCGCGCGGTTCGAGCGGACCACTCGGACCACGGTCAGCCTGATCCGCACCGACGACGCGCTCGGGGCGGTCCAGCAGGGCCGGGTGGACATCGCCCTGGTGCGCGGGCACGTGAC
This sequence comes from Mycobacterium colombiense, assembly GCF_003284975.1. GTDB lineage: Bacteria > Actinomycetota > Actinomycetes > Mycobacteriales > Mycobacteriaceae > Mycobacterium > Mycobacterium europaeum_A. Next base: position 14,508 of record NZ_QMEU01000071.1, read on the forward strand.
GTCGACCGGCGTTCGAATCGTGCACCTTTTCGATGAGCCCCGGGTGGCGGTGTGCTCGGTGCATTCGCCCCTGGCCAAACGGGCGAAGCTGGACTGGGCCGAGGTGCCACGGTGGCCGCTGGTGGTCAACACGGCCAGTGGCACCACCGGGCCCTGGTCGTGGCCGGCGGGGGATGGGCCCGAAATCATAGTCGAGACAACGAATTTCGACGAGTGGATCGAATCCGTCGCGGCCGATCGGGGCATCGGGGTCATTCCCGACGTTGCGATCAGGCGCAACATCCACCCCGGCGTGCGGTTCGTCGCGTTGCGGGGGGCGCCCGACATTCCCGTCGCGTTGGCGTTTGTGAAGCGGGCCAACGGCCCCGTACTGCGGCGCTTCATCGAGGCGGCCGTGGACGCCGCGGCAAACCAGTGACGGATTCGGTTGAGGGTGCCGTCACGCCAACGGCGCCAGGCCGGAGCGCACCAGATCCAGACTCGCGGTGACGTCGTCGCCGAGGTCGCCGGAACAACCTCTGCGGCCCCAATTCTCCACCGCTGCAACCAGTGCCGCGGCGATCGTGCAACCCGCAACCTCGGCGAACAGATCGATGTTCGCTAGCTGCGGGTTGCGTGCCCTGACGAAGTCGGTGAGCACGCGGGCGAACGAGGACTGCACGACGCGCAGGTGCCCGGCAATCCGCTCGGCGCTGATCAGTTCCGCACGGGCGGTCGCGGCTTGGCGCACCACTTCGAGGTCGTGCGGGAAGGTAGCGACGCTGGCCAGCACGGCATCGAACAGCGATTCCGACGGCGGGCGCTGGGCAAGCGCTTCGGCCAGCCACTCCAACTGGGTCTCGTAGTCGGCGAAGAGCACGGCTTCCTTGGTCGGGAAATGCCGGAAGAAGGTGCGTTCGGTGACACCCGCCTCGCGAGCCAGCTCCGTGACGGTGACGTTGGCAAACCCCTTGCGCGCGAAGCTCTTCAACGCCGCTTGGCGAAGCGCCTCGTGCGTCGATCGTCGCCGTTGTTGATGGCGGTTGCCCGGGCTGGTCATCAGCGGTGATCGTATCCCAGGCGAGCGGGTCAGAACTGACATCTTCCAATTGTGTCAGTACTGACATATTCTGGCACGCAGTTACCGGACGGAGACGAGGGCCCCCGAACATGAGCGACACGAACTACGACGCGATCGTGGTTGGCGCAGGGCACAACGGGCTGACCGCCGCGGCGATCCTGCAGCGGGCGGGCTTGCGCACCATTTGCTTGGAAGCCAACACCTATGCGGGCGGCATGGCGGCGACGGTCGAATTGATCGACGGCTTCCGCTACGAGATCGCCGGTTCGGTGCAGTTCCCCATATCAGGTGAGCTCGCCAAGGACCTCGGTCTGGACACGCTGCCGGCGGTGGAGCCCGACGTGATGTCGACGAACATCGGTGAGCACGGCGAAGAGCCGATGATCTTTTACCGCGACCCGGTGCGGCTGATGACTCATCTGAGCGACAAGCACGGGGTGGACGCGGTCACCGGCATGACCGAATTGATCGGCTGGAGTCGGGGACCGGCGAAGGCACTGGGCCGCTTCGACGTCCGCCAACCGCCCAAGACCCTCGACCAGATGTATGCCTGCGCGGCCGACGACAACGAACGCCGGGCGATCCACGAGATGCTCTTCGGCTCGGCCATGGACGTGATCGACCGCTATCTGCCCGACCGAGACAGGCACGCGGTCATACGTGGGATGCTGGCATTCCTGGCCGTCAACTCGACGTACCGTGGCCCGTACACTCCGGGCAGCGCAACATGTTTGGCGTTCGCGCTGGCCGTGCCAGACGACAGCACCGCGATGATGACCAAGCTGCGGGGCGGCATCGGCGCGCTCACCGAACACCTGCGTGAGCTCTTTGTCTCCCACGGCGGCGAAATCCGGTTCCGCACCAAGGCCGAGGGGATCCTGGTGACCGGGCGGCGGGTGACCGGCGTGCGGCTACGCGACGGGTCGACTGTCTCGGCGCCGATCGTGGTATCCAACCTGTCGCCCGACATCACGCTGACCGAGCTGGTCGCACCCGAACACGTTCCCGCCCAACTGGTCTCGCGTGTCTCCGGCCGCGACCACCGGGCCTCGTTCGTGCAGATCCACTTCGCGCTGGACGGGCTGCCCGAATTCGCCCCGCCCTATGAGTTCCTCAATGAGGAAGGCATGCAACAGTCGATCGGAATCTTCGGGTCACCCGAGGAGCAACAGCTGCACTGGGAAAACTGCCGCCGGGGCGTCGTTCCGGACAACCCGTCGCTGGGCATACAGATCCCGTCGGTGCACGACCCCGCCATGGCGCCGCCCGGCAAGCACGCGGCCAGCGCATTTGCTTACGCGTTCCCGGTCGAAGTCGCCCGCGACCAGCATGGCCATCTCAAAAACGCGATGGCGCAACAAGTTATCGACAAGATCACCCGGTTGGCGCCGAACTTCAAGGACATCGTGATCCGCCACATCACCTTCGCGCCCTACCACATGAACACCATGTTCGGTGCGCCCTCGGGCGACTTCTGCCACGGGCTGCTGCACCCCGACCTGATGGGCCCGAACCGGCCCGGCCCGAAAGGCTTTGTCGACATGCCCATCGAAATCGACGGTCTCTATCTCGCCGGCGCCGGATGCCACGGCGGGCCCGGCATCACGTTCACTCCCGGTTACAACGCCGCCTATCAGGTTCTCGACGATGCGTCGTGACGGGGCCGATCAGCCGCCGAAGACCCCGGTGAGCTGAGCCTGCGCGGTCGCGGCGCCGCCGATCGTCTGCGCCGCCTGCACCCCGGCCAGGCCGGCGGGCAGCTGATAGTCGTTGGGCAACTGATAGAGGGTGAAACGGTAGTGATGCGTGCCGGTTCCCGCCGGGGGGCAGGGCCCCTTGTACGCCGACTGGCCGGCCGTGTTGGGCAGCGCGGTCGCCCCGGCGGGGGTCTGACCTTCGGCGGTGCTTCCGGACCCGGGCGGGATTCCGACGACGACCCAGTGGACGTACAGCCCGTTGACGGCGTCGGGGTCGTCCACCACCAGGGCCGCGCCCAGCGGCGCCGACCACGCCAACGGAGGGGCGACGTCGGCGCCCTTACAGCTGTACTGCACCGGAATCGGGGTCCCGTCGGCGAAAGCGGGACTGCTGATGGACAGCGGTCCGTCGGCGGGCGCGCGCGGCGCCGTGCGACCGAGGGTGGTGATCTTCGGCGCCGACGACGTCGTCATGTGGCCATCGCCATGGCCACCACAGCCGGCCAGCGCCGGCGCCATCGCCAGCACACCGATGATCGCTGCTATTCGGTGCGGCCAGCCCGCCGGCTTAGGTTCCATGACTACCAGTCTGACTCGCGCGCCCACACTCGGGAAGGACCCGATTTCACCCGCGCGAGGCCAAGCTACTTGCCGCGCTGCTCGACTTCGAGGACCCGCTTGCGCAGTCCCTCGGTCGCGGTGTCCATCAGGCTCTTGGCCCCCTTCTTGACCAGAAATCCGGGGACGGGCGCCACCAGGTCGACGGTGAGCTCGAAACGGACCCGGGTGGTGGCATCCCCCTCGGGGGTCAGCGTGTACCGACCCTCTTGAGCGCGTTGTTGTTTGGAGCTGACCAACGTCCAGCCGACGCCGTCGTCGTGAACGGTGTAGGCGAGCTCCTGTTCGTCGCTGACGCCGACGAGCTTGACGACCTGTCTGGATCGCCTCGGATGGTTCTGGTCGTCACGTTCGAGCACCTCGACCTTCTTGTGCGCCGACGACCACTCGGTCAACGACTCGAGGTCGAACAGCACGTCCATGATTTCGTCGGGCGTCGCCTCGATGACGACTTCGCGGGAATCGGTGATAGCCATTCCGGGGTGATAACCCGAGTGGCCTGCGCCGAAACCAGTCCCACGGTGCCGTCTAGCGAGCCGTCTGGGCGCCGAGCTGCGCGAGTCGGGGCAGGACGACCTCGCGCCTGTCGACCATGTCCGACACATGAAACGGGCTCCGACATAAGAAACGGGCGGCGACCGCTAGCCGCGGCGGCTACCTTCCTGACTGTGCAACTCGCCTGGGAACGGTTGACCGCCACCGCGCGCCGCTGCCGGCTTCCGTTCTGCGACGTGACCGTCGGGCTGGTGTGGGGCCGCACCGGCGCATTGCTCGTCGACACGGGGACCACTCTCACCGAGGCCGCCGCGATCGATGCCGACGTCCGGCTGCTTGCCGGGCGCCCGGTGACCCATATCGTGTTGACCCACAAGCACTTTGACCACGTGCTGGGTGCGTCGGCGTTCGCCGGGGCGGAGGTCTTCTGCGCCCCCGAGGTGGTCGAATACCTTTCCTCGGCAACCGGCGACCTGCGCGAGGACGCGCTGCGTCATGGCGCCGACCCCGCGGAAGTGGACGCGGCGATCGCGGCTCTGCGGCCGCCGCGCGGTGGAGGTCACGACGCCGTCGTCGACCTGGGGGACCGGGCGGTGACGATCGCCCACCTCGGCCGGGGCCACACCGCGTCGGACTTGGTGGTGGTTGTGCCCGCAACGGAAGGCGACGAGCGGACCGTCGTGTTCACCGGTGACTTGGTGGAGCAGTCCGGGGACCCCGCGATCGAGGCCGACTCCGATATCACGGCGTGGCCCGCGACCCTGGATCGGCTGCTTGCGGTCGGTGGGCCCGCGGCGATCTACGTCCCCGGCCATGGCAGCGTCGTCGACGCGAGCTTCGTCCGCCGCCAGCGAGACTGGCTCGCCCGTCGCGCGGCGGCCCCGTGATCGCGATACCGTATCGAAAAGTATTGTCTCCCAAGGCGTGCAAGCCCCACCGCGCCGCGGTGCCCCGGTGTACCAACCTCCTATGCCAACCGGTGGTCCGCACCGGTCACCGGCCCGCCAACGAAAAGCTCTCGCAAGTACAGGGTGGGGCAACAGTTTTGGCTCAAGTCCTTCGACCCCTGATTGAACTGCCATACCCGGGGATAGACTCGCGTTCAGTGGAATCGTGAAGAGGAGCGTAAGACATGGCAATCATTGACACGGACACGCAAGTCCTGCCATCGTTCGAAGACGAGGTCGCTGCCACCCAGCGATACTTCGACGACCCGCGCTTCTCCCGCATCACCCGCCTCTACACGGCCCGCCAGGTAGCCGAGCAGCGCGGCACCATCCCCACCGACTACACCGTCGCCCGCAACGCGGCGGCCGCGTTCTATGAGCGGCTGCGCGAGCTGTTCGCCGAGAAGAAGAGCATCACCACATTCGGCCCGTACTCGCCCGGCCAGGCCGTCGCCATGAAGCGGATGGGCATCGAGGGGATCTACCTGGGCGGTTGGGCGACCTCGGCCAAGGGCTCCACCACCGAGGACCCCGGACCCGACCTCGCCAGCTACCCGCTGAGCCAGGTGCCCGACGACGCCGCGGTGCTGGTGCGCGCGCTGCTGACCGCCGACCGCAACCAGCAGTACCAGCGCGTGACCATGAGCGAGAAGCAGCGGGCGACCGCTACGCAGTACGACTACCGGCCGTTCATCATCGCCGACGCGGACACCGGCCACGGTGGCGACCCGCACGTGCGCAACCTGATCCGCCGGTTCGTCGAGGCCGGCGTGCCGGGGTATCACATCGAGGACCAGCGTCCCGGCACCAAGAAGTGCGGCCACCAGGGCGGCAAGGTGCTGGTGCCATCTGACGAGCAGATCAAACGGCTCAACACCGCGCGCTTCCAGCTCGACATCATGAAGGTGCCGGGCATCATCGTCGCCCGCACCGATGCCGAGGCGGCCAACCTGCTCGACAGCCGGGCCGACGAGCGCGATCAGCCGTTCCTGCTCGGCGCCACCAACCTCAACATTCCGTCGTACAAGTCCTGTTTCCTGGCGATGGTGCGCCGCTTCTACGAGCTGGGCGCCAAAGACATCAACGGTCACCTTCTTTATGCGCTCCCCGAGGGGGAGTACGCCGAGGCCGGGGCCTGGCTGGAGCGACAAGGCATCCAGGACGCCATCTCCGACGCGGTCAACACCTGGCGTGAGGACGGCCAGCAGTCGATCGGCGACCTGTTCGACCAGGTCGAGTCGCGCTTCGTGGCGGCCTGGGAGGACGACGCCGGGTTGATGACCTATGGCGAGGCCGTGGCCGAGGTACTCGAATTCGATGCCAGCGAGGGCGAGCCGGCCGAGATGAGCGTCGACGAGTGGCGGGCTTTCGCGGCGCGCGCGTCCCTGTACTCCGCCAAGAAAAAGGCGAAGGAGTTGGGCGTCGACCCCGGTTGGGACTGCGAGCTGTCGAAGACCCCCGAGGGCTACTACCAGATCCGCGGCGGCATCCCGTACGCCATCGCGAAGTCACTGGCGGCCGCGCCGTTTGCCGACATCCTCTGGATGGAGACCAAGACCGCCGACCTGGCCGACGCCAAGCAGTTCGCCGACGCCATCCACGCCGAGTTCCCCGACCAGATGCTGGCCTACAACCTGTCGCCGTCGTTCAACTGGGACACCACCGGCATGACCGACGAGCAGATGAAGCAGTTCCCCGAGGAACTGGGCAAGATGGGCTTCGTCTTCAACTTCATCACCTACGGCGGGCACCAGATCGACGGCGTCGCGGCCGAAGAGTTCGCCACCTCGCTGCAACAGGACGGCATGCTGGCGCTGGCGCGCCTGCAGCGCAAGATGCGTCTGGTCGAATCCCCTTACCGCACGCCGCAAACGCTGGTCGGCGGCCCGCGCAGCGACGCGGCGCTGACCGCGTCATCGGGTCGCACCGCGACCACCAAGGCGATGGGCGAGGGATCGACCCAGCACCAACACCTGGTGCAGACCGAGGTGCCGAAGAAGCTGCTCGAGGAGTGGCTGGCGATGTGGAGCGAGAATTACAGCCTCGGCGAGAAGCTGCGCGTGCAGCTGCGACCCCGCCGGGCCGGCTCGGACGTGCTGGAACTCGGGATTTACGGCAACGACGACGAGCAATTGGCCAACGTCGTCGTCGACCCGATCAAGGACCGGCACGGCCGGAGCATCCTTCAGGTCCGCGACCAGAACACCTTCGCCGAGAAGCTGCGGCAGAAGCGCCTGATGACGTTGATTCACCTCTGGCTGGTGCACCGCTTCAAGGCCGACGCGGTGATCTATGTGACGCCGACCGAGGACAACCAGTATCAGACGTCGAAGATGAAGTCGCACGGCATCTTCAGCGAGGTCTACCAGGAGGTCGGCGAGATCATCGTCGCCGAGGTGAACCGGCCCCGCATCGCCGAACTGCTGCAGCCCGACCGGGTCGCGCTGCGCAAGCTGATCACCAAGGAAGATTAGCCAGCCACCCGGCGGCGGCCGCCCGATCTACCGATGCGGCGACCGCTAACGGAGTCCGTAATGCGCGCCGGCTTGCACCGGCGCGCCGCCCGCGCCTGGCGCGGGCCGCTCCCACCACCCGCGCATCATCGCGCTGCCGCAGCCCGGCGCGGCCGCGACCGGCGTGCACATCGCCACGCTCGCCGCCTGCACGTGGGAGCGAACTGCTAGCCGACCGCTGTTCGCGATGGCCCATCACGCCTGCGTGATGGGCCATCTTCGTCCGGCACGATTTCGTCGCCCGAATCTGTTTGCGCGGCGAGGCCCCGGGGTAGGAAAAAATGGGCGGCGCGACGTGGCGCATGCGGAGATTGGGGGATCTGATGAGATCTGGGCCGAGGACGGCGGTCGCACTGTTCGGCGGTGCGGCGATGCTCGTGTTATCGGTCGCCTGCGGCGGCGGACATAAGGGCGGCCCCAGCAGCACCACGACCCCGACGACCACACCGTCCTCCAGCGTCGCGCCCTCC
>NZ_QMEU01000072.1 GCF_003284975.1 Mycobacterium colombiense
GTGGGCCGGCGAGCCCGCCGCCCGGGACGCGTTGGGCATCGCGCTCAAGGACGGTGACGCCGACGTGCGGGCCTACGCGCGCCGCGCGCTCGAACTCGACGGCGCGGTGCAGCACAGCTAGTCAGCGCAGAATCTTGGCGTAGAGCAGGCTGTCCTGGGGCTCGGGCCCCATGGTCGGGTAGACCGCGTGCCGGGCCAGCCGCCCCTCCAGGAAGAAGCCGGCGTGCTCGAGCAGTCGCGCCGAGCGCGTGTTGTCCACGCTGCAGGTGGCCCACACCCGATACACCTCGCGGTCGGCGTCGAGGGCGGCGAGCAGCATGCCGAGCACCTCGGACATCAACCCCTTGCCCCACCAGCGGCGGCCCAGGCAGTAGCCGACCTCGACCGAGTGCGGCGCGGAGCGCCGGCAGCTGGCCAGACCGATCACCTCGCCGCGGTGCCGCGACTCGATTACCCAGGTCTTCTCCTCCGCGCTGGTGTTCAGCTTCTCGGTGATCACCCGCCGGGTGGCGGCCACGTCGGGGTGCGGCGCCCACAACAGATACTTGGTGACCTGTGGATCGCGGGCGACCCGCTGGAACAGCGCCCCGGCATCGTCAAGCGTGGGCGGCCGCAGCGACAGCCTTGGCCCGCTGATGCGGTCGGGTGGATAGTCGGGCATTGCGATGTGACTTTAAAGGCCGAGGGCGCGATAGGTGTTGCGGACGAATCGTGGTTGCGCCGTGCGCAGTTTGGCCAGCGACGTGTTGCCGGCGACGGCGGTGGCGGCATCGACGGTCAGGTCCGGCAGATTCTGGATCAGGTAGAGCAGGATCAGATCCGCGTCGGGGTCCGCCTGCCACCAGGTCCCGTACGCGCCGGGCCAGCTGAAGGTGCCCAGACCGCCCGGCCCGAACAGCGGTGCGCTCTTGGCCGGATCGGTCACCACCGACAGGTTCAACCCGAAGCCGCGGCCGACCCAATACGGTGCACCCAGGAAGTGGTGCCGCTTCTGTTCGTCGGTGAGCCGGTCGGTGCGCATCAGCCGGACGGATTCTTCCGAGAGGACCCGCACGCCGTCGAGTGTCCCGTCGCCGAGCAGCATCCGGGCGAATCGCAGGTAATCGTCGGCGCTGGACCACAATCCGCCGCCGGCGTTGCAAAACGAGGGCGGGGTGATGTGCGGCGGCCCCATCACGCCGTGGTGCAGCCGGCTGTGCTCGTCGAGCCGATACATGGTCGCCGCGCGGCGCCGCGCCTGGGGCGAGACGAAGAACCCGGTGTCCGCCATGCCGGCGGGGCCCAGGATCCGTTCGTCGAGCACCTGGTGGAAGGGCTTGTCCTCGATGCGGGCGGCGATGACGCCCAGCAGGTCGATGGAATGGCTGTAGGTGACCCGGTCGCCGGGCTGATGCACCAGCGGCAGCTTGGCCAGCTCGGCCAGCCAGGCGTCGGGCCCCTGGTTGAACGGCAGCCGCAGGTAGGCCTTGGCGATCGGCCCGGACACCGAGAAGCCGTAGGCCAGGCCGCTGGTGTGGGTGAGCAGATCCTCGATCAAGATGGCGCGGTTCACCGGGTGGGTGCGGTCCAGCGGGCCGTGCGGATCGTCGAGCACCCGCAGGTCGGCCAGCTCCGGCGCCCACCGGGTGACGGGATCTTTCAGCGTCAGCTTGCCCACGTCGACCAGGCTCATCACGGTCGCGACCGTCACCGGCTTGGTCATCGACGCGATGCGAAACAGCGTGTCGCGCTGCATCGGCAGCCCCGCATCCACGTCGCGGTAGCCGATCTCATTGACCTGCAGCAGTTCTCCGCGCTGCCAGACCATGGTGACCGCGCCGGCGAGCAGGCCGGCGTCGCACACTTCGCGGATGGAGGCGGCATTGCCGTTCAGGTTCGAGCGGGTCGAGCGATTCACCTGGTCAGGGTAGCGGGCCGGTTGGGCGGTCCTCAGATTCGGTCGAGACCCGCGATGAGGGTGGCCACCCCGGACGTGAGTACGCCCGCAATCAATAGCGTCGCGCCGAGCCACACGCTCGCGATCATCCGGTTCGGGCGCGCCGGGTTGCGGCCGAGCACCGACAGGAAGAATCCCGCGGGCATCATGATGGCGGCCAGCAGCACGGCGATCGCCCCGCCGTTTGCCACAGCGGGGCTCGCGCCCGCGGCGTTGCCCACCACCGCCAACAGTAGGCCCAGCATCACGAGCACACCGGCGTGCGCATGGCCCGCTCGGAAAAACGATTTCTGCAGGCCGTTGGCCTCGTGGTTGCCGGTGACCACGCGCAGCAAGAAGACGCCGCCGGACGCGATGGTGGCGACCGAGATGATGGTGGCCCCCAGGATGATGGTCATGAACGGAGTGATCAGCGAGGTGCTCATAACAGCTTCCTGAAATCGTATAGATCGATTGGATACTTGTAGTATCCAATACTGGATAATCGAAGTATCCAATGTCAAGATGTTGCGACAGGACTTCTTCAAGGAGCGCTTCCGTGCTGATGTCGGAGCTGGCGAGCCGCACCCACGTGTCGGTGCCGACGATCAAGTTCTACCTACGCGAGAGCGTGCTGATGCCAGGCCGGGCAGTCAGCTCGACCCGCGCCCACTACGACGAACGGCACGTCCGACGGATCGCGCTGATCAGGGCGCTGTCCGCGCTCGGTCTCTCGATCTCCCAGATCAGGTCCGTCGTCGAACTCATCGACAGCCCGGGCCGGTCGCTTTTCGCGACGCTGGGGGCCGCGACAGCGGCGCTTTCGCGTCCCACCCAGCCCGCAAGCGATGGGGACTGCCCACGGGCTCGGGCCGCGCTGTCGGCGTTTGACTTCGAGGTGCCCGACGACCTTCCGGCGGTAGCGCAGCTTGACCGCGCCCTCGCCGACGCCGAGGCCGCGGGCGTGCCGATGACCGAGGACCGATTGCGCGCGTACGCGCCGCACATCAGTGCCATCGCCGCTTACGACATCGACCAGATGCCGGTGGAACCCCCAACGGCCGCAATCGAATACGCCGTGCTCGGAACGATCTTCTATGAGCCCGTTCTCGCGGCGCTGCGCCGCATCGCGCATGCCGGCCTGACCGCCCAACGCCTGGCCGAGGGCGGACCAACCGCCGATTAGGCGGCACCGCGGCGGCGCGACTGATGTGGCGGCTGTGACTGGCGCGGCGCGCGGCGATCGGCGCGCAGGTGCCTCGCGCGGTCACCGGCAAAATAAGTGCTACGCTGCCGTGCAGTCGACATCCTTTAACGATCCGTCCGGCGAGGCGGAGAAGGAGGTCAAGTTTCGTATGGGTGCTGCGGGCGACACCGGCTTTCCCGGTTCCAAGGGCGGCGATTCCCGGGAGTTGATGTCGGCGGCCGACGTGGGCCGCACCATTTCCCGCATTGCGCATCAGATCATCGAAAAGACCGCGTTGGACGGTCCCGACGCACCACGGGTGGTGCTGCTGGGCATCCCGACCCGCGGTGTGATTCTCGCCAAGCGGCTCGCCGCCAACATCGGCGAATACAGCGGTGTCGAGGTCGGCCACGGCGCCCTGGACATCACCCTCTACCGCGACGACCTGATGCAGAAACCGCCGCGGCCGCTGGAGGCCACCTCGATTCCGGCCGGCGGCATCGACGACGCGCTGGTGATCCTGGTCGACGACGTCCTCTACTCCGGCCGCTCGGTCCGATCCGCGCTGGACGCGCTGCGCGACGTGGGCCGGCCGCGGGTGGTGCAGCTGGCGGTGCTGGTCGACCGCGGCCACCGCGAACTGCCGCTGCGCGCCGACTACGTGGGCAAGAACGTCCCGACCTCGCGCGGCGAGAGCGTGCACGTGTTGCTGAGGGAGAACGACGGTGACGACGGGGTGGTGATCTCACGATGACGCGCCATCTGCTGGCCGCCGGGGACCTCAGCCGCGACGACGCCACCGCCATCCTCGACGACGCCGACCGGTTCGCCCAGGCTCTGGTGGGCCGCGAGATCAAGAAGCTGCCGACGCTGCGCGGGCGCACCGTTGTCACGATGTTCTACGAGAACTCGACCCGCACCAGGGTGTCCTTCGAGGTGGCCGGCAAGTGGATGAGCGCGGACGTGATCAACGTCAGCGCGTCGGGCTCGTCGGTGGGCAAGGGCGAGTCGCTGCGCGACACGGCGTTCACGCTGCGCGCCGCCGGCGCCGACGCGCTGATCATCCGGCACCCGGCGTCCGGCGCCGCGCACCTGCTCGCCGAGTGGACCGGCGCGAACCATAACGGGGGACCGTCGGTGATCAACGCCGGCGACGGCACCCACGAGCACCCCACCCAGGCGCTGCTGGACGCGCTCACCATTCGCCAGCGGCTCGGCGGCATCGAAGGCCGTCGCATCGTGATCGTGGGCGACATCCTGCACAGCCGCGTCGCCCGCTCCAACGTCATGCTGCTGGCGACCCTGGGCGCCGAGGTGGTCCTGGTGGCGCCGCCGACGCTGCTGCCGGTCGGCGTCGAGGGCTGGCCGGTCACCGTGTCGAACGACTTCGACGCCGAGCTACCCGCCGCCGACGCGGTGCTGATGCTGCGGGTCCAGGCCGAGCGGATGAACGGCGGGTTCTTCCCGTCGGTGCGCGAATACTCCTCCCTCTACGGGCTTTCCGACCGCCGCCAGGCGCTGCTGCCCGGCCACGCCGTGGTGCTGCACCCGGGGCCGATGCTGCGCGGCATGGAGATCGCCTCCTCGGTGGCCGACTCGTCGCAATCGGCTGTGCTGCAACAGGTTTCCAACGGCGTGCACGTGCGGATGGCGGTGCTGTTCCACGTGCTGGTCGGCACCGAGACGGCGGAGAATTCGGGTGAAGAGGGTGTAGCGTGAGCGTGCTGCTGCGCGGGGTGCTGTTGTATGGCGAGGGCGATCGCGTCGACGTGCTGATCGACGACGGCCAGATCGCCGACATCGGGCCCAAGTTGGACCAGGCCGGAGGCGTCGGAAAGGACCTGGACGTCATCGACGCCACCGGTCAGGTGCTGTTGCCTGGCCTGGTGGACTTGCACACCCACCTGCGCGAACCGGGGCGCGAATACGCCGAGGATATCGAAACCGGTTCGGCCGCAGCCGCTTTGGGTGGTTACACCGCGGTGTTCGCGATGGCCAACACGAACCCGGTCGCCGACAGCCCGGTGGTCACCGACCACGTCTGGCACCGCGGGCAGCAGGTCGGCCTGGTCGACGTGCACCCGGTGGGCGCCGTCACCGTCGGGCTGGCCGGCAAAGAGCTCACCGAGATGGGCATGATGGCGGCCGGGGCCGCGCAGGTGCGGATGTTCTCCGACGACGGCATCTGCGTGCACGACCCGCTGGTGATGCGCCGCGCCCTGGAATACGCCACCGGGCTGGGCGTGCTCATCGCCCAGCACGCCGAGGAGCCGCGGCTGACGGTCGGCGCCGTCGCCCACGAGGGCCCCACCGCGGCCCGGTTGGGCCTGGCGGGCTGGCCCAGGGCGGCCGAGGAGTCGATCGTGGCCCGCGACGCGCTGCTGGCCCGCGACGCCGGCGCGCGGGTACACATCTGCCACGCCTCCACCGCGGGCACCGTCGAGATCGTGAAATGGGCCAAGGAGCAGGGGATCTCGATCACCGCCGAGGTCACCCCGCACCACCTGATGCTCGACGACAGCAGGCTGACCAGTTACGACGGGCGAAACCGCGTCAACCCGCCGCTGCGCGAAGCGGCCGACGCGGTGGCGTTGCGCCAAGCCCTGGCCGACGGCGTCATCGACTGTGTGGCCACCGACCACGCGCCGCACGCCGAGCACGAGAAGTGCGTGGAGTTCTCCGCGGCGCGGCCCGGCATGCTGGGACTGCAGACGGCGCTGTCGATCGTGGTGCAGACGATGGTCACCCCGGGGTCGCTGACCTGGCGGGACGTCGCCCGGGTGATGAGCGAAAACCCCGCCCGCATCGTGGGCCTGCCCGACCACGGCCGGCCGCTGGAGGTGGGGGAGCCCGCCAACCTCACGGTGGTGGATCCCACGGCCTCGTGGACCGTCACCGGGTCGGACCTGGCCAGCCGCTCGGCCAACACGCCCTACGAGGCGATGACCCTGCCCGCCACCGTGACCGCCACACTGCTGCGCGGCAAGGTCACCGCCCGAGACGGGAAGTCCCCGGCATGAACCGCGCCGCCGACGATGCAGAGCGCAGCGATGAGGAGGAGCGGCGCTCATGAACTCGGGCACCCTGGTGGGGTCGTTGATCTTCGCGGCCGTGGTGGTCGTCGCGATCACGGTGGTGATCCAGCTGATGATGCGGACCTGGCACCGCCGCTCGCAGCAACAGGCGGAGCTGATCGGCGCGCTCCCCGAGATCCCGGACCACGTGGGGGCGGCGATGATCAGCACCCGCGGCCACTACTGCGGGTCCATGATGGCCCCGGGCTGGCACGAGCGGATCGCGGCCGGCGACCTCGGTTTCCGCAGCAAGGCGGTGCTGACCCGCTACGCCGGGGGCATCATGGTGGAACGCATGCGGGCCCAACCGATTTGGATCCCCCGGGACGCGATCACCGAGATCCGCATGGAGCGCCGGATGACCGGCCGGATCGGGATTCTGGCGATCCGCTGGCGGCTGCCGTCGGGCGTCGAGATCGACACCGGGTTCCGGGCGAACAGCCGCGCCGATTACGACGACTGGCTCGAATCGCATCATGAAGAGGAGCGGCGCTGATGACTAAAGCGCAATTGGTACTCGAGGACGGCCGCGTCTTCACCGGCACGCCGTTCGGCAAGATCGGCCAAACACTGGGCGAGGCCGTGTTTTCCACCGGCATGTCCGGCTACCAGGAGACGCTGACCGATCCCAGTTACCACCGCCAGATCGTGGTGGCCACCGCGCCGCAGATCGGCAACACCGGCTGGAACGGCGAGGACGCCGAGAGCCGCGGCGACAGGATCTGGGTCGCCGGTTACGCGGTGCGCGACCCGTCGCCGCGCCCGTCCAGCTGGCGGGCCACCGGAACCCTGGAGGACGAGCTGGTCCGCCAGCACATCGTGGGCATCGCCGGCATCGACACCCGCGCGGTGGTGCGCCATCTGCGCACCCGCGGCTCGATGAAGGCGGGGGTGTTCTCCGGCGACGCGCTCGCCGATGCCGACGAATTGCTGGAGCGGGTGAGGGGCCAGCAGTCGATGCTGGGCGCCGACCTGGCCGGCGAGGTCAGCACGCCCGACCCCTACATCGTGGAACCCGAAGGGTCACCGCGGTTTACGGTGGCCGCGCTGGACCTGGGCATCAAAACCAACACGCCGCGCAACTTCGCCCGGCGCGGCGTCCGCACCCATGTGCTGGCGTCCTCGGCGACCTACGAGCAGATCGCCGACATCAAGCCCGACGGGGTGTTCTTGTCCAACGGCCCCGGCGACCCCGCCACCGCCGATCACATCGTCGCGCTCACCCGTGAGGTGCTGGGCGCCGGAATCCCGTTGTTCGGCATCTGCTTCGGCAACCAGATCCTGGGCCGGGCGCTGGGACTGTCCACCTACAAGCTGGTATTCGGTCACCGCGGCATCAACATCCCGGTGATCGACCACGCCACCGGGCGGGTGGCGGTCACCGCGCAAAACCACGGCTTCGCGCTCGAGGGAGAGGCCGGCCAGTCCTTCGACACGCCGTTCGGGCAAGCGGTCGTCAGCCACACCTGCGCCAACGACGGAGTGGTCGAGGGCGTCAAACTCGCCGACGGGCAGGCGTTCTCGGTGCAGTATCACCCGGAGGCCGCGGCGGGTCCGCACGATGCGGAGTACCTGTTCGACCAATTCATCGACCTGATGGCGGCCCCAAACCGCGGAAGGGGGCGGTAGTGCCGCGCCGTACCGACTTGCGTCACGTGCTGGTGATCGGCTCCGGGCCGATCGTCATCGGGCAGGCCGCCGAGTTCGACTACTCGGGCACCCAGGCCTGCCGCGTGCTGCGGGCCGAGGGCCTGGAGGTCAGCCTGATCAACTCCAACCCGGCCACCATCATGACCGACCCGGAGTACGCCGACCACACCTACGTCGAGCCGATCACCGCCGCCTTCGTGGAGAAGGTGATCGCCCAGCAGGCCGAGCGCGGCAACAAGATCGACGCGCTGCTGGCCACCCTGGGCGGGCAGACCGCGCTGAACACCGCCGTCGCGCTGTACGAGAACGGGGCGCTGGAACGCCACGGCGTCGAGCTCATCGGCGCCGACTTCGACGCCATCCAGCGCGGCGAGGACCGGCAGATGTTCAAGGACATCGTCGCCAAGGTCGGCGGTGAATCCGCCCGCAGCCGAGTGTGTTTCACCATGGAAGAGGTCCGCGAGACGGTCGCCGAGCTCGGCCTGCCGGTCGTGGTGCGGCCCAGCTTCACCATGGGTGGGCTGGGATCGGGGATGGCGCGATCCGTCGAGGAGGTCGACCGGATGGCCGGCGCCGGGCTGGCCGAAAGCCCGAGCGCCAACGTGCTTATCGAGGAATCGATCTACGGCTGGAAGGAATTCGAGCTCGAGTTGATGCGCGACGGCAACGACAACGTCGTCGTGGTGTGCTCGATCGAGAACTTCGATCCCATGGGCGTGCACACCGGTGACTCGGTCACGGTCGCGCCGGCGATGACGCTGACCGACCGCGAATACCAGCGGATGCGGGACCTGGGCATCGCGATCCTGCGCGAGGTCGGGGTGGACACCGGCGGCTGCAACATCCAGTTCGCCATCAACCCCGCCGACGGCCGGCTGATCGTCATCGAGATGAATCCGCGGGTGTCGCGGTCCAGCGCGCTGGCGTCCAAGGCCACCGGGTTTCCCATCGCCAAGATCGCCGCCAAGCTCGCCATCGGGTACACCCTCGACGAGATCGTCAACGACATCACCAAGGAGACGCCGGCCTGCTTCGAGCCCACCCTGGACTACGTGGTGGTCAAGGCGCCGCGGTTCGCGTTCGAGAAGTTCCCCGGCGCCGATCCCACCCTGACCACCACCATGAAGTCCGTCGGCGAGGCGATGTCGTTGGGCCGCAACTTCATTGAGGCGCTCGGCAAGGTGATGCGGTCGCTGGAGACCACGCGCGCGGGTTTTTGGACCAAGCCGGACCCGGACGGCGACGTCGACGAGGTGCTGACCCGGCTGCGGACGCCGACCGAGGGCCGGCTCTACGACATCGAATTGGCGCTGCGGCTGGGCGCGTCGGTGGAGCGGGTCGCCGAGGCCAGCGGTGTCGACCCGTGGTTCGTCGCGCAGATCGGCGAGCTGATCGAGCTGCGCGCCGAGGTGTCCGGTGCACCCGTCCTTGATGCCGGGCTGCTGCGCCAGGCCAAGCACAGCGGGCTGTCGGACCGCCAGATCGCCGCGCTGCGCCCCGAATTGGCCGGCGAGAACGGGGTGCGCTCGCTGCGCGAGCGCCTCGGCGTGCATCCGGTGTACAAGACCGTCGACACCTGTGCGGCGGAGTTCGAGGCCAAGACGCCGTACCACTACAGCAGCTACGAGTTGGACCCCGCCGCCGAGACCGAGGTGGCGCCGCAGACCGAGAAGCCCAAGGTGCTGATCCTCGGATCGGGACCCAACCGCATCGGTCAGGGCATCGAGTTCGACTACAGCTGCGTGCACGCCGCAACGACGTTGTCCCGGGCCGGGTTCGAGACGGTGATGGTCAACTGCAACCCGGAGACGGTGTCCACCGACTACGACACCGCCGACCGGCTCTACTTCGAGCCGCTGACCTTCGAGGACGTCCTCGAGGTGTTCCGCGCCGAGCAGCAGTCCGCCGGTGACGGCCCGGGCGTGGTCGGGGTGATCGTGCAGCTCGGCGGCCAAACCCCGCTCGGGCTGGCGCAGCGCCTGGCCGACGCGGGCGTACCGATCGTCGGCACCCCGCCGGAGGCCATCGACCTGGCCGAGGACCGCGGCGCCTTCGGCGACTTGCTCACCGCGGCCGGCCTGCCCGCGCCGAAGTACGGCATGGCAACCACTTTCGACCAGGCCCGGCGGATCGCCGAAGACATCGGCTATCCGGTGCTGGTGCGGCCGTCCTACGTGCTGGGCGGCCGGGGCATGGAGATCGTCTACGACGAGGAGACGCTGCGCGGCTACATCACCCGCGCCACCGAACTCTCGCCCGAGCACCCGGTGCTCGTCGACCGCTTCCTCGAGGACGCGGTGGAGATCGACGTGGACGCGCTGTGCGACGGCACCGAGGTGTACATCGGCGGCATCATGGAGCACATCGAGGAGGCCGGCATCCACTCCGGCGACTCCGCGTGCGCCCTGCCGCCGGTGACGCTGGGCCGCAGCGACATCGAGAAGGTGCGCCGGGCGACCGAGGCCATCGCGCACGGCATCGGTGTGGTGGGGCTGCTCAACGTGCAGTACGCGCTCAAGGACGATGTGCTCTACGTCCTGGAGGCCAACCCGCGCGCCAGCCGCACGGTGCCGTTCGTGTCCAAGGCCACCGCGATCCCGCTCGCCAAGGCCTGTGCCCGGGTCATGTTGGGCGCCAAGATTTCCCAGCTGCGCGAGGAGGGGTTGCTGGCGGCGTCCGGCGACGGCGCCCACGCGGCGCAGAACGCCCCGATCGCGGTCAAGGAGGCGGTGCTGCCGTTCCACCGGTTCCGCCGGGCCGACGGGTCGGGCATCGACTCGCTGCTGGGCCCGGAGATGAAATCCACCGGCGAGGTGATGGGAATCGACCGCGACTTCGGCAGCGCCTTCGCCAAGAGCCAGACCGCGGCGTACGGGTCGCTGCCTGCCCAGGGCACCATCTTCGTGTCGGTGGCCAACCGCGACAAGCGCTCGCTGGTGTTCCCCGTCAAGCGGCTGGCCGACCTGGGTTTCCGCGTGCTGGCTACCGAGGGAACTGCGGAGATGTTGCGCCGCAATGGAATTCCGTGCGACGAGGTGCGCAAGCACTTCGAGGAGCCGCAGCCGGGCCGGCCCGCGGAGTCCGCGGTGGACGCGATCAAGGCCGGCGAGGTCGACATGGTGATCAACACGCCATACGGCAACTCCGGGCCACGCATCGACGGCTACGAGATCCGTTCGGCCGCAGTGTCGGTCAATATCCCGTGTGTCACCACGGTGCAGGGCGCCTCGGCCGCCGTCCAGGGCATCGAGGCGGGCATCCGCGGCGACATCGGCGTACGCAGCCTGCAGGAGCTGCACAGCCAGATCGGCCAGGGCGGCCTGCCCGGTAGCGGGGACCGGTGACCGGCTTCGGCGTCCGGCTGGCCGCCGCGAAAGCGGAGCGCGGGCCGCTGTGCGTGGGCATCGACCCGCATCCCGAGCTGCTGCGCGCCTGGGGCCTGCCCACCACCGCCGACGGGCTGGCCGCGTTCTGCGACATCTGCATCGAGGCGTTCTGCGGATACGCGGTCGTCAAACCTCAGGTCGCGTTCTTCGAGGCCTACGGCGCCGCCGGATTCGCGGTGCTCGAACGCACCATCGCGGCGCTGCGGTCGGCCGGGGTGCTGGTGCTGGCCGACGCCAAACGCGGCGACATCGGCACCACGATGGCGGCCTACGCCGCCGCCTGGGCGGGTGATTCGCCGCTGGCCGCCGACGCGGTGACGGCCACGCCATACCTGGGGTTCGGCTCGCTGCGGCCGCTGCTGGAAGCCGCCGCGGCGCACGACCGCGGGGTGTTCGTCCTGGCGGCCACCTCCAACCCGGAGGGGGCGACCGTGCAGCGCGCCGCCTTCGACGGCCGCACGGTGGCCCAGCTGGTCGTCGACCAGGCGGCGGTGGTGAATCGGTCCGCCACCGGATCCGGGCCGGGATACGTCGGCGTGGTCGTCGGCGCGACGGTTTTGCAGGCGCCCGATCTGAGCGCCCTGGGCGGCCCGGTGCTGGTGCCCGGGCTCGGCGTCCAGGGCGGGCGGCCCGAGGCGCTGGCGGGGCTGGACGGGGCGGCACCGGGTCAGTTGCTGCCGGCGGTGGCCCGCGAGGTGCTGCGGGCCGGCCCGGGCGTGCCGGAGCTGCGCGCGGCGGCCGACCGCATGCTGGACGCGGTCGCCTACCTGGCGGTGTGAGCGGGTTCTGCGTCTAGTCCGACGCGACTGCGGTGCTGGGCCGCGCGGTTTCGACGATGACGGTGGTGGCCTTGACGACGGCCACGGCGACGCTGCCGGGGCGCAGCTGCAGTTCCTCGGCGGCCTCGGTGCTCATCAGCGAGACGACGCTGAACGGGCCGCACTGCATCTCGACCTGCGTCATCACCTTGTCGCTGACCACCGACGTGACCAGCCCGACGAAGCGGTTGCGGGCCGAGCTGCCGATGCTGAGCGGGTCCGCCGGCGGGGCGGGCGCGTTGGTGCGGGAGAAGCGGGCGAGGTCCTCGCTGGCGATCACCTTGCGTCCGGCGGCGTCGTGACTGACCGCCAATGTGCCCTGGTTGATCCAGCGCCGCACGGTGTCGTCGCTGACTCCGAGCAGCTCGGCCGCCTGGCGAATTCGCAGGTTGGACACCCCCCGATCGTATCGGATTGCGCACCGCCGATTAGCTGAAATGGCCGGGGGTCGAGCCCGAAAACCGCAGTTACGGAACCAAATTGCGCATTCAACCGTGGTTACGGACATGCAGCGTGCTTCGGTCGGAATCCGCGGACGCTCGGCGCCCGGTCGCACCGGCGCCCGTCGGGCGCGGCGGCGGACCGCGGTCGGTCAACGACGCTGCGATCCTTGATGGTTGGTGGAGGGGCATCGTGTGTCGGCAGCCGGAGTCGATGTACATCCCGGGGGTCGGCCGCGGTGCCCCTGATGGCGGCCGGTGTCGTTGCCGGGCGATCCAGGGGCGGCCTGGACCGCTGTGCCGGGCCAAAGGCGGCGTTGGCCTGCCCTTTGACCGGGCGGCGCGACACGCGCGACACGCCGCAACAAATCCGTGATCCCTCGCACCCGGCGTCACGGCCGCCCGCCGGCGGGTTTCCGAACGGCCCGGCCCCGCCGTCACGCGTTGCCCCCGGCGGCTAAAACCGCAGCTAGTGGCCCTGACGAGGCGCCGACCCGGCCCGGCGAGCCCCACCCGGGCAACGCCGAAGGCGGCCGCCGTCGACCCCGGCGGGAGCGCCGCTTCGGCCTGCCATGCGCCGGTCCATGCTGGGAGTTTGTCCCCTCAAGCAGGGGGTCGGGTTAGATTTCGTCAGGAGGCCTGAGTACGGTCGTCTCCGCTGGCAGAAGTACCGGCGAGACAAAAAGCGATCGATTGAAATTGATTGATCAGATACGGAGGAATCGTGGCCCTTCCCCAGTTGACCGACGAGCAGCGCGCGGCCGCGTTGGAGAAGGCGGCTGCCGCACGTCGAGCGCGAGCAGAGCTCAAAGACCGCCTGAAGCGTGGCGGCACCAACCTGACCCAGGTGCTCAAGGACGCCGAGACGGACGAAGTCCTGGGCAAGATGAAGGTTTCCGCGCTTCTCGAGGCGTTGCCCAAGGTGGGCAAGGTCAAGGCGCAGGAAATCATGACTGAGCTGGAGATCGCCCCCACCCGCCGCCTGCGCGGTCTCGGCGATCGTCAGCGCAAGGCCCTGCTGGAAAAGTTCGGCTCCTAACCCGGCCGCCGACGATGCAGGCCGCACGGCCTGAGGAGAAGGCGGGCAATCCGACCCGAGCCGTGGGCGCACCCCCCGAGGGGCGCCCGTGAGCGCCGGCGGGGGACCGGACGTCCAGCACGGCACACGTCCAGAACCATCAGGTAACGGACGTGTGGTCGTGCTGTCCGGTCCCTCCGCGGTGGGCAAGTCGACGGTGGTCCGATGCCTGCGCGAGCGGGTCCCGGACCTGCATTTCAGCGTCTCGGCCACCACGCGGGCGCCGCGCCCGGGCGAGGTCGACGGCGTCGACTACCACTTCGTCAGCCCCGCCCGCTTCCAGCAGCTGATCGACGAGGGCGCGCTGCTGGAGTGGGCCGAAATCCATTCGGGCCTGCACCGATCAGGCACCCTGGCCGAGCCGATCCGGACCGCCACGGCCAACGGTTTTCCGGTGCTTATCGAGGTCGACCTGGCCGGCGCCAGGGCCGTCAAGAAGGCGATGCCGGAGGCGCTCGCGGTCTTTCTCGCACCGCCCAGCTGGGAGGATCTCGAGGCCAGGCTCCTCGGCCGCGGCACCGAGACGCCGGAGGTCATGCAGCGGAGGCTGGAGACCGCCCGCATCGAAATGGCGGCCCAAAACGACTTCGACCGGGTGGTCGTGAACAGTCAATTGGAGTCAGCGTGCTCCGAATTGGTATCCTTGCTGGTGGGAACTGCGCCGGATCGGCCTGACCCGTCTGGCCAGACCAGAAGCCGGACCACATCCCAGCAAGATTGACCACCGAATTTTTCCGAACTTTGCAGCGGTGACGAGCCGCTCGATTCCGCCAGGAGATTGACCTAAGTGAGTATTCCGCAGTCCGACGCGGCTCTGGCCGCCGTCCCCGACCGGTTCGATCCGTCCGCCGGGGGACAGGGCGCCTATGACACCCCGCTGGGCATCACCAACCCGCCCATCGACGAGCTGCTGGACCGCGTTTCGAGCAAGTACGCGCTGGTGATCTACGCCGCCAAGCGGGCCCGTCAGATCAACGACTACTACAACCAGCTCGGCGAGGGCATCCTCGAATACGTGGGTCCGCTGGTCGAGCCGGGGCTGCAGGAAAAGCCGCTGTCGATCGCGATGCGCGAGATCCACGGCGACCTGCTCGAGCACACCGAGGGCGAGTAACAGGACCGGGCCGGGCGCGCGCTGTGGACAACCGCGATCGGGTCGCGAAAAGAGTGATCGTCGGGGTCTCCGGCGGTATCGCCGCCTATAAGGCGTGCACCGTCGTTCGGCAGCTCGCCGAGGCCGGTCACTCGGTCCGCGTCATCCCGACCGAGTCCGCGCTGCGTTTCGTCGGCGCCGCCACGTTCGAGGCGCTCTCCGGCCAGCCGGTGCACACCGGCGTCTTCACCGACGTGCCGGAAGTTCCGCATGTCCAGCTCGGCAAGCAGGCCGACCTGGTCGTGGTGGCGCCCGCCACGGCGGACCTGCTGGCCAGGGCCGTCCACGGCCGGGCCGACGACCTGCTGACCGCTACACTCTTGACCGCGCGATGTCCGGTGCTGTTCGCCCCGGCGATGCACACCGAGATGTGGTTGCACCCGGCCACCGTCGACAACGTCGCCACGCTGCGCCGC
Organism: Mycobacterium colombiense; assembly: GCF_003284975.1. Taxonomy (GTDB): domain Bacteria; phylum Actinomycetota; class Actinomycetes; order Mycobacteriales; family Mycobacteriaceae; genus Mycobacterium; species Mycobacterium europaeum_A. Next base: position 15,117 of record NZ_QMEU01000072.1, read on the forward strand.
CGGGGAGCGGTCGTGCTCGAACCGGCCGCCGGGCGGCTCACCGGGACCGACAGCGGGGCCGGCCGGCTGCCCGAAGCCGAGGAGATCACCACCCTGGCGCACCTGCTGCTCGACCGCCAGGACGCGCTGCCCTACGACCTGGCCGGCTGCAAGATGCTGGTCACCGCCGGCGGCACGCGGGAAGCCGTCGACCCGGTGCGCTTCATCGGCAACCGCAGCTCCGGCAAGCAGGGCTATGCGGTCGCGCGGGTGGCCGCGCAGCGCGGAGCCGAGGTCACGCTGATCGCCGGGCACACCGCCGGGCTGATCGACCCCGCCGGGGTGGACGTGGTCCACGTCAGCTCGGCCGAGCAACTGGGCGACGCGGTGGCCAAACACGCGGCCGAGGCGGACGTGCTGGTGATGGCCGCGGCGGTCGCCGACTTCCGGCCGGCCCGGGTTGCGGCCGCCAAGATCAAAAAAGGTGTCGAGGGGCCGCCGACCATCGAGTTGATCCGCAACGACGACGTGCTGGCCGGTGCGGTGCGGGCGCGCGCCAACGGCGAGCTGCCCAACATGCGCGCCATCGTGGGATTCGCCGCCGAGACCGGCGACGCCAACGGCGACGTGCTGTTTCACGCCCGGGCCAAACTGCGCAACAAGGGTTGTGATCTGTTGGTCGTCAACGCGGTCGGCGACGGCCGGGCCTTCGAGGTGGACAACAACGACGGCTGGCTGCTGGCGGCCGACGGTACGGAGTCGGCGCTGCAGCACGGCTCCAAGACATTGATGGCCAGTCGTATCGTGGATGCGATCGCCGCGTTCCTGCACGGCGGCGGGTAATACGGTTCGGTTTCCCTGTGGCGCCAGGCCAGGTGCTGGCCGGCCCGACACCAACCGATATAATTCGGTTAACTAACTATTCGGAAGGGTTGAGATTGTGAGCGAAAAGGGTCGCCTGTTTACCAGTGAGTCGGTGACTGAGGGACATCCCGACAAGATCTGTGACGCGATCAGCGACTCCGTGCTCGACGCCCTGCTGGCGCAGGACCCCCGCTCACGCGTCGCGGTCGAGACGCTGGTCACCACCGGACAGGTGCACGTGGTCGGCGAGGTGACGACGACCGCCAAGGAGGCGTTCGCCGACATCACCAACACGGTTCGCGAGCGCATCCTCGAGATCGGCTATGACTCGTCGGACAAGGGCTTCGACGGCGCGTCCTGCGGCGTCAACATCGGCATCGGCGCGCAGTCGCCCGACATCGCCCAGGGCGTCAACACCGCCCACGAGGCGCGCGTGGAGGGCGCCGCGGACCCGCTGGACGCCCAGGGCGCCGGCGACCAGGGCCTGATGTTCGGCTACGCGATCAACGACACCCCCGAGCGGATGCCGCTGCCGATCGCGCTGGCCCACCGGCTGTCGCGCAAGCTGACCGAGGTCCGCAAGAACGGCACGCTGCCCTACCTGCGCCCGGACGGCAAGACCCAGGTCACCATCGAGTACGAGGACGACGTTCCGGTGCGGCTGGACACCGTGGTGGTCTCCACCCAGCACGCCGACGGCATCGACCTGGAGAAGACGCTGGACCCCGACATCCGCCAGCACGTGCTCAAGACCGTGCTGGACGAGCTGGCCCACGACACGCTCGACTCGTCGGCGACGCGGGTGCTGGTCAACCCGACCGGCAAGTTCGTGCTTGGCGGCCCGATGGGTGATGCCGGCCTGACCGGGCGCAAGATCATCGTCGACACCTACGGCGGCTGGGCCCGCCACGGCGGCGGCGCCTTCTCCGGCAAGGACCCGTCCAAGGTGGACCGGTCGGCGGCCTACGCGATGCGGTGGGTGGCCAAGAACATTGTCGCCGCCGGGCTGGCGGAGCGGGTCGAGGTGCAGGTGGCCTACGCGATCGGCAAGGCCGCCCCGGTCGGACTGTTCATCGAGACGTTCGGCACCGCCACCGTCGACCCGGTCAAGATCGAGAAGATCGTGCCCGAGGTGTTCGACCTGCGGCCCGGCGCGATCATCCGCGACCTGGACCTGCTACGCCCGATCTACGCGCAGACCGCCGCCTACGGCCACTTCGGCCGCACCGACGTCGACCTGCCGTGGGAGCAGCTGAACAAGGTCGACGACCTCAAGCGCGCGATCTAGGCGCCGGGTGGTCGGCGTCTAGCGCCGGCAGCCCGTCGATGCTGCGCCGGTTGCGGTTGACCAGCCGGCCGTACTGGTCATCGGTCACCTTGCGGTGCGCCGCGTCGAGCACCGGCCGCTCGTCGATGAGCTCGTAGTAGGGCACCGCGAACCCGCACGCGTCGGCGATCCGCTCCACATCGACCACGATGATGGTGCGGACCCCGGCGTGCTGATCGCCGAAATGCCGCATCAGCCCGGCGAATTCGGCGTCGTCGGGGCGGACCACCCGTCCGGTGCCGAACAGCCGCAGGATGCGCGAGTTGCGGGTGAACGAGCAGAACATGACGGTGATGCGGCCGTTGTCGCGCAGATGGGCCACCGTCTCCACACCGCTGCCGAACAGATCCAGGTAGGCCACGGTGTGCTCGTCGAGCACCGCGAAGGTGTCGCGATAGCCCTTGGGGGACAGGTTGATTCGGCCACCCTCGGACGGCGCGGTGGCGACGAAGAAAACGGCTTGTTCGCGGATGAAGTCGCGCAACGACTCGTCGATGCTTTCGAATTCCTTCGCCACGTGTGCAGCGTAGCCGCTAACCGGTGAACCGGTAGTCGTCCAGATCGAATCGCCGGCTGCGCCAGTACACCTCGGGGGTGGTGCCCGGACGCAGCGGCACGTCGCCGTTCTTGTCGAAGTAGTAGCTGTTGGCCAGCCGGCAGCTGTCCTGCCAGAAGATCTGGCGGGGCCGTCGGCGCATCATCTCGGCGAAGTAGCGGTCGTTGGCTTCCTGGCTGACCTCGACGCGGGTGGCGCCGACGCGCTCGGCCCGCTTGAGGCACCGCACGATGTGATGCGTCTGCGCCTCGATGAGCGCGAAATACGAAGAGCCGACGTAGCCGTACGGGCCGAACACCGTGAACAGGTTCGGGAAGCCGGGCACGGTGACACCCTCGTAGGCCTGCAACCGGTGCTCGTCCCAGAACCGGCTCAACGACCTTCCGCCGCTTCCGGTCACCGCGAAGGTGGGCACGTTGTCGGGGTCCATCACCTTGAAGCCGGTGGCCAGGATCAGCACGTCGATCTCGTGGTTCTCGCCGTCGGTGGTGGCCACGGCCTCGGGGGTGATCTTGTCGATCGGCTCGGTGACCAGCCGCACGTTGTCACGGTTGAACGTGGCCAGGTACCCGTTGTGGAAACCGGGACGCTTGCAGCCGACGGCATACTTGGGGGTGAGCTGTTCGCGCACCGCGGGATCCCGAACCTGTTGCCGCAGATAGGATTTCCCGAGCGAGGCCATCCGCTTGGCCAGCGGCAGCACCGTGAAGTAGTGCGCCGAGATGGGGAAGGTGAGCTCGACGTAGGCCTGGCTGAGCAGGCGCTGCAGGAACTTGCCGCCGGGAATCCGCATCGCCCAGCGCGCCGGCGCGGGCAGCGGCACGTCGAACTTCGGGAAACACCAGATCGGGGTGCGCTGAAAGACGGTGAGCGACGACACGATCGGTGCGATCTCGGGAATCACCTGCACGGCCGAGGCGCCGGTGCCGATCACCGCGACGCGCTTGCCGCGCAGGTCCTGGCCGTGGTCCCACCGCGCGGTGTGCATGGTGATGCCGCCGAACGAGTCCACGCCGTCGATGTCGGGCAGGTTCGGCACCGTCAGCACGCCGCAGGCGCTGACCAAAAACCGGGCGGTGATTTCGCCCGCCGGGTCGGTCTGGACCCGCCACAGGCGGCGCTCGTCGTCGAACTCGGCGGTCTGCACCTTGGTGTTGAACCGGATTCGCGACCGGATGCCGTATTTGTCGGCGCAGTGTTCGGCGTAGGCCTTGAGCTCGCGGCCCGGCGCGTAGGTGCGCGACCAGTGCCGGCTCTGCTCGAACGAGAACTGGTAGGAGAACGACGGAATGTCCACGGCGATACCGGGATAGGTGTTCCAGTGCCAGGTGCCGCCGACCCCGTCACCGGCCTCGATCACCAGGTAATCGGGCAGCCCGGCCCTGTCCAGGTTGATGGCCGCACCGATGCCGGAGAACCCGGCTCCGATGATCAGCGTGTGATAGTCGGGGGTTTCGCCTTGATACGGGACCATCGTCGCCTGCCTAGGGGTGCAGTGCCTTGCGGAGCGCCGTCAGACCGCGCTCGGTGGCCTCGGCGGCGGCGGCGGCGTGCGCGCGGGCGACCGGGTCGTGGGTGTCCAGGTCGCCCAGGCAGAACCGGGCGATGGTCGGCTCGCTCATGGGTTCACCGTACGCCGCGGGCTCACCCGTGCAGGGCGGTTCGCAGCGCCGCCAGCCCGGCCTCGAGCGCGGCGGTGGCCGCGGGCACCACGCCGGCATACCCCAGGTAGCCGTGCACCAGCGTCTCGGCGTTGTGCACCTCGGCGGCGACACCGGCGGCGGCCAGCAGCTCGCCGTACCGGATGCCGTCGTCACGCAGCGGGTCATAACCGGCGACGCCGATGTAGGCGGGTGCCAGGTTGCTCAGGTCTTTCGCGCGTCCCGGCGCCATGCCCGACGGCGGATTCGACATGTCGACGTCGCCCGCGTACCAACGGGAGAATTCCGCGACGGCCTTGACGTCGAGGATCGGCGCGGTGGCGTTCTCGGCGAACGACGGCAGCGACGCGTCCCACATGGTCGACGGGTACCACAGCAGCTGGAACACGATCGGCGGGCCGCCGTCGTCGCGCGCCCGCTGTGCCACCGCGGCGGAGATGGTGCCGCCGGCCGAATCCCCGGCAACGGCGATCCGGCTCGCGTCGCCGCGCAGTGCGGCGGCGTTCTCGGCGACCCAAAGCGTTGCGGCCCAAGCGTCTTCGACGGCGGCGGGGTAGGGGTGCTCGGGGGCCAGCCGGTAGTCGACGGACACCACGATCGCGTCGGCGCCGACCGCGTGCTGACGCGCCGTGCCGTCGTGGGTGTCGAGGTCGCCGATGACGAAGCCGCCGCCGTGGAAATACAGCACGACGGGCGCTGCGTCACCGTCCGGCTGGTCGGTGGAATGGCTTGGCGGCCAATAGATCCGGACCGCGATCGAGCCCGCGGGGCCGGGGATCGTGCGGTCCTCGACGCGCAGCTCGGGATGCAGCGGCCGGCGCGGCAGGTCGCGGAACCGCTGGCGCGCCGCGTCGATGCCGTCCTCGGTGGATAGCCGGAAGGGAACCGCATCCAGTACCTTCTGCAGGATGGGGTCGATAGCGGGTTTCTCGTCGGCTGTGTTATCCAAGCTGGGCATGGACGTACCGTACGCACCTCGTCTGGTGGCCGGCGCCTGGGTGGTGGCCGGCTGGGTGGCCCTCGGCTACGGCATCTACCTGACCGTGCTGGCGCTGCGCTCGCCGCCGGGCATCGAGCTGACCGGACACTGGGTGCTGCAGCCGGCGTTCAAGGCCTCGATGGCGTTGCTGCTGACGCTGGCAGCGGCGGGGCACGCCGTCGTGCGCGAGCGGCGGTGGCTGATGCCGGCACTGCTGCTGTCGGCCATCGGCGACTGGGTGCTGGCGATCCCGTGGTGGACGCTGTCCTTCGTGGTGGGCCTGGCCGCATTCCTGTTGGCGCACTTGTGTTTTATCGCCGCGCTGCTGCCGCTGGTGCCGGCGTTCTCGGGGGCTTCCAAGGATGCGCGGCCGTCGACGGTGCGCCTCGTCGCGGTGGTCCTGATGGGTGCGGCGTCGCTCGGGCTGCTGGCCTGGTTCTGGCCCCACCTGGGCGCGGAGAAGCTGACGCTTCCGGTGACGCTCTACCTCGTGGTGCTGACCGCGATGGTGTGCGCGGCCCTGCTGGCGAAACTGCCGACGATCTGGACGGCGGTGGGCGCGGTGTGCTTCGCGGCCTCGGATTCGATGATCGCCATCGGCCGCTTCATTCTGGGCAATGAGGCGCTGGCCGTGCCGATCTGGTGGTCGTATGCCGCGGCCCAGATCCTGATCACGGCCGGGTTCTTCTTCGGCCGCGAGCTTCCCGCCGAGGACGGGGCCGCCGCCGGGGACGCCACGGCGCCCGCCGAGAGCTGATTGTCGCCGGCGCCCGGTACGCTGCGGACTCCGACTTCTAAGGCATTGGATGACAACATGATTCGCGGCCCGGGGGCGCGGTGAGCCCCGGCGCGCGCACGCCCGTCGAGGTGGAGCCCATCGCCCGGGTGCTGCCGATGCTGTCGGTGCCGCATCTGGATCGCGAGTTCGACTACCTGGTGTCGGCCGAGCAGTCCGACGACGCCCAGCCCGGGGTGCGGGTGCGGGTGCGCTTCCACGGCCGGCTGGTCGACGGGTTCGTGCTGGAGCGCCGCACAGACACCGACCACACCGGCAAGTTGGGCTGGCTGGATCGCGTCGTGTCGGCCGAACCGGTGCTCACGCCGGAAATCCGCCGGCTGGCCGACGCGGTGGCGGCGCACTACGCCGGCACCCGCCCCGACGTGCTGCGCCTGGCCGTGCCGGCCCGGCACGCCCGCGTCGAGCGCGAGCCCCCCGTCAGCCGGGATCCGGCGATCCCCGAGCCCGTCGACCCGTCGGGCTGGGACGGTTACGCCCGGGGAGCCCAGTTCCTCGGGGCCCTGGCCGAATCGCGGGCCGCGCGGGCCGTCTGGCAGGCGCTGCCGGGCGAGTCGTGGACGGAGCGGTTCACCGAGGCCGCCGCGCAGACGGTGCGCACCGGCCGCTCGGTGCTGGCGATCGTTCCTGACCAGCGCGACCTGGACGCGTTGTGGCAGGCCGCGACCGCGCGGATCGACGAGGGCAGCGTGGTGGCCCTGTCGGCGGGCCTGGGCCCGGCGGCCCGGTACCGGCGGTGGTTGGCGGCGCTGCGGGGCGCGGCGCGGTTGGTGATCGGCACCCGCAGCGCGGTGTTCACACCGCTGAGCGACCTGGGGCTGGTGATGGTGTGGGCCGACGCCGACGACAGCCTGGCGGAGCCGCGGGCACCCTATCCGCATGCCCGCGAGGTCGCGATGCTGCGCGCGCATCAGGCCCGGTGCGCGGCCCTGATCGGCGGCTACGCGCGCACCGCGGAAGCGCACGC
>NZ_QMEU01000073.1 GCF_003284975.1 Mycobacterium colombiense
CCGCCGGGGCCCGCCGCGCCACCCGGGCCGGGCAACCAGCTGCCGGCACCGTTCATCAACCCGGGCGGATCCGGAGGCAGCGGCGCAGCGGGGGGAGGTAGCCAGAATTGAGCACCATCTTTGACGTCCGCAACATTCGGCTACCGAAGCTGACGCGGACATCGGTGATCATCGGATCGCTGGTGATCGTGTTGGCCCTCGTCGTCGGCTACGTCGGCTGGCGGCTGTACGAGAAGCTGACCACCAACACCGTGGTGGCCTACTTCCCGGCGGCGAACGCGCTGTACCCGGGCGACAAGGTCCAGATCATGGGCCTGCGCGTGGGCGCGATCGACAAGATCGAGCCCAGCGGCAACAAGATGAAGGTCACCTTCCACTACGAGAACAAGTACAAGGTTCCGGCGAACGCCTCGGCGGTGATCCTCAACCCGACCCTGGTGGCCTCGCGGTCCATTCAGCTGGAGCCGGCCTACAAGGGCGGTCCGGTGCTGGCCAACAACGCGGTGATCCCCGAAGAGCGCACCCAGGTGCCGGTGGAGTGGGACCAGCTGCGCAACAGCATCACCAACATCATCTCCAAGCTCGGCCCCACGCCAGAGCAGCCGACGGGGCCGTTCGGTGAGGTCATCACGTCGTTCGCCGACGGGCTGGCCGGCAAGGGCAAGCAGATCAACACCACGCTGACCAACCTGTCGCAGGCGCTGACCGCGCTGAACGAGGGTCGCGGTGACTTTTTCGCGGTGGTGCGCAGCCTGGCGCTGTTCGTCAACGCGCTGCACCAGGACGACCAGCAGTTCGTCGCGCTCAACCAGAACCTGGCGGATTTCACCACCCGGCTGGCGCACAACGACAACGACCTGGCCAACGCGATCCAGCAGTTCGACAGCCTGCTCACCACCGTGCGCCCCTGGCTGGACCAGAACCGCGGCGTGCTGACCCACGACATCAACAACCTCGAGACCGCGACGAACGCGTTGCTGCAACCGGATCCGCTGAACGGGCTGGAGACCGCGCTGCACGTGCTGCCGACGGCCGCGGCGAACATCAACCAGATCTATCACCCGTCGCACGGTTCGGTGGTCGCCATCCCGTCGATCACCAACTTCGCGAACCCGATGCAGTTCATCTGCAGCGCGATCCAGGCCGGCAGCCGGCTGGGCTACCAGGAGTCGGCCGAACTGTGCGCGCAGTACCTCTCGCCGATCCTCGACGCGATCAAGTTCAACTACCCGCCGTTCGGCTTGAACCTGTTCAGCACGGCGGAGACGCTGCCCAAGGAAGTCGCGTATTCCGAGGACCGGCTGCACCCGCCGAACGGATATAAGGACACCACCGTCCCCGGCATCTGGGTGCCGGACACCCCGACGTCGCACCGCAACACTCAGCCGGGCTGGATCGTCGCTCCCGGCATGCAGGGCCAGCAGGTCGGGCCGATCACCGCGGGCCTGATGACCCCCGAATCGCTGAGTGAGCTGATGGGTGGTCCGAACATCGAGCCCGTCCAGTCGAACCTGCAGACCCCGCCGGGTCCGCCGAACGCCTACGACGAGAACCCGATCGTGCCGCCCATCGGGCTGAACGCCCCGGTGCCGATCCAACCGCCGCCGCCCGGACCGGACGTGGTCCCGGGCCCGGTCGCCCCGACACCGGCGCCGGTGTCCGCGCCCGCACCGAATGCGGGCGGGCCGCCGGTACCCGCTGACTTTGGAGGTGGCCAGTGAGGGGCGCGACGAGCGCGTTGAGCGCGCGGAGCAAGCCGAACCGACCGCCAGTGAGGGGCGCGCTTCGGCTGATCCGCCATCGGGCCTGGCAAGGGCTCACCCTGCTGGTGGCCGCGACGGTGTTGAGCTCATGTGGTTGGAAGGGCATCTCCAACGTCTCGATTCCGGGTGGACCCGGCAGCGGGTCGGGGGCCATGACCATCTACGTGCAGGTGCCCGACACCCTGGCCATCAACGGCAACAGCAAGGTGATGGTCGCCGACGTCTTCGTCGGCTCGATCAAGGCCATCAAGCTGAAAAACTGGATCGCCACCCTGACGCTCGGTGTGGACAAGAACACCAAGCTGCCGAAGAACGCCACCGCCAAGATCGGCCAGACGTCGCTGCTGGGTTCCCAGCACGTCGAGTTGGCCGCGCCGCCGAACCCGTCGCCCGAACTGCTCAAGAGCGGCGACACCATTCCGCTGAAGAACTCGACCTCGTACCCCACCACCGAGCAGACGTTGGCCAGCCTCTCGCTGATCCTGCGCGGCGGCGGCATCCCGAACCTGGAGGTGCTGCAGAACGAGGTCTACAACATCTTCAACGGGCGCGGCGAGGCGATCCGGGCGCTGCTCGGCAAGCTGGACACCTTCACCAACCAGCTCAACCAGCAGCGCGATGACATCACCCACGCCATCGACTCGACCAACCGGCTGCTGACCTACGTGGGCGGCCGCGCCGACGTCCTGGATCGGGTGCTCACCGACATCCCGCCGTTGATCAAGCATTTCGCCGACACCAGGAACCTGCTGATCAACGCCGTCGACTCGGTGGGACGGCTCAGCCAGGCCGCCGACCAATACCTGTCGGAGGCGCGCGGGCCGTTGCACACCGATCTGCAGGCGCTGCAGTGCCCGCTCAAGGAGCTCGGCCGGGCGTCGCCGTACCTGATCGGCGCGCTGAAGCTGATCCTCACCCAGCCGTTCGACATCGACACGGTCCCGAAGATCTTCCGCGGCGACTACATCAACATCTCGCTGACGCTCGACCTGACCTACAGCGCCGTCGACAACGCGTTCCTCACCGGGACCGGATTGTCGGGAGCCCTGCGGGCACTCGAGCAGTCGTTCGGGCGCGACCCGGAGACGATGATCCCGGACGTGCGTTACACGCCGAACCCGAATGACGCACCGGGTGGACCGCTGGTGGAAAGGGGGGACAGGAATTGCTGACTCCCTTCATCCGACGCCAGCTGATCGCCTTCGGGATCCTGACCGTCATCTCGCTGCTCGTGCTGGGGATCTACTACCTGCAGATCCCGAGCCTGGTGGGCATCGGCCGCTACACGCTGAAGGCCGACCTGCCGGCCTCGGGCGGGCTGTATCCCACGGCCAACGTCACCTACCGCGGCATCACCATCGGGAAGGTCACCGACGTCGAGCCGACCGAGCACGGCGCCCAGGCGACGATGAGCATCGACAGTCGCTACAAGATCCCGATCGATGCGACGGCCAACGTGCATTCGGTGTCGGCGGTCGGTGAGCAGTATTTGGACCTGACCTCGAGCGGCAACCCGGGCAAGTACCTGTCCGAGGGGCAGACCATCACGAAGGGCACCGTGCCCGCCGAGATCGGGCCGGCCCTGGACACCGCGAACCGCGGCCTGTCGGTGCTGCCCAAGGACAAGATCGGCAAGCTCCTCGACGAGACGGCGCAGTCCGTCGGCGGGTTGGGCCCCAACCTGCAGCGGTTGGTCGACGCCACGCAGGCGATCGTCGGCGACTTCAAGAACCAGATCACCGACGTCAACGACATCATCCAGAACTCCGGGCCGGTGCTGGACAGCCAGGTGAAATCGAGTGACAACATCGAGCGCTGGGCGCGCAACCTGAACAGGCTGGGTGCGCAGTCCGCCCAGGAGGACCAGCACCTGAGAAGCCTGCTGCGCCAGGCGGCCCCGACGGCCGACCAGGTCAACTCGGTCTTCAATGACGTCAAGGATTCGCTGCCCCAGACGCTGGCCAACCTCGAGGTCGTCTTCGATCTGCTCAAGCGCTACCACACCGGCGTCGAACAGGTCCTGGTGTTCCTGCCGCAGGGTGCGTCGATCGCCCAGACGGTGGCGGCGCCGTTCCCGAACATGGCCGCGCTGGACCTGGCGCTGTCGATCAACCAGCCGCCGCCCTGCCTGACCGGCTTCATCCCGGCGTCGGAGTGGCGGTCCCCGGCCGACACCAGCATCCAGCCGCTGCCCACCGGCACGTATTGCAAGATCCCGATGGAGACACCGGCGAACAGCGTGCGCGGCTCGCGCAACATCCCGTGCACCGACATTCCGGGCAAACGCGCCGCGACCCCGCGGGAATGCCGCGACCCCAAGCCGTATGTGCCGGCCGGTACCAACCCCTGGTACGGCGACCCGAACCAGATTCTGACCTGCCCCGCACCCGCGGCGCGCTGTGATCAGCCGGTGAAGCCGGGCATGGTGATCCCCGCGCCGTCGGTGGACAACGGACTCAACCCGGCGCCCTCGGACCGGGTGGCGGGCACACCCCCGCCCACCAGCGATCCGTTGTCCCGGCCGGGGTCGGGTACCGTGCAGTGCAATGGCCAGCAGCCCAACCCCTGTGTCTACAAACCCAGCGGGCCTCCCTCGGCGATCTACAGTCCCCAAAGCGGTGAACTGGTAGGGCCAGACGGAGTTAAATACTCCGTCGAGAACTCGACCAGAACAGGAGACGATGGATGGAAGGAGATGCTGGCGCCAGCCGGCTGAACCCCATCGATACGGACGATTCGTTGACCACCCAGGACAAGAGCGAGGATTCGGCGGCACCTGAGAACGGAGCCGATCAGACCGGTCCGCAGGACGCCTCCGCGGATCGGGCCGAACCCACCGACGATGCCGCCGGTGCCGACACCGAGGCCGACCCGTCCGAGTCCGACGGCACGGCGGCGGACGACCCGGAAGCCGGCGAATCCGTCGCGGCCGCCGAGCGCCGCCCGTCCCGGGTGACCCGCGGGTGGCTGGCCGCAATCGCCGCTGTGCTGGTGTTGTGCGCCGCCGGCGTCGGGGCCGGTGGCTACCTCGCGCTGCATTACCACCAGCAAAGCCAACAGATGGTCCGCAACGACGCGCTGGCGCTGAAGGCGGCGGTGGAATGCGTCTCCGCGACCCAGGCGCCCGACACCAATGCGATGACCGCGAGCGAGCAGAAGATCGTCGACTGCGGCACCGACGCCTTCCGCTCGCAGGCGCTGCTCTACACCAGCATGCTGGTGCAGGCGTATCAGGCCGCGAACATCCATGTTCAGGTGTCGGACGTCCGGGCGGCGGTCGAGCGCAACAACCGAGACGGGTCGATCGACATTCTCGTCGCGCTGCGCGTCAAGGTGGCCAGCGACCAGAACCAGAACGAGGCCGGCTATCGGCTGCGCGTGAAAATGGCGTTCGCCGAAGGGCAGTACAAGATTTCCAAGCTCGACCAGGTGACGAAGTGACGGTGGTGGTCGAACAGACTGCGCCCTCGGCAATCCAGGAGTCACCGCGGGAAGCCTTGGCGCCGTGGCATTCTCGCGTCATCGCATTCTCGGTCGATGCGATGGCGGGCCTCGCCGTCATCGCGACGATGGCGTTGGTCCTGCGTACCGTGCCGGCCCAGGGCGTGTGGTGGTGGCTGAGCATTTCCGTCCTGGGCGCCGTCACCCTGCTGGTGTTGGCCAACCGGTTGCTGCTGCCGGTGATCACCGGATGGAGCCTGGGCCGCGCTCTGGTGGGCGTCGCGGTGACGCGTCGCACCGGCGACGCACCGGGCCCCTGGACCCTGCTGCTGCGCGATGTCGCCCACCTGCTCGACACCGCGTCGGTGGTGGGATGGCTGTGGCCCCTGTGGGATTCGCGCCGTCGCACGTTCGCCGACATGCTGGCGCGCACCGAAGTGCGGCGCCTCCCACCGGACGCGTCGCCGCCGCACGTCCGCCGCTGGAGCGCGGTCGCGGTGCTGAGCGCGGCGGCGCTCTGCCTGGCCGGGGTCGCGATGAGCTTTTTCGGGGCGTACTGGCAGGACCGGGCGACCGATCAGACCCGCGCCCAACTGGCGACGCAGGGGCCCAAAATCGTCGCCCAGATGCTGACCTACGACCCCAAGTCGCTGCACGACGACTTCGCCCGGGCGCTGTCGCTGGCGACCGACAAGTATCGGCCCCAGCTGTCGGCCCAGCAGGACCTGGTGCAAAAGGGGCACCCGGCGATCAACGAATACTGGGTCACCAACAGTTCAATTGAATCGGCCGCCCCGTCCAGCGCAACGATGTTGATCTTCATGCAAGGTCGACGGGGCGTCGGGCCCGAGCAGCGCTACATCAGCGCGACGGTGCGGGTTGTTTTTGCCAAGGGTCCCGGAAACGCTTGGCGCGTCGACGATCTCACGGTGCTGACCAAGCCGAAGCAGCCCGGGAGCGGCAAGTGAGTCCCCGCCGCAGATTTGCGCCCGGCGAGCGGCCACTGCTCATCGCGCGCCCGGTCGAGGCCGGGAGGCCATGGCTGTTGCCGTTGGCCGGCACGGTCGCCGCGGCGCTCATGGTGGTGGCGATCACGGCCTGCACACTGATGCTCGTCTCGCACGAAATCCGGGCGCGGGCCGCGTCCAAGGACCGCGAGGTGCTGACCTATGTGACCGGGTTCATGACGCAGTTCACCTCCATCGATCCTTTTCACGCCAACGATTACGTGAACCGGATCCTGGCGCAGGCGACCGGGGACTTCGCCAAGCAGTATGAGAAGAACGCCAACGAGATCCTGCTGCAGGTCGCCCGGGCCGAACCGGCCACCGGCACGGTCCTGGATGCCGGCCTGGAGCGATGGAACGACGACGGCAGCGCCAATGTCATGGTGGCGACGGCGATCAGCACCAAGTCGCCGGACGAGAAGCAGGTGTTGGAGAACGCCAATCGATGGGCGGCGACCGCGACGCAGGAAGGGAACAAGTGGAAGATCAGCAACCTGCAGCAGGTGATGTGACCGCCGAGCAGACTCCGGCCGCCTCGGAAAACGACGCGAACGACGCGGCGGACGCGACGCAGCAGGCCCGCCCGGAGCGCCACGACGAAGAGGCCGATGCCGCAACGGAATCCGAGGCCACCGACGGGGACGCGGCCGAATCGGATAGCGCCGATGACAAGGCCACCGACGAGGGCGCCGAGCGGGTAGCGGACGCGCCGCAGGGTACCGCCGCGCGCAAGAACCGGCGGACCGCAAAGGTCTGGGCCGTCGCCGCCACCATCGCAGCCCTGCTGTTCGTCGGTTCCGCCGCGTTCGCCGGCGCGATGCTGCAGCCTTACCTGGCCGACCGGGCTACCGCCGCAACGAAACTGAACGTCGCGCGGACCGCCGCCAATGCGATCACCACGCTGTGGACGTACACCCCGGAAAACATGGACACCCTGGCCGATCGCGCATCCCGGTATCTCAGTGGCGATTTCGAGGCGCAGTACCGCAAATTCGTCGACGCGATCGTGGCCCCCAACAAGCAGGCCAAGATCACCAACCACACCGACGTGACCGGCGCCGCGGTCGAAACCCTCGACGACTCCAACGCCGTGGTGATCGTCTACACCAACACGACGTCCACCAGCCCGCTGACCAAGAACGTCCCGTCGCTGAAGTACCTGTCCTACCGGCTGTTCCTGAAACGTTCCGACAACCGTTGGCTGGTGACCAGGATGACGACGATCACGTCGCTGGATCTCACGCCCAAGGTTTAGCGGCGAGGCCGGGCGCATGGCTGTCACCTCACCGGTCTCCGAGCGATGGACGGTAGCGGCGTTGCTGCTCTTGACCTTCGCCACCGGGTTGGCCGACTCGATCAGTATCCTGGTGCTCGGTCACGTGTTCGTCGCCAACATGACCGGCAACGTGATCTTCCTCGGATTCTGGCTGGCCCCAAGGACAATCATCGACCTGACCGCCGTCGCGGTCGCCCTGCCGACCTTCGTCTGCACCACGATCGCCAGCGGCCGATTGGCACGGTATTTCGGCCTGCGCACGCGGACATGGATCACCACGGTGCTGACGATCGAAATCGTCCTGCTGCTGGCGCTCGCGATTCTGGCGGGCACGGGAGTGCTGCGCTACCAGGCGACCTCCAAGCTGATCATGATCGGCATGCTCGCGGTGGCGTTCGGCCTACAACATTCCAGCGCGCGCCAGTTCGGCATCCAAGAGCTCTCCACTACGGTGCTCACGTCGACGATCGTCAGCTTCGGACTGGACAGCCGGCTGGCCGGGGGCACCGGCGAACGGCAAAGGCTGCGCATCGGCGTCGTGGCCACCATGTGCGCCGGCGCCTTCTTCGGGGCGACGATGTCGAGATACGTGATCGCCCCGGTGTTCGTGGTCACCGCGGCGGTGATCGCCACCAGCCTGCTGATCTTCCGCTTCGGGCCGCCGGCGGCGAAAACCGAAGCGCCCGTTACTAGTTGAATGCCAGCCAGCTGGGCAGCGCCCGCTCGTGTGAATCGCAGAGCACCTGCCGGGTGTCGCAGGATCCCCGCGGTGATCCGGCGCCGGCCCACATGCCCCCGGTGTCGCGGCGCAGCACGATCGCCGACGAGCCGCCGCCGTCGAGCAGCACCGCGTTGTCACTGCCCAGTCCGCGGAACAGGTCCTGCATGTTGTCCGGGGTGTAGTTGCCGCCCTCGAAGATGTACATCTCGTCCTTTTGCCGGGCGTACGCCAACGCTGTTCGGGCCGCGCTGGGTCCGCCGTCGTGCAGCTGCCCGGTGTTGCCCGGCGCCAACAGCCCGATGCCAGAGACCGCGACGAACTTCTCGTTCTTGTTGAGCAGGTCGGCGACCACCGGGGTGGCGGCGTCGTAGTCACTCTTCGTCCTGGGCCACACCACATATGGCGCACCACCGGACGGCAGGATCATCGTCGACAGTGCGCTCCAGCTTTCACCGCCGCCGGACAGACCCTGCTTGCCGGGGTAGGCGACGGTGCCGGTGACCGCCTGGTTGGCGCGACCCTGGCCCTGGGTGTTGTCGACGAAGGCGCCCAGCGGTGAGCTGCAGCCGGTCTGACGCCACGAGCCGCCTTTCTGCCCGCGGACGTCGAAGAAGTTGGCGTTGATGGCAATGGTCGGCTGGCCCATGCGCTGCCACGCCTGCAGCGGTGCGTAGAGTTCGGAGGCCTGCCAAAGACCCTCGCCGGTGCGCGCCCCGGGGTTGTTCTCGCAGCGGGCCTGATCGCCCTGGTGTGTGTCGACCAGCAGGTGCGGGGACAGCCGGCCCGCCGCGTTCTTGATGATCATCAGGTGCCCGCCGTTGTTCATCTCATACCAGCTGCCGCCGGCGTTGAGCATCGGCGCGGGATGGCCGGGGCCGAAGTTGTAGACCAGATAGGAGCCGCGGGTGCCGCCGATGGCATTGGCGAGCAGATCGCGTCCGTCGGCGGCCCGGGCGAGGGGCTGCCCGGAGGTGACGGCCAGGGTGAAACAGGCGACCAGGGCGGCGCACGACGCTGCCAGCCGGCGGAAGCTGGCGCGTCGGGTCAGCACGATAGCCCTTTCCGCCCGGAACTAATGAAACATAAACATCATCAGCCCCATAAGTCACACTGTCAACAAAGGTCACGGCGAGGTGACGGTAGGGCCACGCCCGAATTAAGCTTGCTCGCTTGAACTTTCGTGATCGTCGGCGGCCGGCTGGGTACCGGTGGGCTCGGTGCCGGATGGCTCTGTAGCGATGGGCTCGGCGGCCGCCGGTTCGGCGCGCTTGCCGCGGCGGGTCCGGTGCTTCGACTGGTGCTCTTGGGCGATGGCGAGTTCGACCGCGCCCGGGATCCGGTGAAAGCCCTTGCGGTCGTACAGGTAGGTGACGATGCCGCCGAGCAGCAGGCCGACGACGAGACCGATGGTCGTCATCGTCAACGCCTGCGTCAGCCCCGCATCGCCACGGCCGCCGAAGTACAGCAGCGACCGGGCCCCGAGGAAGACCTGGTGCATCGGTTCGAATTCGGCCAGCCAGCGGAAGAAAGACGGCGTCGCCTCCAACGGCACCGTCGCGCCGGCCGACGGCAGCCCGAGGATCACAAAGATGAGCATGCTGACCAGCATTCCGGCCGTGCCCAGCACCGAGAGCAACGAACTAGACGTGATGCCCACCGCGGCGATCGCGAAGACACCGAACGCCCAGAGCCGCCAGCCGTGATCTATGGGCATGCCGAGCGCGTCGGCGATCGCCAGGTACACCGCGGAGGTGAGCAACCCGAGCAGCACCATCATGGCCCACTTCAGCAGCAACGTCTGGAATCTGGAGATCTTGACCTGCTCGGCGAACCGGTACACCGGACCGAATTCGGCCGGCACGTAACCGAGCAGCGCGTCCACCAGCGTGCTCACCACGATGCTGCCCGTGAATCCGGCCAGCAGCAGCAACAGCGCGTAATAGAAGGCCGACAGGCCATTACCGGTGCCGTTCGGCAGCGGGTTGTACACGTTCGACTGGATGTCGATGGGGGCACTCAGGCCCACCTGCGCCGCGCCGGCCAGCGGTGCGCCACCGGTCTGCGCGGCCACCTCCGCCATAACCCGTTGCCCGGCTATGCCGTTGGCCGTCCCCATCGCCGTACTGAGGGTCTGGCCGGCGATGCTCGCGCCGAGCGTGCCGGCCCTCGGATTGGTGGAGACCGTGATCGACGGACGGTCCGCGCGGGCCGGCGAGACCGCACTATCCGCGAAGTCGCGCAGCAACGACGAGAAGCTCGGCGGTATCAGCACCTGGCCGTAGACACGGCCGGTGTCCATCTGGCGGCGGGCCTCGTCGCGGGAGAGCACACGGACGTCGAACTTGTTCTTGTCCAACCCATTGACCAGCCGGTCGACGATCTGCGCGCCGCCGGGGCCGGCGTCCTCGTTGACCACCGCGATGGGGAAATGACGCAGGTTGGTCGTCGGGTTCAAGATGCCGCCGAGATACAGCGCGCACAACGCCGACATCAGCGCCAGGGTGATGACCAGGGGGGCCGCCCAGAATCGCACGGTGCGGACAGCCTTGACGTTCCGGTTGGGGTTGGGCGCCGCGTGCTGCGGGTGCGAGTGAGGCATGCCGACTCCTGTTCTGTCGTGCCCACTTTATGGGCTGGCCCGCCGACCCTGTATGGCCTCAGTCGCCCAGCTTCGCGTGCATCTCCCAGATCAGCAGTTCCGCCCGGTCGCGCGCGGTCACGCGCCGTCCGTCGGCGTCGGTGAAGCGCACCGCGTCGCCCTCGTCGAGGCCCCCGATGCCCTCCACGACCGCCCGGCCCCGGGCCACGAAGAGGTGCAGGTAGGGGGCCCGCGGAAGGTCCACCGAAATCCCGGCCGGCAATCGCGTTCCGTGCAGCGCGGCGGCGCGGTTGCCCAGGGTGATCGCGGCGTCGTGCGTGGGCCTCCCCGAGGCGATCGTCACGAGATTGCCCGCCATCACCTTGTCATCGATCTCGTGCTGCTGGTAGCTCGGATCGACACCGGCCTCATCCGGCACCACCCACATCTGCACGAAATGCACCGGCTCGCTGGGGGACCCGTTCCGTTCGGAGTGCAGGATTCCGCTGCCGGCCGACATCCGTTGCGCCAAACCGGGATAGATCACGCCGCGATTGCCGGCGGAGTCATGATGCGACAGCTCGCCTTGCAGCACCCAGGTCACGATCTCCATGTCCCGGTGCGGGTGGGTGTCGAATCCCGTTCCGGGCGAGACGATGTCGTCGTTGTTCACCAGCAGCAGCCCGAAGTGGGTGTTGTCCGGGTCGTAGTGGTCGCCGAAGGAGAAGGAGTGCCGGGAGGTCAGCCATCCGGTGGTGGTGACGGCCCGGCTCGCCGCTCTCCTGATCTCGGTGGTGGCCGACATGCCCCCAGCCTAATCGTGGGCGGCGTCAGGTCACCGCGTCGGTGAGCAGTCCTTGGGCGTGCCGAAGCGCGGCGTCGAGCTCCGGCATGGTCAAGCCGGTCGAGTGACCCAGGTGGATCTCGATCTGGTACTCGGGTTGGCCGTCGTGGGCGAATATCGGCAGGACGACGAATTCCGTGGTGGCGAGGTCCGTTTCGAGCGAGTGGGTGACCGACTGCAGGGTCACCATCGTCATCAGGGTGGTGAGCTGGCGGGTGACCTGGGCCGTGGGCTCCAACGAGGCCAGCACGTCGGCGAGCCGAGTGTGTAGCGACCGGTGGGTGTCGTCGAACCGCCATGCACCGTATCCGCGGGCGCGGATATCGGCGAGTACCCGCTGGTGCTCGGCGATCTCGGTGCGGGTGAGCCGGGGTGTCACGCGGTGCAACCACGCTCGGACGGAGTCGTCGTCGCGCCAGGCCATGGCGACCAGACCGAACGGCGGGTCTATGGGGAAGCGCTGGCCCACGGCGTGCTCGCCGTCAGTGCCGTGGCCGACTGCGTCGACGGTGATCAGATGCCGCGGACCGATCTTCGACATCGAACAGCCCGCGCCGAGCGTGTCGTGCAGGAAGCGGAGCGCGTCGCGCCCGCGGTCCAGCAGCGGAAACTGTTCCCGCAGCCCATGGACCAGTCCGAACAGCCCGCTGCCCAGCACGTAGCGGCGATCGCCGCGCCGGGCGACCCAGGCCCGCCGTTCCAGCTCGGCGAGCACCAGCGCGCAGGTCGAGGTGCTGATCGCGCAACTCTTCGCCAGCTCGGCCGAGGTCATACCACGTGATGAATTCGCCAGGGCGGCAAGCACATCCATTACCCGTGCGGTGGGCGGTGACTTGGCGCCCGAGCCGCCGGGGGTCGCGGCCATTGACGTATCCACCGCCGCCTCCCTACTATCCGTCCAAAATGCCAGGATATGCGTCCTAATTTTAGGAGACAGCCGTGTTGAAGGTGGGAGTTTGGGGGCCCGGTTCGATGGGCGTGATCGCCCTGCGCGGGGTGATCGACCATCCGGAGCTGCAGCTGGTCGACCTCGTCGTGCACAGCGACGCGAAAGCCGGCCGCGATGCCGGAGAGTTGTGTGGCATCGCGCCGGTCGGGGTGCGGGCGACCCAGGATCCGGCCGCCGTGCTGGCCGGCGACGCCGACGCGGTGGTGTACGCGGCCGGCGCGAACCTGCGGCCGCTGGAGGCCGTCGCGGACATGGTGTCGATCCTGCGGGCGGGCAAGAACGTGGTGTCGTGTTCGGTGGTGCCGCTGGTCTTTCCGGACGGGCTTGACGCCGCGTTCACCGCCCCGCTGCGGCAAGCCGCCCTTGACGGAGGTGTGTCGTTCTTCACCACCGGTATCGACTCCGGCTTCGCCAATGACGTTCTGCCGCTGGTCCTTACCGGCGTCTCGCGGGCCATTGATTCAGTGCGCGTCACCGAGATGTTCAACTATGCCACCTATCCGGATAAGGCCGCCGTCTACGAGATTTTGGGTTTCGGCCAGCCGCCGGAATATCAGGCGTTCGCGGCGCAGCCCGGAATCTTCACCTTCGGCTGGGGGCCGGTGCTGCACCAGCTGGCCGCAGGGTTGGGCGTCAAGATCGACAACATCGAGGAGAGCAACGAACGCTTGCCGGCCGCCGAATCCTTCGACACGCCCACTGGTCACATCGCGGCCGGGACCATCGCCGCGATGCGCTCGACGCTCACCGGGTACGTCGACGGGAAGCCGACGTTCGTGCTCGACCACGTGACCCGCATGCGTGACGACATCGCCCCGGACTGGCCGCAGCCACACATCTCGATCCCGCCGAAGGACCTCGGCTACGGGCAGGCGTCCGGACGCGGCCTGTACCGGGTGGAGATCGAGGGCTCCCCGAGCATGCGGTGCGAGTTCGAGATGGCCGAGGACGCCGACCATGACCTGGGTGCCCGCATCGCCGGCGCGTCGCGGATGGTCAACGCCATCCCCGCGGTGTGTGCCGCCCCGCCCGGGCTGCTGTCCGCGCTGGATTTGCCGCTGATCACCGGCGCCGGACTGCTGCGTCCGGTGCCGGGGCCGTCGCCGGACAGCCGGCTGTTCTAGCCCGGCGACGGTGAGCGCCGGGACGGCGCGAGTGAGGAGCCGGGCGATCGGACCTAGCCCGGCGCCGTCGCCGGACAGCCGGGCGATCGTACCTACCCGGGCTCACCGGGATACGTCGCGGCGGCGAGTTGCAGAATTTCGGCGCGATCGGCGGCCAGGATGAACCCGGCGCCGATCGCCGCGTCGAGGGCCGCGGTGAAGCTTTCCAGGTACTGCGCGCGCCCGCCGGGGTAGAGCCGCCGAATTATGTTGGCGTCGAAGGGTTCCCCGGAGCCGAAGATCGCCGACATGATGCTCTCCTGGCCGCCCAGACCCGACGTCCTAGCCGTCGGCACGTCCACCCACGGGGTTCTGATGCCACCGCGGGCCAGGCCGTTGCTGTCCAGAACCGGTTGCGGCCCAGCGCTTTCCCGAACCTCGAGCGGATCGGCGTGCGGGGCCGGCTCGCCGGTAACGACCCAGGCGTTCAGCGCCGCGAGCGCCGCCTGCACCACGTAGTGATGCTGGGGGCCGAAGTTGATGTAGTGCGCGAGTTGCTGGCCCATCAACACGTCGGTCGGCGCGTAGCCGGCCACGATCGCCTCCAGCGGTGCCGAGCCGCTGTCGATGAACGCCACCTGAATCGTGTAGTTGTCGGCGTGGGCGGCCCCGGCGATCTCCCAGACCCGCAGCCGTTCGTTGTCCGGCTGCCTGGCGAAGTAGTAGCCGTCGCGCGGGCCGCCGAAGACGTCGGTCTCGGTGATGACCGCGAGCAACGGGACACGCAGGCCGGGACGGAACGGGACCGCCTGCCGTGCAACGCAT
Source organism: Mycobacterium colombiense (assembly GCF_003284975.1). Lineage (GTDB taxonomy): Bacteria > Actinomycetota > Actinomycetes > Mycobacteriales > Mycobacteriaceae > Mycobacterium > Mycobacterium europaeum_A. The sequence continues at coordinate 14,508 of NZ_QMEU01000073.1, forward strand.
TCGGCGAAGATCGAGCCACCGTCTAGCGGGGCGGCCGGACCGAACCGGGAGTGTACCAGGAAGCCGTCGTAGCCAGGGGTCAGCGGGTCGACGGCGTTGATGTAGGTGGTGAGGAACATCGCGGATTGCGATTCGCCTACCGCGATCACGCGCCGGGCGGGCAGGCCACGCAGGATGGCGCCGTGTTCACCACTTCTGAGCAGACCGCCGGCCTGGGCGAAGATGTCGTAGGCGAACGCGTCGCCGGGGTGATGCAGGGCTGCGTACCGTTGCGGGTCCTGGCTTTTCAGCGACATGTCAGTACCCAGCATGTTGTCGCCGCCCTCGACTCCCACCCGCTGGGCCGACACCGCGACGTAGGCGTAACCGTCGCGGATGATTTCGCGGTGCGCCATCATCCACACCGCGGCCGCGTCGATGCCACCGCTCACGTTGAGCCACTCGACGAGCACCGTCCCGTTGTACCGGGCAGAATCGGTCGGCGTCAGCGCCACGATGCGGGTCGTGTAATCGGCGGAGCCCGAGGGCGTTACGTCCCATCGGCCGTCGGGAGCCGGTTCGCCCACCGGGGCGTAGGAGCACGCCGTGGCGGAGACGAAGAACTCCTCGACGGTGTAGCCCACGTCGGCGAGGTCGAAAGCGCTCAGCAGCAGCGCCGGCGTTCCGGGGATGGGCGTCACCTGGGTGGCGTTCGTCATCGCGGCGGCCCTGTCAGCTCTGGCCCGCGGACAGCGAAGCGGGCAGCCCGAATTTCGCGAACAAGGCGTCGTCGAGGAATGCCACCACGTGGGATACCTTCCCGCCCTGCACATCCAGCACGTGCAGTTGGAACGGGACGTGGACGTCGCCGGCGCGCATGTACATGGCCGTGGCGAGCTGGCCGTTGGCGACCAGCGGCAGCATGCGCATGTCCCCGCTGCCCTCCGCCGGGCACTGCTGGTGGATGAGGGTGACGATGGCCCCCGGCCCCTGGTACCAGCCGGTGTACGGCGGCATCTCCCAGACGGCCTCTGCGGTGAACAACTCGACCAGCCGATCGATGTCATAGGTCTCGAACGCCGCAATGTAGCGCGCCAGCAGGTCCTGGGCTTCGGGCGAATCGGGTTGCACCAGTGGGTCTTCGGCGCTGGGCGCGGCGGCCTCCAGCTGGGACCGGGCCCGCTGCAGCAGGCTGTTGACGGCGGTTGTAGTGGTGCCGACCGCCTCGGCGACCTCGGCCGAGCGCCAGCCCAGCACGTCACGCAGCAGCAGCACCGCCCGCTGCCGCGGCGGAAGGTGTTGTAGCGCAGCGACAAACGCAAGCCGTACCGACTCGCGCGACCCGACCACGACCGACGGGTCGGCCGGGTGCTCGGTCAGCGACGGCAGCGGCTCCAGCCACGGCACCTCGCGGCGCTCCACCAGCTCGGCGGTCGGGTCCGAGCTGGGCGCGCCCAACCCGACCGGCAACGGCCTGCGCTGGCGTCCCTCCAGCGCGGTCAGACAGGTGTTGGTGGCGATGCGGTGCAGCCAGGTCCGGATCGAGGACTTGCCTTCGAAACGGTCGTACGCCTTCCAGGCCCGCAGCAGGGTCTCTTGCACCAGGTCCTCCGCGTCGTGCAGCGACCCGGTCATGCGGTAGCAGTGGGTCAGCAGTTCGCGCCGGTACGGTTCGGCGTGCGCCGAGAAATCTGCGTTGGCCACCGGGTCACCTTCAGAGTTCTGCGCGAGAAGGCTCATCCGCATGAGCCTACGCAGTGTCGGGGCGCGCGGCCCACATCAGCAGCCATTACGCTGCCCGTAATGACTAGGACCCCCGAGTGAACCGCAGCGAACGCAGTTTCGACGGGTACGGCGGCGTGCGCATCGTCTACGACGTCTGGACGCCCGAGACCGCACCGCGCGCGGTCCTGGTGCTCTCACACGGTCTCGGGGAGTACGCCCGCCGCTACGACCACGTCGCAAAGCGCTTCGGTGAGGCGGGCCTGGTCACCTACGCGTTGGACCATCGCGGGCACGGCCGCTCGGGCGGTAAGCGGGTGCTGGTGCGCGACATCCACGAGTACACCGCCGACTTCGACACCCTGGTTGGTATCGCCACCCGGGAACACCACGGGCTCAAGTGCATCGTGCTGGGGCACAGCATGGGTGGCGGAATCGTGTTCGCCTATGGCGTCGAACGCCCGGACAACTACGACCTGATGGTGCTGTCGGGTCCCGCGGTGGCCGCCCAGGATCAGGTGTCGCCGCTGTTGGGGCTGGCCGCCAAGGTGCTCGGGGCCGTCGTGCCCGGACTGCCGGCCCAAGAACTCGACGTCGACGCCATCTCCCGGGACCCCGCGGTGGTGGCCGCCTACAAAGAGGATCCGCTGGTGTACCACGGCAAGGTGCCGGCCGGCATCGGCCGCGCGCTGCTGCTGGTCGGCGAGACGATGCCGCGACGGGCGCCGGCCCTGACGGCGCCGCTGCTGGTGGTGCACGGGGAACAGGACCGGTTGGTCGCCGTCGCCGGCAGCCGTCGCCTGGTGGAGTGCGTGGGATCCACCGACGTCGAGCTGAAAATCTATCCGGGGCTCTACCACGAGGTTTTCAACGAGCCCGAGCGCGAGCAGGTGCTCGACGATGTGGTCTCCTGGATCACCGCTCGGCTGTGAGGCGGGGCGTGTCAGCCGGCTCCCGTACTTTGGCGACAGAGCCAAGCGATGGGGAGGAGCGTCGCCGTGAGTGACGACAAAATGCTGTCGCGCATTGCCGCGCTGCTGCGTCAGGCCGAAGGCACCGACAACAGCCATGAAGCCGATGCGTTCATGTCCGCCGCGCAGCGGCTCGCGACGGCCGCGTCCATCGACCTGGCGGTGGCACGCTCGCATTCGGCCCAGCGGTCGGCGGCGCAGGCGCCGACGCAGCGCACGATCACGATCGGGGCGGCGGGCACCAAGGGGCTACGCACCTACGTACAGCTGTTCGTGCTGATCGCCGCGGCCAACGACGTGCGCTGTGACGTGGCCTCGAATTCGACGTTCGTGTACGCCTACGGGTTTGTCGAGGACATCGACGCCAGCCACGCCCTGTACGCCAGCCTGGTGGTGCAGATGGTCCGCGCCTCGGACGCCTACCTGGCCTCGGGTGCGCACCGTCCCACGCCGACTATTACCGCCCGACTCAACTTTCAGCTGGCCTTCGGGGCGCGGGTCGGGCAGCGGCTGACCGAGGCCCGCGACCAGGCCCGCCAGGAAGCCACCAAGGACCGCCGCCGGTCGCCGGGTACCGCTATTGCCTTGCGGGACAAGGAAGTCGAGCTGGTGGACTACTACCGCGGCGCGTCGAAGGCGCGGGGCACCTGGCAGGCCAGCCGGGTGTCGGCGGGGTATTCGTCGGCGGCGCGGCGCGCGGGCGACCGGGCCGGCAAGCGAGCGCGGCTCGACAACAGCCCCGAACTGCCGGGGGCGCGGAGCGCGCTGAGCGGGTGAGCGCGGGGAAGCCCCCACCGCGGGATTCTCAACGCTCCAAGGTTTATGCGGCTGAGGAGTTCGTCCGGACGCTGTTCGACCGTGCCGCCCAGCACGGCACCCCGGTGGTGGAGTTCTTCGGCACGCAATTGACGCTGCCGCCGGAGGGGCGATTCGGTTCGGTGGAGTCCGCGCAGCGCTACGTGGACGACGTGCTGGGGCTGGCGGCGGTGCGGCAACGGTGGCCGGCTGTGTCGCCGTTGCGGGTGCGTGCGCGACGGGCCGCCACCGCCGCGCATTACGAAAACCGTGACGGCACAGGCGTTATCGCGGTGCCCGATCGTGACACCGCCGACTGGGCGCTGCGCGAGCTGGTGATGCTGCACGAAGTGGCGCATCATTTGTGCCAGGCCGAGCCGCCGCACGGCCCCGAGTTCGTGGCGACGATCTGTGAGTTGGCGGAGCTGGTGATGGGACCGGAATTGGGGCACGTGCTGCGCGTCGTCTACGCCAAAGAGGGCGTGCGGTGAGTCGGCCCGATCCCGACGCACGGGCAAGCGAGGTCGAAGCCCGGATGACCGACGACGAGCGCTTCGCGCTGGTGGTCTCGGTGATGGGGGCCGGTGACATGTGGCCGGTGCGTGACGACCGCATCCCGGCGCACGCGCCGATGTGCGCGGGATACGTGCCCGGTGTTCCCCGCCTCGGGGTGCCCGCGTTGCTGATGAGCGATGCCGGGCTGGGCGTCACCAATCCCGGCTACCGCCCAGGTGACACGGCCACCGCGCTGCCCGCCGGGCTGGCCCTGGCCGCGACCTTCGATCCGCCGCTGGCCCGGGCCGCCGGCAGCGTGATCGGCAGCGAAGCGCGCAGCCGCGGGTTCAACGTGCAACTGGCCGGCGCGATGAACCTGGCCCGCGACCCGCGCAACGGCCGCAACTTCGAATACCTGTCCGAGGACCCGCTGTTGACCGCCACCATCGCCGCCGAGTCGATCCGCGGCATCCAGCAACACGGCGTCATCTCGACGGTCAAGCATTACTCGCTGAACTGCAACGAAACTAATCGGCACTTTCTGAACGCCGTCATCGACCCCGATGCGCACCGCGAATCCGACCTGCTGGCCTTCGAATTGGCGATCGAGCGCGCGCACCCCGGCGCCGTGATGACCGCCTACAACAAGGTCAACGGCGACTACGCCGCGGCCAACTCCATTTTGATCAACGAGGTGCTCAAGGGTGCCTGGGCGTACCGGGGTTGGGTCATGTCCGATTGGGGTGCCACGCCGAGCTGGGAGTGCGCCCTGGCCGGTCTGGACCAGGAGTGCGGGGCGCAGATCGATGCGCTGCTGTGGCAGGCCGAGTCCTTCGGGGCGCCGCTGCGCGACGCCTACGCCGACGGTAGGCTGCCCAGGCAACGCCTGTCGGACATGGTTCGCCGGATCTTGCGGTCCATGTTCGCCGTCGGAGTCGAGCGCACCGGTGCGGCCCCGGCGCCGGATCCGGCTGCGCACAACGAGATTGCGCTGCACATCGCGCGCCAGGGTACGGTGCTGTTGACCAACCGCGGGTTGTTGCCGGTGGCGGCCGAGTCGAACGCGCGCATCGCCGTCATCGGCGGGTTTGCGCACGTGGGTGTGCCGGCCGGCTACGGTTCGAGCACCGTCGTCCCGGCGGGCGGCTACGCGGGCGTGGTGCCCATCGGCGGCCCGGGCCTGGAGGCCGCGCTGCGCAACCTGTACCTGCTGCCGTCGAGCCCGCTGCAAGAATTGCGAAAGCGGCTGCCGCACGCGCAGATCGAGTTCGATCCCGGCATCAGCCGCGCCGAGGCGGTGCGCGCGGCGGCGGCGGCCGACATCGCCATCGTGTTCGCCGTGCGCGCCGAGGGCGAAGGGTTCGACATCGCCGACCTCTCGCTGCCCTGGGGTCAGGACGAGCTGATCACGGCGGTGTCGGCCGCCAACCCCAACACCGTGGTGGTTCTGCAGACCGGCAATCCGGCTGACATGCCGTGGCGCGGCTCGGTGAATGCCATTGTGCAAGCATGGTTTCCGGGCCAGGCCGGCGCCCGTGCCATCGCGGAGATCCTGAGCGGCGAGGTGAATCCCTCGGGCAGGCTGCCGATCACCTTCCCGGCCGATCTGGCCCAGACGCCGCGCCCGCAGTTGCCCGGCGCGGGTGAACCGTGGGGGACACCGACCACGATCGACTACTTCGAAGGAGCCGACGTCGGCTACCGCTGGTTTGCCCGGCGTGGCCACGACCCGATATTCGCATTCGGTCATGGCTTGTCCTACACCAGGTTTGACTACCGTGACCTGGTGGTCGGGGGCGAGCAGACCGTCAGCGCCAGTTTCAGCGTCGTCAACGTCGGCGACCGTGCCGGGGCGGATGTACCGCAGCTCTACCTGACGGCCGCGGCCGGAAAGCCGTGCCTACGGCTGCTGGGGTTTGAGCGCGTGGAGCTCGAGCCGGGTGCAACGCGGCGGGTGACCATCGAGGCGGACCCGCGCCTGCTCGCCCGCTATGACGGCGGCGTCGGGCGCTGGCGGATCGACGCGGGCTCCTACGCGGTGGCGGTGGGCGCGTCGGCGATCGCGATGCGGCTGCACGCCGCGGTCGAGCTGACCGGCCGTACGTTCGGGCGATGAGTATCGCGGGCTGACGCCCGAACGCACGACCGGCCCGACGGATTACTTGACGGGGGTCAACGCGTCGCCGCACGTGCAGCGGTACGGCTCACCCGAACCCGAGCAGTGGCAGGGGACCTCGATGCGGACGCGACAGCCGCAGCCTTCGTGACCGCACGTCAGCTTGGTCCCGGCCTCGTATGTTGCCATTTAACTCACCCTTTTCTCTTTGTGGTGACTCTTGCGGTGCGGGTCGACCGCACCCTCACTATATACCCCCCACGGGTATATGCAAGGAGTCGCGACCGGTGCGATACCGCCCCGCCGCTCGGTGCCTTCGTCGGCGGCCGCCGCTAGCGTGGGCGCCATGACCGAGAAACCAACCCCCAAAGACGTCGACGCATTCTTGGACAGCACGGTGGTGCACGACGATCCGTCCTTGACCGCGGCCTTAGAGGCCAGCAGCGCCGCCGGATTGCCGCCAATCGCGGTGTCGGTGCAGCAGGGAAAGTTCTTGAGCCTGCTCGCCGGTGCCGTCGGTGCCCGCAACATCCTCGAGCTCGGGACGCTGGGCGGTTTCAGCACCATCTGGCTGGCGCGCGGCGCCGGCCCGCAAGGGCGGGTGGTGACGCTCGAATACGAGCCCAAGCACGCCGAGGTGGCGCGCGCCAACCTGAAACGGGCCGGTCTCGCCGACCGGGTGGAGGTGATCGTCGGAGCCGCACTGGACACGCTGCCGACGGTGACCGGCCCCTTCGACCTGATCTTCATCGACGCCGACAAAGAGAACTACCCCGCCTACCTCGATTGGGCGCTGCGGCTGGCCCGTCCCGGCGCAATCATCGTGGCAGACAACGTGATTCGGCAGGGCCAGATCCTTGACCCGGATTCCAACGCTCAAGCGCAGGCGGTGCGCCAAACCCTGCAGGCGATGGGTGAGGATCCGCGGCTGGACACGGCCGTGCTCCAGACGGTGGGCGCCAAGCACTGGGACGGCTTCGCGTTCGCCGTGGTGCGGTAGGGCGTCAGCGGGGGTTCAGGTCGGCGACGGCCTGCCCGGCGGAGGTGAGTTCGCTGATCCGCAAGGCGGTTTCGCCGGCGTACAGGGCGGCGCTGTCCAGCCAGGAATCGGGCACGCCGGCCACCGGTGCCAGCGGCGTGAAAAACGGCAGCGCCGGCGACTGCAGCCGCATCAGCGGCCCGGCCTCGAAATAGCCCAGCGCCGACAGCGGCCGGCTGATCGCGTTGAGGGCGGCGGGCAGCGGCCTGGCGTGACCGTCCTCGCCGCACCAGCGGCGGGTGGCAGCGTTGGGCACGACGCGGTGGCGCAACGGCCAGCTCAGGCCGAACAGGTTGGTCTCGATCGTCCTGTCCGCCTGCAGGATTCGTCGCTGGTACGCGCGATTAGCGT
>NZ_QMEU01000074.1 GCF_003284975.1 Mycobacterium colombiense
GGTGCTGCGCGCCGCTCCCGACGCACACCGCTGGCGGCTCACCGGAACCGCGGACTACGTCCTTGATGCCGACGCCGCCGATGTTCTGGTGGTGTCCGCCGCGGCCGCCGAGCGCACGCTGGTCTTCGTCGTCGACGTCGGAGCCGGTGGTGTCGGCGTCGAACCGCTCGACATGGCCGGCGGCGTCCGCGCATTCGCCGTGCGCTTCGACGACGTGCGGGCCGACGCGGCGCTCGACGGGATCACCGCAGCATCGCTGCGCCGGCTGGCCAACACCGACGTGGCGCTGGGATCACTCGACCTGGTGGGCGTCGGACAGGCCGTGCTGGACCGCACCGTCGACTACACCAAGCTGCGCCACCAATTCGGCCGGCCCATCGCGTCGTTTCAGGCCGCCCAGCATCTCGTCGCCAACATGCACATCGCCCTGGCGGCCGCGCGATTGGCCGCGCACGCGGCGGTGTTCTGGCTGGGGCGCGGACGCGTCGCGAGCCGTGAGACGGCCATCGCGCGCATGCACGCGGCCACCGCGGCGCGGCTGATCACCCTGGACGCCCACCAATTGCACGGCGGCATGGGCTATGTCACCGAGACCGACCTGCATCTGTTCAGCGAGCGGGCCCGGCTGGGTTCGACATTCGGCGGCGGGGCCGACGTCGCCGCGGGCTGGCTGCAGCGCAGCATGGACGACGAAGGGGAGTGCGGTTGAGCGAGGACAGTTTGATCGATGCGGAATCGGCGGCGCGGGTGGGCACCGTCGCGGCGTCGGCGACCGGTGAGGTGCACCGGCGCGACTGGCAGCGGTGGGCGGCGGCGGTCGGTGACCACAACCCGCTGTACTTCGACCCGGACTACGCCCGGGCCAACGGATATCGAGACGTCATCTGCCCTCCGTTGTTCCTGCAGTACGCCATCCTCGGCGTCTCGCCGCTGCAGTCGCTGCGTCCCGACGGCTCGTCCGGCGTGGTCTCCGGCAGCCTGGCGTTCCCGCGTGCCCCCAAGCGGATGGCCGGCGGCGAGAGCTTCACGTTCCACCTGCCCGCCTATCACCGCGATGAGATCGAAATGGTGCGCACCATCTCCTCGATCGTCGAAAAACAGGGCCGCTCCGGCAGATTCGTCCTCGTCACCTGGCACACGGTGTACCGCAACCAGGAGCGCGACCTGCTGGCCGAAGCGTCGACCTCGATGATCGCCCGCCCCTAGAAAGGCCCCGTGCGCCATGACCGATCAGCAGCCGTTCTGCCAACCATATTTCGAGGACATCGCCGTGGGCGAACACCTTCCCGCGCTAACCGTCACCGTCGACGAAACGCAGATGTTCTTCTTTTCCGCCGCCACCTACAACGGCCACCGCATTCACTACGACAAGGACTGGGCGCGCGACACCGAAGGCTACGACAACGTCCTGGTGCACGGCCCGCTGCAGGCGGCGCTGCTGGCCCGCGCCCTCGGCGACTGGATCGGCGGACGCGGCCGGCTGGTGTCCTTTTCGGTGCAGAACCGGGCGATCGCGTATCCCGGCGAATCGCTGAGCTTCGGCGGCGAGGTTACCGGTAAACGGCTGAGCGACAACGGGACCGGGCTGGTCGATCTCGTCATCGCCGGGCGCCGCGACGACACGATCCTGATGCCGGGCCTGGCCACGGTCGAGTTGCCGATCCGGAGAACCGAGCCGTGACCGGGCTGCGCGGTGAGGCCGCCATCGTCGGCATCGCGGAGTTGCCGGCACAGCGCCGCCCCACCCGGGCGCCGCTGTTCACCCTGGACCAGTACGCGGTGCTGGCCAAGCTGGCGATCGAGGACGCCGGGGTGGATCCCGGCCATGTCAACGGCCTGCTGACCCACGGCATCGCCGAGTCGGCCATGTTCGCGCCGGCCACGCTGTGCGAATACCTGGGCCTCGCACTGGATTTCGGCGAGCGAGTCGATCTGGGCGGGGCGACGTCCGCCGGGATGATCTGGCGCGCCGCGGCGGCCGTCGAACTCGGCATCTGCGACGCGGTGCTGGCCGTGGTGCCCGGGTCGGCGGCGGTGCCGCGGTCCGAGCGGCGACCCGCGCCCGACCCGAATTGGTATGGGGCGTCGTCGAACAACTACGGCTCGCCGCAGGCCGAGTTCGAGATCCCCTACGGCAACGTGGGCCAGAACGCGCCGTACGCGCAGATCGCTCAGCGCTACGCGGCCGAATTCGGCTACGACCCCGCCGCGGTCGCCAAGATCGCCGTCGACCAGCGCACCAACGCGTGCGCGCACCCCGGTGCGGTTTTTCACGGCACCCCGATCACGGTCGGCGACGTGCTGGACAGCCCGATGATTGCCGACCCCATTCACCTGCTGGAGACGGTGATGCGGGTGCACGGGGGAGTGGGCGTGCTGATCGCCAACGCCGACCTCGCCCGCCGCGGCCGCCACCGCCCGGTGTGGATCAAGGGCTTCGGCGAACACATCGCCTTCAAGACCCCGACATACGCCGACGACCTGCTGTCCACCCCGATCGCGCGCGCCGCCGACCGGGCCTTCGCGATGGCCGGGCTGGACCGACCCGACGTCGACATCGCGTCGATCTACGACTGCTACACCATCACGGTGCTGATGAGCCTCGAGGACGCCGGATTCTGCGCGAAAGGTCAAGGCATGTCGTGGGTCACCGAGCACGACCTGACCTACCGCGGCGACTTCCCGCTCAACACCGCCGGCGGCCAGCTGTCCTTCGGGCAGGCCGGCATGGCCGGCGGCATGCACCACGTGGTCGACGGCGTGCGCCAGATCATGGGCCGGGCCGGCGACGCGCAGGTACCCGACTGCCACACCGCGTTCGTCACCGGCAACGGCGGCATCATGAGCGAACAGGTCGCGCTGCTTTTGCGAGGGGACTGAAAATGAGTCGTCCCATCCCCGAGCCCACCCCCGTCTCGCGGCCCTTCTGGGACGGCCTGGCCCAGCACCGGATCCTGGTGCAGTACTCGCCGTCGGCACGGCGCTACGTGTTCTATCCGCGCACCCTGGCCCCCGGAACCCTGGCCGACGACCTGGAGTGGCGTGAAATCGACGGTGCCGCAACGCTGTACACGTTCACGGTCGCCCGCCGGCCCACCGGCCCGCCATGGGCCGACGCGCTGCCGCAGCTGCTCGCGGTGGTGCGGTGGGATGCCGGACCGAAGTTCAGCACCGAGTTGGTCGACGTCGACCCGGGCGACATCCGCATCGGGATGCGGGTCCAGCCGGTGTTCTACGATCTGCCTGAAGAGGGCATCACCCTCCTGAAGTACCGGCCTGCATGACCTCGACGGTGAGGTCGGAGGTGCACATGGACGACCCGCGCGGTCTCGTGACCGAAGTCAGCGACGTCATCGTCATCGGCGCCGGGTTCGCCGGGCTCTACGCCGTGCACCGGGTCGCCTCCTCGGGCCTGTCGGTCACCGCCATCGAGGCCGCCCCCGACGTGGGCGGCACCTGGTACTGGAACCGCTATCCGGGTGCGCGCTGCGACGTCGAAAGTGTGGACTACTCCTACTCATTCGACGAAGAACTGCAGCGAAGCTGGCTGTGGAGCGAACGCTTCGCCGCCCAGCCTGAGATCCTGGCCTACCTGCGCCACGTCGCCGACCGCTTCGATCTGCGCCGCCACTACCGATTCGGGGTCGACGTCACCGGTGCCACCTTCGACGGGGGTCGCTGGCACGTCGATACCGCGACCGGCGAAAGCTACGCCGCACAGTTCCTGGTATGCGCGACCGGCTGCCTGTCGGCGCTGAATCGTCCCGACATCCCCGGCGCCGAGGACTTTTCGGGACAGGTGTATTTCACGGCCGCGTGGCCGCGCGAAGACCCCGAGCTGCGCGGCAAGCGGGTGGGCCTGATCGGCACCGGATCGTCCGGCATCCAGGTGGCCCCGATCATCGCCGCCAGCGCCGAAAACCTGGTGGTATTCCAGCGATCCGCGAACTACACCATCCCGATGCCCAACCGGCCGTGGTCGGCCGAGGAGCAGCGAGAAATCCAGGAGCGGTATCCCGAGCGCCGCCGGGCCTCGGCCTACGCTGCGGCGGGCACCCCGCACGGCACCTACCACAAGAACGCCCTCGACACCGAACCGCACGAGCGCAACGAAGCGCTGTGGCAGCGTTGGCGCGAAGGGGGCGTGCTGTTCGCCAAGACCTTCCCCGACCAGACCAGAGACTCAGCCGCCAACGACATCGCGAGGACGTTCGCCGAACAGCGGATCCGCGAGATCGTCCACGATCCCGCCGTCGCAACCGATCTCATCCCGGTCGATCACCCGATCGGAACAAAACGCATCTGCACCGACGACGGCTACTACGCCACCTTCAACCGCGACAACGTTCGGCTGGTGAACCTGCGCCGCGAACCCATCGAGGCGATCACCGCCGAGGGCGTGCGCACCAGCGCGACGACCTACCCGTGCGACGTGCTGATCTTCGCGACCGGCTTCGACGCCATGACCGGCGCGCTGACCCGAATCGATCCGAAAGGCCCTGGGGGACAACGACTGCGCGACATCTGGGCCGACGGCCCGGTCACCTTCCTCGGCCTGATGGTGCCCGGTTTGCCCAACCTGTTCACCATCAGCGGGCCGGGCAGCCCCTCGGTGCTGGCCAACATGGTGCTGCACGCCGAGGTCCAGGTCGACTGGGTGGTCGACCTGGTGCGGGCCGCGCGGCGCCTCGGCGTGGCCGAGGTCGTGCCACGCCACGACGCGGCGATCGCCTGGACCGAACACGTGGCCCAAGCGGCCGAGCGCACGCTGTTCCCCAGGGCGGCCTCGTCGTGGTACCTGGGCGCCAACATCGAGGGCAAGAAGCGGGTCTTCATGCCCTACATCGGCGGTTTCGGCACCTATCGGCGGCACTGCGACGAGGTGGCCCAGAACAACTACGCGGGGTTGGTGTTCACCACCCGATGACGACGTCGATGAGGAAGTGAACCGGTGGTCGAGACGGTCCAACAGCTACTGCGGCAACGTCGCCACGACGACAGCCCGGCGCTGGTTCACGGCGAGCGGACCTGGACCTGGCGCGAGCACCTCGGCGAAGCCGAGGCGGAGGCCGCCGCGCTGATCGCGCTCGCCGACACCGCACGGCCGCTGCATGTCGGCGCCGTACTGGGCAATTCGCCGGCCATGCTGCGCGCCATGGCCGCGGCCGCGCTGGGTGGCTACGTGTTGTGCGGGATCAACACCACGCGCCGCGGGCCGGGATTGCTGGCCGACATCCGGCGCTCCGACTGCCAGATACTGCTCGCCGACCCGGAGCACCTGGCACTCCTGAACGGGTTGGACCTCAACGGCATTCAGGTGATCGATGTGGCCGGCGGCCGCTACGCCGACGCCGTCGCTTCCGCGCCACCGCTGGTTGCGCATCGCGAGGTGACCGCCGCCGACACCCTGATGATGATCTTCACGTCGGGCACCAGCGGTGACCCCAAGGTGGTGCGGTTCGCCCACGGCATGGCGATCATGTGCGGTGCCAGCCTGATCTTTCAGTACGACGTCACCGCCGACGACGTCTGCTACCTGTCGATGCCGCTGTTTCACTCCAACGGTGTCGCCGCCGGCTGGGCGGTCGCCATCGGCAGCGGGGCCACCATGGTGCCGGCGCGGTTTTCGCCGTCCCGCTTCCTCGACGACGTCCGTCGCTATCGCGTGACCTACCTGAACTATGTCGGCAAGCCGCTGGCGCTGATCCTGTCCACGCCCGAGCGCCCCGACGATGCCGACAACACCCTGCGGGTGGCCTTCGGCAACGAGGCCACCGACCGCGACATCGCCGAATTCGCAAGGCGTTTCGGGTGCCGGGTCGTCGACAGCTTCGGTTCGAGTGAATTCGCGGTGATCGTGGTGCGCGAAGACGGCACCCCACCCGGCTCCATCGGCAAGCCGTACCCGGGGGTGAGCATCTACAACTCGACGACACTGCGGGAATGCGAGCCCGCGAAGTTCGACGCGCACGGGGCGCTGACCAATTTCGACGAGGCCGTCGGTGAACTCGTCAACACCGAGGGGGCGGGTCCCTTCGCCGGCTACTACAACGATCCGGGCGCCACCGCGGAGCGGATGCGACACGGGATGTACTGGTCGGGCGACCTGGCCTATCGCGACGACGAAGGCTGGATCTACCTGGCCGGGCGCACCGCGGACTGGATGCGGGTGGACGGGGAGAACCTGGCCGCCGGGCCGGTCGAGCGAATTCTGGCGCGGCTGCCCGAGGTCAGCCAGGTCGCCGTCTACGCCGTTGCCGACGACCGGGTCGGCGACCAGGTGATGGCCGCCCTGGTGCTGCGGCCCGGTGCCCAGCTCAGCCCCGAGGGCTTCGCGAAATTCCTTGCCGCGCAGCCGGATCTGTCACCGAAGGCATGGCCGCGCCACGTGCGGATCAACGATCAGCTGCCCGCAACCGCGACCAACAAGATCCTCAAGCGGGCGCTGATCGCCGCGGGTGTCACCGCACAGGACGGGTCGTTGTGGACGCGCCCCGCACGCGGCACCAGTTATGCGCCGGTGAGCGAAAACGCCGTCGGCCGTGCGGCCCCCAGCGTCTCAGGGGCATGAACCGGGCCTCAGCCCGCTTCCTCGACGGGGTCGGGCTGGGGTGCCTCCCCGAACCGTGCCAGCACCAGCGTTGCGGACACTGCGACGGCGAAACCCGCGATCACCAGCCAGCCCAACCCGGCGCGCGCGGTGTCGCCCAACCACACCACCCCGACGAACGCCGGCGCCAGCGTTTCGCCGACCACCATCCCGGCGACGGCCGTGGTCACCGATCCGCGGTGCAGCGCGGAGGTGAGCAACAGGAAACCCGCGGCCCCGCCGGCGGCCGCCGCGTACAGCGCCGGATTGGTGTAGAAAGCCCATTTGGTGGGATCGATCGCCTCGATCAGCCGCACACCCACCTCGACGACGCCGAAGCCGCTTCCGGCGGCCAACCCCAGCGCGAGGGCTCGCGCGCGGTCGGGCAATCGCCCGGCCGCCGCGCCGCCGATGAAGATCGCGGCCACCACCCCCAACAGCGCCCACCCGAGCCCGGCCGGGGCATGCCGGAAGTGGCCCGGCCCGGCGGCCAGGGCGAGGGCGACCAGGCTGACGCAGACCACCCCGACCGCCGTCCATTCCGCCGACGACAGCCGCGCCGACAACACCCAGGCGGCCACCACGCCGGTGACCGCGATCGAGGCGGCCAGCGCCGCCGCGACGACATAGATCGGCACCAAGCGCAGTGCCGCGACTTGAAGCGCAAACCCGGCGACGTCGAGCCCGACCCCGGCCAGATAGCGCCATTGCCGCGCGGCGCGCAACAGCAGGACGGCGTCGACACCCGAGCCGCTGCCCGCTTCCACGGAGCGGGTTCCGGCCGCCTGCAGCACGGTCGCCGTCCCATAACAGAGCGAGCAGCCCAGCGCGAGGAGGAAGCCGATCAGCACACCCACCGACATTAGGCGCTGCACGGCTGAACAAACGTTTGGGTGTGGCGCACCTGGGGCACCTCAGAGGTACCTGATGCAACAGCACTAACTCGAGTACACCGCAGCCAGTGAACGGCTACGTCTGAGTTGTGCCCGCGTTTGGCACATGTTTAACCATGTGCGACAACAGAATTCAATTTGATGTTTGGCGTCGGTGTACAACTGTGTACTCTGGGGACATGGCTGAACGCGGCGCCCAGCCCAACGTCCCGTGGGGGCGGCGGATGTTCCTGCGCGCGGTGCGACGGTTGTTCAGCCCGTTGCAGCCCGACGACTACCTCGAGATGATCAACCCGCTGTGGACCACCAAGGAGCTGCGCGGGAAGGTCGAAGGGATCGAGGCGCAGGGCTCGGACGCGGCCAGCGTCCTGATCCGCCCCGGATACGAATGGCCCGGCCACAAGCCCGGTCAGTACGTGCGGCTCGGAGTGGTGATCGACGGCGTCTACCACTGGCGCGCGTACTCGCTGACCTCGGATCCCAGGCCGGAAGACGGCCTGATCAGCGTGACGCCGAAGCGGGTCGACGGCGGCGCCGTGTCGCCGTATCTCGTGCACAAGATTCAACCGGGCGACCTGGTGCGGCTGGGCGAAATCGAAGGCGTGTTCACGCTGCCCGAGCCGCTGCCGGACAAGATGCTGTTCATCAGCGCGGGCAGCGGCATCACGCCGATCATCAGCATGCTGCGCGACCTCGACCATCGCGACGAAATGCGCGACGTGCTGGTCATTCATTCCGCGCGAACCCGCGAGCAGGCCATGTTCCTACCCGCGCTGGAAGAACTCGAGAAACGCCACGAGGGGATGCGGCTGGATCTGCGCCTCACCTCCGAACAGGGCCGATTCACGCCCGGCGACCTGGACGAAGCGTGCCCGGACTGGCGTGAGCGCGAGGCGTTCTGCTCGGGTCCGGGGGAAATGCTCGACGCTCTGATCGAACACTGGGAAGAGCACGGCGACTGCGACCGCCTGCACTTCGAGCGGTTCCAGCCGAAGATCGGCGGCGACGCCAACGCCGGCGAGGGTGGCGTCGTCTGCTTCCTCGACAGCGACAAGGAAGTCGAATGTGACGGCGGCACATCGATTCTCGAGGCCGGAGAGAAGGCCGGTCTCAACCTTGCCTATGGCTGTCGCATCGGAATTTGCCATACCTGCGTCGGGACGCTGAAGTCGGGCAAGTTGCGTGACCTGCGCTCGGGTGACGTGAGCGAACCGACCGGACAGGACGTCCGAATCTGCATCAATACCGCCGAGGGCGACGTCGAACTCGAACTCTGATCGAAAGGAGCGGCTCGTGACAACTGCCGTGAAGAATGCCGCTGACAATCCGCTCGGCCGCTTGAGCGAACAAGAACTGGAAAAGCTTGCCAAGGAATTCGACGCGATTCACGACGAAGTGTTCGCCGACCTCGGCGACCGCGACCGCCGCTACATCAAGAACGTCATCTCGGCGCAACGACAGATCGTGGTGGCCGGCCGCATCTTGTTGCTGGCATCCCGGTCGAAGACCGCGTGGCTGCTGGGCACCGCGTGCCTGTCCATGGCCAAGATCCTCGAGAACATGGAGATCGGCCACAACGTGATGCACGGCCAGTGGGATTGGATGAACGATCCCGACATCCACTCCTCGGTGTGGGACTGGGACACGGCGTCGACGGCGGAGTCGTGGAAGCACT
Source organism: Mycobacterium colombiense (assembly GCF_003284975.1). Lineage (GTDB taxonomy): Bacteria > Actinomycetota > Actinomycetes > Mycobacteriales > Mycobacteriaceae > Mycobacterium > Mycobacterium europaeum_A. The sequence continues at coordinate 9,158 of NZ_QMEU01000074.1, forward strand.
CGCACAATTACATCCATCACACCTTCACGAACATCCTGGGCAAGGACAAGGATCTCGGCTACGAGATCATGCGGATCGACCCCAACCAGAAATGGGCGCCGCGGTATCTGGGCCAGCCGATCTACAACCTGCTCCTCACGCTGCTGTTCGAGTGGGGCGTGGCGGTCCACGACATGGACATCGATGCCATCCGCAAGCGCGAGAAGCCGTGGTCGGAGGTGCGCAAGGACCTTAAAGGCATCGGGGTCAAAGCCCGCGCGCAGGTCGTCAAGGACTACCTCGGCTGGCCGTTGATCAGCGCCGGGGCGTTCGGGCTCACCCAGTTGGCGTTGGGCGGCCGGCTCGAACAGCCGTCGCAGTCCCGCATCGCCAGGAGGCTTCGGCGGGTGTCCACGGGCGGCCGCGTCGGCGCCGCCGCGAGCTTCCTCGACAAAGTCGCACCGGGCGTCGAAAGCACCTACCTGCGCACCCTGGCCGCCGACGCGCTGGCCAACGTCATCCGCAACGTGTGGGCGCACGCCATCATCTTCTGCGGCCACTTCCCGGACCAGACCTACACCTTCACGCCGGAAGAGGTCGAGGACGAGACGCGCGGCGGCTGGTATGTGCGTCAGCTGCTCGGCGCCGCGAACATCGACGGCAGCCCGCTGTTCCACATCATCAGCGGCAACCTCGGCTATCAGGTCGAGCACCACCTCTACCCGGACATGCCGAGCAGCCGATACTCGGAGATCGCGCCGCAGGTCAAAGAGATCTGCGAACGCTACGAGCTGCCCTACAACTCCGGCCGCTTCTCGAAGCAGTGGGCGATGGTGCACCGCAGCATCTTCCGGTTGGCGTTCCCGGGCGGAAAGCCCCGGCCGAAGCCCGGTCCGTATCACGGCAACGTGCATCGGCCCGATCCCGAGCGGCAAAGCGAGGGCACCCGATCGCGCGACCGGGTGCCCGCCGAGCATCCCTCCGCCGGTCCCGAACACGAATCCAGTGGCGTCGAGGTGCAGCCGCCGCCGCGGGGCAAGGACTGACACCGCGGTACATCTCATCGCGATGTGTGATCGATGGCATCGGTGATCCCAATGGCCGGGGAGGACCCGATGTACCGATCGCCAGTTTGAATGGGGTCATGGAACTCCGATCACAGATCGCGCTGGTCACTGGGGGCACTTCCGGCATCGGCCTCGAATCGGCCCGGCTGCTGGCCGGCGAGGGGGCCGAGGTGGTGATCTCGGGACGCGACGCCGAGCGCGGCGCACAGGCGGTGGCCGAGATCGAGGGCAAGGTCCGGTTCCTCCGCGCCGATGTCGGTGACATGGACTCGGTCGCCGAGCTGGTGAGCGAGGCCGGACCGGTCGACGTACTCGTCAACAACGCGGGCGCGTTTCCGGTGGCACCCACCGTCGAGCAAGACCTCGGCCCGTTGGAGGCCATGTTCGACACCAACGTGCGGGGCGCCTATTTCCTGGTCGCTCGACTCGTCCCGGGCATGATCGCCCGGAACCGCGGCAGCATCGTCAACATCACGTCCCTGGCGGCCGACAAAGGGATGCCGGGGGCATCGGTTTACGGCGCGACGAAGGCGGCGCTGGCGTCGCTGACCCGCACCTGGGCCGCCGAATTCGGTCCGCACGGTGTCCGGGTGAACAGCGTTTCACCGGGCCCCACGCGCACCGCGGGCGTCCTGGCCGAGTGGGGGGAGTCCATCGAGGACATCGCCACCACGCTTCCGCTGCGCCGCACCGCGCGCCCGGCAGAGGTCGCCCAAGCAGTGCTCTTCCTGGCGTCGCCGCGGGCAAGCTACGTCACCGGGTCGACACTGTACGTCGACGGCGGCGGGGCTGCCGCCTGAACGGGCACCGAAACTGAACCATAGTGCTCGACTTGTCGTGGATCATCTTCGATGATGCGGCGCATCCACGGTTACGGCACCGAAGGCACCGAGCCGACCGATTCCGGCGGCTACGGATTTCCCGCGCGGCTGTGGCGCTGGCTGTGCGATCACCCGCCCCCAGGTGCCCAGCGGGCACAACGGTGGCACAGCCCGCTGCGCGGGCCCTGGCTGACATCGGTCTTCGGTTCGGTGCTGTTGGTGACGCTGCCGGTCGTCATCATCACCGGCCTGCTGTCGTACATCGCCTATGGGCCCCGGTTCGGCCAGGCCATCCCCGGCGACGTCGGGTGGCTGAAACTGCCGACGTTCGATTGGCCCACCCGCCCTTCATGGCTGTATCGGCTGACCCAAGGCCTGCACGTCGGGCTGGGCCTGATCGTGATCCCGGTGGTGCTGGCCAAACTGTGGTCGGTGATACCCAGGCTGTTCGTGTGGCCGCCCGCCCGGTCCATAGCCCAACTGCTGGAACGGGTTTCGCTGCTGATGCTGGTCGGGGGCATCCTGTTCGAAATCGTCACCGGCGTGCTGAACATCCAGTACGACTACATCTTCGGGTTCAGCTTCTACACCGCGCACTATTTCGGCGCGTGGGTGTTCATCACCGGATTCGCCGTGCATATCGCGATCAAGTTGCCGAAAATGTGGTCCGGCCTGCGCTCGATCTCACCGCGTGACGTCCTGCGCACCGGACGTGCCGGCACCAGAGCCCAGGCGTGGGAGCCGGACGGGTTGGTCGCCCCGCAACCGCGCCCCGCGACCATGAGCCGCCGGGGCGCTCTCGCGCTGGTGGGCGGCGGCGCGCTGTTCATGGCGGTCATCACGGCGGGCCAGACGCTGGGCGGCTATGCCCGGCCGGCGGCGCTGCTGCTGCCGCGGGGCCGCGCTCGCGGGACCGGACCCAACGGTTTCCAGGTCAACCGGACCGCGGTGGCGGCCGGGATCTCCGCCCGAACCACCGGCGCGAGCTGGCGGCTGACCCTGACTGGCGGCCCGCGTCCGGTGGCACTGGACCGCGCCGCGCTGCTGGCCATGTCGCAGCACACCGCGGTGTTGCCGATCGCCTGTGTGGAGGGTTGGTCGACCACCCAAGCCTGGACCGGCGTGCGGCTGGCGGATCTGGCCCGACTGGCCGGAGTGCCCGCGCCGGAATCGGCGCACGTGGCGTCGCTGGAGCGCTCGGGCGCGTTCGGCCGAGCGACGCTGCAAGGAAGCCAGGTACTGCACCCCGATGCGCTGCTGGCGTTGCGCGTCAACGGCACCGACTTGTCACCGGATCACGGCTTCCCGGCGCGCATCATCGTGCCGGCGCTGCCCGGGGTGCACAACACCAAATGGGTGGAGTCCATCGCCTTTCAGGGAGCGGCGAATGCCTGACTTACGAACGGCTTTCGCCAAGGGCTATGGGGCCCATCCCTTGCATCTGCTGATCCTGCTCGCCGGGTTCGCGCTCATGGGATACGTGGTGGCCACCGTCGACCCGGTCGCGCTGTGGAACCCACAGGCGTGGTGGCAGTCGATCCTCGTGTGGTTCGCCGCGGCCATCGTCGTCCACGACCTGGTGCTGTTCCCGGTCTACGCGCTTCTCGACGGGCTGCTGTCGCGGGCCGTCGTCCGGCCGGAACCGCCCCGGGTGCCGGTGGTCAACCACATCCGGGTGCCCGCGCTGGGAGCCGGTCTGACGCTGGTGGTGTTCCTACCCGGAATCATCAAGCAGGGCGCCACCACCTATTCGGCCGCGACGGGCCAGACTCAGGACCCCTACCTTGGGCGCTGGTTGCTGTTGACCGGGGCGATGTTCGGGGTCAGCGCCGCGATCTACGCCGTCCGCGTCGTCAGGCGATGAACCGCCGCGGCGATCTCCGCGGGATGGTCCTCCTGAAGAAAGTGCTTGGCCGGCAACAGAATCGGGTCTAGAACACCGGCGGCCCGCTGGGCCTGGACGCCGTAGCGCCGCCACGGCAGCATCGTGTCGCGAACCCCCCAGATGATCTGCACGGGGTACCGCCTCGGCCGGACGGCGTCGAGATAGCGCCGCTGTTTGGCGGCGGTGAGTTCGAAGCCGCGCATGATCTTCAAGAACGCTCGGCCGCCGTCGTCGCCGAACAACAGCGGCGGCCAGCAGGCGAGTTCGGCGGTCGGGACGTGCCGACTCACCCCGACGAGTCGCATGATCGCCGCGAAGGCACCGGGCACGTGCATCGAGGCCAACCAGGCTTCCCCGATGCCGCGATGCGCGAAAGGTTCCATGGGCCAGGGCCGATGGAACGACTGCACTTCGATGATGGTGTTCAGCAGCGTCAACGACAGCACCCGCTCGGGCACGGCGTGAGCCACCTCGAAACCGACGGGGCCGCCGATGTCATGCACCACGAGATGGAACCGGTCCAGTCGCAGCGCGTCGATCGCGCGGAGCAGCCACCGGCCGAGCCCGGTCCAGGAGTAGTCCGCGTCGTCGGGTCGGTCGGCGAACCCGAGCCCGGGCAGATCGACCGCGATCCCGCGTAACCCCCGAGCGCCGAGTTCCGGCACCACCCTGCGATAGAGGTAGGCCGAAGCGGGAACGCCATGCACACACACGACCGGCGGGGCGTCGTGCGGCCCCGCCTCGAGCACGAACGACGAGACGCCGTCGGCGCTGAAGGTGCGCCCCGACGACCGATACCCCGCGAGCAACCGGGCGACGTGCGCGGCGGTCATCTGGCCGGCTCCTTGTCGGGCATCCCTCAATACAACCCGATGGCCGGCCACCGAGGTCACCATCGCCCATGCCGATCCGCGATGGCCACCATCGGGCGGCGTAATGGAACGAGGCGGACCGTCGCCGTGTTGGAGTAGTGCATGGAGATCGGGGACTTGCGAACCTTCGTCGCCGTGGTCGAGGAAGGGGGCCTGTCCGCGGCAGCGCGTCGCCTGCACATCAGCCAGCCATCGCTGTCACAGACGATCCAGGCCCTTGAGAAGGAGCTCGACGTGAAGCTGTTGACCCGCAGCAGCTCCGGCGTCGCGCCCACACCGGCGGGGATGACCCTGCTGGGCGAGGCGCGGGCGGTGATCGCGCGCTACGACCACGCGATCAGCGCCATGGCGAAGCATTCGGCGCAGGTGGGGCGGTCGTTGAGGGTCGGCGTTCCCTTGGAGTTGCCCGCGCAGCCGCTCTCGGGGGCGCTCGCGTCGCTTGCGGCGGCGTTTCCGCTGACGGTAGTGGAGGTTCGTCATCTATCGACCGCCCAGCAGACCGACGCGTTGTCGGCGGGCGAGCTGGACGTGGGATTGGTGCGGGAACGCCCGATCGTTGGGCATCTCGACGTCTCGATCGTCACCGAGGAGCCACTTGGCGTACTGCTTGCGGCCGAGCAGGCCGATGCGATGGAAACGGCCGACGGGCAGGTGCGCCTGGACCGGTTGGCGGGTCTGCAGTGGCTTGGGTTTCCCCGCGCGGGCAGCCCGGCCTGGTACGACGAGCTGACGGCCGTACTACGCAGCCACGGTATTGAACCGGGACCCACGGCGTCGTACGACCAGGACCTGTTGCCCGAGGTGAAGCTGGCCGCGGTCAGCGCTGGAGGAATTTTCGCGCTGGCTCCCGCCGGGCGGTTGGAACCGCTGCCGGACTCGGTGCGCTGGCTGGCCCTCACCGGACGCCCGCTGGTGCGCCGGACCTGGGTGGCCTGGCCCGCCGCGTCGCGCCGGCGCGATCTGGCGCACCTCGTCGCAGCTTTGGAAGACGACGCACTGCTCAGTTAGACAAGGTCTCCGCGTCTTACAGCCGCTGCGCAAGCGCCGATGTGATGCCGCGACAATCCTTGTGCCGCATGGCGTCCGGTCCAGCGCCCCAACCGCCACCGGGCTCGAGGGGTGTAGCGCGAAAGCCTTGAAGGGTCCTGGGAGTGTGCTCGCAGGTCGGCCGCGTGACCCGCGCGTCCACCGGCCGGCAACTACTGTGGTGCCCCGTGGAGACCCCGAACGCCTTGACACGGGCCGCGCAGTGCGGCTGCGTGACCGCGCTCGTCGTCGCGGTGGGTCTCTCGTCCGGCGGCGCGCCGGTCGCCAACGCCTCGTCGTCGGTCGTGACGCCCGCGCCGCCGGCTCCGGGCGGTGCCCTGCCGGTGCATCCCGCCGGGGGAGGCGGCGGCTGCATCATCGGCCTCAATTGCGGGTGCGCTCGCAACGTCACCTGCCCCTCCTCACACCCGCACCGCCCGAGCGCCGACAAGAACCAGCACGCCGCGCCCGCCCCGCCGAATCCCTAGCGCCGAACCCGCGGGTGGCTTTCCTATCATTTGGTGATGAGCGCCGGTGGGCTGAAACCCGTGGGCTCGCCGGCGTTCACCGACGAGGACTCGGCCCGCTTTCATGCCGCCGGCTGGTGGAGCGCGTCGACGCTCTCGGATGCGGTACGGCGAAACGCCGAACGCACACCGGAGCACCACGCCTACGTCGACCATGGCGGGCCGTTATTCACCTGGCGCGAATTCGACACTGCCGCAACCAGTTTGGCCGAGACGCTGGCCGGAATCGGCGTGGTCCGCGACGACCGGGTGGCGGTCTGGCACGGCGACTGTGCCGCCGTCCACGCGCTGTTCGTCGCGATCGAACGATGCGGGGCGGTGGTCGTCGGCATCGGTGCGCGGGCCGGCACCCGGGAGGCGACGGCGATTCTGCGCACCGCCGGGCCGAAGATCCTCGTCAGCGATCCGCCCCGCGCCGGGGCGGCCGCGGAAGTGGCGAGCGAACTGCGGGTGCCCCGGCTGGTGTTGGGCAGCGAAGGCGGGACGCTTCGCCTCGACGTCGACGCCGAACCCAGGGCGCTGGGCCGAGACGCCCAACTCGGTCCCGACGACGTCTTCCTGATCAACTCGACGTCCGGCACTACCGGGCTGCCCAAGTGCGTCGTGCATACCCAGAATCGTTGGCACTACTTCCACCAGAAAGCCGTCGCCAATGGGCGACTGACGCCCGACGAGGTGTTCCTGCCCGTCATCCCCACCCCGTTCGGATTCGGGCTGTGGACCAGCCACACCACCCCGATCCACCTCGGGGCCACCGCGGTGGTACTGGAGCGGTTCACCACCGCGGCCACCTGCGAGGCGATAGCCCGGCACAAGGTAACGGTGTTGTGTTGCGTCAGTACCCAATTGACGATGCTGATGGCCGATCCGGCCAGCCGCGGCTACGACCTCAGTTCGCTGCGTGTGGTGTACACCGGCGGGGAGGCGTTGCCGTATCGGCCCGCGGCCGAGTTCGAGGAACTCACCGGCGCCAAAATCCTGCAGTTCTACGGTTCCAATGAAACCGGGATGCTCAGCGCGACAACCCTCGACGATTCGCGCGAGCACCGGCTGCGCACCGCGGGCCGGCTCATCCCCGAAATGTCGGTCCGGCTGTTCGACGGGGACCGCGACGTCACCGCCACACGGCGCGGCCAGCCCGCCTGCCGGGGACCGGCGACGAGTTTGGGGTACCTCGGCGGCACCGACCACGACAAGCTGTTCACCCGCGACGGGTGGATGCGCATGGGGGACATCTGCGAGATCGACGCCGACGGTTACCTGCGGGTCACCGGGCGTACCTCCGATTTCATCGTGCGCGGCGGCAAGAACATCAGCGCGAGCCAGGTCGAAGACGCCGTCATGACCCATCCCGCCATCGCGATAGCGGCCGCGGTCGCCATGCCCGACCCGGTGTTCGGTGAAAAGGTCTGCCTGTACGCCGAACTCACCGACTCCGCGTCCGTCGACCTGCCCGGGCTCGTCGAACACCTGCTGGCGCTGGGGGTTTCCAAGGAACTGCTGCCCGAACGCCTGATCGTTCTGGATGAACTGCCCCGATCATCCGGCGGAAAGATAGCCAAAGGCCGGCTGCGCGAGGATATTGGAGCCAGAATGGAGGCCGGTCATGAACGCTCCTGACGCGCGGCGTGGCGGATTGGAAGTCTGGGCGCCGTCGGTGGTGCCGCCCATCGGCGTCGACCTGTCCAGCGAGCAGGCGCTGGCCGTCGCCTTCCGCCACCTGGCCGGCATCGAGTTCTCCGAGAACATGGCCGGGCACATCACCTGGCAGCTCGACGGCCAAACGGAGATGTTCGTCAATCCGTGGGGGCTGTGGTGGCAGGAGATCACCGCGTCCGACATCTGCGTGGTCGGCGCCGACGCGCGCGTGATCCGCGGACGATGGGACGTCACCCCCGCCATCCACATCCACACCGAGCTGCACCGGGTGCGCGACGACGCCCGCGTGGTGATCCACAACCACCCGTACCACGCGTGCGTGCTCGCCGCGCTGGGCAGACTGCCCGAACTGGTGCACCAGACGGGGGCGCTGTTCCTCGACGACCTGTGCCTGGTAGACACCTACGACGGCGAAATCGACAGCCCCGTGCGCGCCGCGGAACTCGCGGCCCGGATCGGCGGCGCCAACCTGACCATCCTGGCCAATCACGGCGTCATCGCGACCGGCCGCAAGCTGCCCGAAGCCGTCTACCGCGCGGCATCCATCGAACGGGTCTGCAAGCTGGCCTACGACGTCATGCTCACCGGCAAGGATCCGGTGGCCATGAGCTGGTCGGACATGGCGGGCATGCAGCGCTCGCTGATCGAACGGGCGGCCGATGTCTACTGGGCCGGGGCCGCGCGCATGACCATCAGGGCCGACCCGGGTGTGCTCGCGTGACCGTCGAGTGTGCACTCACGGCGGCGACACGCCGACACACGCCGCCCCACCGCACGCTGAACACCGTCAGTTCACACTCAACAACGCCGCGCCGCAAGGGGATTGACGCGTGAAATCGATCGACGAGCTGGCCACCGACCTGAACTTCACCACGGCCAAAACCGGCGCCCAGCGCTCGGTCACCTTCCTGCCGGACCCGCCGCGGGCGCCCCGGCGTTACACGGTGATCTCGGTGGACGATCACATCGTCGAACCCCCGGACACCTTCACCGGCCGGCTGCCCCGCAAGTTCGCCGACCGTGCGCCGAAAGTCGTCGAGACCGACGGCGGCGGACAGACGTGGGTCTATGACGGCAAGGAACTGCCCAACGTCGGCTTCAATGCGGTGGTCGGCCGGCCGGTGGCGGAGTACGGTTTCGAGCCGGTGCGGTTCGACGAGATGCGCAGGGGCGCCTGGGATATCCACGCCCGCATCAAGGACATGGACCTCAACGGCATCTACGCCTCGCTGAACTTCCCGTCGTTTCTGCCGGGTTTCGCCGGGCAGCGGCTGCAGCAGGTGACCGGCGACCGCGACCTGGCGCTGGCCGCGGTGCGGGCTTGGAACGACTGGCATTTCGACGTCTGGGCGGGGTCGTATCCGGACCGGATCATTCCCTGCCAACTGCCGTGGCTGCTCGATCCCGAGCTCGGCGCGAAGATGATCCGCGAGAACGCCGAGCGCGGCTTTCACGCCGTGACGTTCAGCGAGAACCCGGCGATGCTGGGGCTGCCCAGCATCCACACCGACCACTGGGATCCGCTGATGGCGGCCTGCGCCGAGACCGGCACCGTGGTGAATCTGCATATCGGGTCGTCGGGGTCGTCACCGTCCACCACCGCCGATGCGCCGCCGGACGTGCAGGGCGTGCTGTTCTTCGCCTACGCCATCTCCGCGGCCGTCGACTGGTTGTACTCCGGGCTGCCCAGCCGGTTCCCCGACCTCAAGATCTGCCTGTCCGAGGGCGGCATCGGCTGGGTGGCGGGGCTGCTCGACCGCCTCGACCACATGCTCAGCTATCACGCCATGTACGGCACCTGGCAGGCGCTCGGCGAGACCCTGACCCCCGCGGAGGTGCTGACCCGCAACTTCTGGTTCTGTGCGGTCGAGGACAAGTCCTCGTTCGTGCAGCGCGACCGGATCGGCGTCGACAACATCATGCTGGAGGCCGATTACCCGCATTGCGACTCGACCTGGCCGCACACCCAGCAGACCATTCACGAACAAATCGGTGATCTTCCACCTGAGGTCATCCGAAAGTTCAGCTGGGAGAACGCCTCTCGGGTGTACCGGCACCCGGTGCCGGCCGCGGTGCAACGGGATCCCGAAGCGTTCTGACCGGTCCGCGTGCCGTCCGAGCACAATGCGCAAAAGCCGAAAATCGCCCGTTGCGTGGGTATTGCGCACAAGCGAGCCATCGCCCGTATCGCTTTCGTAACTTCGATCGTAACGAGGTGCCGGGACCCTAATCGGCATCGCCACCGGTCAGGAGTTCGCCGTGTTCCTTGAGCCAGAACTGATTACGGGATCGAACGCGTATCGCTCGACGAATGTGACGCCGCCACCGCGGCTGGACGCCAAACGCGACGGTTATGTCGAGCGCACGGTCACGACGAGTGACGGTGTGCGCCTTGCCATCCGCGACTACGGCTCCGCCGGGACGCGTGAGCACACCGTGGTGCTGCTGCACGGTCTGTGCCTGACCCAGTCGAGTTGGGCACCGCAGATCCGCCATCTGCTGCGCCGGTGGGGCAACCGCGTGCGGATCGTCACCTATGACCACCGCGGTCACGGCGAATCCACCGGCGCCGACATGCGCACCTATCGCATCGACCGACTGGCCGATGACCTCGCCGAGGTCCTCGCCGCACTGCGCGTCGCGGGACCCCTCACACTTGCGGGTCACTCGATGGGCGGCATGACCGCGCTGGCCTACGTCGGCCGGCCCGCCGCCGATCGTCCGGTCGAGCCGCAGGGCCTGGTTCTGATCGCCACGGCGGCGGGCCGGCTCGCCGAGCGGGGCCTGGGCCGGCTGCTCAACACCCGCGCCACCGACGTGCTGTTCGAACTCGTCCACCACGTTCCTCACCGCGCCATGGACCGGGCGATCGCCGGGCTGGTTCGTCCCGTGTGTGACGGGCTCACCAAGTATTCGGGTCCGGATTGGCGTGGCGCGGCCGCGCTGGCGGCGTCGGCCATCCGCACCACGCCCCTGAGCACCGCGGCGGGCTTCCTGCCCAGCCTGAAGCGTTACGACGAGTACCGCGCGCTGGCCACCATCGGCGCCAACACCGTGGTCGTCAGTGGCGGAGCCGACCGGACCACCCCGGCCTCGCACGCGCGCGACATGGCGGCGGCCATCCCGGGCGCCACGCACGTGCACCACCCCACCGCCGGGCACATGTTGCTCGAGGAGCGGCCGCGGTGTGTCAGCGACGCGATCGACAGCGTGCTGGGCATGCGGGCCGTCGCGGCCCAGGGGGCGGCCGGTTGACCTCGCGCTGGCCGACCCGACTCCGTATAAGCTACGTTTAGTATGTACTGAACGTAGTTGGGAGTTTTGATGGCGCCGGATGAGGCCGAGTTCGTCGACCGCCTCGGGCTCTTCTTCGAACTACTCGGCGCCACCCGGACCATGGGCCGGGTGTACGGGTGGCTGTTGATCTGCGATCCGCCGCAGCAGTCGTTGACCGAGCTGACCGAGGCGTTATCGGTGAGCAAGGCGTCGATCAGCACCGTCGCCCGCCAACTGCTGGATGGCGGCATGGTGGAGCGGTTGCCCAGCCCCAACCGTCAGCACGTCTACCGCGTCAGGCCGGGCGGCTTCACCAGCGTCCTGGCGACTCAGCTGTCGCTGATGCGGTTGGGCATCGAACCCGCCGAGTACGCGCTGTCGATGCTGGGCGAGGACCGCGCCGAACAGCGGCAGCGCGTCGAGGATTTCCGCGATTTCTGTGAGTTCTGCACCCAGGCCTACGGCGAGCAACTCATGCGCATGTGGACCGAATATCGGGCGAAAAGGAAACAACCATGACCGCGACGGACAAAGTCGACTTCAGTTCCGTGTCCTGGGGTTCGGTGGAGTGGACGAATCTCGTCACGCTCTACCTGCGTGCCCACGAAAGCCGTTCGGAGCGGCCGATTCTGGGGGACAAGGCAGCCGCCGAAGCCGTGGACCGCATCGACTACGACTTCACGAGAATCCATCGGATGTCGTGGCCGGCGGCCAATCAGTATCTCGTCGCGCTGCGGGCCAAGCAGCTCGACAACTGGTGCGCCGGCTTCCTGGTCCGCCATCCGGACGCGGTTGTCGTGCACCTGGGCTGTGGCCTGGACGGGCGCGCGTTTCGCCTCGGTGTGCCGCCGTCGGTGACCTGGTTCGACGTCGATCAGCCGAGCGTGATCGGGCTGCGCAGAAGGCTTTACGACGACACCGAGGGTTACCGGATGATCGGCTCGTCGGTGACCGAACTACAGTGGCTCGATCAGGTGCCGACGGGCCGTCCGACGCTTATCGTTGCCGAGGGCCTGCTGATGTACCTGTCCGAGGAGGACGTCCGGCGGCTACTGCAGCGGCTGATCGAGCGATTCGCCGGCGGCGAAATGCATTTCGACACGCTGTCGGCCCTGGCGCCGCTGATGTCGAGGATCTTCACCCGGGGAATCATCAAATGGGGCATCCGCGACGCACGCGAGATTGCGACGTGGAATCCGCGGTTGCGGTTCCTCGAGCAGATCCCCGTGCTGGCCGACTACCAGCGAATCCCCTCGGCCGCGGTGCGGTTGATCTACCGGGTGACGTGGCTGACCGCCGGCCGCCACTACGACGTGCTCAACCGTTTCGAGTACTGATCGGTTACAGGTCGGAGGCCAGTCGGCGCAAAATGTCGGCGGCCGGCTCCGCGGTCGCGTGCCGGTATCCGGTGCCCGCCCAGAGGTGGACGTAGTCCGGCTTGCCCGCGGCTGCGGCGGCCTTGCGCAGCGGGCTGGTCAGGTAATGGATGGCGGGGTAGCCGGGTGGCGCCTCGGCTTCGTGGGCCTCGATGAACGCGTTGCGCAGGCCGCGGGCGGGCCGGCCGGTGAACGCCCGGGTCAGCACCGTCTCGGTGTAGGCGGGATCAACCAGGGCCGCTTGATGAGTGGCCGAGGCGCCGCTCTCGGTA
>NZ_QMEU01000075.1 GCF_003284975.1 Mycobacterium colombiense
GAAGTCGGCCGGCACGCACGACCGCGCCGCGGCGACCGCGTCGTTCGCCTCGTCGGCCTGGCCGAGCTTGGCGTGTGCCTCGGCCAACGCGAAATAGCTGGCCGGTCGCAAACCCGTTGTCACGTAGTGTGTTTGCACCCCGGCCACCGCCTCGTGCACCAGCCGGGCCGCCTCGGCGACCGCACCGCGAGCCAGCTCGGCGTTGCCCGACAGAAGGGCCAGGTTCGCATAGGCCAGCCCCGGGATGTCCCGCGACGAGTCTGCGATTCGCCTTGCGGTGCTGACGAATTCATCGATCCGACCGGTCAGTCGACAGGCGCGTCCGTAAACGGCGCCGAACCAGAACCGCAAATGCGACGCCTGAAACGACGTCGTCGCGCGCCGCAGCGCCTGCTCGGCCACCCCGGCGAGCTCGTCGACCTGTCCCAGCGCGCCCATCGCCATGATCAGCCCCAGCGACGCCATCATCGCGTGGAAGCCGGGTAGTGCGGGGAAACTCAATGCGGCCCGGGCATTTTCGGTGGCGGACTCGCAGCGTGCGGCCACCGCATCCAGGCACGCCTGGACCGCCAGCCGCTCCGCTCGCTGGGCCGGCGTCTCGGAAGTGTCTGCGGCAAGATCGTCGAGGATCTGCGCCGCGGCGTTGGGGTTGAACAGATGCCAGATCAGGTTGGCCGCCCGCACGGTTGCCCAGTGGTGGCGGTCGGGCATGTCGCTGTCAGCCAAGGCGCGCAGCGCCGACTCGGCCGCCTCGCCCCGCCCCAGCAGCGCGAGGTTCATGGCCCGCACCCCGGCGGCCCCGGGCGCACCGGCTTGGGCGGCCGCGGTGGCGAACCGGTCGGCCAGCTCCAGATCCAACAGGGTCATCGCGTGCCGTGCCGATTCCAGGTACAGCTCGGCGTCGGGGTCGAGGTCCGACTCGAGGCGCAGCAGCGCGCGGCGCACCGTGGCCTGCATGTCGGCGTCGCCCACGTCGGCCAGCCGCGTGGCCAGCCGGCCCCGGATCTCCGACAGATACAGCTCGCCGGCGCTGGCGCGGCGCAGTTCACCGAACAGCGGGTGGGCGAGCCGGGCCGTCAGCCCGGCACCGGTGCGTTCGATGTTGACCAGGCCCAGTCGCTCGGTCTCGGCCAGGTCGCGGCGCCGCACCACATCGCACAGCACCTCGATGGCCAGCGGCTCGCACTGCGAGAGCGTGTCGATCACCATCGCGACCCGCGGGCCGAGCCGGCCCATCTGGCGGCCCACCGTGTCGGACAGGCTCGCCGAGACCGCGACGTCGCCGTCCCACATCCACACCCCGGCGGTCTTGCGCATCCGCCCGGCGGCCACCTGATCGGCCAAGAGCTGCCGCAGAAACAGGGCGTTGCCGCCGGTCAGCTTCTGGAACCGCGCCGCGCTGCGCGCGTCGACCGGGCCGTCCAGCTTGGTCTCGATGACCTCACGGGTCGCCGCCGCCGAAAGCGGTTCGAGATCAAGCCTTTCCAACAGGCCGTCTTTCCACAACGCCGTCACCGCGTCCGGTCCGCCGCTGCCAGTCCGGACGGTGACCACCAGCCGGACCCCGCCGCACTGCGCCAGCTGGTGGACGACGAGCGCGGACAACCCGTCCAGCAGGTGCGCGTCATCGACCCCGACCAGCACCCGGCGCTGCCGCTGTTGGGCGACAAACAAATTGATCACGCGGCGCACGTCGGTCAGCGGATCGGACTGCACCTCGTTCAAAGCCTCGGTCATCGCGCCGATGAAGGCCCCCAGGGGCAGCGCCTGCGCCGAGTCGGTGCCGACGATCCACTGCGTCCGCTGCCCCGACGCCTGGGCACGCTTGAGCACTTCGTGGGCCAGCCAGGTCTTGCCGACGCCGGCGGCTCCGGCGAGCACGACGCCCGCGTGTTTGGCACCCGCACCCAGGGCGCGGCGAATGATTCCCAGTTCGCTGTCACGCCCCGTCAGCGGCTCGGCGCCGATCACTCGGCGACTATAACGGCGCGCGCGCATCGGATGGGAGGCTTTGCCGGCCTTTGGGTGGCCCGATGTGCACCGGGCCCGCAGCAATCGCGTAGTCGACTACGCTGTCGGCCCGCATCGGCGCCCGTGAGCATGGGTTTTGTCGAACGGGCGGTCAACAAGAGCGGTGGGCTATGGCAAAGATCGGAAATCACGCACTGGTATTGGGAGCGAGCATGGCCGGTCTGCTGGCCGCCAGATCGCTCAGCGAGTTCTTCGGCACGGTCACGGTGGTGGAGCGCGATCCGTTGCCCGACATCGCGCCCGAAACGGCCACCGCGCGCCGGGGCGTGCCGCAGGGCCGCCATCTGCACGGGCTGCTGCCCCGGGGCGGGCAGGTGCTCGAGCAGTTGTTCCCCGGCATCCTCGATCAGCTGGTCATCGACGGCGCACACCACACCGACGGCCACGATCTGTCCCGGGTGCACTACGACCTGGGCGGGCACCTGATGGCGCGCTCGGGCAGCGCCCCCTCGTTCGCCGTGCACCTGGCCACCCGGCCCTTCCTCGAGGAGCACGTCCGCGCGCGCCTGCGCCGGATGCCCAACATCACGCTGCTCGACAACCACGACGTCGTGGACCTGACCACGACGCCGGACCGCCGGCGCGTTACCGGCGCCCGGGTGGTCAACCGCCGCACCCGCGAAGAGCTCACGCTGAGTGCGGATTTGGTGGTCGACGCCACCGGGCGCGGCGCAAGGACCCCGGCATGGCTGCACGCCCTCGGCTACGAACGCCCCACCGAGGTGCACGTCCCGGTGCACCTGACCTACGTGAGTCAATTCCTGCGCATGGCACCCGACGTGCTGCACGAATTCGGGTTCATCGTGGGAGCCGTGCCCAGCCGGCCGCGTGGTGTGGGCATGCTGAACTGCGAGAACGACACGTGGACGTTCACCGTCTACGGCATCGCGGGCCACGCGCCACCCACCGACCTGGCTTCGATGTGCGAGTTCGTCGAGGACTGCGCACCGGCCCACCTGCTGGCCGCGGTCCGGGCCGCCGAACCCGTCGGGGAGCCCACCCGGCACGTCCAACCGTCCAGCCGGTGGCGCCGCTACGACCGGATGCGACGCTTTCCGCAAGGTCTGCTGGTCATCGGCGACGCGATCTGCAGCTTCAACCCGATCTACGGCCAGGGCATGACCGTCGCCGCCCTGGAGGCCTTGGCGCTGCGCGACTGCTTGTCCTGCGGCACAGATGATTTGGCCCGGCGGTTCTTCCGGGCAGCCGCGGTGCCGATCCGCCAGGCGTGGGAGCTGTCGGCCAACCCCGACCTGTGCCTACCCGAAATCGAGGGCACGGCACCGCTACTCACCCGGTTGCTCAACGGCTACATCGACCGCATCCTCACCGCCGCCGAATACGACGCGATCGCGGTCGATCGGTTCGTCAGGGTCACCGCGCTCATCGACCCCGCCGGCCGGCTGCTGCACCCCAGGATGATGTGGCGCGCCGCGCTGGCCAATGTTCGCCGGCCGCGAGGCAACGACCAGCCGGCCCGAGCGAACGGTGACCTGGCGGGCAGCGCGGCCCGCTAGCCCCGCCGGTAGGCCGGCGGCAACGGCATCGACAGTTCGGCGAGCACGGTGCGCAACAACGACGGGTAATCGGTGATGATGCCGTCGACGCCGTAACCGATCTGCCGGCGCATGGCGGCGGCGTCGTCGACGGTCCACGGAATCACCTTGAGCCCCAACGCATGCGCGCGGTCGACGAACGGCTGCCCAGTGACCAGCCGGTAGTCGGGTGAGACGACGTCCGCGCCCGCCGTCCGCGCACCGATCAGGGGATCGCCGACGAATGCGGGATTCACCCCGCCCAGCCAGGGCGAGTCCGGCACCCAGGTGTGCTGGTCGTACAAGGCCACCAACGGAATTGACGGCTCGGCATGCCGCACCAACGGCAGGGTGCGCCAGTCGAAGCTCTGAATCTCCACCCGGTCGGCCTTACCCGCCGACCTGACCGCGGCCAGTACCACGTCGACGGCCTCCTGCGGCTCGGCCGATGCGCCGGGGCGGTCGGCCTCCACCTTGGTTTCGATGTTGTAGCGCACCGCGTCGGCGCGGTAGGAGTCGACGAGCGCGAAAACCTGTGGCAGCGTCGCGATCTTGTTGCCCCACACGACTTCGGCTTGGGGGTAATCAGCGAGCGGGCGCCCGCAGTCCAGGGTGTCGACCTGGGCCAGGGTGAGCTCGTGCACAAGCTTGCCCACGTATGGATATCGCGGGTCACCGGCGAACGCGGGCGCGGTGTCGGCGCACTTTTCGGCCTCGATGCTCGGGTCGTGCCACACCAGCGGTTGCCCGTCCTTGGTAATGACAATGTCCAATTCCAATGTGCTGACGCCCAATTCGATTGCCTTGGCAAACGCACGCAGCGATTCCTCGGTGGTCTCGCCCCGCCCACCGCGATGGGCCTGCAAGTCGAATTCCGGCGGTCGCGCGGTGGCCGGCCCGGCGAGCAGCACCGCCAGCGTCAGCAGCGCGGCGGCCAGGCGCGCGATCACTCATCCCCTGCGCTGGCGTGTGATTTCGGCGAGCACCACCCCGGCGGCCACCGACGCGTTCAGCGATTCGGCATCCCCGGCCATCGGGATGGACACGACTTCATCGCAGTTCTGCCGCACCAACCGCGACAGCCCCTTGCCTTCGGATCCCACGACGACCACCAGCGGATCGGTGCCGTCGATGTCGTCGAGCGTGGTGTCACCACCGGCGTCGAGACCGATCACTCGCAGCCCACGACCGGCCCAATCCGTCAGTGTCCGGGTCAGATTGGTGGCCCGCGCCACCGGGATGCGCGCCGCCGCCCCGGCGCTGGTGCGCCAGGCCACCGCGGTCACGGAGGCCGATCGCCGCTGCGGGATCAGCACCCCGTGGCCGCCGAACGCGGCTACCGAGCGCACGATGGCGCCCAAGTTGCGAGGGTCGGAGATGTTGTCCAGCGCGACCAGCAACGCCGGCGGGGAGGCGAGCGCGGCGGCGACCAGATCGTCGGGATGGGCGTAGTTGTACGGCGGCACCTGCAAGGCGATGCCCTGATGCAGATGGTTGGCGGTCATCCGGTCCAGATCGGTGCGCGGCACCTCCAGGATCGAGATGCCCAAATCGGCTGCGCGGGTGACTGATTCGGTGAGCCGTTCGTCGGCCTCGGTGCCCAGCGCCACGTAGAGCGCGGTGGCCGGCACCCCGGCCCGCAGGCACTCCAGCACCGGGTTGCGGCCCAGCACCGTCTCGGATTCGTCGGTCTTGCCCCGCGCCGGCCGACGGCTCTGGGCCTTGGCGCGCTTGGCGGCCGGATGGTTGGGGCGCAGGTGCGCGGGTGGGGTGGGGCCACGACCTTCCAGACCGCGGCGGCGCTGGCCGCCCGAACCCACGGTCGGGCCCTTCTTGGTGCCCTCTTTGCGTATCGCCCCGCGGCGGCGCGAGTTGCCGGCCATCTACTCGGCCCCTACTGCTCTGGACTGGCCTGCAGCGACCACTGCGGCCCGTCGGCGGTGTCGGTGACCTCGATGCCGGCCTCCTTGAGCCGGTCGCGGATCTCGTCGGCCAGCGCCCAGTTGCGTTCCGCGCGCGCCTTCTGCCGATTCTCCAGCTCCGCCTGCACCAGCACGTCGACGGCCGCGAGCGCCGCCGACGTCTCGTCGCGGGTCTCCCAGCGCTCGTCGAGCGGATCGCAGCCCAGGATGCCCATCATCGCGCGGATCGCGCCGGCGTGCCGCAGTGCGCCGTCGTGGTCGCCGGAGTCGAGCGCCCGGTTGCCCTCCGCGCGGGCCTGGTGCACCTCGGCCAGCGCGGCCGGCACGGCCAGGTCGTCGTTGAGGGCCTCGGCGAAGCGTGCGGTCCAACGCCCGGGTTCGACGACGCCGACCCGCACCCGCACCCGGTGCAGGAATTCCTCAACGCCGACATAGGCTTTCACCGCGTCCTGCAGCGCGGTCTCGGAGAACTCCAGCATGGACCGGTAGTGGGCGCTGCCCAGGTAGTAGCGCAGCTCGGCCGCGCGCACCCGCTGCAGCAGCGCCGGTATGGCCAGCACGTTGCCCAGCGACTTGCTCATCTTCTCGCCGCCCATCGTCACCCAGCCGTTGTGCAGCCAGTAGCGGGCGAACCCGTCGCCGGCGGCGCGGCTCTGAGCGATCTCGTTCTCATGGTGCGGGAAGACCAAATCCATTCCGCCACAATGGATATCGAACTCCGGCCCCAGATAGGTGCGGGCCATCGCGGAACATTCCAGGTGCCATCCGGGGCGGCCGCGGCCCCACGGGGTCGGCCAGGACGGCTCGCCGGGTTTGGCGGCCTTCCACAGCGTGAAATCACGCTGATCGCGTTTGCAGGTGGCCACACCCTCACCCTGATGGACGTCGTCGATCTTGTGCCCGGACAGCTGCCCGTATTCGGGATAGCTGAGCACATTGAAGTACACGTCGCCGCCGGCGGCGTAGGCGTGATCGGTTTCGATCAGCCGTCCCATTAATTCGACCATCTGGGTGATGTGCCCGGTGGCACGCGGCTCGGCCGACGGCGGCAACACGTCCAGGGCGTCGTAGGCGGCGCTGAAGGCCCGCTCGTAGGTGGCCGCCCATTCCCACCACGGCCGGCCCGCCGCGGCGGCCTTGTTGAGGATCTTGTCGTCGATGTCGGTGACGTTGCGGATGAACGCGACGTCGCAGCCGCGCGCGATCAGCCATCGGCGCAGGATGTCGAAGGCCACCCCGCTGCGGACGTGGCCGATGTGCGGCAGGCCCTGGACCGTCGCACCACACAGGTAGATGGAGACGTGGCCCTCGCGCAGCGGAACGAAATTACGCACGGCGCCGGTTGCCGTGTCGTGTAGCCGCAAGCGGGCCTGATCGGTCACGACGTGCCAGCTTACCGGGTAGTTCCCCGGCACTCGGCGCTGCGCGGGCCTACCCGGTGGAGACGACCAGCGCGGTGGCGATCGCGGCGAGGCCCTCACCGCGTCCGGTCAGCCCCAACCCGTCGGTCGTCGTCGCCGACACCGACACCGGCGCGCCCAGCAATTGCGACAGCACCCGCTGCGCCTCGGCGCGGCGCGGACCGACCTTCGGTCGGTTGCCGATGACCTGCACGGCGGCGTTACCGACCCGGAAACCGTGGTGCGACGCCAGATCCGCGACATGGCGCAGCATGTCGGCGCCGCTGACGCCCTTCCAGCGCGGATCGTCGACCCCGAACACCGTCCCGAGGTCGCCGAGCCCGGCGGCCGACAACACCGCGTCACACAGGGCGTGCGCCCCCACGTCGCCGTCGGAGTGCCCCGCGCAGCCGTCGGCGTCACCGAACTGCAGACCCAGCAGCCAGCACGGCCGTCCCGGTTCGATCGGGTGCACGTCGACGCCGAGGCCGACCCGGGGAAGCGCGTTCACCGGCGTACCACGGTCTCGGCCAGCAGCAAATCGAGCTGGGTGGTGATCTTGAAGGCCAGCGGGTCGCCGTCAACCACCTGGACCTGGCCACCGACATGCTCGACCAGCGACGCGTCGTCGGTGAAACCCACGCTGTCACCGGCCCGGTAGGCCCCGTAGGCACGCAACAGCAGAGTGGTCGCGAAGCCCTGCGGGGTCTGCACGGCACGCAGCCCGGCGCGTTCCGGTGTCCCGAGCACCACCCCGTTGGCGTCCACGGCCTTGATGGTGTCATGCAGCGGAAGGGCCGGCACCACGGCGTCGTGGCCGGCCCGCAGCGCCTCCACCACGCGGATCACCAGCGACGGGGGCGTCAGGGCACGCGCGGCGTCGTGCACGAGGACGTACTCGGGGGCGACCGTGACGGCGGCCAGTGCCAGGCGCACGGATTCGCTGCGGTCGGTCCCGCCTGCGACGACACTGACTCGGCCGGCCTCGACGTCATCAGCCAGCGCCCGCCCGGCCTCGTCGATCCGGTCGGCGGGAACGGCCGCCACGACGCGATCGACCACCCCGGATGCCAGCAAACCGGCGACGGCGCGCTGCAGCAGCGTGCGGCCGTCGACCAAACAGAATGCCTTAGGAATTCCTGCGGCCAGTCGTTCGCCCGACCCTGCGGCGGGGACGACTGCGACTACGTTGCCTGACGTGCCCGTCTGCGGGACCAACCCCGTCTGCGGGACCAACGAAATGTCAGGACCTTCAGGAAGCGGCGGCCAGAACCTCGTCGAGGATGGTCTCCGCCTTGGCGTCGTCGGTGCTCTCGGCCAGCGCCAACTCGCCGACCAGAATCTGGCGGGCCTTGGCCAGCATGCGCTTCTCGCCGGCCGACAGGCCACGCTCCTGATCGCGACGCCACAGGTCGCGGACTACCTCGGCGACCTTGTTGACATCGCCGGAAGCAAGCTTTTCGAGGTTGGCCTTGTAGCGGCGCGACCAGTTGGTCGGCTCTTCGGTGTGCGGGGCCCGCAGCACCTGGAAGACCTTGTCCAAACCCTCTTGTCCGACGACGTCGCGGACACCCACATACTCAGCGTTGTCGGCGGGAACTCGAACGGTCAGGTCGCCCTGCGCCACCTTCAGGACGAGATATTCTTTTTGCTCCCCTTTGATCGTCCGGGTTTCGATCGCCTCGACTAACGCAGCACCGTGATGCGGGTAAACAACGGTGTCGCCGACCTTGAAGATCATCTGATTCGAGCCCCTTTCGTTACTTCATCCTAACACGGCCGCCTAACTACGCGCGAAGCAACGATGCAGGTCAGGGGCACAACACGCGCAGATTAGGGGTTGACATGCGGACCAAGTCGTGCAGTGCAGCACATTACCAACGCCCCCGGCGCGGCCCGGCGGCGGGCTCGAGGGCCGGTATTACGGCGCTCCGGCGCTGGTCTGGCGCCCCGCGCTATCGCGCGCAAGGCCTTCCTACTACTGTGCATAGTTGCATCAGTCGAACCGGCTCAGCAGGAGGCTCGAGAGAGTGAACCGCTTCAAGATCCGCCTCGGCCTTCCCGCGCTCGCCGTCGCCGGCGTGATGGCCGTCCTGGCCGCTCTGCTCAGCGGTTGCGGAGCCGGACAGGTCTCGCAGATGGCGGTCCAGGAGCCCGCCATCAACGGCAACAAGGTCACGTTCAACAACGTGGCGCTGCGCAACATCCGGATCCAGGCCTACCAAAGCGGCGATTACCTGCAGCCGGGCCGCACCGTGGACCTGGTGCTGGTGGCCGTCAACCTGTCGCCGAACACGCCCGACCGGCTCGTCGGCATCACCAGCGACATCGGCACGGTGACGGTCAGCGGCGACGCCCGCCTGCCCGCCGGTGGATCGCTGTTCATCGGCACGCCCGACGGCGAGAAGGTGGCGCCGGGTCCGGTCGGTTCGAACACCGCCGCGGCCAAGGCGACCATCAATTTGGCCAAGCCCATCTCCAACGGGCTGACCTACAACTTCACCTTCAATTTCGAGAAGGCCGGCCAGGCCACCGTCGCGGTGCCGATCTCGGCCGGGCTGACGCCGCCGCAGCAAAACCAGGCGGGCTAACCGCCTGTCGTGACACGGGCTTGTCGTAGCGGCTCGATACCGTCATGGCGTGGCAACCGCGCGCTCGCAATACCGCTGTTCGGAATGTCGGCATGTCACCGCGAAGTGGGTCGGCCGCTGCCTGGAGTGCGGCACCTGGGGCACCGTTGACGAGGTCCCGGTGCTCAGCGCGGTCGCCGGCCGTCGCGGCGCCCTGGCCGCGGCGGCGCCGGCCGTGCCCATCACATCCATCGAGCCCAACGCCAGCCAGCACCGCACGACGGGGGTAGACGAACTCGACCGCGTGCTCGGCGGCGGCGTGGTGCCCGGCTCGGTCACACTGCTGGCCGGCGATCCGGGCGTGGGCAAGTCGACGCTGCTGCTCGAGGTCGCGCATCGCTGGGCGAAAGCGGGCCGCCGCGCCCTGTACATCTCCGGTGAGGAGTCCGCGGGCCAGATCCGGTTGCGCGCGGACCGCATCGGCTGCGGCAGCGACGAGCTCTACCTGGCCGCAGAATCCGACCTGCACACCGTCCTCGAGCACATCGCGACGGTCAGGCCCGCGCTGGTGATCGTGGACTCGGTGCAGACCATGTCCACCGCCGAGGCCGACGGTGTGGCCGGCGGGGTCACGCAGGTCCGCGCGGTGACGTCGGCCCTGACCGCGGCGGCCAAGACCAACGGCGTCGCGCTGATCCTGGTCGGACACGTCACCAAGGACGGGGCCATCGCCGGGCCGCGTTCCCTCGAGCACCTGGTCGACGTGGTGCTGCACTTCGAGGGCGACCGCAACGGCTCGCTGCGCATGGTGCGGGGGATCAAGAACCGGTTCGGGGCGGCCGACGAGGTCGGCTGTTTCCTGTTGCACGACAACGGGATCGAGGGCGTCGCCGACCCGTCGAACCTGTTCCTCGACCAGCGTCCGGCCCCGGTGCCGGGCACCGCGATCACGGTGACACTGGATGGCAAACGGCCGCTGATCGGCGAGGTCCAGGCTCTGCTGGCCACGCCAGCGGGCGGCTCGCCGCGCCGCGCCGTCAGCGGCATCGACCACTCCCGGGCCGCGATGATCACCGCGGTGCTGGAAAAGCACGCCAGGCTGCCCGTCGGCATCAACGACATCTACCTGTCCACGGTCGGCGGCATGCGGCTAACCGATCCATCGTCGGATCTGGCGGTCGCGGTCGCGCTGGCGTCAGCGCTCACCGGCCTGCCGCTGCCCACCACCGCGGTGATGATCGGCGAGGTGGGACTGGCCGGAGATCTGCGGCGGGTCAGCGGCATGGAGCGGCGGCTGAGCGAAGCCGCTCGCCAGGGGTTTTCCATCGCGCTCATCCCGGACGGCGACGACCCCCGGCGCGAGATCGTGCCGAACGGGATGCGGGCGCTTCGCGCGCCCACCATCGTGGCGGCGCTGGAGCACATGATCGACATCGCCGACCACCGCGGCGGCGCTCCCGCAAACCCGCCATGGCTGGACGCATGACGCGTCGGGCCTGAAGAATGACATGCTGTGACTCGTCCGACCCTGCGTGAAACCGTCGCCCGCCTGGCTCCGGGCACCGGTCTGCGTGACGGCCTGGAACGCATCCTGCGTGGCCGTACCGGCGCCCTGATCGTGCTCGGCAACGACGAGGCCGTCGAGGCCATCTGCGACGGCGGGTTCGCGCTGGATGTCCGCTACGCGCCCACCCGGCTGCGCGAGCTGGCGAAGATGGACGGCGCCGTCGTGCTGTCCACCGACGGCAGCCGCATCGTGCGGGCCAACGTGCAGCTGGTCCCGGACCCGTCGATCGCCACCGACGAGTCGGGAACCCGGCACCGGTCGGCGGAGCGGGCGGCGATCCAGACCGGCTACCCGGTGATCTCGGTGAGCCATTCGATGAACATCGTGACCGTCTACGTCGGCGGGGAGCGCCACGTGGTGGCGGACTCGGCGACCATCCTGTCGCGGGCCAATCAGGCCATCGCCACCCTGGAGCGGTACAAGATCAGGCTCGACGAGGTCAGCAGGCAGCTGTCGCGCGCCGAGATCGAGGACTTCGTCACGCTGCGCGACGTCATGACGGTGGTGCAGCGGCTCGAGCTGGTCCGCCGGATCGGCCAGGTGATCGACAACGACGTGGTCGAACTCGGCACCGACGGCCGCCAGCTGCGGCTGCAGCTCGACGAGCTGCTCGGCGGCAACGACAACGCCCGGGAACTGATCGTGCGCGACTATCACGCGAGCCCGGAGCCGTTGTCCGAGGCGCAGATGACGGCCACACTCGACGAGCTGGACGCGCTGTCGGACACCGAGCTGCTCGACTTCACCATCCTGGCAAAGGTTTTCGGGTATCCGACCACCACCGAGGCGCAGGATTCGGCGGTCAGCCCGCGCGGCTACCAGGCGCTGGCCGGCATTCCCCGGCTGCAGTTCGCCCACGCCGACCTGCTGGTCCGCTCGTTCGGGACGCTGCAGAACGTGCTGGCGGCCAGCGCCACCGACCTGCAATCGGTCGACGGCATCGGCGCGATGTGGGCCCGCCATGTGCGGGAAGGACTGTCGCAGCTGGCGGAGTCGACGATCACCGACTCGCTGAACTAGGTGAGTGCTATGTGCGTGATCGGCCTCAGCCGGCCGGCGGCGGGGCCATCGGCGGCGCCTCGGGCTGCGGCACCGCGCCCGGCTGACCCGGTCCGGGCACCGGGCCCGGCGGCGGTGGCGGTTGGTTCAGGATGAACGGCACCGGCATCGAGCGCAGGTTGCCCAGCTGCACGACCAGGTTGTAGGTGCCCGGACCGATCGCCGGCCGCGGCAGCGGGCAGTGCGGCGCCGAGCCCATGCCCGTCCACGTCACCGCGGTGGTCACCTGCTCGCCAGGGGTGAAGGTCTTGATCAGCGTCTCGTTGGAGGGCGCGCAGTCCAGGTTCGACCACAGCCGCTTGTTGTCCAGCGAGTAGACGTAGGCCGCCAGCACCGCGGCGCCGACGTCGCGCTTGCAGGCCACCAGCCCGATGTTGGTGACGACCATGGTGAACTTCGGCTGGTCACCGATGAAGTACTGGGGCGCATTGGTCAGGCCCTTGACCGCCAGCGTCGAGTCGGGGCAGTCGTCGCCCTCTTTGAGCACCGGCGGGGGCTGCACCGCGGCCGTGGGGGTGGGGGTCTCGGGGTTCTGTCCCTGCGCCGGCGGCACGGCCGGGGCGGGGCCCTCGGGTCCGGGCGGTGGAGGCGCCTGGGGCGCAGGCGATCCCGGCTTGTTCGCGGCGGCGCTGGCCTTGTCGGCGTTGGCGGGCTTGGCTCCCGCGCTGTTTCCCATGAAGGCGATGACGACGGCGGCCACGATCCCGATCACGACGACCGCGATACCAATGGCCAGGCCTCTGCGCCGCCAGTAGATCTCGGTGGGTAGCGGGCCACGCGGTTCCAGATCGAGCACGTTCGCAGCGTAGGCCCAGGTCACGTCGATTCGGCTGACCCGCCTCGGCGTGTCGCGAGGTTTGCTGGCCGACCGCCGTGTAGTGGCGGTGCGGCACTCGGCCCCGAGGGCGCCCTGTTCGGTGTTATTCGCCTATGTCGCCGGCGTGGTCGCACAACTCCGCCCGCCCGTCCGCAAGGTGGTAGGTCACCCCCGCCACCCCGACGGTGCCCGCGGCCACCCGCTCGGCGATGATGGCCGACCGAGACGTCAGTTGCGCAACGGTTTCGCAGACGTGGCGCTTCTCGAACTCGTCTACTCGGCTCAGGCCCTCGCGCCGGCCCATCAGGATCGATGGGGCCACGCGTTCCACCACGTCACGCACGAAACCGCCCGGTATCGTGCCGTCGTCGATCGCGGCCAGGGCCGCCTTTACGGCGCCGCAGCTGTCGTGACCCAGCACGACGATGAGCGGCACGTTGAGGACCGCCACGGCGAACTCGATGGAGCCCAGCACCGCCGAATCGATGGCCTGCCCGGCGGTGCGCACCACGAACATGTCGCCCAGGCCCTGATCGAAGATGAGCTCGGCGGCCACTCGGCTGTCGGAGCAACCGAACACGACCGCGGTGGGGCTCTGACCCGCGGCCAGGCTCGCCCGATGCTCAACACTTTGGCTGGGATGCTGCGGCTTACCGGCGACGAATCGCTCGTTACCCTCTTTGAGTGACTTCCACGCGGTTACCGGGCTGGTGTTAGGCATGGCTGACATCATGCCGCATCCGCCGGTTGCTGGCCCAGAATTCATAACAGCCACCAATCTTGTTCACTGGTACGAAAGTTCGCGCCGCGATCTGCCCTGGCGTGAGCCCGGGGTGAGCGCCTGGCAGATCCTGGTCAGCGAATTCATGCTGCAGCAGACGCCGGTATCTCGAGTGCTGCCGATCTGGACGGATTGGGTGCAACGCTGGCCGACCCCGTCGGCAACGGCTGCGGCCAGCGCCGCCGACGTGCTGCGCGCCTGGGGCAAGCTCGGCTATCCGCGCCGGGCCAAGCGGTTGCACGAGTGCGCCGTCGTGATCGCGCGCGATCACGGCGACGTCGTGCCCGACGACGTCGACACCCTGCTGACGCTGCCTGGTGTCGGCAGCTACACCGCCCGCGCCATCGCCTGCTTCGCCTACGGCCAGTCGGTACCGGTGGTCGACACCAACGTGCGCCGGGTGGTGGCGCGCGTGGTGCACGGCCTGGCCGACGCGGGCGCGCCGTCGGCGACGCGCGACCACGCCGACGTGTCGAGGCTGCTGCCCGCCGACGGAACGGCACCGAAGTTCTCCATCGCGCTGATGGAACTGGGCGCGACGGTGTGTACGGCGCGCGCACCGCGTTGCGGGCTGTGCCCGCTGGGCAGCTGCGGGTGGCGAAGCGCCGGTTATCCGCCCGCGCAGGGGCCGGCCCGCCGCGTCCAGACCTATGCCGGAACCGACCGCCAGGTCCGCGGTCGGTTGATGGATGTGTTGCGCGCCAACGATTCTCCGGTGACCCGAGCCGAGCTGGATGTGGCGTGGCTGACCGACACCGCGCAGCGCGACCGGGCCCTGTATTCCCTGCTGGCCGACGGTCTGGTGGCGCAGACCCGCGACGGGCGCTTCGCCCTAGCCGGCGAGGAATGACTCGACGGCCTGGCGGTACAGCCGCGGCGCTTCGTCGTGGATCAGGTGACCGGCCTGCGTGGCCTTCAAATAGGTTGCGCTGCTTGATATTTCCGCCATCTCTTGCATCTGGCCCGGCGGGGTGACCGAGTCGCCGGCCTCGATGAGCAGCGCGGGGGCGCGCACCGCGCGCCACTGTGCCCAGTAGTCGCGGGTGCCCCATTCCGCGGCGATCTCGATCCACCGCGCGGTGTGACCGTGCAGCCGCCAACCGGTTTCGGTGCGGTCGAAGGCCTCCAGGAAATATTGGCCGGCGACGGGCCCGAACTCGGCGAAAACCCGCTCGGCGGAATCGAATTCGACCGGGAGGGCATGCAGCCACGGTTCCCAGGGGCCGGTGGTGCGGCCGCGGAAGTCCGGTGCCATGTCCTCGAGCACCAGGGCGGACACCAGTTCCGGGTGTTCGGCGGCCAGACACCACGAGTGCAGGGCGCCCATCGAATGCCCGACCATCCGCACCGGGCCGGCCAGCGTGCTCACCGCGTCGGCCAGATCGGCCACGAACCGTTCGGTGCTGATCGGATGCGGATCGTCGACGTCGCGGCCCCGGTGCCACAACGCGTCGTAGGTGTAGACGGTGCCCAGCCGGGTCAGCCAGGGCAGCTGGCGCGGCCAGGTGCTCCCCCGCCCCATCAGGCCGTGCACCAGCACCAGCGGGTCGCCGTCTCCCCCGTGGCAAGTCAACAGTTGGCTGGGCACAGCACCATCTTGCGTGCACCGCCCTCGGCTCGAGCATGGGGATGGGCGGGGTAGCCTAGCGGCATGTCGCCAGTGGTGAAGATCAACGCAATCGAAGTACCCGCCGACGCCGGCCCGGAGCTGGAGAAGCGGTTCGCCCACCGGGCTCATGCCGTCGACAACCAGCCCGGCTTCCTCGGCTTTCAGCTGCTCCGCCCCGTCAAGGGCGAGAACCGCTACTTCGTGGTGACCCAGTGGGAGTCCGAAGAGGCGTTCCAGGCATGGGCGCAGGGGCCCGCGATCGAGGCCCACTCCGGTGAGCGGGCGAAGCCGGTGGCGACCGGGGCCTCGCTGCTGGAATTCGAGGTTGTGATGGACGTTGCCGGCAACAAGCAGGCTGGCTAGCGGGCTGTCGGCCTGGCGCCGCGCATTGACGCTGAGCGCGGCCGCCGCACTGGTAGTGACATCGGCGCCCGGGTGCGCCCCCAATCCCTCCCCGCAGGCGAACGCGGCGAATCCGGGACGGCAGATCGACACCCGGACCCCGCCCGGGATCCGGGCGCAGCAGACGCTGGACATGCTCAACTCGGACTGGCCCATCGGCCCGGTCGGGGTAGGCACCCTGGCCGCACCCGACAAGGTCGAGTCGGTGCAAACCACCATGGAGGCGCTGTGGTGGGACCGTCCGTTCACGCTCAACGGCGTCGACCTGGGCGCGAGCGTGGCGACCCTGCACCTGACCTCGTCCTACGGTGCCCGGCAAGACATCCGGATCCACACCGACGACGGCGGTTATGTGGATCATTTCGACCTCGACACCCAGGCGCCGACCATCAACTCGTGGCACGACATCGACGCGGTGCTGGGCAAGACCGGAGCGCGCTACTCCTATCAGGTCGCCAGGGTCAACGACGGGCGCTGCGAGCCGGTGGCGGGCACCAACACGCACCAATCTCTGCCGCTGGCATCCATTTTCAAGCTCTACGTGTTGCACGCGCTGGCGGGCGCGATCAAGGACGGCACGGTGTCCTGGGACGACCAGCTGACCGTCACCGAAAAAAGCCGGGCCGTGGGCTCGTCGGGATTGGCATTGCCTGCCGGAGCGCATGTTTCGGTGCGCACCGCTGCCGAGAAGATGATCGCCACGAGTGACAACATGGCTACCGACTTGCTGATCGGGCGGATGGGCACGCACGCGATCGAGCAAGCGCTCGCCACGGCCGGCCATCACGACCCGGCCAGCATGACCCCGTTCCCCACCATGTACGAGCTGTTCTCCGTCGGCTGGGGCAGGCCCGACCTGCGCAGCCAGTGGGAGCACGGGTCACCGCAGGTGCGGGGGCAGCTGCTCGATCAGGCGAATTCGACGCCCTATGACCCTGATCCGATGCGCGCGCATTCGCCGGCGTCGTCCTATGGCGCGGAGTGGTACGGCAACGCCGAGGACATCTGCCGGGTTCACGCGGCGCTGCAGGCCGACGCGGTCGGCAAGGCCGCACCGGTGCGCGAGATCCTGTCCGCGGTCGCGGGTATCCAGCTCGACCACAACGTCTGGCCGTACATCGGCGCGAAAGCCGGTGGCCTGCCGGGTGATTTGACGTTCAGCTGGTATGCCGTCGACAAGACGCAGCAGCCGTGGGTGCTGAGCTTTCAGCTGAACTGGCCGCGCGATCACGGGCCGACGGTGACCAGCTGGATGCTGAAGATCGCCAAGCAGGCCTTCGCGCTGATCGCCCCGCGCTGAGTCTCACAGGCGCAGCGTCCAACGGCCGTCCCGGAAATGCATGACGATGCGCCCGGCCGGCGCCACGTCGATGCGCCAAACCGACGCCGGGGCGGCGTCCAACGCGGCCACGATCGCCGCGCGAAGCACCGCCGGGTGCGTCACCGCCACGGTGCGTAATGGGTTGGCGGTCAGGGATTCCAGCCATCCCGATACCCGGGAGATCAGGCCGGCGATCGATTCACCGCCGTGCGGCGCGGCGTCCGGCCGGCTCAGCCACACCTCGAGTTCGGTGGGCGGCACGGCCGCAAGCGCCGCGCCGCGCCAGCTTCCGCAGTTGAGATCGGCCAACCGTGGCTCGCTTTCGGCGTGCAGGCCAAGCAGTTTCGCGGTCTGCCGAGTGCGCCGCTCGGGTCCGCAGAGCCGGCGCTGTGCGGAACCGGCGACGCCGTCCATCGCCTCGACCTCGCGGCGGCCGATCGCGTTCAGCGGCTCGTCGGCGGGAAAACGCTTGTCCGCCATGGCATCGGTCATGCCATGCGACACCAGGGTCAGCCGGAGCACGTCGGTCACGCCGCGATGCTCGACTCCTGCTTCGTCCGCGCGCCCAGCAGGCGCCCGCTGATCGCCGCGAACACCAGGCCGATACCCGCCCACAACACCAGCTGGGTGGCCAGCGACAGCAACCGGAACTCGTAAAGGACGTCGGCGGGAAAGCCGGGATAGATGATCGTCCCCGCGGCGTCGCGCAGCGGTTCGGGTACCTCGTCCACGCCCGGCAGTGACACCGCGACCACGACGATCGCCACCAGGTACGCGCCCGCCGCGAGCAGCCGCGCGTTCCACGCTCCGAACCGGGCGGCAGGGCGCCGCGCCAGCCAGACCGCGCCGATCGCCAGCGCCACCGACGCCAGCACCATCACCAGGTACCAGCCGGTGCGCGCCCCGATCGTGTCGGACTGTCCGACCGCCGGCGGGTTCGGCGGATACTTCACGAACGGCACCACGTACACCGCCCCGAACGCACCGGCCGCCAACAGCAGCGAAAGTGCTTGCGGTTGACCGGTTTCCATCCGCGCATAGACGACGCTGAACAGCACGGCGAACAGCGCGCCCATGGCGAGGCCGAAGATCAGCACACCGAATCCCAGCCCGGGACCCGACTGCACGCCGCGGGTGAACAATTCTGCGCCGTGCTCGTGCACGCCGTGCGCGTTCTCGGCGTCGGTGCGGCCGTCTTCAAATGCGATTGCGCGGCCGATGACGGGCTCGGCACACAGGCGGGCGAAGGCAAACGCCAGCGCCGCGCCCACAGCACCCGCCAGAAGACCGCCCCCGATCAGGCGTTTCTCCACGAGATCGGGTCAGTGGCAGGGGAAGCCGAGGAGATGCCGCGCGTCGTGCACGAATTCGTGCACGTGCGAGTCGCTGCCGAACAGCGACACCGCTCCCTGATCGATGCCGACGAAGTACAGCGCCAGCAACGCGAGGAAGACCGTCGCGGCGAACCAGAGCGCGGTGCGTGCCGCGGACAGGTCAACGGATCGGGTGCGGGTCAGCTGCGGGTGGGACACAATCGACTCCTTCTGGGGATAACGCGTCCCCGCTGGGTATGACGAGTCTCGGGTCTGACTGTGGACAGTGGCGCGACCGTTCTGGACTTTCACCAGATTCCGTTACACGTCGATGACAACGGTCAGTGTAGGGGGCGGTGAAAACGGGCGGTAGTCCGACTAGGAGTTACCGCCCGTCTTCTGTGTCGCTACTGCGCGTCCGGCCCCGGGTCCGCGGCGCTGTGCGCCCCCGCCTTGGCCAGGTCCGGCTCGGCCGGCGGCTTGCGGGTCCCGGTGAAGGTGAACTTTGCGTCCTCGCCGGCGCTTTCGCCGTCCCAGTCGTCGACGTCGACCGTGACGACCTGCCCCGGACCGACCTCCTCGAACAGGATCTTCTCCGACAGCTGGTCCTCGATCTCGCGCTGGATGGTGCGCCGCAGCGGACGGGCACCCAGCACCGGGTCGAAGCCGCGCTTGGCCAGCAACGCCTTGGCCTTATCGGTCAGCTCGAGGGCCATGTCCTTGCTCTTGAGCTGGGTGGCGACGCGGTTGATCATCAGGTCGACCATCTTGATGATCTCGTCCTTGGTCAGCTGGTGGAAGACGATGATGTCGTCGATGCGGTTCAGGAACTCCGGGCGGAAGTGCTTCTTCAGCTCGTCGTTGACCTTCTGCTTCATCCGCTCGTAGTTGTTCTCACCGCCGCCCTGGGTGAAGCCCAGGCCCACCGGCTTGGAGATGTCGCCGGTGCCGAGGTTCGAGGTGAAGATCAGCACGGTGTTCTTGAAGTCGACCGTGCGGCCTTGACCGTCGGTGAGCCGGCCGTCCTCGAGAACCTGCAACAGGCTGTTGTAGATCTCCTGGTGGGCCTTCTCGATCTCGTCGAACAGCACCACCGAGAACGGCTTGCGCCGCACCTTCTCGGTGAGCTGGCCGCCCTCCTCGTAGCCGACGTATCCCGGCGGGGCGCCGAACAACCGCGACGCGGTGAACCGGTCGTGGAACTCACCCATGTCGATCTGGATGAGCGCGTCGTCGTCGCCGAACAGGAAGTTGGCCAGCGCCTTGGACAGTTCGGTCTTACCGACACCGGAGGGTCCGGCGAAGATGAACGAACCCGACGGGCGCTTGGGGTCTTTCAGCCCGGCCCGGGTGCGGCGAATCGCCTTGGAGACGGCCTTGACGGCGTCCTCTTGGCCGATGATCCGCTTGTGCAGCTCGTCCTCCATGCGCAGCAGGCGGGTGGTCTCGGCCTCGGTGAGCTTGAACACCGGGATGCCGGTCCAGTTGCCCAGCACCTCGGCGATCTGCTCGTCGTCGACCTCGGCGACCACGTCGAGATCGCCAGAGCGCCACTGCTTTTCGCGCTCGGCGCGCTGGCCCACCAGTTGCTTCTCGCGGTCGCGCAGGCTCGCGGCCTTCTCGAAGTCCTGGGCGTCGATCGCCGATTCCTTCTCCCGGCGCGCCTCGGCGATCTTCTCGTCGAACTCGCGCAGGTCTGGCGGCGCGGTCATTCGGCGGATCCGCATCCGCGCCCCGGCCTCGTCGATCAGGTCGATCGCCTTGTCGGGCAGGAACCGGTCGTTGATGTACCGGTCGGCCAGGGTGGCCGCGGCCACCATCGCGCCGTCGGTGATCGACACCCGGTGATGCGCCTCGTAACGGTCGCGCAGACCCTTGAGGATCTCGATGGTGTGCTCGACGGTCGGCTCGCCCACCTGCACGGGCTGGAAGCGGCGCTCCAGGGCGGCGTCCTTCTCGATGTACTTGCGGTACTCGTCGAGCGTGGTGGCGCCGATGGTCTGCAGCTCGCCGCGGGCCAACTTGGGCTTGAGGATGCTCGCGGCGTCGATCGCGCCCTCGGCGGCGCCTGCACCCACCAGGGTGTGCAGCTCGTCGATGAACAGGATGATGTCGCCGCGGGTGTTGATCTCCTTGAGCACCTTCTTCAGGCGCTCCTCGAAGTCACCGCGGTAGCGGCTGCCCGCCACCAGCGAACCCAGGTCGAGGGTGTAGAGCTGCTTGTCCTTCAGCGTCTCCGGGACCTGGCCGTGCACGATCGCCTGCGCCAGGCCCTCGACGACGGCGGTCTTACCGACGCCGGGCTCGCCGATCAGCACCGGGTTGTTCTTGGTGCGCCGGCTCAGCACCTGCATCACCCGCTCGATTTCCTTCTCGCGGCCGATGACCGGGTCGAGCTTGCCCTCCATCGCGGCGGCCGTCAGGTTGCGGCCAAACTGGTCGAGCACCAGCGACGTGGACGGGCTGCCGGACTCGCCGCCGCGGCCACCGGTGCCGGCCTCCGCGGCTTCCTTGCCCTGGTAGCCGCTCAGCAGCTGGATCACCTGCTGGCGCACCCGGGTCAGTTCGGCGCCGAGCTTCACCAGCACCTGCGCGGCCACGCCCTCGCCCTCGCGGATCAGCCCCAGCAGAATGTGCTCGGTGCCGATGTAGTTGTGGCCGAGCTGCAGCGCCTCGCGCAGGCTCAGCTCCAGAACCTTCTTGGCGCGCGGGGTGAACGGAATGTGCCCGGACGGGGCCTGCTGTCCCTGGCCGATGATCTCCTCGACCTGGCTGCGGACGCCCTCGAGGGAGATGCCCAGCGACTCCAGCGACTTCGCCGCGACGCCTTCACCTTCGTGGATCAAGCCCAGCAGGATGTGCTCGGTGCCGATGTAGTTGTGGTTGAGCATCCGGGCTTCTTCTTGCGCCAAGACGACGACCCGCCGTGCTCGGTCGGTGAATCTTTCAAACATCGGGTTACCTGCTCTCCCTCAACATCGGTACAAACTAGTTAGCGGCCGTTCGAGCAATCCTGCCGGTCTCCTGTGGCCGGAATCGCGTACCTGCCTCCACTGTAATGGTCGGCTTGCCGGCGGGCCTAACCTTGCCGGCGCCTTCTTCGCTGCGGGCCCGCCCGGTCTTCCGGCGCCCTTTCCAGGGCCGATCTCACCTGCGACTGCCAGCGGCGTTGCGCGCCGTAACTGAAGAAACGTCGCGCACTTCCAATTCGTTTCCCAAGCCGCCCGACTATTGTTTCGCGCCCAGCGAAATGACAAACCGGCGCCCAGGCTCGCAGGCCCGGGCGCCGGTCGGTACGGGCGCTACGTCGCCGCGTGGAACGCGTCGATCACGTCGGCCGGGATGCGCCCGCGCGTCGACACGT
>NZ_QMEU01000076.1 GCF_003284975.1 Mycobacterium colombiense
CGAGCTGATCCGGCGGGCCAGCTGCGAGGGCGCCTGGTCGCCCTGCGACGGGGGCCCGGGCATGCACCAGACGAAGACGCCGGTCTCGATCTCGATCGTGCGCGGCAGGTATCGCCGGCGCTCGTCACCGTCGCCCAGCGGCAACACCGCCGGCGCGGTGCGCAGCCGATGCCAGCTGGCCGCGAAGCCCGGATGCAGCGGCAGGTCGGCCACCTCGTTTTCGGCGACCCAGCGCATCTCGGCGCTTTCCCGGTTGGGCACGGTGTGCAGCAACTCGTCGGCATCGGCGATCACGGTGGTGTAGCTCCACTGCGTGCCCGCGATACCGGCGACCTCGGCCGTGACCACCGTGGCGCGCACCGTCAGCCGCTCGCCGAGCAGCCCGGCCTCCTCGTTCGCTTCGCGGACCGCGGTCTCCTCGGGCGTTTCGTGGCTGTCCCGGGCGCCGCCCGGCAGCCCCCAGGTGCCACCCTGATGACTCCACACGGCGCGATGCTGCAGCAGCACCGCGGGCGTACCGTCGGACCGCGGAGCCCGCAGCAGCAAACCCGCCGCGCCGTACCGGCCCCAGTAATGGGCGCCGCTGTCGGAGATCACCCACCCGTCACCGTCGCCCTGCACCGATTCAGGATATGCAGACTTGGTTGGGGCGTCGCCAATTGCGTCTGCCTCCACCCATCCACCCGAACATGCTCTTAGACTTCGCTTATAGAGGTCCGTGCAGCGAAATCGAGTGGCCGAGAGATGAGGGCTGATCAAACGTGACGGTTGAGCTGGCACACCCGTCGACCGAGCCACAGGGGTCGCGGTCGCCGGCCGAACCGGCTCATCCCCGCTGGTGGTTCATCTCCACGACGCCGGGGCGCATCTTGACCATCGGCATCGTGCTGGCCGCGCTCGGCGGCATCAGCGCCTTCGCGACGTCGACCACCATCAACCACCGGCAGCAGGTGCTGACCACGGTGCTCAACCACACCGAGCCGCTGTCGTTCGCCGCCGGGCGGCTCTACACCACCCTCTCGGTGGCCGACGCCGCGGCGGCGACGGCGTTCATCGCCGAGGCGGAACCGCAGCCGGTGCGCCAGCGCTACGAGCAGGCCATCACCGACGCGTCCGTCGCCGTGACCCGGGCCTCGAGCGGGCTCACCGACGAACCGCTGGTGCAGCTGCTGGGCCGGATCAACGCCGAGCTGGCCGTCTACACCGGCCTGATAGAAATCGCCCGGACCAACAACCGGGAGGGCAATCCCGTCGGCTCCTCGTACCTGTCGGAGGCATCGGGCCTGATGCAGTCGACCATCCTGCCCGACGCGGCGCGGCTCTATCAGGCGACGTCGGAGCGGGTGGACGCCGAAACCACCGCGTCGACGCAGATCCCGGCCCCGGTGATCACGGTGGTCGGCGCCACCGTGATCTTCGGCGCGTTCTCGCACCGCTGGCTGGCGCGGCGCACCCGGCGCCGAATCAACCCGGGCCTGGTGGTGGGCGCACTCGCTATTCTCGTCATGGTGGTTTGGGTTGGAACTGCGCTGACCATTTCTACGACGGCCAGTCGTAGCGCGAAGGACACTGCCGCGGAATCCCTCAAGACCGTCACCAACGTCGCGATCACCGCCCAGCAGGCGCGCGCCGACGAAACCCTGTCGCTGATCCGCCGCGGCGACGAGGAGAAACGCAAGCAGTCGTTCTACCAGCGCATCGATTCCATGCACCGCCAGCTCGACCAATACATGTCCCGCAGTGACGCCGTGGACAAGCCGGACCTCGAAGGCGCCGACCAGCTGCTGCTGCGCTGGCGGCAGGCCAACGACCGGATCACCTCCTACATCTCGGTGGGTAACTACCGGGCCGCCACACAGGTGGCGCTGGGCAGCAGCGAGGAAGACTCCACTCCGGCGTTCGACAAGCTGGAAGACGAGCTGGTCAAGGCCATGGATCAGGGCCGCATCACGCTGCGCAACGACGTCATCAACGCGCGCAGCGGACTGTCCGGCGCCCAGGTGGGGGGCGTGGTGCTCAGCCTCGGCGCCGCCATCGCGGTGGCGCTGGGCCTGTGGCCGAGGCTGAAAGAGTATCGATAATGGTCCGGCTGCGGATGCTTCGCCGGTCGTGCGCCGTGGCCGCCGCGGTGGTGGTGCTGGCGGGTTGCGGACACACGGAATCGTTGCGGGTGGCCAGCGTGCCGACGTTGCCGCCGCCGACACCGGTCGGCATGGAGCAGCTGCCGCCCCAGCCCCCGCTGCCGCCCGACGGCCCGCACCAGAACTGTGACCTGACCGCCAGCCTGCGGCCCTTCCCCACCAAGGCGGAGGCCGACGCCGCGGTCGCCGACATCCGCGCCCGCGGCCGGCTGATCGTCGGGCTCGACATCGGCAGCAACCTGTTCAGCTTCCGCGACCCGATCACCGGCGAGATCACCGGTTTCGACGTCGACATCGCCGGCGAGATCGCGCGCGACATCTTCGGGGCGCCCTCGCACGTCGAGTACCGGATCCTGTCGTCGGACGAGCGGGTCACCGCGCTGCAGAACTCCGAGGTCGACGTCGTGGTCAAGACCATGACCATCACCTGCGACCGGCGCAAGCTGGTGAACTTCTCGACCGTCTACCTCGACGCTAACCAGCGCATCCTGGCCCCGCGCGACTCGTCGATCGTCAAGGTCTCCGACCTGTCAGGCAAGCGCGTCTGCGTCGCCAAGGGCACGACGTCGCTGCACCGCATCCAGCAGATCGATCCGCCGCCGATCGTGGTGTCGGTGGTCAACTGGGCCGACTGCCTGGTGGCGATGCAGCAGCGCGAGATCGACGCGGTCAGCACGGATGACTCGATCCTGGCCGGGCTGGTCGAAGAGGATCCGTATCTGCACATCGTGGGGCCCAACATGGCCACCCAGCCCTATGGCATCGGGGTCAACCTGAACAACACCGGACTGGTGCGGTTCGTCAACGGAACCCTGGAACGGATCCGCCGGGACGGTACGTGGAACACGTTGTACCGCAAGTGGTTGACGGTGCTGGGTCCCGCGCCGGCGCCGCCCACGCCGAGGTATCTGGACTGATGGCCGAGCCGGACAAGCAAACCGAGCAGCCGGAATCCGGCGCGGAAGACGTGGCGGACGCGGCCCCGGGCACCCAGCCGGCCGACGTCGCGACCGGCGCGGCGACCGGGCGGCTGCAGGCCACCCAGGCGCTGTTCCGTCCCGATTTCGACGACGACGATGACGATGACTTTCCGCACATCTCGCTGGGTGCACTGGACACCGATCCGCAGGACCGCTTGACGGTCGCGACGCGATCGCTGCCCGCGGTCCGCCAGCTCGGCGGCGGCCTGGTCGAGATCCCGCGCGGACGCGACATCGACCCGCTCGAAGCCTTGATGACCAATCCGGTGGTGCCGGAATCCAAGCGCTTCTGCTGGAACTGCGGAAAGCCGGTGGGCCGGTCCAGCAAGAAAGCCAAGGGCACGTCGGAGGGCTGGTGCCCGTCCTGCGGCAGCCCGTATTCCTTTCTGCCGCAACTCAATCCCGGCGACATCGTCGCGGGCCAGTACGAGGTCAAGGGCTGCATCGCCCACGGCGGTCTGGGTTGGGTCTATCTGGCGGTCGACCACAACGTCAACGACCGGCCGGTGGTGCTCAAGGGCCTGGTGCACTCCGGCGACGCGGAGGCCCAGGCGATCGCCATGGCCGAACGACAGTTCCTCGCCGAGGTGGTCCACCCGCAGATCGTGCAGATCTTCAACTTCGTCGAGCACAAGGATCAGCACAACAATCCGGTCGGCCTCATCGTCATGGAGTACGTCGGTGGGCAGCCGCTCAAGCACGGCAAGGGTGAGAAGCTGCCCGTCGCCGAGGCCGTCGCCTACCTGCTGGAGATCCTGCCCGCGCTGAGCTATCTGCACTCCATCGGCCTGGTCTACAACGACCTGAAGCCGGAGAACATCATGCGCACCGAGGAGCAGCTCAAGCTGATCGACCTGGGCGCGGTGTCGCGGATCAATTCGTTCGGATACCTCTACGGCACACCGGGTTTCCAGGCGCCCGAGATCGTGCGGACCGGGCCGACGGTGGCCACCGACATCTACACGGTGGGCCGCACGCTGGCCGCGCTGACGCTGAATCTGCAGACGCGCAACGGCCGCTACGTCGACGGCCTGCCCGAGGACGACCCGGTGTTGACCACCTACGACTCCTTCCGCCGGTTGTTGCGCCGTGCCACCGACCCCGACCCGCGGCGCCGCTTCTGTAGCACCGAGGAGATGTCAGCCCAGTTGATGGGCGTGCTGCGCGAGGTGGTCGCCCGCGACACCGGGATCCCACGGCCCGGCCTGTCGACGATCTTTTCCCCCAGCCGCTCGACGTTCGGGGTGGACCTGCTGGTCGCACACACCGACGTGTACCTGGACGGCCAGGTCCACTCGGAGAAGTTGACCGCCCGCGAAATCGTTACGGCACTGCAGGTTCCGCTGGTCGATCCGACGGACGTCGCCGCCCCGGTCCTGCAGGCGACCGTGTTGTCCCAGCCGGTGCAGACGCTCGATTCGTTGCGCGCGGCCCGGCACGGCACGCTGGACGCCGACGGCGTCGAGGTGTCCGAGTCGGTGGAGCTGCCGCTGATGGAGGTCCGCGCGCTGCTGGACCTCGGCGACGTGGCCAAGGCCACCCGCAAGCTCGACGACCTGGCCGAGCGGGTCGGCTGGCAATGGCGACTGGTGTGGTACAAGGCCGTCGCCGAGCTGCTCACCGGCGACTACGATTCGGCCACAACACATTTCACCGAGGTGCTGGACACCTTCCCCGGCGAGCTGGCGCCCAAGCTGGCGCTGGCCGCCACCGCCGAGCTGGCCGGCGACGTCGACGACCACAGGTTCTACGAGACGGTGTGGAAGACCAACGACGGGGTGATCTCGGCGGCGTTCGGGTTGGCCAGAACGCTGTCCGCCGAAGGGGATCGGGCCGCCGCGGTGCGGACGCTGGACGAGGTGCCCGCCACCTCCCGGCACTTCACCACCGCCCGGCTGACCAGCGCGGTGACCCTGCTGTCCGGCCGCACCAAGAGCGAGATCACCGAGGAGGACATCCGCGACGCGGCCCGGCGGGTGGAGGCGCTGCCGCCCACCGAGCCCCGCGTGCTGCAGATCCGCGCCTTGGTGCTCGGTTGCGCGATGGACTGGCTGGAGGACAACAAGGCCAGCACCAACCACATCCTGGGCTTCCCGTTCACCGAGCACGGGCTGCGGCTCGGCGTCGAGGCGGCGCTGCGCAACCTGGCCCGCGTCGCCCCCACCCAGCGGCACCGCTACGCGCTGGTGGACATGGCGAACCGGGTGCGCCCCACCAGCACGTTCTAGGGGTTCGCGTTGGGCGCGGCTCGGGCCAGTTTGCGCTCGGCTTTGCGCGCGGCTTTCGACCCGCTTCCCGTCGAGTGTGAATCGTGGGCCTCGAGTGTTAACCCTGGGCGGCGACACGCCGACAAATCACACCATGGATTCACACTGAATGTCGGTATTTCACAGTCGATTTCGTCAACGCGCCACGCACCCGGCGGATGATCGCGGCGGGCCGGTCCTCCGCGACGACCCGGACGACGATCCAGCCCAGCCGCTCCAGCGTTTCGATCCGGCGAATGTCCTTGACGTACTGGCGTCGATCGGTGCGGTGTTGGTCGCCGTCGTATTCGACGCCGACCATGGCGTCCGGCCAGCCCAGGTCCAGGTAGGCGATCGGCAGGGCGTCGGCACCCAGCACCGGGATCTGGGTCTGCGGCCGGGGCAGTCCCGCGTCGATGAGCAGCAGCCGCAGGTAGCTTTCCCGGGGCGACTGTGCGCCCGCGTCGACAAGCTCGAGCGCGGCCTCTAACGCCCGCAGCCCGGGCGAGCGGGGGTGCGCCGTCGCGACCCGCAGCACGTCGTCGACCTTGAAACCCGTTGCGCGCGCGAGCGCGTCGAGCC
The DNA here is from genome assembly GCF_003284975.1 of Mycobacterium colombiense. GTDB lineage: Bacteria > Actinomycetota > Actinomycetes > Mycobacteriales > Mycobacteriaceae > Mycobacterium > Mycobacterium europaeum_A. The sequence goes on from NZ_QMEU01000076.1 coordinate 5,950, forward strand.
GCACAACGGCGGACCGCACCGAGCCCCGCCGCCCGATGTCGAAGGCGGTTCGCTCCGGGGTGGTGACGGGCAGACCGTCCTGGCGCTGAGTCTCACCGGCATACAGCGTTTCCCGATGCGTCAAAACCCCGTTCGGGGGACGGGTGTTGGTATGGATCAGCTCAACCGGCACGCCGTCGGGAATCCATTCGGCGCCGTGCAGCGCCGCCGCGGCCGCCCCCGCGATGACCGCCCTGCGGCCCGACCACAGCCAGGCCGCGCGGATGCGCACCCACAGCGACGGCTCCACGTGCGCGGGCACATAGACATTCGGAAACACCGCGCGGTAGGCCACCCGCAGCTGGTGGCGGCTCAGCCTTCCCGACGCCAGCTCCTCGCTGCCGATAAACGGAGCTTGCCTCATGCCGAGAACCATCGCACGTCGAGCGCGGTCCGCGGGTGCGTCTGTGCACAGGCCCCGAGCGCACGGGTATCGGCTAGTTATCCGCCTAGCACGCTCACGCAGTCGCGGGCGATGGCCAGTTCTTCGTTGGTCGGGATCACCAGCACCGTGATCGGTGAATCGTCGGCCGAGATCTGGCGCGCCCCCTTGCCGCCGCCGAGATTACGGCGCTCGTCGAGCACGATGCCCAGTTCTTCCATGCCGGCCATCGCGTCGCGGCGCACCGCGGCGTCGTTCTCACCGATCCCGGCGGTGAAGCTGATGACGTCGGTGTGCCCCAGCACCGCCAGGTAGGCGCCGACGTACTTGCGCAACCGGTGGGTGAACACATGAAAGGCCAATTGCGCTGCCTGGTCGCCGGATTCGATCATGGTCCGCAGCCGGCGAAAGTCGCGCTCCCCGGAAAGGCCCAGCACGCCCGACCGCTGGTTGAGCATGGACTCGATGTCGTCGACGCCCATGTCGGCCGTGCGCGACAGGTAGCCGACGACGCTGGGATCGATATCTCCGCTGCGGGTGCCCATCACCAGCCCCTCCAACGGGGTGAGCCCCATCGAGGTGTCCAGCGGCCGGGAACCGGCGATCGCCGAGGCGGAGCAACCGTTACCCAGATGCAGCACAATCTGTTTCAGGTCACCGACGGGCCGCTCCAGGAAGGCGGCGGCCTGCTCGCTGACGTAGCGGTGCGACGTGCCGTGGAACCCGTATCGGCGGATCTGATACCGCTGCGCGAGGTCGCGGTCGATCGCGTAGGTGGCCGCCGCCGGCGGCAGGTCGTGGAAGAATCCGGTGTCGAACACCGCGATGTGGGCGATGTCGGGCAGCAGTTTGCGCGCGACCTCGATCCCCGTGAGCGCGGGCGGATTGTGCAGCGGGGCCAACTCCGACAGCTCGTGCAGCCGGCCTATCACCGCGTCGTCCAGCAGCGTGGGCTGATAAAAAGTGTTGCCGCCGTGCACCACTCGGTGCCCCACTGCGACTATGCCGCTCGCCTTCAGGTCGATGCCGTCGTCGGCCAACGCGTCGAACGCGCGGCGCAGGGCGGCGTCATGATCGGGGACCGACGACGATTCCTCTCCGATCCGCTCCACCAGGCCCGTCGCCCGGGCGGCGCCCGAATCCGGTTCGACCACTTGGTATTTCAACGACGACGAGCCGGAGTTGATCACCAGTACCAGGCGGGAGCCACTCGTTTCCGTCACGGCCGCCCCTGCGCCTGGATCGCGGTGATGGCCACGGTGTTGACGATATCTTCGACCAGCGCGCCCCGCGACAGGTCGTTCACCGGCTTGCGCAGGCCCTGCAGCACCGGCCCGATGGCGAGCGCGCCGGCGCTGCGCTGCACCGCTTTGTAGGTGTTGTTGCCGGTGTTGAGGTCGGGGAAGATCAGGACCGTGGCCCGACCGGCCACCGGCGAGTCCCGCAATTTGGTGGCCGCGACCGACGGTTCGATCGCGGCGTCGTATTGGATGGGCCCCTCCACCAGCAGGTCGGGGTCGCGTTTGCGCACCAATTCCGTTGCCGTCCTGACCTTGTCGACGTCCGCACCGGTGCCGGAGTCGCCGGTCGAGTAGGACAGCATCGCCACCCGCGGTTCGATGCCGAACTGCGCGGCGGTGCGCGCCGAGGAGATGGCGATGTCGGCCAGCTGCTCCGGCGTCGGGTTCGGGATGATCGCGCAGTCACCATAGGCCAACACCCGATCCGGCAGGCACATCAGGAAGATGCTGGACACCGTCGAGACGTCCGGGACCGTCTTGATGATCTCGAATGCCGGCCGAACGGTGTGCGCCGTGGTGTGCGCGGCGCCGGACACCATGCCGTCGACATGAGAGTTCTGCACCAACATGGTGCCGAAATACGTGGTGTCGCGCATGGCCTCGCGCGCCTGCTCGACGGTCACACCCTTCGCCTTGCGCAACTGCGCGTACTGGTCGGCGAACTCGTCGCGCAGCGGGCTGCTGCGCGGATCGATCACGGTCGCGTCGCCCAGCTCCACCCCGAGTTCTCCTGCACGCTGCCGGATTTGGGCTTCGTCACCCAGGATGGTCAGGTCGGCGACGCGGCGCTGCAGCACCCGGCCCGCCGACTGCAGGATGCGGTCGTCGTCGCCTTCAGGTAGCACTATGTGCTTGCGGTCCGCGCGTGCCTGCAGCGTCAGCTGGTGAATGAACATCTGCGGCGTGACCACGGTGGGAATCGGAATAGCAAGCTGGGCAAGCAGATCGGGGACGTCGACGTGGCTGTCCATCAGCTCCAGCGCGGTGTCGATCTTGCGCTGCGAGGCCGCGGTGACCCGGCCCCGGGCCGAGGCCGCCGCGCTGGCGGTGTCGTAGGTGCCCAGCGCGGTGGCGACGATGGGCAGGCGCAGCCGAAGCCCGGCGACCAGGTCGGCGATGGACGGATGAAGCTGAAAACCGCCGTTGAGCACGATGCACGATAGCGACGGAAAGCCTTCGGCCGCATGGGCACTGGCCACAGCGAGTACAACGTCCGAGCGGTCGCCGGGGGTGATGACCGCCATGCCGTCGCGCAGCCGTTCCAGGACGTGGTCGGCGGTCATCCCGGCGACCAGCACGCCGGTGACCTCGCGGTCGCGCAGTGACTCTTCGCCGCTGACCGGCGCCCCACCGACCGCCTTTTCCAGCTCGGCCACCGTCGGCGCGGACAGCAGCGGCGCGTCGGGCAGCACGTAGCTGCGCTGGGCGAATTTGCGCAGGGCCTGCGCGACCTCGGTCAGCTCGGCCGGCTCGCAGCGGTTAGCCACCACGGCGGCGGTGTGGGCGTGCTGGGCGTCCAGCTCGGCCAGGCAGACCTCGACGACGCTGGCGACCTCGGCGGCCGTGCGCCCCTTGCCGCTGACCGTCAGCAACAGCGGCGCACCGAGATTGACCGCGATGCGCGCGTTGGTCGAAAGCTCCGCGGGCCGCGTCACGTCGGTGTAGTCGCTGCCGACGATCACCACCACGTCGCACGCCTCGGCCACCGCGTGGTAGGCGTCGACGATGGCGGCGATGGCCGCGTCACCGTCGGCGTGCAACTGCGCATAGGTGACGCCGACGCATTGCTCATACGTCAGACCCGCGGTGGTCCGCGACAGCAGCAGTTCCAGGATGTAGTCGCGGTCCTCGCCGCCGTCGGAGCGCGTAATCGGGCGGAACACACCGACTTTGGCGACCGTGGCGGTCAACCGGTGCAGCAGCCCCAGCGCGATCGTCGACTTGCCGGTCTCCGGCTCGGGGGCCGCGATATAAATCGCTGTCACTGGACGGAAACGGCGCCGTAGACCGCTTAGGCCAGCCGCCGCAACCGCGGCGCCAGGTCCTTCTCGAAGAGCTCCAGGAACCGGCGCTGGTCATGCCCGGGCGCGTGGAACACCAGGTGGTTGAGGCCCCATTTCACGTACTGGCCGACCTTTTCGACCGCCTCGTCGGGATCCGACGCCACGATCCAGCGCTTGGCCACCTGCTCGATGGGCAGCTCGTCGGCGGCCTTCTCCATCTCCAGCGGGTCGTGAATGCTGGTCTTCTGCTCGGCCGTCAGCGACAGCGGCGCCCAGAACCGGGTGTTCTCCAGCGCCTTGTCCGGGTCGGTGTCGTAGGAGATCTTGATCTCGATCATCCGGTCGATGTCGTCGGGATTCTTGCCTGCCGCCTCCGCGCCCTCCTTCATGGCGGGCATCAGCTTGTCCTTATACAGCTCCTCGCCCTTGCCGGAGGTGCAGATGAAGCCGTCGCCGGCGCGGCCCGCGTACTTGGCCACCTGCGGACCGCCCGCGGCGATGTAGATCGGGATACCGCCCTCGGGCACGTCATAGATGGAGGCGCCCTTGGTGTGGTAGTACTCGCCCTCGAAGTCCACCCGGTCGCCCAGCCACAGCTCGCGCATCAGCCGCACCGATTCGCGCAGCCGGGCATAGCGTTCCTTGAACTCCGGCCACTCGCCCTCGTATCCGGTGGCGATCTCGTTGAGCGACTCACCGGTGCCGACGCCCAGGAAAATGCGATCCGGGTACAAGCACCCCATCGTGGCGAACGCCTGCGCGATGACGGCGGGGTTGTAGCGGAAGGTCGGGGTGAGCACCGAGGTGCCCAGCACCAGCCTCTTGGTGCGCTCACCGACGGCGGTCATCCAGGCCAGCGAGAAGGGGGCGTGTCCGCCCTCGTGCCGCCACGGCTGGAAGTGGTCACTGACGGTTGCGCTGTCCATGCCGTGCCCCTCGGCGGCGACAGCGAGTTCGACGAGCTCGCGGGGTGCAAATTGTTCAGCGGACGCTTTGTATCCGAGTTTCAGTTCAGCCACGAGTCTTTTCTACTCCTGTGCCGATGGTCGCGACTGGCTGGCTTCTACACTCGCGGCCATGGGATCGGTGCCAACCCTCGTCCAAGTGACCGACACGGTGTACCTCGCTCGGGGCGAGGCCGTTAACTGGACGCTGGTCGTCGATGGCACCGGCGTGCTGCTGATCGACGCCGGATATCCCGGCGATCGCGAGGACGTGCTGTCGTCGCTGCGGGAGCTGAGCTACGGCCCCGGTGACGTGCGGGCCGTCCTGCTCACGCATGCCCACATCGACCACCTGGGTTCGGCGATCTGGCTCGCCAACGAATACGGCACCGCCGTGTACTGCCACGCCGAGGAAGTGGGCCACGCCAAACGCGAATACCTGGAACAGGCATCGGTTTTCGATGTGGCCCTGCGCATTTGGCGGCCGCGCTGGGCGGCGTGGGGCCTGCACGTGTTGCGCAGCGGCGGCCTGATCCGCGACGGCATCCCGTCGGCCCGGCCGCTGACCGCCGAGGTGGCCGCCGGGCTGCCGGGGCACCCGCGGCCGGTGTTCACCCCCGGCCACACCAGCGGGCACTGCTCATACGTGGTAGACGGGGTGCTGGTCAGCGGCGACGCGCTGATCACCGGGCACCCACTGCTGCGCCGGGGTGGGCCGCAGCTGCTGCCCGCGGTGTTCAGCCACAGCCAGCAGAACTCGCTGCGCAGCCTGGACGCGCTGGCCCTGCTGGACACCGAGGTGCTGTTGCCCGGGCACGGCGACGTGTGGCGCGGCCCGATCCGGGAAGCGACCGCGCGCGCCATCTCGCTGGCTCAGTAGTGGAGAGGTGGCGAAACCGGCTGTGAATTCACGGCGTTGAGCGTGAATCCTTGGTCTTCAGCGTGAAGCTACGGCGGGTGTTGTCGGCGTGTCGCCGCCAAGGATTCACACTGAAAGCCGACGATTCACACTCGACCGGCGAAGGCGAGGACGGCTGCAGGCGCCGACCTCAACTGAGCCACTTCTCGAACGCGATCGGAATGAACGGGCCCCACGACGGCAGCGGATCCGGTGTTATCCGGGTGTACCCCGTCGCGTCATAGAGCGCCTCGGCCTCGGGCTGCCGGTTCCCGGTGATCAGGTAGAGCCGCCGATACCCACGCGCCAGGGTTTCGGCCTCCAGCGCCGCCAGCAGCGCCCTGGCGTAACCGCGGCGCCGGTGCGTGGCGTCGGTCCAAATCCGCTTGAGCTCGGCGGTCTCGGCGTCGTACCGGCGAAACGCACCGCCGGTCACCGGCTCGCCGTCCACCACGCCGATCAGCAGTCCGCCATCCGGTGGCGCCAACTCGGCCGCCGGCACGGGCAGCCAGGTCAGGTGGGTGCTCGGCGTCCCGCCGTACCGTTGGGCATACTCGACGGCCAGTTCGGCCAGCAGCGGTTGCGCCAGCGGGTCGTCGTGAGTGGCCGACACGAACCGCAGTCGGCCGTGGGGCGTAATCGATTCCGGCATCACCAAGGCTCAAACGCGTGTCGCGGTGACGTATTCCGGGATGAACTCCGAGTCGCCGGCTCCGGTGCGTCGCCGCCTGCCCAGGCCCAGCGCACCCAGCAGTTCGGTGAGACCGCGCCCGGCCGTCTCCCAGCCATTGCACGCCAAATACTCTGGCACGTAATGGTATTCGCCCGGATAGGTCAGGCTGGCCAGGTCGACATCCAGACCGCGCTGTCGCCAGCCGTCGACGAATGCGCGCTCGGCCCCGAGCTGCAACGGATTCCAGGTGGGCATGTGATCGGCGGTGAACCGACTACCGGCGGCGCTCGAGGCGGTGACGGCGTCGAGCACATGGTTCTGCTCGTCGGGCGGCAGGTAGCCGACCAGCAGCTGCTCGGCGACCCAGACCGTGGGCTGGGCGGCGTCGAACCCGACCCGGCGCAGCGCCGCCGGCCAATCCTGGCGCAGCTCGATGCCGACCGCACAGCGGTGGGTGGCCAGTTCGGCGTCCAGCCCGCGCAGCACCTCGGCTTTGAAGTCGAGCACGTGGGGCCGATCGATCTCGTAGACCGTGGTGCCCCTGGGCCACCACAGCCGGTACGGCCGGGTGTCGAGGCCCGACGCCAGGATGACCACCTGCCGAATGCCCGCCCGGGCGGCGTCGGCCAGGAACTCGTCCACGAAACGCGTGTGCGCGGCCAGCGCGTCCATCAGCGCCGTCATGGCCGGGTCGTCTCCCTCGTCGGCCGCGAACAGGTGGTCCTTGATCGCGCGGGTGAGGTAATCGATCCCGACGGCGCGCAACAGCGGCTCGGCGAAGGGATCGTTCAGCAGGCCCTGGTGCGTGGCCACCGCCCGCGCGGCCGCGCCGAAGGTTGCGGTCACCGCCACGTCAACCGTCTGCGCCATGGTCGCCTCAGACGCCGGAGCGGCGCCGCAGCGCCAGCCCGGCGGCCACTCGCCAGCCCACCAACAACAGCGCGGTCACCGTCGTCGCCACCACCACGAAACTCGCCGCCACGCCCGCGGAGGTCGCCTTGCGCAACAGCATGCCGACGGCCACCGTGGACAACCACACGACGACCCCGGTCGGCGCCACCGCGGTGGGCCGCCGCCACGCGCGGGAGACGAGCCATCCGACGACCGTGCCGGTGAGAAACGGCCACGCCGTCACGGCGATGCCGGTGATGTTGAGACCCTCGTCGTGGCTGCGGCGCCCCACGGCGCAGAACACCAGCACGCCGATGACATCCACCGCGAGCCAGGCCGGCCGCTGGAGCCTAAGCATGCAGCGAGACTACCGGGACGCTCCTTGACGATGGCAGGCTGATGAGATGAGCACCAAGACGCCACCCGCCTTCGACCGCGACGACCCGCTCGGCCTCGACGCCTCGCTATCCAGCGACGAGCTCGCGGTGCGCGACACCGTCCGGGAGTTCTGCGCCGAGCACGTCCTGCCGCACATCGCGGAGTGGTTCGAAATCGGCGACCTGCCGGTCCGCGAACTGGCCAAGGGGTTCGGTCAGCTCGGGCTGCTGGGCATGCACCTGGAAGGGTACGGCTGCGGCGGCGCTTCGGCCGTGCACTACGGGCTGGCGTGCGTGGAGCTGGAGGCCGCCGACTCCGGCCTACGCTCGATGGTCTCGGTGCAGGGTTCGCTGGCCATGTTCGCGATCTGGAATTTCGGGTCCGAGGAGCAGAAGCAGGAATGGCTGCCCGGCATGGCCACCGGTGAGCTGCTCGGCTGCTTCGGACTGACCGAACCCGACGTCGGCTCCGATCCCGCCGCGATGAAAACCCGGGCGCGTCAAGACGGTTCGGACTGGGTGCTCAACGGCCGCAAGCTGTGGATCACCAACGGCTCGGTAGCCGACGTCGCGGTGGTGTGGGCCGCCACCGACGACGGGATTCGCGGCTTCATCGTGCCCACCAAGACGCCAGGGTTCTCCGCCAACACGATTCACCACAAGCTGTCGCTGCGGGCCTCGATCACCAGCGAGCTGGTGCTCGACGACGTGCGGGTGCCCGCCGCCGCGATGCTGCCCGAGGCCAAGGGACTGCGCGGGCCGCTGTCCTGTTTGTCCGAGGCCCGCTACGGAATCGTCTGGGGCTCCATGGGGGCGGCCCGATCGGCCTGGCAGGCCGCGCTGGACTACTCGACACAACGCACTCAGTTCGGTCGTCCCATCGCCGGCTTCCAGCTGACCCAGGCCAAGCTCGCCGACATGGCCGTCGAGCTGCACAAGGGTCAACTGCTGTCGCTGCACCTGGGCCGGCTCAAGGACAGCGTCGGGCTGCGTCCCGAGCAGGTCAGCTTCGGCAAGCTCAATAACACCCGTGAGGCGATCAAGATCTGCCGGACCGCGCGAACCATACTGGGCGGCAACGGGATATCACTGGAATACCCGGTCATCCGGCACATGGTCAACCTGGAATCGGTGCTGACGTACGAGGGCACGCCGGAGATGCATCAGCTCGTCCTCGGGCAGGCGTTCACCGGCAGCGACGCCTTCCGCTGACAGAGGAGCACAATGGCCGCACGCTTGCAGTACACGTCCGAGCATTACCAGTTCCGGGATCTGGTGCGCGATTTCGTGCAACATACGGTCGTGCCCAATCACGAGGATTGGGAACGGGACGGCCAATGGGATCGCTCTCTGTTCATCGAAGCCGGAAAACTTGGCCTGCTGGGCTTTTCGGTGCCCGAGCGGCTCGGCGGCCCCGGCGTGTGCGACTTCCGCTACAACGCGATCGTGATCGACGAGCTGCAGCGCGCGGGTGCGGCCGCCGAGGCCATCGCCTTCACCCTGCAAAACGACGTGGTGCTGCCCTATCTCACCGACCTGACCACCCCGGAACAGCAACAGCGCTGGCTGCCCGGCGTGGTCACCGGCGAGACGGTGCTTGCCATCGCGATGACCGAACCCGGCGCCGGCAGCGATCTGGCCGGAATCCGCACGACGGCGGTGCCAGACGGTGACGACTACGTCGTCAACGGCGCCAAGACGTTCATCTCCAACGGACAGATCGGCGACCTCTTCGTCATCGCGGTGCGCACCTCGCCGGACCGCCATCACGGGCTGTCGCTGCTGGTCGTCGACCCCGCCACGCCCGGCTTCTCCCGCGGGCGCAACCTGGAGAAGATCGGCCTGCACGCCCAGGACACCAGCGAGCTCACTTTCACCGACATGCGGGTGCCGAAAGCCAATCTGCTTGAGGACGAGGGCAAGGGCTTCTACCAGCTGATGAAGAACCTGCCCCAGGAGCGGCTCGCGCTCGGGGTGGGCGCGGTGGCCGCGGCCGAAGGCATCCTGGCCGAAACTCTCGACTACGTGCGTGACCGCACGGCGTTCGGCTCACCGATCGCCGGATTCCAGAACAGCCAATTCGTGCTCGCCGAGCTGGCGACCGAAATCGACATCGCCCGTACCTATCTCGACGACTGCTTGGCCGAGCACCTGGAGGGCGAGCTGACCGCCGCCCGCGCCGCCCGGCTGAAGTGGTGGACCACCGATCTACAGGTGCGCACCGCCGACCGCTGCCTGCAGCTGCACGGCGGCTACGGCTACATGCGCGAATACAGCGTGGCGCGCGCCTTCGTCGATGCCCGCATTCAGACCATCTACGGCGGCACCAACGAGATCATGAAGACGATCATCGCCAAGGACCTGGGCATCTGATGGCCCTGAACGATGCACCACCGATGCCGCTGGGCAGATAACGAGAAGGAGTTTCAGGTATGCGGATCTCAGCCATCGCGGCGTGCGCGCTGGCCGTGGGCGCTTGGGCAGCACCGGCCAGCGCCGTCGCCGACCCCACCGGCACCCTGCCGCCCATGACGTCCACCGGCGCCGGCCCGATCATCGGCGGAGGGGGAAACGCATCACAGATGTCGCAGCAACTCAAGAGCCTGAACGATCCGGCAGTCCAAGAGGCCGACGGCTCGGATGCGACCCAATTCATCGGTGCCGCAGCGAGTATCGCGAATCGCGACCTCGCCTCGCCATTCATGGCGTTGCAGCGAGCGTTGAGCTGCCAGCAGAACAATGCCGGATTCGGGGCGCGCGCTTACCGGCGCAATGACGGGTTGTGGGGCGGTGCGATGCTGGTCATTCCCAAAAGCGCCTACCCCGACACCGCTGCGATGAAGGCCTGTGCGATGACCAACTGGCGCAGGCCTTCGGCGGGCAGCACCACCTCGATGTGCAACAGCGGCTGGTCCTATCCCCCGCAGCAGTTCAACAACAAGGGTGGCGACTACTCCGTCATGCTCGCGGGCACCACGTCCGACTTCTGTGCCAAGCTCAACGCGAACTACAGCGGCACCGCGTCGCCCTGGCCGTGATCTCGGGGCGCTCGCCGAACCCGCCGCCCACTTCTGCAGCGACCTCAACGCCAAGTACAAGACCGACGCCAACGCGTGGCCGTTCTAGGCCGACGCGGGTGCCGGGCCAGGCGGTGAAACCAATTGTCGGCTCGACGGTTTCGCCGCGACCGGACGCCGTCGGTTTGGGCGCGCTTTTGAATTCATATCCGGTGTGCGCACACCGGCCCCGAACAGCGGTTGAATAGCGCCCCAATATAACCTCGCCGGGATGGCGGCGCAGGATATTTTCATTTCTCACCGACGCCGGATTTTGCCGAAATTCCATTGCCGGCAAGGCGGCCGCATACCACCCGTGACGCCGAATCATCCGTCTGACGAATCGTGCCGCAATATTCGCGAAATCCCTTAGCTCCGAGCGGTTGACCGCGTAAACTCGCCCGCGTCGGGCATCAGACAATCGTCTCCCAGACGAAGGGGGTTCTTATGTCACGTCGTACCGGCAAAATCGTCCTCGCCTTGGTCCTCGCTTTCGCAGCACCGATGACCTCGGCTTGTACGGTTCCGCTAGTTATCGACTGCGGACCCGGTTTGACCTGCACCGGATAGCAGCTCAGTAACCGAAAAGCCACAAAGCGATTTGTGGCTTTTCGTTCGCATAACACTTCGCATAGCGAAGACCAACGGGTGACCGGCCGGGGCCGCGACACGGGTCGCTGACTCGGTGCGACTCCGGCCGGGATCCCTCACCACACAATTCATTTCGGGTAGGTGCGCGGGGCCTTGCCGCGCGTCGACACCCGGGCGTTCTCCAGAACCGTTGTATTGCACCGTTTTTGGCCCTACGGCGCCCGACGGTCAGGTGTGGTTGTCGCGCGCGGCGCTCCCGTTGCTTTGGATGCTCGCCTTTCTGCGGGGTGGCGTCGTACGGTGGACATGCCCTGGGAAGATCGACACCCAGGCCCACGCAGAAGGGACAGGCATGTCGCGCCATCGTGTCGTCATCATCGGAAGCGGCTTCGGCGGACTGTCCGCGGCCAAGGCGCTCAAGCGCGCCGACGTCGACATCACCGTGGTCTCGAAGACCACCACGCATCTTTTTCAGCCGCTGCTGTATCAGGTGGCCACCGGCATCCTGTCGGAGGGCGACATCGCGCCGACCACCAGGCTGATCCTGCGCCGCCAGCGCAACGTCCGGGTGCTGTGGGGCGAAGTCTCGGCCATCGACCTCACCGCGAAGACCGTCAAATCCCACCTGATGGGCATGGAAACCGTGACGCCCTACGACAGCCTGATCGTGGCCGCCGGCGCACAGCAGTCCTACTTCGGCCACGACGAGTACGCCGCCTTCGCGCCCGGGATGAAGAGCATCGACGACGCCCTGGAGTTGCGCGGCCGCATCCTGGGCGCCTTCGAGGCGGCCGAGGTCGCCACGGATCCGGCCGAGCGCAAACGCCGCCTGACCTTCGTGGTGGTCGGGGCCGGGCCCACCGGGGTGGAACTGGCGGGCGAGATCGTGCAGCTGGCCGAGCGCACCCTGGCCGGGGCCTTCCGGACCATCACCCCCAGCGAATGCCGCGTCATCCTGTTAGACGCGGCGCCCGCGGTGCTGCCGCCGATGGGGCCGAAACTCGGCCTCAAGGCGCAACGCCGGCTGGAGAAGATGGATGTCGAGGTGCAGCTGAACGCGATGGTGACAGCGGTCGACTACATGGGCATCACGGTCAAGGAGGAGGACGGCGGCGAGCGCCGCATCGAATGCGCATGCAAGGTGTGGGCGGCGGGGGTGCAGGCCAGCTCACTGGGCGCGATGCTCGCCGAGCAGTCCAGCGGAACCGAAACCGACCGCGCCGGAAGGGTGATCGTCGAACCCGACCTCACCGTCAAAGGCCACCCGTATGTCTTTGTCGTCGGCGACCTGATGTCGGTCCCGGGCGTCCCCGGTATGGCGCAGGGCGCGATCCAGGGTGCCAAATACGCGGCGGCCGTCATCAAGCGCGCGGTCAAGGGCGACGACGACCCGGCCGAACGCAAGCCGTTCAAGTACGTCAACAAGGGCAGCATGGCGCTGATCTCGCGCTACAGCGCCGTCGCGCAGGTCGGCAAGGTGGAGTTCGCCGGATTCGTCGCCTGGCTGGCGTGGCTGGTGCTGCACCTGTACTACCTGATCGGCCACCGCAACCGCCTCGCCGCCATGTTCGCCTGGGGCATCTCGTTCCTCGGCCGCACCCGCGGCCAGATGGCCATCACCAGCCAGATGATTTACGCCCGCCCAGTGGTGGATTGGCTGGAGCGGCAAGCGCAGGACGGGACGCTGGCGGCCGCCGAGCACGTCGACTCCGCCGAAAAACAGGCCGGCTAACTCAACGCCCGATCGATGTCGGCGATCAAATCGTCGGTGCCCTCCAGCCCGACGGAGATGCGCACCACGCCGTCGCCGAGTCCGATCGCCGCGCGGCCCTCCGGGCCCATCGCCCGGTGCGTGGTCGTCGCCGGATGCGTCACAAGGGATTTGGCGTCACCGAGGTTGTTCGAGATGTCGATCAGCGCCAGCTTGTCCAGCACCTCGAACGCCCGCTGTTTGGCCACGCTGTCCGGGCAGTCCAGCGCGAAGGTGATCACCGTTCCCCCGCCGGACATCTGGCGCTTCGCCAAGTCGTATTGCGGGTGCGAGGACAGATACGGGTAGCGCACCCAACTCACGGCCGGATGGCTCTCCAGGAATTCGGCGATCCGCAACGCGGACGAATTGCTGTGCTCCACCCGGACCGCCAGCGTCTCAAGCCCTTTCACCAACACCCAGGCGTTGAACGCGCTCATCGCCGGGCCGGTGTGCCGCATCAGCTTCTGCACCGGGCCGTCGATGTACTCCTTGTCGCCCAGGATGGCCCCGCCGAGCACCCGACCCTGACCGTCGATGTGCTTGGTGCCGGAATACACCACCACGTCGACGCCGAGCGGAATGCCCTGCTGCAGAAGCGGTGTGGCAAAAACGTTGTCCAACACCACCTTTGCGCCCGCGGCATGAGCAAGCTCGCACACCGCGGTGATATCCACCAGTGACTGCATCGGATTCGAGGGCGTCTCGAAGAACACCGCCGTGGTGGGCACCGACAATGCCTGCTCCCACTGCGCCAGGTCGTCACCGTCGACGAAGACGGTTTCGACCCCCCACCGCGGCAGGATCTCGTTGCACACCACGAAACAGGAACCGAACAGGCTGCGCGATGCCACCAACCGGTCCCCCGCCCCGAGCAACGCCCCCAGCGAGGTGAACACCGCCGCCATGCCGCTCGCGGTGGCGAAGGCCGCGGGCGCCCCTTCCAACAGGCGCAGCCGCTCCTCGAACATCGTCACGGTCGGGTTGCCGTAGCGCGAGTAGACGAAGTGATCCACCTCCCCGGTGAACGACTGCTCCGCCACCGCCGCCGACTCGTAGACATAGCCCGACGTCAGATACATCGCCTCGGCGGTCTCGTCGAAGCCCGAACGCAACAGGCCGCCGCGCACGCCGATGGTCGCCTGGCTGACTCCGTCGGGTAGCGCCGCGGGCGTGCGAATGGAGTCGTCGTCGGCCGGGGTCATCGCCGTTTCAGCCCTGTTCAACCTTGCTTCCAGGGCAATCCGATGGCCCGCCAACCGGTTTCGCCCCGGTGACCGTTGGCGTCGAGTTGGCCCTCGAAACCGTCGAGGATGTTGTAGGCCGGTGTGATGCCCAGCTCGGTGGCCACCTCGGCGGCGCCGATGGAGCGGTTTCCCGAGCGACACAGGAAGAGCACCGGGCGCTCCGCGTCGGCCTGCGACGGCGCAACCTGCTCGCGCAGTTGCTCGGCGAAATTCTCGTTGCGCCGTCCGTCGGACGAATTCCACTCCAGGAACAACACCTCGCGGCCGAGGCTGGACAGATCGGGCACACCGACGAATCGCCATTCGGCGTCGGTGCGCACGTCGACCAGCACGGCGTTGGGGTTGTCGCTGAGCAGCTTCCATGCCTCTAGGGGCGTGATGTCGCCCGCGTAGGAGTGTGCGCGCTCTGTGCTCATGCTCGTATCCCTCGTTCTTCGTACGCGTTGTCAGCCACACTATCCGCGCCCGGGCGCCCAAGCCCCGGCCGGATTCCCCCGGACCCACAGCGATTACCTGACCTGAGATGGTATCGAGGCCTTCGCGGTAGCCGCTTGGCGGCGGTGGATTCGCGGGAAGTACCGGCCCGGCTCAGGCGGGTGACTGCGGCGCGGCCAGCCGGCGGGCGACCTGGCCGGCGCGCTCCCGCGCGGCCGTCACCTCGGGCGCGGTGGCCAGGGCCCGGTAGCCGCGTCCGAGGACACGCAGGTCGCTTTCGGGCACATTCAGCGCGCCCCTGAGCGCGGCGGGGTCATGGGAGTCGACCGGCTCGATCGCGCGAGTGGCGGCCGGCGACACCATCATGGTGTCCACCGGCAGGCCCAAGACGGTGCGGGCCTGCAGTTCGAACGCGGACAGGCGCTGGCTGCGCAGCGTCACCCAGGCGCTGTCGGTCGGGTATGCGGTGACGTCGACGAAGTACACCTCGTCGCCGTTGATCATCAGTTCGACCGCGAAGACGCCGCGGCCGCCCAGCGCCTTGACGATCCGCGCGGCGATCGACCTCGCGGCGTCCGTCGCCGCAGCGCTCAACTTCTGCGGCTGCCAGGATTCCAGCACCTGCCCGCCGGAGCCGCGATGACCGATGGGCGAACAGAATTCGATCGACGGGCCCGCCGGGCCTTCGCTGCGCACCGCCAGCAGCGTCACGTAGAACTCCACCTCGACCACGGTTTCGGCCAGCACCCGGGGCTGGCCGGGGCCCGCATGACCGCCCGCCGCCCGCTGCCAGGCCGGGCCGAGGTCCTCGCTGCCCGCCGCCACCGACTGGCCCGACCCACCGGGCCCGGCCACCGGCTTAACCAACAGCGGATATCCCGCGTGCGCGCCCACCGCCTCGAGTTCGCCCAACGACCCGACGAACCAGAACGGCGCGGTGGGCAGCCCCAGCTCGTCGGCGGCCAACCGGCGCAGGCCCTCGCGGTCCGCGCTGAGCCGCACGGCGCGAGCGCTGGGCACCAGCACGGTGTGCTCGGCACCGGATCCGGTGGCGAGCCGGTCGAGGGCCTCGGCGGCGACGGTGTCGGTCGCGGTCACCACGAAGTCGGGTTGCAGCCGTTGCAGCGCCGCG
>NZ_QMEU01000077.1 GCF_003284975.1 Mycobacterium colombiense
AACGACTGACCGCGCGCGGGGCCCTGGTCCGCGCGCCGCGCACCATCGAGGCGCTGGGCCGCGTCGACACCGTCTGCTTCGACAAGACCGGCACGCTCACCGAGAACCGGTTGCGCGTGGTCTGCGCGGTGCCCGACGACGTCGACCCGCACGATCCCTTCCCCAAACTGACCGACCCGGAATCGGCCGGGCTGCTGCGGGCCGCGGCGCGCGCGTCCGCTCGGCCGCAGGAGGGTCAGGGACATGCGCACGCCACCGACGAGGCGATCCTGATCGCGGCGAGTTCGCTGAACGGCCAAAGCGATTCGGACTGGGCGATGCTCGCCGAGGTGCCGTTCGAGTCCAGCCGCGGCTTCGCCGCCGCGATCGGCACCGAGGGGCACGACGGCACCAGCAATGGCAAGCCCGCCGAGGCGCCGGTGCTGGTGCTCAAGGGGGCGCCCGAGGTCATCCTGCCGCGCTGCAAATTCGCCGACCCGGACGCCGACCTCGAGCGGGCCGAGGCGGTGGTGCACGGCCTCGCCGAGCAGGGACTGCGGGTGCTCGCCGTGGCGCAGCGCGGCTGGAAGCACGAGACCGATGACGACGACACCGACGCCGACGCCGTGGACGCCGCGGCGAAGGACCTCGAGCTGCTCGGCTACGTCGGGCTGGCCGACACCGCCCGGGCGTCGGCGCGCCCGCTGATCGAGGCGCTGGTGGACGCCGACCGCAACGTGGTGCTGATCACCGGCGACCACCCCGTCACCGCGCGGGCGATCGCCCGCCAGCTGGGCCTGCCCGAGGGCGCCCGGGTGGTCACCGGCGCCGAACTCGCCGGTCTCGACGAGGATGCGTGCGCCAAGCTGGTCGCCGACGTGCAGGTGTTTGCCCGTGTCAGCCCCGAGCAGAAGGTGCAGATCGTGGCCGCTCTGCAGCGCTGCGGCCGGGTGACGGCGATGGTCGGCGACGGCGCCAACGACGCCGCCGCCATCCGGATGGCCGACGTCGGTATCGGGGTGAGCGGTCGCGGTTCGTCGGCCGCCCGCGGCGCCGCCGACATCGTGTTGACCGACGAGGATCTGGGCGTGTTGATGGACGCCCTGGTCGAGGGGCGCAGCATGTGGGGGGGCGTGCGCGATGCCGTCACGATCCTGGTCGGCGGCAACGTCGGTGAGGTGCTGTTCACCATCATCGGCACCGCGTTCGGCGCCGGCCGCGCCCCGGTGGGGACCCGTCAGCTGCTGCTGGTCAACCTGCTCACCGACATGTTCCCCGCGCTCGCGGTCGCCGTCACCTCGCAATACGTCGAACCCGACGAAGCCGAATACGAATCGGCCGAGGCCGCCGAGGAGGCGCGCCGCCTGCACCGGCGCGCCGTGCTGACCGGGGCCACGCCCTCACTCGACGCCCCGCTGATGCGCCAGATCGTCACCCGCGGCGCCGTCACTGCCGCCGGGGCAACGGCCGCCTGGGCGATCGGGCGCTGGACGCCGGGTACCGAAAGACGCACGGCGACAATGGGTTTGACCGCGCTGGTGACGACGCAGCTAGCGCAGACGCTGCTGACCCGCCGGCACAGCCCGCTCGTCGTGGCGACAGCTTTGGGCAGCGCCGGCGTCCTGGTCGGCATCGTGCAAACCCCGGTGATCAGTCAGTTCTTCGGCTGCACGCCGCTGGGGCCGGTCGCCTGGTCCGGGGTGCTGGGCTCGACGGCGGGAGCCACCGCGATCTCGGCGCTGGCCCCCAATTGGCTGGCCAAGCAGGTCGCCGCCCTGGAGCCCGGCGAGGAATGATCGTGTTGGTCCGGCCACGGCGAGCGCCGGGTAGCGGCGCGCGCAAGGAGGCGGACGATCGGGTTCAGCCGGACAGCTCCCGGCGCAGCACCTTGCCGGTCGGGTTGCGCGGAATGCTGTCCACGACGTTGATGTCGCGGGGCTGTTCGAAGCGGGAGACCCGGTCCTTCAAATATTCGCGCAGCTGCGCGGCGTCGATCTCGCTGCCGGGCTGGGCGACCACGTACGCGGCCAGGCGCTGACCGAACCGCTCGTCGGGGACTCCGATGACGACGTTCTCGGCGACGGCGGGGTGCTGGGCGAGCGCGTTTTCGACCGCGCGCGGATAGACGTTTTCGCCGCCGGAGATGATCATGTCGTCTTCGCGGCCGATGATGAAGAGCCGGCCCGCGTTGTCCAGGTAGCCCATGTCGCCGGTGCTGGTCATGCCGTCGATGACGGCCTTAGCCGCGCCGTCGGTGTAGCCGTCGCTGGTCAGTTCGCCGCCGACGAAGATCCGCCCGGTGACCCGCGGCCCGACCGGCCTGTCGTTCTTGTCGAAGATCCGCACCGGGCACCCAGCGACCGGCCTTCCGACGGTTTCGGGCGCTTCGCGCAGATCCGCCGGCGTGGCCAGCGCACCGATACCGACCTCGGTGGAACCGTAGCCGTTGTAGAGGACGTCGCCGTAGGCGTCCATGAACCGCTGGCCCAGCGTGGGGTCGAGGCGGTCGCCGCTGGAGATCACCGTCCGCAGGTAGGGCAGCGGGTTTCGCGCCCGCACCTGCTCGGGCAGCTCAAGGATGCGCGCGAGCACCACCGGTACCGCGGTGAAGGCGTCCGCACGATGCAGCGACGCCTGGGCCAGCGCGGCTTCGGCGTCGAACTCGCGGCGCGTGAGTACGGTTCCCCCGAGCGCGAGGGTCAGCATCAGCATGCCCAGCCCCAACCCGTGAAACATGGGCATTGCCACCGAGATTCGTGACCCGGTGTGCAGCCGGGTGCGATCCAGGATCGTCACCCACACGCCCACCGCGGAGCGCAGCTGCGGTGAGCGGGGCACCCCCTTGGGGGTGCCGGTGGTGCCCGATGTCAGCAGGACGATGCGGCCGGGGGCGGCCACGGTCGGTCTGCGGGCGCCTTCGTCGGCGCCGACCGTCGTCGCCGGATCGACGGTGTCGACCGATTCGTCAGCGGCCCGCAGCCGCTCGACGAATTCGCCGTCGGCGACCACGGTCGAAATGCGGTGCGCTTGCACCGCGGCCGCCAGCGCGTCGCTGCGAAACTCCGTGCTCATCGGGACGACATCGGCGCCCAGCAGGGCGGCAGCGAACACGCCGGCCACGAAACCGCGTCCGTTGCGGCACATCACCCCGACCGCCTGCCCGGGTGCAACGCCGTCGTCGGCCAACCGCCGCGCCAGCGACTCGGTCACCAGTTGCAGCCGGCGATAGCTGAGCGCGCCGTCGTGGTCCACGATCGCCGTCCGGTCGGGCCAGCGGGCCGTCGTGACCGCCAGCAGCGTGTACGGATTGGTGCCGCCCCGGCGTGCCTCGCGAACCAGCCGGAAACCCGCCAGCGGCGTCGGCGGGCTCAGCAGGCCCGAGCGCACCAGGGCCCGGGCGGCGGTGGGAATCACCCGGTCATTCGTCATTGTCGGCCTCGTCGGTGTCGGAGTCGCTGAAGAACCGGCGATGCCACAGCCGGGCGGCGTAATCGGCCGGCCCGGCCAGCAGCACCGAGGCCAGCTCGGCCGGCAGTACCCAGGGCGGTTCGATGGTGCGGGGCCGCTCGATGACCGCCTTGGCGATCGCGTCGGCGGCATCGTCCGCCGACAGGCCGGGTAGGCGGCCCAGCAGCGGGGTGGGCGCGATCATCCTGGTTCGGACCAGCGCGAAGTACACCGTGGTCACATCGACGCCGTCGGTGTGCAGTTCCGGAGCGACGCTGCGCAACCAGCGGTCGAAGGCGCCCTTCGACGCCTGATAGGCACCCCATTGCGGACCCGGCGCCACCCGCACCCCGACGCTTGAGACGTTGACGATGTGCCCACTGCGGTTGTCGCGCATGGCCGGCAGCAGTCCCAGCAGCAGCCGCACCGGCCCCAGGTAGTTGATGTCGATCGTGCGCTGGAAGTCGTGCGGCCGGTCGTATTGCTCATGCAGCGAGCGGCGCAACGATTTGCCGGCGTTGCTCACCACGATGTCGGGTGGGCCGTGCTCCTCGGTGATCCCCTTGGTCAGGGTGCTCACCGCGGATTCGTCGGTGAGGTCGGTGGGGTAGGCGACCGCGTGGCCCCCACCGGCTTTGATCGACGCCGTCAGGTCGCAGAGCCGTTCCTCGGATCGGGCGACGACCAGGACGGTGGCCCCCGCGGCGGCCAGGCTGCGCGCGGTCGCCTCACCGATCCCGTAGGAGGCGCCGGTCACCAAGACGGTTTTGCCGGAGACGGCGCCGCGCAACTTGTCGGGATCCGACACCCGCGCCGGGTTGGCCACGTGGTCCGTGACCGTGTTCAGGGCCTGCGTTAGTGCGTTCAACTTCGCTGCCGCATTCGCTCGAGCCGCTTGCCGAGGTCGGCTGTTGCTTCACCGTAACCCCGGCTCGTAACTACGAGTAGCAGACCACACTGGGGCGCGGGCCCGCGCTTCGGCCCGGCGCTGCCGCCCAGCGGGCGACCCGAGCGAGCGGTGGGCGCGACGAGCTCGGGCGCCCGCGCCGGATGGCGTCGCGCACAACAAATCTCAGCCCGTCCGCAATCGCGGCGGTTATTTTATGAGAACACGGTAATTTCGGTGTTTCTGGTGTTTAAGCGGCGTGTTGGCTGGGCACAATGGCGGCATGATCGCACGTCACGTCATTCGTACCCTCGGTTCAGCAGTAGTTCTCGCAGCGTCGGGCGTGGCCGTTTCGGCCGTGTCCGCCTCCGTTATCCCCTCCGCGTCGGCCCAGTGTCCGGACGTGCAGGTGGTGTTCGCCCGCGGCACCGGTGAAGCACCGGGCGTGGGCCCCACCGGCCAGGCCTTCGTCGACGCCCTGCACCAGCGCGTGGGCGGACGGTCCTTCGACGTCTACCCCGTCAACTACCCCGCCAGCGATCAATGGGCGACCGGCATCGACGGCGTCAGAGACGCGGGCGCCCACGTGAATTCGATGGCCCATGACTGCCCCAACACCAAGATGGTGCTCGGCGGCTACTCCCAGGGCGCGGCCGTAATGGGCTTTGTCACCTCGCCGGCGGTGCCCGACGGCATCGACCCCAACACCGTGCCCAAGCCCCTGGACCCCTCCATCGCCAGCCACGTCTCCTCGGTCGTGCTGTTCGGCATGCCCAACGTGCGGGCGATGAACTTCCTCAACGAACCGCCCGTGGTCATCGGCCCGACGTTCGTGGACAAGACCATCAAGGTGTGCGCCACCGAAGACCCGGTCTGCTCCGACGGCCTCAACTTCGCGGCGCACAACACCTACGCCGACGACGGCACGATGATCGACAAGGGCGTCGCGTTCGCCTCCAGCCACCTCGGCCTGGATGGCCCGGCTCCGGCCGCGGCGCCTCCGGCCGGCTTTGGCGGCTAAGTAGCCGGCCGGCTAGCCGGGGATCCTGCCCAGGATCAGGTTGGAGCCGAACGGACTTGACCTGCGGCTAGCCCGGGATCTTGTTGAGGATGAAGTTGGTGACCGCGAGGGCGGTTTGCCGGCTGCGGTCGGTATTGCTGGTGGCCCACACCCCTACGTCGATGACCACGTTGGTTTTAGCGGCGATCGCGCGGACACCGAAGACGCGAATCGGGGTGTCTGACACGTTGTCCATCGTCGTGATGCCGTTGCCTCCATCGGCAGGCAACGTCATGGAGGCCGGGTATGCCTTGCCGCTACTGCGTGTCTCATTGACCGTTAAGCCCCCGCATCGCTGCCAGATGGATCGCAGGTTGGCGAGCTGTGTCTGCGCCGCCGCGGCGTCGCGATACGCCGCGACCCCTTCCCCTACGCTCCATTGATTGAGGGGTTCGTTGGTATCGAGGAAGTTGGACTCGGAATAGCCGCTGATGAGTGAAAGGTCGTAGACCGAGGGCTCGCCGGAACGGAACGCCCCGAAACACTCCGGTCGGTCGATCGTGCTCACCTGCGGGTCGAGGGTGGGCCGATGGTAGGTCGTATAGACCGTCAATGTTTGGTCGCCCGTGAACCTTTTGACGTCGTCGAGACTCGGCAGCAGCCCGTCGAGATCGGCCGGCGCGACGGTAAGCGGCGGTGGTTTCGTGGTGGTGGTCGGTGGCGGGGCGGCTTGGATTGACCTCGCGTCAGGCATGACCGCCCCGACGATCAACGCAACCACCAATGCGGTGATGAAAACATATGACAGCGTCACCCCGACCAAGGCGCGATCGCGGCCACGCTGCCCGCTGTGGCGAATCTGCGCTAACGCCAAGTGACCCAGGATGAGTCCGGCCGGGGCGAAGACGAACGCGAACACCACCGAGAGCGTCGCCAACACGTTCGCCTCATCGTGCGGCGGTGGGACCGGCGGTCGCGGCGGGTGTTGCGGACCTGGCGGACCTCCGAACGGGTTCGGCTGAAATGGGGTGGCGCCAAAAGGATTGGTCATGTGTTCAGCTCGGAATCTTGTTGAGGATGAAGTTGGCGATGTCGAGTGCGGCCTGCTGGCCGCGGTCGGTGTCCACCAGCACAACATTGATGTCCACGACCACATTGTTCTTGGCGGCAATCGCTCGGTCGTTGCGCGACCGCAGCACCGGGCCCTGCGTGGTCAAAACCATGGCGGTGATGCCGTTTCCGGCATCGGAGGGCACACCCATTGAGACCGCGACCGGCGCCGCCTGCTTGCCCGGGGGCGGGAGGATGTTCATCGTCGACCCGCCACATTTGCGCCATATCGACACCAGATTCGCCAACTGGCGTTGCGCGGCAGGCGGGTCGCGGAAGGACATGAGCGCCTGCCCCGCTTCCTTGAGTGCGGGTACGTCGTGGTCGTCGATCAGCACCAACCCGTAGTAACCGACGAGGGCCTGCGTGTCGGAGTTCGGAGCGCCGCCCCCCATCACCGGCCAGCACTCGGGGCGATCCACCGATGCGCTGTCGGAATCCGGGCCTGGCCGAAACGTCGGCGGTAAGGCAACGAGGTTGGGGTCCCCCACGAACCGTTTGACGTCGTCGATCGTCGGCAGCAGCCCGGGCAGGCCCGTCGGGGTGACCATGGACGACGGCGGCCCCGAGCCGGCGCGGGTCGAGGCCGGAGCGCTGGTGCGTGACGCCGCCCGGGATGACTCGTTGCCGGACTGGGTCGCCCACGCCACCACGCCGACCACCGTCAGCGTGATGACCGCATATGACAGCATCAAGCCGACGATCGCGCGATCGCGCCCGCGTTCGCCGGAGCGGCGTATCTGCGCCAGGCCCAGGTGGCCCAGCACCGCCCCGGCGGGCGCGAAGACGAAGGCGAATACGACCGACAACGTCGCGAAGACGTTGGTGCGCGGCCGCTGCGGTGGCGGCGCTGTGTAGACCGGCGGCATTCCCCCGTATGGGACACCACCGTACGGGCCTTGACCGAAGGCGTTGGGGTCAAACGGATTCTGTGGATTGGTCATGGTTCAGCCCGGAATCTTGTCGAGAATCTGGTTGGCGACGGCCGTGGCGGTCTGGCGGGCACGGTCCACGTCGTTGCCGGTGTAGGACACCAGCAGATCGATCACGACGTTGGCCTTCGCGGCGATCGCATGCACCGACAGGTCATCGCGCGCCGCGGCTTCGATGGTGGTGATGCCGTTGCCGGCATCGATCGGCTCGTTGAGCGAGAACGCCACGGTGCTCTTATTGAGGAACGTGATCTTCACCGGCAGGCCACCGCACTGGCGCCATGCCGAGGACATCTTCGCCAGTTGCGCTTGCGCCGCGGCCGAATCCGGAAATGCCGCGATGGCGGCGTCAATCGACCTCGTGTTGGTTGGGTCATCCCGGTCGGCGAAGACCGGCATGTAGTAATTGACGAGGGGTCCGACGTTGTACAGGTCGGGCACGCCGGCATATAGAGCGCCGCGGCATTCCGGACGGTCGGTGGTTTGTCCCCCGGCCGCGAGATCTTCGGGCCGGCGCAGGATCACCGCCTGTATCAGCTTGTCGTCGCCGGTGATGGCCTTGGCGTCGGCGAGAGTGGGCACCAGCCGTGCCAGATCGGACGGCGTGACCACTGGGCTAGCGGACGGGGAAGCCGTGGCGGGGGCGGCGGTGCGGGCGGCAGGACTGTCGGGCCGGGTCAACCACACCACCAAAACGCCGACCACGACAATGATTACCGCATACGACAGCACCGTCCCCACCAGGGCACGGTCGCGGCCGCGCTGGCCCGTCCGCCGAATTTGCCGAAGCCCCAAGTGCCCCAGCACCGCCCCGACGGGGGCGAACACGAACGCGAACACCACCGACAATGTCGCCAACGCGTTGACCGGTGGGCGATCGGGCGGCGGTGCGGGCGGCGCCGAATACACCGGAGGACCGGAGGGGACACTCCCGAACGGGGAACCACCAAACGGATTGTGCTCGAATGGGTTCTGAGGTGGGTTGGTCATGTTCGCCGCATGAATACCTAGAGCACCCCGAAGCTCGAGGTGACCCACCGGACCGGGTCGACGCAGCGGAACGGCGCGATGCCCCGGGCGTGCAGTCGCTGACCGCTCGGTGGTTGACCGAGGGCCGAGACGACGAAGAACCGGTGCCTCAATCGTCTTGGGGTGGAGGGGTTTTCGACGCCGGCGATGATCGAGCCGGCGTTGAGCCGGGTCAGCAGGCTGCGCACCTCTTCGTGCAGCAGCTGGCCGTCGTTGTCGTCGTAGAGCACCGAATCCGAGGGATCGCGCAGATACGCGGCGCCCGCGTTGGACATCACCATGCTCCACTCGGACCCATCGACATCGCGCAGCGCCCGCAGCGCGTCGAACTTCGACAAGATGACCGCCAGCCGTGGTTCGCCGGACCCGATGGCCATCATTACGTTGTTGAGCACGCCGCGCGGGTCTCCCCCGCTCACCATCTGCGGGGGCAGCAGGTCCTGCAGTTGATCGCGAATCGATTGCACCCGAAGCGGATCGAACATGAAGAACACGGCCTCGGCATTACTGAAGAACCGAAACGGCGGCGAATGCAGGTTGCCGGACTCCATGTCCTCGCCGGCGACGTCGCGCAGCACCAGGTAGCGCTGTACCCCATGCCAGGTGCCCAGGCTGAAGATCAGTGGCTCACGCTGCGTGGACGTCTGGGTCATGATGGTGGGCGTCGGCGGGATCAGGCCGCGCTGCACGAATAGCGGTGTCTCGTAATGGGTTGTGTACGCGAGGGCCGTCGAACGCGTCGCGGGCGCCATCGCGAATCCGAGGTGTTCGCACAGCAGCTGCAGTTGACGAACCAGCACGGCGATGTAGAGGCTCTTGCCGGTCGCGCGGGCCCCCGCCATCGCGATGCAGTACGCCTGCCCCTCGCGCCATCGATCGGGCAGGGTGAAGTGGCACACCGGACAGATCTCGAGGACGGGGCCACGCAGCGCTTGGGCGGCGATGTGCGGCGGCGGCGGGCCGTTGTACCCCGGCGGACGATCCCACCGGAACATCGGCCCGATGTCGGCTTTGGCGCCCAGGAACGCCGAGCCGACCTCGTCGTGATAGCGGGGCGCACCGCCAGTGGGCGCCAGTGTCCACAAGTGGTGGTCGGGATCCAAAAGCGCAAAGCAGCGCGGGCATTTGGTCAAAATCGCCGCGGGCGCGGTCATGTGAGGGCCCGAACAAGCTGGGCGGTGATGTCGTCGAGCACCTGCGGATGCGCAAGCAGTTCCGCGGCCGCGTCTTGCCCCGGCCGCGGCGCCGGCAGCCGCGGTCCGGCGACCCGGCGGTCATCGGACAGGGTGATCAACGCAAAGCCGCGCTGCACGCCGCTAACCGGGAAGTCCGAACAGGCCACGGTGGCGATGTCGGTGCGCAGCCGCGACCAGCGCGCGCCCGCCGACCATCGCGGCTGCACCTGGCGCACCGCATCGGCGAGCCCCGCACCCGGCCCCGAGGCGTGATTCTCCACAGCGATCTTGGTGACGTCGGCTCCGACGAGCACCGCGGCCACGTCGCGGATTCCGAGGGCGTCGGCTACCCCCACCGCCACGTCGGTGGCCGCCGCCGCGCTGCCATCGGCGAACCAGGGCCGCATCGACGCCGAACTGTTCAGCGCGACAACGAGTTCGGCGTGGGCCTGCTTGCGGTCCCGGCCGATGAGACGCCGTGCCGAGGTGCGGGCCGCGGCCGCAAGCGGGCTCAGCGCCGTGTCGGCCGCGGCGGTCACGGAAACTTCGATGTGGTGGCCGGCCGGCCGCAGTTCGGCGAACACCACCGCGGTGTCGCCGCCGACGTCCACCGGGTCGAACAGCACCTGGACGGGGTCGGCCTCGTCGGGCACATCGTGGGCGATCGAGAGATGCACGACCGTGCCGGCGCCGAATTGTGTTGTGAAGGCGGGCCGCACGGCGATCGTGACAGGACCGGCCAGCGACGGCAGGACGACGTGCTGGGGGCTGGAGCGCACCACGGGCTGACCCTGCGCGCCCTGTATGTCAAGCGCGGCGTCGTGTACCGCACCGCTGATGGAGACCGACAGCGGCCCGACGGGTATGTGGGCGCGCTGATTGCGTGCGGTCAGGGCGTAGATCGGCATCAGGGGTTCCTCCACATCGGAGCCGACGGGGTCGCCAGCGGCGCCTGCCCGTCGGAGCGGCGGGCCAGCATGGCGCTCAGCAGCTTCCGGTACCGTCTCGGTGGCGTTCCCTCGTTGTTACCGGCCATCCGCATCATCGTCGCGAGCACCGCCTCCTGGTTGTCTTCGCTGAACTGCCGGCTTACGGTCAGTGCGGCGGCGGCCGAGGCCAGCACAGCATCGACGGCATCCGCCGGTTCGGCGGCGTCGGTGCGCAGCAGGCTGGCCGCCAACACCTCTGTGGCCGTGACGATTTCGACATCGGCCAGGGCGACCAGTTGCTCGGCGGCGGCCCCGGCCACCGCGCGATCGGCGGCCAGTTGAGCCGCGAGCACGGGGCGTGGCCGTCCGGCAATCACGCCCAGGGCCGCCAGCACCGTCAACCGCACCGCGCAGTCGGCGTGCACCCGCCCAGGACCGATCTCTCGTAATGCCGTGTCCCACAGCCCGGAGTACGCCCGTTGATGGGTGCTGATGTAGCCGCGCTGCACCCAGGATGCCGGGCTTACCGCACGCAGCGCGGCGCTTGCCACCGCAAGGTCATCGTTGTTGGCGGCGGTGATCTCGTCGGCCAGCCGCAGCAATGATTCGCTGTCGGGCGCCCCCAGCAGCGTCGGCAATAGCGCCGCGGTGCTCAATGCGGCACCGCCCGCCGCCAGCAATTGCGTCGGATCCCAGACGCGGCGGGCCGCCAGTTCATCGCGGTATGGGGATCCGTTGGCCGCGAGCCACCACAGCTCGGCGAAGCTATCCGCTTCACTCGGATGGCGCTCGGCGCGCATGCCGCACACCGCCGCGCGGGTCCACGTCGCGTCCCACGGCTGCGCGGCCAGCAGTTCGCCCGGCGTGGGCATGGTGGACCCGTCGGCGAACCAGTCCAGCACGGTATCGCTGATCACCGGTGCGCTTTCGTAATTCAGACGCAGCGTCGCGGCGGCGGCGGCGATCCGGGTTTCCGGGCCGAGCCGATGCGTCAGCCGCCGGGCCAGCGTGGGCCCGGTGTGCGGGTCGGCCAGCTCGGCCGCTACCCGATCGGTCAGGGCCTGCGTCAGGCGATCATCGTCGACACCCGCCCGCAGCAACAGATCGACCAGCTTGAGCAGTCGTTGCGGGTCACCGGTGGCGCCGGTCCGCTGCAAAGCCGGCCCGAGGGCGGCCGTCAGTGGCTCGGGAACCGGACGTCCGTGATAGGTGTTGCGGCCCAATGGAATCGGACCCAGTTGGTCCAGCCAGGTGTCGTCGTCGATCGCCCGGCACAGGTAGCTCAGCATGGCGTGCTCGCCGGCGAAGCCAGGTAGGTTCTGTTCGGCCGCCTTCCAGGCGTCGGATGTGGTCTGCCCGACGAGCGTTGAAAGCGCCTCGTCGACAAGGCGTTCGGTCGGCGATCCCGGGGCGATGCCCGCCGGCGAGTGCGCGGTGATGATCGCGTTCGCTTCGGGATGGGCGGCGGAGAACTCCTCGTCGGCGGCGATCGTGACGGCCAGCGGCCAGGCCGGGTGCAGGTCCCGATCCTGGGTTTGTGCGGCACGGTGGTCGAGTTCGTCGAGCACCGCGAGGGCCGACTGCGGATCGAGCAGCACTTCCTGTGCCATCACCGACCAGGCGGTGACCTCGATCGCCTGGCCGGCCGCGGTCCGGTGCGGATCGCCACCCAACTCCCCGAGCGATAACGTCGCGGTCTCGTCGATGACCACGAAACCCGTTGGGACCGTGTCCAAGTCATCGATGGGCACCGCGGCCAGGTGCGATATAGCGTGCTGCGCCGCGCCGAGCTGGTCGGCGCGATCGAAGGTGCTGAAGTTCAGGGTGGCCGCGGTTCCCGGCGACATGAGGAAACTCACCAGGCCGATCCACTGCGCGGCCGAGTCGACGGAGACCGCGCCCAACACCACGGGTGCGCCACCGTCGAGCGCGGCCGCCACCGCGTCCAGCAATCCGAGCAGGGTGCCCACCCGCCAGGTGCTGGTGTCCAGCGCGAACGCGATCGCGGTTTCTCGGGTGACGACTTGCGCCGCGCCCGGCGGATCACCGGGCAAGGTGGCGCGAGCGACCGCCGCCGCACCGAACGGACGCAACCAGGCCGGTGCGCCCCACCGCTGGATCGGTCGCACCCGCGGCGCCGAATCCGGTGCCCTGTCCAGCAACACATGCGCGAACACGTTGCCCGGCCGCCCGGTGCTGTCGGCACCCGCGGCTACGGTGTGCCAGTAACCCGCCGCATCGCTGGCCCATCGGCGGTACTCGAGGCGTCGCGGCGCCGCGTCCAGCTGTTCCGGAGTGGGATAGTCGGGCAGCGGCGTCACCGGCCGAAAGGCGGTACGGACACCCGACGCCAGGCGCTGGGTCTCCTCCGCCGACAGCTCCCCGACGGTCTGCTTGACCTGCCAGCCCCCCGCGCCGCCCGGCTGGTCGAAGCTCGTGTAGGCGAGTTGGCCGTAGCGCGGGGTCATGGCGCGCCTACACTCAGGCGAAGGCTGTGCACGGGCGGGTCCAGGAGCGCGATGGTGCGCAGCCGCGCCGCCGAGGGCGTGTTGACGAACAACCTGATCCATCCGCGCCGGCCCCGCAGATCGACGGCCCACGGCTCGGCGGTTCCCGCGGTGGTCAACGCCGACCACCGCAGTTCCTTGGACGGCGTGGCCGCCAAACCGCCCTGCGCATCCAGCGGTGCCGCGTCAAGCGCTTCACCATCGGTGGGCGACAAAGGGATTCGATCCGGGTGGTTGATCAGCACGAACGCCGGCGACCCGGGCACCTCGTATTCGGACCGCATATAGATGGTGGCGTGCGACGGCTGCCCCGCCGGGTCGCGGCTCAACTGCACCGCGTATTGCAGCCGCAGCAGGCCGGCGTACTCGATGCTGCGGACGGCCCCGATGGCGCGCCGGCCGGCGGAGAAGGCCACCGGCGCCAGATGCAGGGAACACCCGCTCACCGGGAGCTTGCCGTTGGGCAGTTGCAGGCCGCCGTACTTTTCGTATTGCTCGACGGTGATTTCGTAGGACGTGCCGGTCAACCCGTTGCGCGGGTCGTAGCCCTTGGGCGCCAGGTACACCACGACGACGGCGGCGCCTTGCGGCCAGTCGAATGTCAGGACCTGCTTGTTGCAGTACTCGGCGAGTTCGACGTCGCGGATGACTCCGGTGCGTACCGAGCAGAAGGTCTTGCCCAGCAACGCGCGACCCGCCAGCACGGTGACCGGGGTGAAGTAGGCGCGACTCCAGTCCGTCGGCCAGGACACCCCCGACATCATCGACCGCGGCCGTCCATCGGGGCCCGGCTGCTCGGTAATCGGTTGTGTCAAGCGCAAATCCGGGGTCAGCCCGATCTGCTCGAGCGCCGCCTCGGGCAAGTCATTGGCCTCGGCCCCGGCGGCCGGTCCGGTCTGGCTGCGATAGATCACCACTTCGCCCGCGGCCGGCGGCTTCCAGGTGAGTTCGAAGCCCTCGGCCGACCCCGGTGCCGACGTCACCATCAGGTCGGTGACCGGTGTCAGGACGGCGGCGATTTGGACGTCAGCCTCCACCGCCGCCGCCAGCCGCAGCACGCCGTTGATCGGGACGGCAGCTCGAATCCGGTACAGGTAATGCCGACCGGGAGCCGGGTCGGAGTCGACGAAGCCCGCCCGATTGTCACGGTCGAGCAGGATCCGATGCTGGGGACCCTCCCGACCGGCTTCCTCGACAGGCAACCGGGACACGAATACGGTGCTCACCGCCGACGGCACTGTCCAGCTGCCGATGACCTTGCCGTTGTCCTGCCGGACAACGCAATCGCGCACCGGGCTCACCGCGACGCCCTCGGCGTGCTTGACCGGTTGCGCCGCAAGCGCTTCCGCGCGAGTCGCGCCGACGTTCGCCCAGACCTGGTAGTAGCGCACCGCCGCGGCAGAGGGCAGCGGGTCGGCCGCGGCGGTCGCCGTGGTGGCCGCCACCAGCCGTGCCCGATCCGGGGAGTACGGCGCGTTGTCCTCCTGAGCGACCAGCCGGTAGATGACCACGGCTTGCCCGCCCGGCAGGTGCGGCGTCCAGGCCAGCTCGTAGCCGTCGGCGTCGTCGCGGGATGGCCTGACGGTGACGGCGGCCAGGGGTCCGGTCTGTTCGCCGAAGGTGTAGGCGGCGAAATCGCTTGGGCTCGGCGGTGGTTGGTCGCCCGCGCCGTCATCGGCCAGTGTCGCGGCACCGGTCGGCTCACCGTCGGGTTCCACCGCGGACAGGCTTCCCGGGCGGTGATGGCGGCCCGGCGATGATTCCGAGTCCACCTCGGCCAGCACTGCCGCCAGTTCCTCGGCGTAGTCGGCGACAGATCCGGGCAGCATCGCCCGAATCTGTTCCACGTCAGTGCGTCCCGAACGCAGTATCAGCCGCAGGTGGGTCTCCTTGAACCCCGCCTTGGACACCGCCCCGGAGTCGATTAGGCGTTGGCGCCACGCGATCAGGGCGTTCAGGCGGGGGTCGTCGGCGTCGCCGGCGTGCTGCGGATCGGGCATGCTAGAACACCAAATCCCCGCCGGGCGGCGCGTCGCGGTGCTCGGTGTGCGTGATCACCGCGGTCTTCTCGGTTTCGAAGCCCGACGCGGCCGCCAGCGGCACCTCGAAAAGGGTGAAGTCATACGGCGCCAGGCCGTCGCTGGCCTGCACCACCGTGGCCCGGAAACCCAGGCCGGGTCGGGCGATCGCGGCGGTATCGATGGCTACCGCGCAGCGGCCCGCGGTCATCGCCGCGTCGGTGAACACCGAGCCATCAAAGGGGGCGGCTTGCCCCGGCCGGTGGTCGATTACCCCGGCCGCGAACTGCTCGGAGCCGACGTGCTGGCCCATCGCGGGCGCCAACACCGCACCGGTCAGCGCCGTGCCCACCCGGTCATCCTCGGCGAACATCTGCTCGACACGCTGCCACAGGGCGTCGGCGCCGGTGGAGTGCACCTGCCCGGAAGCCACCGCCGCCGACCACTGATCCAGACCGGAGGACGTCCGGAAACCCGGCATGCGGTAGAGCATTTCGGGGTCCTCGCGCAGTCGGCCCGCCACCTGCGTGACCATTTCCTGCCATGGCTTGGTCAGCCAGCCGAGCGCGTAGAGGCGGCGCTGGATGGCGTGCGCGGCGTCGTCGGCACGCTCCGCGCCGGGATCGGCGACCCCGACCTGGGCGCAGCGCGGCAGGCCGTCGGAAATCAGTGGCGCGGCCGAACGCCCCGCCGGAGCGGGCCCAAACGGCGCGCGCAGCACCGGCCCCAGCACGCGACACCAGGACAGGTATTGGCCGTAGGCGCTGGACAGGCGGCTGACATCCTGCAGTGCGGTCTGCAGATTCGCCTGCATCATCTCGAGCTGATTCTGTTGCGATTTCCGCAGATTCATCAAGGTGAACATGTCGCGCTGGGCGAACAGGAACAGCGTCAGCGACACCGCGATGTAGAGGCCGAGCAGTATGCCGCCGGTGATCAACGTGTATTTCCAGCCGCTGAAGCCGGCCACCGCGATGCCCACCAGGATGACCAGCACTCCCAGCGTCGCCCAGGTGAGCGTGGCCAGGATGGTGCCGATGGCCTGTTGGCGGGCGCGCACCTTCTCGTCGATCGAGATCTCGCTGGCCGCCCGCTGGATCTGTTCGGCGATTTGCGCCACCTCGGTGCGGGCCCGCCCCAGGAAGTCGGCCAGGATTGATCCTGCCTGCCAGGCATAGCTTTTCGACGCGTGCTGCTGCCAGCGCTCGAGCTCGGTCGACGCCCCGCGGGCCTCCACGCCCGCGGCGGGATCGGAGTAGGCGCGTTGCAGCCGCTGGCGCAGATCCGCGGCGCCGAGCACGTCGGCCGGCTCCAGGTCGCTGACGCCGATCACCGCGGCCAGCGACGTCGGGATGGCCGTGAACCGATCCGCGCGACTGGGTACGACGTCGGCGGCGTTGGCCAACACACCGACGCCCGCGCCCACCTGGATCGGGTCGAGCCCCTTGGCGCGGCGCCCGCCGTCGGCAAGGGTCAGCGCGCCGTTGACGAAGTCGATCCACAGCGGGCTGAGATCCTGTTGCGCCAGTTGCGCGTTGGCCGCCGATCCGCCGATCGCCGCGTTGAGCGTGTCGGCGCTGCGGCCGAGGTCCTGCCAGTCGGCGAGCTGACTGCTGGTGACCACCGAGAACGCGGATTCGCGGCCGCCGAACACGGTGCCCTGCACCGTCGAGGCCAACACCGCCGATACCGATCCCTTCACCGCCGACAGCCACGCCGATGGGGCGTTACGCAGGGCCCCGCCCATGAAGCGCAGGAACATCTTGAGCGCCGCCCAGATCGAAATAGCCTGCGTGGCAACGTCGTCGGCGCCCATCCGCGGCCCGCGAAGCACGTCGCGGTGTTTGGTCCACAGCGCGCGGGCCATCGTCTGGGTGGCCGCCGAAACGTCCTCGACGTAGAGCACGGGCACCTGGCCGCCGTGCGGCAGCGGCAGCCGTCCGGCCGGATCGAACAATCGCGCGCGCAACCGTCGTTCCACCTCGGCGGTGTCCAGGCTGCGGTAGAACGCACGCACCGCGCGCAATGTCTGGCCCGGCAGGATCTCCACGCTGTCGAAGGGGGTCTGCTGCACGTCGGCCCACAATCCGGCCACCGCGGCGACCACCGGCGCGGCACGCTGGGCGAGATCCAGCGGTTCGGCCAGGTGTCCCCACGGCACCGCGCCCAGCCCGGGTGCCGGCGAATCCTCGGGTGCGATCAGCAGGTTGTGCCAGCCCTCCACGACCACCGATGCGCTGAGCTGACTGGCTCCGGCCCGCCCACTGGTGAGCAACATCCGCAGCAGGGTCATCCTCGCTCCCCTGGCGGTGCTGCGCACCACCTGTTCGACGAACTGCTCGGCGGCCAGGGGCGCCCGCTGATCCGCCGGAGCTTCGAGCGGTACCAACACCGCCACCCGGACCCGGTCGTAAGGTTTGGCGGTCAATACCTGTTGCAGGACAACGCTTTCCGACCGCCCGTCGCGGACCATCGTCGCCGTTGTGGCGGGTCCGCGCGCATCGCCGGCGTCCACCCAGACGAACACGCCCAGCAGTCCCGCGGCCGAGTAGTCGCACAGGACACCGAGCAGCTCGTCGGTATGCAGGTGAGGAGAGACGATCACCGTGAGGGCACTGTCACTGGATACCACCATGGTCAGAACGTCCCGCCTTCGGGGATCACCACGGGCGCACCACCGTCGAGCACCGGACCGCCCGCCGCCGCGCCGGCCGCCAGCGCCTCGGCCTCGTGCTGGATCAGGTTGATCAGCGCGCCGGTCGCCGCGTACACGTCGGGTGCCAGGTCGCGGAACATCGGTGTGTTCGACGCAGTGGTGCGCGTCGGCACCGTGGTGAACGCCCCGCCGGGGGTGGCCCCGGCCATGTCCGCCGGAAGGTACTGCGCCGCAACGTCGCGGATGGTGGTCAGCCACTCGATCGCCGCCGTGGCGCGCGCGTCGGCGGTCTGGGCCTCGGCGATCCCCGGGACCCGGGACTGCACGCCGGGTGTGCTCGAGATGCCTTGCAGGAATTCACGTAGCAGCCCCTGGGCGGACAGCGCGACGATGCCGCTCGCAGGGTCTTGCGAATGCGCATCGTAGAGCTCACGCAGCACGCTGTAGGGCCGCAGCGATCGCATCACCGGCGGCTCGTGCGATTGCGCGATCGCCAGCAGGATCGATTCGAGCACCGCGGGCAACCAATCGTAGGGGGCATGAAACGCCGACGGCGGCGTCAGCAGCGGGTTCGGGAAGTTCAGCCACTGCCCGCTGTCGGCGTCGTAGATGCGCACCGGCTCGGTGAACGGCGACGCCGGGATCTGGATGCGGCCCAGCAGCTGGCCGACGAACCAGCCGCCGGTCATGGTGCGCCGCTGCTCATCGGTCATCGGCAGGGACGCCGAAAGCGGCCGGGAACGACGGTATTTCCAGAAGGCGCCGCGCCCGGGCCCCGCGGTCTGCGCCCACTGCTGGGCGGCGGGCTTGAGCACCGAGTCGAACGCCAGCGGCGAATAGTTCGGATACGAGCCGAAGATGTCGATGCGGGTCACGCTGTCCTCGTCGGACAGCGAACGCCCGTAGTTGTCCTTGGTCGCCTGGTCGATGCGCGGATTGTTGCGGATGACCTCGAACAGTTCCCGGTCGACGGGTTGACCGGCGAACGGAATCTCGGAGAACTTGTAGCGGTACTCGGTCTGCTGGCCGGGGTGCACCCGCTGCAGGGCCTGGTCGTTGACGCTGGCCAGCGGTCGCGCCAGCGACAGCGCCTCGGCGAACTTGGTGGCGATGTCGCGACGGCGCGCCACCAGTTCGGACTCCGAGGCGCCCGCGCCCTGCACGTAGTCGCGCAGCGACACCTTGCAGAATTCCGCGAACGACTCCCCGGGCCGCTCGACGTACAGCCGGGCCCGGCGCAGCAATTCGACTGGGCGGGTGTGGATGTCGAACTGCGCGATCGAGGGCACCCGGGCGCGGCCCGTCTCGGGGTCGGTGCCCAGCGCGCGGGTGACCCAGGTGGCGGTGCGCTCGATCAACCCGCCGGGTGCGGCCACGCCGCCGGTGGTCTGCCATTCGCCCAGGATCACCCGCGCGGTCGCCTCCTCGATGGCCGATTGCAGCGGGATCATCGCGTTGGCGCCGGCCACCGCCTTGGGCAGATCGGCCTCGTAGCGTCCCTTGAAGGCGGTCGAATTGATCAGCAGCACTTCGTTGTTCGCTTCGGCGAACCGGCTGGGCACCAGCTCGTCGGCGTCCGCCGGCCAGGCCGCGTACTGATCGGTGGCCAGGCGGGCCAGCCCGACGTCGGTGGGCGGCTCCGAGCGGGCGATCTCCAGCTGAATCATGGCCTCGCTGAGGCGATCCCGCAGCGGCACCAGCAGTTCCACGCCCACCACGCGCATCACGTCGGCGATGCGGGCGGCTGCGTCGGCGAACAGCTGACGCCGCACCGACGCGCGGAATCCGTCCACCACGGCCGCCACCACCTGGTCGGTGTTGGTCATCACCCCGTGCAGGGATCGCAGTCCGGCGTCCACCTGCGGCGAGATCGCCACGATGTCGGGCGGGCCCATGTTGCCCAGCTGAGCAACCCCGGCGGTCAGTTGGTCGTCGATGTGGCGGCGCAGCTGGTCGACGACTTCGCGCGCAAAGGGCAACCCTAGCGACGCGATGGCCGCGCCGACCACCTTTTCGAGCCGGTTGGCGAAGTCTTGGTGCCACTGAAAAGCCATGGCGTAGGCCGCATCCGCGCACGCCCGGGTCAGCTCGGCGCGCCGATTATGCACGGCTTGACGCATGGTGGGCACCCACTGTTCGGCCGCGACGCCCTCCGGGTTCGGCAGGTGATTGCGCAGCTGACGGTCGATGAGGCCGTTGACCGTGGCGGCGACGGTGTCGGCCGTGAAGGCTTCGGTGCCGATCCAGCGTCCGAGCTGGCTCACCCGGGTCTGCTCGTCGCCGGCGCTGGGCGGCAACCCGAGTTCACCGCAGAGCGAGGCCCATTGGCTGGACAGCAGCGAGTCCAGCTGTTCGGTGCTCGACGCCGGGTTGCCCTTTTGCATGTGCCCGTCGAGCAGCTTGTCCACGCAGCTGCGGGCGAGCCGCTGGGCGGCGTATTCGGCGTAGCGGTCGCGGCCCATGCTCAGGCTGGAGAATCCGTAGGTGCCCCAGGGCAGCACGTCCCACGACGAGATGCCCCAGCCCAGCAGGTCCCGGTCGCCCACCGGCGACGCCGTGTTGCCCAGGTCGTAGGCGACGAACTGGTCGCTGGCCCGCCCGCTCATCATCAGTCCGGCCAGCCCGCGCGCCAGCCCCCGGTACACCGCGTACTGCGAGCCGTCGCCGAACAGGGTGCGGTCGGCGCCGATGTAGCGGCCCACCGGGAACACCCGCGCGAACGGAATCGGTTCTCCCTCACCGTGATGGTGGCCCAGGGCGCGCAGGATTCGGACGTCGTGTTCGCGGGCGGCACCGGATTGGCTGGCCACGATCTCGCCGAGCATCGCCAGCGCATTGGCCCGCACGCCGATGATGGCGCTTTGCGGCAGCGAGTCGAAAATGTCCGGGGTGACCATGAATACGCCCATCAACCGGGGATCCAGACCGGTCACCAGGGTCAGCAGCCGGCACACGTCCAGGGCCATCGACGCGCCCGCGCCGCCGGCCATCGACGACACCACCAACACCAGCGGTGGTTCGTTGGGGTCGAAGCGACCCATGCCCGGTACGTCGACCGTCGACATCTCCGAGACGGTCTCGACGCGAAACAGCGTGTCCCACGCGGCCTGTAGGCGGGCGTGGATTTCGGCGGCCTTGCTCAGGGTGATCATCCGCCCGATCGCCCGGTACTGCCCGGCGCCGGCCGAGATCGGGATCGACACCTCTTGCGGGTTGCGCGGCGCCCAGGTGGCGATGGTGTCCAGCGCCGATTCGGCCGCCAGCCGTTGGGACAGCGCACCGTCGAGGACGGCGTAGCTGCTGCCCTGCGGCCCGCAGCCGACGTAGCTGCCGCCCTGGGCGGGCACGTTCGCCAGCCCCTCCGGGCCCGACTCCGCGGCGCTCGGGACGTCGATGTGCACGAATTGCCAACCGGCCAGCAGCTTTTCGATCCCAGCGGTGTGCAGTTCGGAGCGCAGCTGGTCCATCATGAGGGACAACGTCGCGCCGCCGGAACCGCCGCAGCCCACTACCAGGAAACGTCGCATCAGGTGCCCTCTCCGAACGGGTCGAATGGATCTGGGTCATATCGATAGGAGGGTTGCGTCGCCTCGGTCGGCGGGAGCCCGGGCGGCCCACCCTCCTCGCGCTCATCGCGCTGATCGCGCTCAGCAGGCTCGTCGCCGTACCGGTAGCCCGCGGCCATCGTGTCGTCCTGGCGGGGTATCGGTTCGGGTATCGGCCGCTCCTGTGTCTCCGCCTCATTGAAGC
>NZ_QMEU01000078.1 GCF_003284975.1 Mycobacterium colombiense
GTCACCTGTTGGGCCGCACCAGTTGACGACGCTCGTCACGGCACCCGCCGGACGGTGAGCGGCCCGGCGGTGACGTCGCGGCCCAGCGCCTGGGCCAACGACCGGGAGCGCAGCACCGGGCTCGGTGTCCCCGAAGCGTGCAGGAACCCGTCGATGAGGTCGGCCAGCGCTGCCACCGATTCCCAGTGCGGCGACCATTCGAGCACGGCGCGCGCCCGGCCGGTGTCCAGCAGCGGCAGCGAAAACGCCATATCGAGCCAGCCGCGGTCGATTGGCTGCAATCGCGCACGCCACGATGCCTCGACCGCCAAGCCAAGCAGGCCCGAGGGCACGTGAATCGGGTGCGCCCGCAACACTTTTGCGATGTCGTCGCGGGACACCGGTGGTTCCGCGGCCAGATTGAACGGCCCCGTGGCGCCACGCTCCATCGCCCGCACGCAGGCGTCGGCGACGTCGTCGGCGTGCACGATGGACACGCACAGCGAGCGGTCCAGCGGCAGCACCGGCAGCCAGCGCAGCCACCGCGAGTCGACGTATGCGGGCAGGGTGTAGCGTCGCAGGCCCGGCGCGGCGTCGCGCTGCATGATGAATCCGGGCCGCATCCGGGTGATGCCGACGCCGTCGGGATTGCGTCGCTCGTAGTCGTCGAGCATGCGCTCCACCGTGGATTTCGCGCGGCTGTAAGCGGACGACCCGATCCCCGCGGTCGACCACGATTCGTCGACCTTTTCCCCGTACCGTCCCGGCGCATAGGTGCCCACCGACGACATGTGCACCAACTGCGCCACTTTGGCGTCGTGGGCCGCGCTCAGCACGGCGGAGCTCCCGTTGATGGCGACCGCGTCCAGATAGCGCGTGTTGCGGGTGGGCTGGAATCCCCACGCCAGATGGATCACGCACTGCGCGCCGCGAAAGACGTCGAGCAACTCAGATTGCACGGCGGGTTCGGCGAGGTCCAGCTCATGCCATCGGACGGATCGATACACCCCCTCGGGCGGCGGTCGTCGGCGGCTTACGCCGACGATGTCATAGTCGGTGCCGTCTTCGGCGAGCCGGCGCAGCAAGGCGGTGCCGACGTTGCCACTGGCCCCGGTGATCACGATCCGCTCGGACACCGGCTACCTCCTTCCAACGGGCGGCTACCCTTCGGCGTCTCTGCCGTCACGGCTGTGCTGATAGGCGCGGGCGCGCAGATCGGCCAGCCATCTGGGGTGCAGGCTCAGGCCGGGTGCGGTGTTGAGGACGGGGTCGAACGACACGTCGTGGTCGTGCTCGGGATCGAGCGCGGTGGTCAGGGTCATCCGGGCCAAGGGCGTGAAATCGCCTCTGCCGCAGGCCTGGTCGATCGTCACCTCGATGTTGCTGCGCTCGAGCTTGGCCCGGACGCTGTCCAGCGAGAGCCCGCCGCCGATCTCGCTCGAGGTCCTGGCCCGCAGCCACCAGTTGTTGTCCTGATAGTGCAGCGGCATCAACGTGGTCAGCGTTTGACCGTTCCACGACGTGGCCGGGCGCAGCGCCACCGCGCGCGACAGTACGCCCGACCCCGAGGAGACCAGCAGGATGTCCCACGGCTTGTCCGACGCCTGCGCCGCGGGCACCCGCAAGGCCAGCCCGATGAAGTCGGGCAGCGACCCTGGCGTCCCGGTCGCCTTCGACAGGCGCGCAACAATCTCTGACGACGCGATCGGCAGGCCCTGGTCCGCCGGGGCGACGCGCTCGACGTAGCCCTGCGCCAGCACGCCGATCGGGTGGAAGAAGCGCTTACCCCGGATCGCGGAGCCCCACTGGAACGGCAACGCCGCGAGTTCGAAAACGTTCACCGGCGGCGGATTCCCATTCTGCGGCCGGGGAAACACCGACGGTCAGGTGGACGTCAGCGCGGCCCCGTCCCGGTGGGCGGCCCCGGGCTGGCCTATCGGCGGTACCCGGGTGGCCCGCACGTAGACGGTGTCGCCCTCGCGCAGGGCCAGCGCCTCGGCATCCCCGCGGGTGATCTGCGCGGTGAACGGATCTCCGGTGGCCGCGCTGGTTAACTCGACCCGCACCTCGAAGCCCAGCGCGACCACCCGGTCGACGGTGGCGGCCACCACCCCGACGGACGCGGCGGTTCCATCGCCGCCGGCGACCGCTAGTTCGGGGTTGCGGCCCACCCGGATATCGTGCGGGCGCACCAGGGCGCCGTTGAGGTCCGACACCGCGCCGAGGAACGACATCACGAAGGGATTCTCCGGCGAGTCGTACACCTCGGTCGGCGAGCCCACCTGTTCGATGCGCCCCTGGTTGAGGACGGCGATGCGGTCGGCGACGTCGAGCGCCTCGGTCTGGTCGTGGGTGACCAGCACCGTGGTCACGTGCACCTCGTCATGCAGGCGCCGCAACCAAGCCCGCAGATCCTCGCGCACCTTGGCGTCCAGCGCGCCGAACGGCTCGTCGAGCAGCAGCACCTGCGGGTCGACCGCCAGCGCCCGCGCCAGCGCCATACGCTGGCGCTGACCGCCGGACAACTGGTTGGGATAGCGGGCCTGAAACCCGCTCAGTCCCACCACTTCGAGCAGGTTGTCGACCTTGGCCTTGATCTCGGCCTTGGGTCGCTTGCGGATCTTGAGCCCGTAGGCCACGTTGTCGCGCACGGTCAGGTGCTTGAACGCCGCGTAGTGCTGAAACACGAACCCGATGCCGCGGCGCTGCGGCGGCACCCGGGTCACGTCGCGGCCATTGATCGTGACGGTTCCGGTATCGGGTTGGTCGAGCCCGGCGATGGTGCGCAGCAGGGTCGACTTGCCCGAGCCGCTGGGACCCAGCAACGCCGTCAGCGAGCCGGTGGGCACGGCGAAGTCCACCTGGTCCAGCGCGACGAAATCGCCATAACGTTTGTTGGCGTCGCGCACGACGATGGCGAGGTCGTCCCGGTTGGCGTGAGTCACGGTCATTCTCCTCGTCAGGCCTGCTTCGCCACTCGTGCGCGGCGCGCGTCCAGCACCACCTGGAAAACCAGCACCAGCACGGCAACCCCCATCAGCAGCGTGGACAGCGCGTAGGCGCCGTATTCCGCCCCGCGGTTGTACCGGTCGGAGACAAGCAATGTCAGTGTCTGCGACTTTCCCGGCAGGTTCGACGACACCATCAGCACGGCACCGTACTCCCCCAGGGTACGTGCAATGGTCAACACGATCCCGTAGGTCAGACCCCACCGGATGGACGGCAGCGTGATCCGCCAAAACGTCTGCCACCACCCCGAACCCAGGGTGGCCGCCGCCTCCTCCTGATCGGTGCCCAGCTCGTGCAGCACCGGCTCCACTTCGCGCACCACGAAGGGCAGGGTGACGAAGATGCTGGCCAACACGATGCCCGGCAGGCCGAAGATGATCTTGAACCCGAGGTCCTGTTCGACGAATCCGAGCGCACCGGCCGAACCCCACAGCACGATCAACGCGACACCCACGATGACGGGCGAGACCGCGAACGGCAGGTCGATGACCGCCTGCAGCACACCCTTGCCGCGGAACCTGTTGCGCGCAAGGACCAATGCGGTGGGGATGCCGAAGATGACGTTGAGGGGTACCACGATGGCCACCACCAGCAGCGTCAGGTTCAGCGCCGATATCGCCGCGGGGGTGCTGACCCAGGCGTAGAACTGGCCCAGCCCGGGTTGGAACGTGCGCCACAGGATCAACGCCACCGGAATGACCAGCAGCACGAAGATGTAGGCGAGCGCGACGAACCGCAACCAATAGCGCACTCCCGCAGACGATGTCATGCGGACAGCTCCTCTCGCTTGGCCGCGCGGCCGCCCACGATCCGCAGGATGAGCAGCACGACAAACGAAATGCCCAACAGCACAATCGATATCGCGGCGGCACCGGTGCGGTCGTCGTTCTCGATCAACGTGCGGATCCACTGTGAGGACACTTCGGTCTTGCCGGGCACCGCACCGCCGATGAGCACCACCGAACCGAACTCGCCGATCGCCCGGGAGAAGGCCAGCCCCGCCCCGGACAACAAGGCGGGCAGCAGCGACGGCAGCACCACCGAGGTGAAGATCTTCGGCCCGCTGGCACCCAGCGACGCCGCGGCCTCTTCGGTTTCGCGATCCAGTTCGAGTAGCACCGGCTGCACGGCGCGCACCACGAACGGCAGCGTGACGAAGGCCAGGGCGACCGCCACACCCCACGACGTGTGCTGCAGGTGTAAACCGACGGGGCTGTGGTTGCCGTACAACGCCAGCATCACCAGGCTGGCGACGATGGTCGGCAGCGCGAAGGGCAGATCGATGATCGCGTCCACGAGGCGCTTGCCCGGAAAGTCATCCCGCACCAGCACCCACGCGATCACCAGGCCGAAGACCAGGTTGAGCACCGTGACCCCGGCCGAGATCGTCAGGGTCACCCGGAACGATTCCAGCGCGGCATTCGAGGTGACCGCGAGCCAGAAGGCGTGCCAGCCACCACCCGCGGATTGCCACGCGATCGCCGCCAACGGCAGCAACACGATCACCGACAGCCACACCGTGGCCACGCCGACGCGTAGGGCGGTGGTGCCGCGGCCGCGCCCGGGCAGCGGACCCGGTGGCGCGTCACCGTTGAGCTCGGGCCGGACCGCCAGCGGGTCCGGGGTGATGGCGGTCATCCGGTGGCCTTCGTGTAGATCTTCGTGATGCTGCCGGAGTTCTTGTCGAACAGCTGCGGATCCGCGGTGGCCCAGCCGCCCAGGTCGGCGATGGTCCACAGCTTCGCCGGCACCGGGTACTGGTTGCGGAAGTCGGCGGCGACGGCCGGGTCGACCGGGCGGAAACCGGCTTGCGCCCAGACCTTTTGGGCGGCGGCCGTGTACTGGAAGTTCTTGAAGGCGACGGCGGCGTCCAGATGCGGGCTGGTGTTGACCACCGCCACCGGGTTGTCGATCTTGAAGGTCTGCGCCAGGTTGATGTGTTCGACCGGCTTTCCGGCCCGCTCGGTGGCGATGGCCTCGTTCTCGTAGCTGATCAACACGTCACCGCTGCCCTGGACGAAGACGTCGGTGGCCTCCCGTCCCGATCCGGGGCGCAGCTTCACGTGTTCGGTAACCAGCTTCTTGATGAAATCGACCCCGGCGTCGCTGTGGGCGCCGCCTTCGCTCTTGACCGCGTACGGCGCGAGCAGGTTCCACTTGGCCGAGCCGGAGCTCAGCGGGCTGGGGGTGATGACTTCCACTCCGGGCCGCAGCAGATCGTCCCAATCCCTGATGTTCTTCGGATTGCCCTTGCGCACCACCAGCGTGACGACCGAACCGAACGGAATCCCCTTGGTGGCGTCGGTATTCCAGTCCTTGGAGACCTTGCCGGCCTTGACCAGTCGCGCGATGTCGGGTTCGACGGAGAAGTTCACGACGTCGGCCGGCTTGCCGTCGACGACGCCGCGGGACTGGTCACCGGAGGCGC
Organism: Mycobacterium colombiense; assembly: GCF_003284975.1. GTDB lineage: Bacteria > Actinomycetota > Actinomycetes > Mycobacteriales > Mycobacteriaceae > Mycobacterium > Mycobacterium europaeum_A. Next base: position 5,417 of record NZ_QMEU01000078.1, read on the forward strand.
CGTAGGAGGTGACCACCTGCACGCCCTTGCCCTCATCGGAGGCGTTGAACGCCGGAATTATCTTGCTCCAACCGGGTTCTGGGACCGAGTAGGCGACCAGGGTGATGCTGGTGCGCGCGTTGGCCAGACCACCGCCGCCGACGGCATCACTGGCGCCGCCGTGGCACCCGGCGATGGCGCCGGCGATCAGGGTAAGTGCGAGGACGGGCCGCCAGCGCGATGCGGTCCTTGTGTCCATTGAGGGCCTTCCGGTGCGAGAGGTATGGGAGTCGGGTCCCGTTTCTGCGGAAAGGCACCTAGAACTTCAGGAGAATTCGAAAACTCCAGACCAGACCGCGCACGGGTTTGGGAGTCAGCGACAACAGTGCACGAGGGCATAGCACTCCGAGATGCTCATCGCCACGCGCATGGCGGGAAGCCTAACAGGAATTGACGTTGCCGCCACCGCGACGGTGGCTGTGCAGAGGGCCCGCGGGCGTTAGCGGTGCATCGCGTGGGTCACCAGCCACGTGACGATCACCAACGCCACCAGGATGACCAGAATCAGGGTCACGTGTGACCGAGGCATGGGCTACCCGGGCGTCCCGTCGTGGCGGGCGCGGCGCATCAGCTCGATGCCTTTCCCGAGCACGCCATCCAGCAGGGCCGCCGTGGCGTAGGCCACCACCAGCACGGCGGGCACCACCACCAGGGCCTGCAGCACGAAAGGCAGCCCCGAAAGCCACAGCTCGTTGCCGTCCCACCAATTGAGGAACGCGTTCACGGGGCTCACCCTATTCGGCCCGACCGCCGAAGACCATCGGCCCGCCGGGAACACGCGCCGGCATAGGCCGGGCGCAGCGGATCGGCGCGCGGCGCGCCACCTCGGTGAAACGTTGGACGCGGGACCGCTGAGCAGCGATGATGTCCAGATGGTTTTGCACGCCCAGCCCGAAGACCAACCGGCCCCGCCGGACGGTGCCCTGCCCGAGGAAGAGTTTCACGCCGCCTCGGCCACGTCGATGTCGTCGTCCATCGACCTGCGCACACCCGGGCCGCTCGCTCCCAGCGCGGCCCTGCGGAACCCGTTCCCGCCGATCGCCGACTATGCGTTCCTGTCGGACTGGGAGACCACGTGCTTGATCTCCCCCGCCGGATCGGTCGAATGGCTCTGCGTGCCCCGCCCGGATTCGCCTAGCGTGTTCGGTGCGATCCTGGACCGCAGCGCCGGCCATTTCCGACTGGGCCCGTATGGCGTCTCGGTGCCTTCCGCCCGCCGGTACCTGCCCGGCAGCCTGATCATGGAAACCACCTGGCAGACCCACACCGGGTGGCTGATCGTGCGCGATGCGCTGGTGATGGGCCCGTGGCACGACCTGGAGCGACGGTCTCGGACGCACCGCCGCACCCCGATGGACTGGGACGCCGAGCACATCTTGCTGCGCACCGTGCGCTGCGTCAGCGGCACCGTCGAACTGATGATGAGCTGCGAACCGGCGTTCGACTATCACCGCGTCGGCGCCACCTGGGAGTACTCCGCCAACGCCTACGGCGAGGCCGTCGCGCGCGCCACCAAGGATCCCGACGCCCACCCGACGATGCGGCTGACGTCCAACCTGCGGATCGGGCTGGAGGGCCGCGAGGCGCGCGCACGCACCCGGATGAAAGAGGGCGACGACGTGTTCGTCGCCCTGAGCTGGACCAAGCACCCGGCGCCGCAGACCTACCAAGAGGCCGCCGACAAGATGTGGCAGACCACCGAGTGCTGGCGGCAGTGGATCAACATCGGTAACTTTCCCGACCACCCGTGGCGGGCGTACCTGCAGCGCAGCGCGCTGACCCTGAAGGGCCTGACCTACTCGCCCACCGGCGCGCTGCTGGCGGCCAGCACCACATCGCTGCCGGAAACGCCGCAGGGCGAACGTAACTGGGACTACCGCTACGCCTGGGTGCGCGACTCCACCTTCGCGCTGTGGGGCCTGTACACGCTCGGACTGGATCGCGAGGCCGACGACTTCTTCGCGTTCATCGCCGACGTCTCCGGCGCCAACAACAACGAGCGGCACCCGCTGCAGGTCATGTACGGCGTGGGCGGCGAGCGCAGTCTGGTCGAAGAGGAGCTTCATCACCTGTCCGGCTACGACCACGCCCGGCCGGTGCGCATCGGCAACGGCGCCTACGACCAGATCCAGCACGACATCTGGGGCTCCATCCTGGACTCCTTCTACCTGCACGCCAAGTCGCGCGAGCAGGTCCCCGAGACGTTGTGGCCGGTGCTAAAGAAGCAGGTGGAGGAGGCGATCAAGCACTGGCGCGAGCCCGACCGCGGGATCTGGGAGGTGCGCGGGGAGCCGCAGCACTTCACGTCGTCGAAGGTGATGTGCTGGGTGGCGCTCGACCGCGGCGCCAAGCTGGCCGAGCGGCAGGGCGAGAAGAGCTATGCCCAGCAGTGGCGCGCGATCGCCGAGGAGATCAAGAACGACATCCTGACGCACGGCGTGGACTCCCGCGGGGTGTTCACCCAGCGCTACGGCAGCGACGCGCTGGACGCCTCGCTGCTGTTGGTGGTGCTGACGCGGTTCTTGCCGCCGGATGACCCGCGGGTGCGCAACACCGTCTTGGCGATCGCCGACGAACTCACCCAGGAAGGCCTGGTGCTGCGCTACCGGGTCGAGGAAACCGACGACGGCCTGTCCGGCGAGGAGGGCACCTTCACGATCTGCTCGTTCTGGCTGGTGTCGGCGCTCGTCGAGATCGGCGAGGTGCGGCGCGCCAAGCGCCTGTGTGAGCGGCTGCTGTCCTACGCCAGCCCGCTGCATCTCTACGCCGAGGAGATCGAGCCGCGCACCGGCCGGCAGCTGGGCAACTTCCCGCAGGCCTTCACCCACCTGGCGCTGATCAACGCGGTAGTGCACGTCATCCGCGCAGAAGAGGAAGCCGACGGCTCCGGAATGTTCCAGCCCGCCAACGCCCCGATGTGACGTGGCGATCGCAAGCGCGGCGTTAGCCGGGCGAAGCGGGTCGCCACCATCAGGACGTGGCGATCGCAAGCGCGGCGTTAGCCGGGCGAAGCGGGTCGCCACCATCAGGACGTGGCGATCGCAAGCGCGGCGTTAGCCGGGCGAAGCGGGTCGCCCGGCTCAGCTGCGGGGGCTGAGCTTGTTCATGAGCGCATGGGTGAGGTCGATGGCGGTGGTGTTGATGTCGGCGTTCCCCTTGTCTGCTTGCGTGTAGATCGGACTGAACTCGACCGTGACCTCGACCAAGTAGGGTCCCTTGACGCCAAGGGCCCGGGCCGTGGGGATGGCGTTCAAACCACCGTGTGGGCCGCAGCCCATCGAAACCGTAGCCGCGACAACCGAGTCCGCGACGCGTACGTCGGAGATGGCGTCCGAACCCCACGCGTCGATGGGTTCCGCCAGCAGCGTGGCGCCGTTGCATCTGCGCCACTGCGCCGTGAACTTGGCGAACAGCGCGTAGGCGTCCGCGTCCGTCCCCAGCGCGACGATGCCCTGCTGGACGCTGTCGACCCGCTCGGAATCGCCTTTGTGAACCCACATTTCACGGGCCGTGAGCTGTATCGGTGCGGAGGCGTACGTGACTCGCTGCATCAGGTGAACGACCCCGATGCAGTCGGCCGGCTGCCCGTTATCCCAATTGGACCCCAATTTGTCGTCGCCCCCGAAATCGGAGTAGTGCGGGTAGGGCTGGAACGGCTGGCCGAGCAGCCCCGCCAGCGCCGTACCGTCGAACAGCACGCGTTTGATGGCTGGCACCCGCCCCGCGCTCGGTGCCAGACCTGCTGTGCCGGTGATGGTTTCGGTGCACCCGCTCACCAGCAGCACCGCGATCAAAACGACAAGCGAGCTGCTCTTCACTTCGTCACTGCCCTTCCCGGCGCAACGTCAACCCAGAGCGCTCACCCTGTCCATCAGGGCGTGCGCAACGTCGATGGCGCTGGTGTTGAGGTCGGCCGAGCCGGGGTCGGAGGACCGTCGCCCGCCGAAGAACACCACCTGGACCTCGACGAGGCAGTTCGACCGGATGCCGATGGCCCGCGCCTGCGGGGTGGGCCGCAGCGGCGGCATGTTGGGCAAGATCGACGTCGCGGTCTTGGTCGCGGCGATGGTGGAATCCGTGACGCGGACGTCGCTGATGACGTTCGTCGTGCTGATCGGGCCGGACTGTTCCGACGTCGTCATGCCGTTGCACTGCTGCCACTGCCCCGAGAACTGCGTAAACAGCGCCTGCGCCTGTGCGGGCGACGGGAGGGTGACCACCCCCTCCTCGACCACGATCACCTGCGCCGGTTCGCCGTTGTTCCACCACGACTCGGACGCAACGTCTTTCACGTCGGCGGACCGGTACACGCCCTGCTGCAGCATCGCCGTCACGCCCAGGCACCCGGCCTGCGACATCGTCCGCTGGACCTGATAAAGCCTTTCGGGCCCGCCGAATTCGGCCGGGTCCCGCGCCACGAACGTCTGATTGAGCATCCGCGAGAGCGTCGGGCCGTCGAGAAGCACCTGCTTTACCGTCACGCCGCTGAGCGGTCGCGGCTTGAGGTTCGGCGCCGGCTTCGCCGTGCCCGCCACCACTCCACCGCAACCCGTCGCCAGCACAGCGACCGCCATCAACGCCGTCGCCATCCCCCGAATCCGCATGGCTACTTCTTGCCCTTGTCCCCCGCGGCGTCGGCGGACAACGCCGCGACGAACGCCTCCTGCGGCACATCGACGCGCCCGATGGTCTTCATCCGCTTCTTGCCTTCCTTCTGCTTTTCGAGAAGCTTGCGTTTACGGGTGATGTCGCCGCCGTAGCACTTGGACAGCACGTCCTTGCGTATCGCGCGAATGTTCTCCCGCGCAATGATTTTCGATCCGATGGCCGCCTGGACGGGTACCTCGAACTGCTGGCGCGGAATCAGCTCCTTGAGCTTGGTGGTCATCTTGTTGCCGTAGGCGAACGCCGAATCCCTGTGGACGATCGCGCTGAACGCGTCGACCGCCTCGCCCTGCAACAGGATGTCGACCTTGACCAACTGGGCCTCCTGCTCGCCGGCCTCCTCGTAGTCGAGGCTGGCGTAACCGCGGGTGCGTGACTTCAGCGAATCGAAGAAGTCGAAGATGATCTCGCCCAGCGGCATGGTGTAGCGCAGCTCGACGCGTTCGGGTGACAGGTAATCCATGCCGCCGAGCTCGCCACGGCGCGACTGGCACAGTTCCATGATGGTGCCGATGAATTCACTGGGCGCGATGATGGTGGTCTTGACCACCGGCTCGTAGACCTCGCGGATCTTCCCCTCGGGCCAGTCCGACGGGTTGGTCACCCGGATCTCGGTGTTGTCTTCCTTGACCACCCGGTAGACGACGTTGGGCGAGGTCGAGATCAGGTCCAGGTTGAACTCTCGCTCCAGGCGTTCGCGGGTGATCTCCATGTGCAGCAAACCCAAGAAGCCGCAACGGAATCCGAAGCCCAGGGCCACCGACGTCTCCGGCTCGTAGGTCAGGGCCGCGTCGTTGAGCTGCAGCCTGTCCAGGGCGTCGCGCAGATCCGGGTAGTCGGAGCCGTCCACCGGATACAGGCCCGAGTAGACCATCGGCTTGGGCTCGCGGTATCCGGTCAGCGCCTCGGCGGCGCCGTGGCGTGCCGTCGTCACCGTGTCCCCCACCTTGGATTGGCGGACGTCCTTGACGCCGGTGATCAGGTAGCCCACCTCGCCCACGCCCAGGCCGTCGCTGGCCTTCGGTTCGGGCGAGACGATGCCGACCTCGAGCAGTTCGTGGGTGGCGCCGGTGGACATCATCGCGATGCGTTCGCGAGGAGTGATCTTGCCGTCGACCACCCGCACGTAGGTCACCACACCGCGGTAGATGTCGTAGACCGAGTCGAAGATCATCGCCCGCAGCGGCGCGTCTGCCTGGCCCTGCGGGGGCGGCACCTCGCGCACCACGTGATCGAGCAGGTCGGCGACGCCGTCTCCGGTCTTGCCGGAAACCCGCAGCACGTCGCCCGGCTCGCAGCCGATGATGTGGGCGATCTCGGCGGCGTAGCGGTCCGGGTCCGCGGCGGGCAGGTCGATCTTGTTCAGGACCGGGATGATGTGCAGGTCGCGGTCGAGCGCCAGGTAGAGGTTGGCCAGGGTCTGCGCCTCAATGCCTTGGGCGGCGTCCACCAGCAGCACCGCGCCCTCGCACGCCTCCAGCGCGCGCGACACCTCGTAGGTGAAGTCAACGTGACCCGGGGTGTCGATCAGGTGCAGCACGTACTCGGTGTCACCGACTTTCCACGGCAGGCGCACGTTCTGGGCCTTGATGGTGATGCCGCGCTCGCGCTCGATGTCCATCCGGTCCAGGTACTGAGCGCGCATGGACCGCTCGTCGACGACGCCGGTGAGCTGGAGCATGCGGTCGGCCAGCGTGGACTTTCCGTGGTCGATGTGGGCGATGATGCAGAAGTTCCGAATCTGCGCCGGCGCGGTGAAGGTCTTGTCGGCGAAACTGCTGATGGGAATCTCCTGGTGCGTGCTACTTGACGGGGCGCTTTGCGGCCGTTACCGGCGCGGTTCGCGGGTATGTCCAGCGTATCCAGACAGGGCCGCCGGGACCTACTTGGACACAGTCGCACCCTGCCGCTCGCGTCTATGCTGCGAATATGTCGTCTCCCCGGAAATCCCAGTGGAAGACGTTTCAGCGGTTCGCGGAGAATCTGGTGTTCAATGGCGCTCCGCGCCTGGTCCGGACCGTGCAGAATTCCCAGACCGTGCTGCGCGAGCTGCAGCAGGCCGTGAAGATCACGGCGAACGTCATCGCCGCGGTGGCGCCACCACCTCCCGACGCACCCGTCACCGGCCGGCCGGTGACCAGCGGCAGCCTCCCGACCGCGCAGCGGGCCCGCAAGCTGGTGTACGCACCGAGCCTGGACGGCCGGGCCGATCCCGGTGAGATCGTCTGGACGTGGGTGGTCTACGAGGACGACCCCACCCGGGGCAAGGACCGGCCCGTCCTGGTCGTGGGCCGGGACCGCAGCGTCCTGCTGGGGTTGATGGTGTCCAGCCAGGAGCGCCACGCCGCCGACCCGGACTGGGTTGGAATCGGTTCCGGCCCGTGGGATTACGAAGGCAGGCAGAGCTGGGTCCGGCTGGACCGGGTGCTCGACGTGCCCGAGGAGGGCATCCGCCGCGAGGGCGCCATCCTGGATCGCGAGATCTTCGACGTGGTGGCCGCCCGGCTGCGCGCCGACTACTCCTGGCGCTGAATGCGTAGGGCGCTACGCCGAGCGTGAATCGCCACGTTCGGCGAGCGGCGTCGGGCCGGTCAGCCCTGGGTGATGTAGGAATGCAGCTGCTGCTGCTCGGCCTCGAGTTCTTCCAGCCGGCTCTTCACCACGTCACCGATGCTGACGATCCCGATCAGCTTCTTGCCGTCCAGCACCGGCACGTGCCGCACCCGGTTCTTGGTCATCAACACGCTGATCGCGTCGACTTCGTCGGTCTTCGTGCAGGTCGCCAGCATGGACGTCATGATCTTGGACACCGGGCGAGACAGCACACTGGCGCCGTGCGTATGCAGCTGACGCACGACGTCGCGCTCCGATACGATGCCGACCACACCCTCGTCGCCGACCACCACCATGGCGCCGATGTTCTGGTCGCTCAGCCCCGCAAGCAGCTCGCGAACCGTCGCGTCGGGGTTGATGGTCACCACCGCCGCGCCCTTGTTCCGCAAGACGTCCGCTATCCGCATCGGGGCCTCCAGCCGGGTTGTGATCCGCTTCACATCAGGCTACGGCTTCCTCGCGCGGCGCAAAAGCCACTAAGAGAACCTGCAAACAGATCGTGTCCTAGCGGTGAAGGCCGCGCGGATCGCGCGATTGGGCCACTGCGGGAGCCGCGGGCTTACAAGATAAGGCCATGATCGAGGTCACCCTGCTGGGAACCGGAAGCCCCATCCCCGACCCGAACCGCGCCGGGCCGTCAACTCTCGTGCGGGCCGGCGGGCAGGTGTTCCTGGTGGACTGCGGGCGCGGTGTGCTGCAGCGCGCGGCCGCGGTCGGGGTGGGCGCCGCCGGAGTGTCGGCGTTGCTGCTGACCCACCTGCACAGCGATCACGTCGGCGACCTCGGCGATGTGCTCATCACCCGTTGGATCAGCACCTTCACGCCCGACCCCGCACCGCTGCCCATCATCGGGCCGCCCGGCACCGCCGAGGCGGTCGCGGCGACGCTGAACGCGTTCCGCCACGACATCGGCTACCGGATCGCGCATCACGCCGACATCAACTCGCCGCCGGCGGTGGATGTGCACGAATACACCGAGGGAACCGTCTGGGACCGCGACGGCGTGGCCATCCGGGTCGCCCCCACCGATCACCGGCCGGTGGCGCCGACCATCGGCTTTCGCATCGACTATCAGGGCGCCTCGGTGGTGCTCGCGGGCGACACCGTCCCATGCGCGGGCCTGGACGACCTGGCGGCGGGGGCGGGCGCGCTGGTGCACACCGTGATCCGCAAGGACATCGTCGCCACCATCCCGCAGCAACGGCTGCAGGACATCTGCGACTACCACTCGTCGGTGGAGGAGGCGGCGTCGACCGCGGCGCGCGCGGGGGTGGCCACCCTGGTCATGACGCACTACGTGCCGGCGCTGGTGCCCGGCCAGGAGGAGCAGTGGCGGGCCCTGGCGGCCACGCAGTTCAGTGGGCGGGTCGAACTCGGTGACGACCTGCATCGCGTTCAGGTCGACGCGTCCGCGTGATGGCCGCCCGCGGCCGCTTGCCCGGCGGCCGAATCTCGTTGTGCCGCATGGGTTAGGGCAACGCCCGCCACCATCAGCCAGGTCAGCGCCAGCACCCGGGCGATCGGCAGGATGACGCCCAGCGCCGGCCAGATCAGCACCGCCGTCGCCAATTCGGCGAGGATGGCGGTGGCCAGGCCGAGCCGCGCGACGGGTCCCGGCATCAACGCGCGGGTGAGGCCGGGCACCGCGATCCCGCCGACCAGCACGCCCAGCGCCACGATGTGTCCCGGGCCGCCGGTGAGAAAGACCAACAAGTAGAGCGCCCGGACCACCGCCGCGTTCGCGGCGACATCCGGTATCGACAACGCCCAACCCAGCAGCCCCGCCAGGCCGAGCGCACCGGCGGCCAAGACGCCGCCGCTCAACGTGACCGCGCCGGATCCGGCCCCGAGGCGGCTCAGCCGGGCGGAGGCGCTCGCCGCGTAGATCGCCAGCGGCACCGACGACGCGAACGTCGCAACGGCGATGATGCGCACGGCGGTCGGCTGGGCGCGAACGTAGGCGGTGACGGCACCCGCCGGGCCGTAGGGCAACGGCAGGACGCCGCCCACCGCGACGCCGATGGCGATGCCGCCGACGAGCAGCGCGATGCAGACCAGGGCCAGCGCCGCCAGGGGCGAGCCGGGCCAGCTCTTATCGCGGCGAGGCGCGCCTTCGGCCGGATCGTTCATTTCTGCAACGGTATCCCTGCACCGGCGAACCCCACCCCCGGGCTAGGCGAGCCGGGTCACCTCCACGATGACGTCGAGGTCGGTGGCGCCCTCCCCGGAGTAGATGCCCTTCAGCGGGGAGACGTCGGCGTAGTCGCGGCCCACGCCCACGCCGACGTACTGCTCGGTGATCTCGGTGTCGTTGGTGGGGTCATAGCTCCACCAGGCACCCGTCCACGCCTCAATCCAGGCGTGGCTTCGCCCGTCGACGGTGTCGCCGACGACGGCGTCGCGCTTGGGGTGCAGGTAGCCCGAGACGTAGTGCGCCGGAATCCCCATGCTGCGCAACAGCATCAGCGACAAATGCACGAAGTCCTGGCACACACCCTTGCCCGCTTTGAGCGCGTCCAGCCCGGACGAGTGCACGCTGGTGGTGCCCGGCAGGTATTCCAGTTCTTCGCGCACCCAATTGGCCGCGGCGACAACGGCTTCGGCCGGCTTGTGGGTCTTGCTGATCTTCTTGCCGACCGACGCCACCCGCTTGCTGGCCGGCGCGTGCTGGGTGGGACGAAGCAAGTCGTAGTAGCGATCGATCACGGCCTCGGACTGCAGGTCGCTCCAGCCCGCCTCCGCCGAGAGTGGCTCGGCCCGCTCGGTTTCCACGACCGACGTTGACATCACCGTAAGGTCGGTGTGCGGGGCGTGCAGGTCGAATGCGGTGACCGCGGTACCCCAGTAGTCGATGTAGCGGTAGGACCGGGTCGCCGGGATGGTTTCGACACGGTTGAGGATGACGTTTTGCCGGCTGTTCGACCGCGGGGTCAACCGGGCCTCGTTGTAGGAGGCGGTGACCGGGGATTGGTAGGCGTAACCCGTGGTGTGCACCACCCGCAACCGCCACATCAGCCGTCCCCTTTCCTGCTGACCAGCCGGGCGCGCTGGCCCGCGTCCGACCAGGCCACCCAGGGCGTCACGTGGAAGTACTGCAGCGCCAACGCCTCTCCGACGTCGTGGCAGGTGCGCTGCAGCCCCGCCAGGCGGCTCTCCAACGACTCCAGCAGCACGCCGGGCTGCACGAATTCCAATTCGCTGCGGGCCTGCCCGAGTAATCGCTGAGCCTCGGCGGTGGCCCCGATCCGGCTCTGCCGGTTGTGGACCAGCTCGTCGAGATTGTGCTCGGCCAGCCGCAGCGAATAGAACACTGAACGCGGAAACAGCCTGTCCAACAACATGAATTCGACCACCCGCCCGGCGTCCAGCACACCGCGATAGGTACGCAGATAGGTGTCGTGCGCGCCCGCCGAACGCAACAGCGTCACCCACGCCGGGGACGAGGCGCTGTCGCCGACCCGCGACAACAACAGCCGCACCGTCATGTCGACCCGTTCGATGGCCCGGCCCAGCACCATGAACCGGTAGCCGTCGTCACGGGACAGCGTGGAGTCGGCCAGGCCGGCGAACATCGCCGCCCGCCGCTCGATGAACGACAGAAAGTCGTGCGGCCCAAGGCGTTTGGCGGCCCGCTCACGTTCGGGCAGGGCGTGGTAGGTGGTGTTGAGGCATTCCCAGATCTCGCTGGAGGTCACCTCGCGCGCCGACTTGGCGTTCTCGCGCGCCGAGGTGATGGCATCGACGATCGAGCAGCCGCCCTGGGTGTTGGTGCTGTAGGCCACCAGATCGGTCAGCGACCACACGTCCAGGTCGTGAGTCGGCGGGTCGATGCCGAGCACGCGCAGCAGCAGCCGCGACGCCTGGTCGGGGTCGACGCTGGAATCCTCGAGCAACTGGTGCAGCGCCACGTCCAGGATGCGCGCGGTGTCGTCGGCGCGTTCGACGTAGCGGCCGATCCAGTAGAGCGACTCGGCGTTACGTGCCAACATCGTGCACCGCCCTTTGCTGTTGTTGTTGCTCGAGCTGCTCGCGCTGCGGCAGTTCGGTGGGCTGCGCCTGCTGAGACGTCAACCGCGCGGCGTCGTCGAGCATCGGTTCCGGCATCGAGGTGGGCAACGACCGCACCACCTCCGCCGCCTCGAGCTCGTGATCGCCGGCCGACGCCCGCGACGCCAGCACCCAGGTGTCCTTGGAGCCGCCGCCCTGACTGGAGTTGACCACCCGCGACCCCTCGACCAGGGCCACCCGGCTCAGCCCGCCGGGCAGCACCCACACGTCGTTGCCGTCGTTGACCGCGAACGGCCGCAGGTCGACGTAGCGAGGCGCCAGGGTGTTGCCGATCTGGGTCGGCACCGTCGACAGCTCCATCATCGGCTGCGCGATCCAGCTCCGCGGATCGTCGCGCACCTTCTTGGCGACGGCCGCCAACTCTTTCTCCGAGGCCTCCGGCCCGAACACGATGCCGTAGCCGCCCGACCCCTCCACCGGCTTGAGCACCAGCTCGTCGATGCGGTCCAGCACCTCTTCGCGCTCGTCGTCGAGCCAGCAGCGCAACGTCTCCACGTTGGCCAGCAGCGGCTTCTCCCCGAGGTAGTACTCGATCATCGTCGGCACATAGGTGTAGACGAGTTTGTCGTCGCCGACGCCGTTGCCGATCGCGCTGGAGATGGACACGTTGCCCGCACGGGCGGCGTTGACCAGCCCCGCCACCCCCAGCACCGAATCGGCGCGGAACTGCAGCGGATCCAGGAAGGCGTCGTCGATGCGCCGATAGATGACGTCGACCTGGCGCTCCCCCTCGGTGGTGCGCATGTACACCTGGTTGTCGCGGCAGAACAGGTCGCGGCCTTCGACCAGCTCGACCCCCATCTGGCGGGCCAGCAGCGAATGCTCGAAATAGGCCGAGTTGTAGACGCCCGGGGTCAGCACCACCACCGTCGGGTCGGCCTCGTTAGTGGCCGCGGAGTTGCGCAGCGCCCGCAGCAGGTGCGAGGCGTAGTCGTCGACCGCGCGCACCCGGTGGCTGGCGAACAGGTTGGGGAACACGCGCGCCATGGTGCGCCGGTTCTCCATGACATAGGACACACCCGACGGCGACCGCAGGTTGTCCTCGAGGACCCGCCAGGTCCCCTTGTCGTCGCGGATCAGGTCGATGCCGGCGACGTGGATCCGCACGCCGTTGGGCGGGACGATGCCCATCGCCTGGCGGTGGAAGTGCTCGCACGACGTGATCAGCCGGCGCGGGATCACCCCGTCGTTCAATATCTCCTGGTCACCGTAGATGTCGTCGAGGTACATCTCGAGCGCCTTGACGCGCTGGGTGATGCCGCGCTCCAGGCGGGTCCACTCGGCGGCCGAGATGACCCGCGGCACCAGGTCCAGCGGAAACGGCCGCTCCTGGCCCGACAACGAGAAGGTAATGCCCTGGTCGAGGAAGGCGCGGGACAGCGCTTCGGCGCGGGCTTTGAGCTCCGAGGCGTCCGACGGCGCGAGCTCGGCGTAGATGCCCCTGTACGGGCCGCGCACGGCGCCCTGGGCATCGAACATCTCGTCGAACGCCATGTCGTAGGCGTCGGAGGACATGTTGTATCCGTCGAAGATGCGCTCAGAGCGCGCAGCGCGAAAACCCCGCTTGGTGTGGTCAAGCTGGTTGGTAAGACTCACTGTTCAGATGCTGCCTCAAGTCGACGTTCTGGCAGCCCACGTGTTCCCGTTTTGGGAGAAAACGTAACTCACTGATAACCTGGGCAATCGCTGTGGTGATATCCGGCGCCCCACAAAACGTCTAATCGAAGAAGGAACTCCCGCGTGGCCAACATCAAGTCGCAGCAGAAGCGCAACAAGACGAACGAGCGCGCTCGCCTTCGCAACAAGTCGGTGAAGTCGTCGCTGCGTACCGCTGTCCGCGCGTTCCGCGAGGCCGCCCACGCCGGTGACAAGGATAAGGCCGCCGAGTTGCTGGTGGCGACCAACCGCAAGCTGGACAAGGCCGCCAGCAAGGGCGTGATCCACAAGAACCAGGCGGCGAACAAGAAGTCGGCGCTGGCGCAGGTGCTCAACAAGATCTAAGGCTTGTACCCAGCCGACGACGCCCGCCCTCTAGTGGCCGCGCTGGGCGGCTAGCTCGGCGACCTGCCTGACCGCGGATTCCAGGGCGTAGTCGGCGTCCACCACCGCTCCCTTCACGTTCGCGTTGAGCGCGGCCACCACCTTCATCGCGGTCGCCACAGAGTCACGCGACCAACGCCGCGCCTGCTTTTGTGCCTTCTGCACCCGCCAGGGCGGCATCCCCAGCTGAGACGCCAGCCGGTAGGGATCCCCGGACAGTGGGCCGACCCGGCCGATCGTGTGGATCGCCTCGGCCAGCGCATCCGCCAGCACCACCAGCGGCTCACCACGCATCATCGCCCACCGCAACGCCTCGGCGGCCCCTTCGATGTCGCCGGTAACCGCCTTGTCCGCGATGTCGAAGCCCTTCACCTCGGCCTTGCCGCTGTGATAGCGGCGGACCGCGTCGGCGTCGACCACCCCGCCGGTGTCGGCGACCAACTGGGAGCAGGCGGAGGCCAACTCCCGCAGGTCGGAACCGACCGAATCCAGCAGCGCGGTCACCGTCTGCTCGTCGGCCTTGACCCGCAGGCCACGAAACTCCTTGCGAACGAAATCGATGCGCTCGCTCAGTTTGGTGATCCGCGCGCACGAATGCACCACGGCGCCAAGGGATTGCAGCTCGGTGGCCAGCGCCTTGGCGCGCCCGCCGCCGGAGTGCACCACGATTAGCACCACGCCGGTCGGCATGTCGCTCGCGGCCGAAACGATCACCGCGGCAGCGTCTTTGCCCGCTTCGCCGGCGGCCTCCAGCACGACGATGCGCTCGTCGGCGAACAGCGACGGGCTCAACAGCTCGGCGAGCTCATAGGTGCTGACGTCGCCCGCCCGCATCCGGTTGACCGGCACGTCCACGTCCTTGGAGGTGCCGGCTCGTTTGCGCGCCGACCGCAGCACGTCGGACACCGCCCGCTCGACCAGCAGTTCCTCGTCTCCCAGGACCAGGTGCAACGGCGAATTCTCGGTCACCCCACGATGGTGTCACGCCCCACCGACCCCGCCGCTCGGGGATCGACAGCGCGATGCTCGCCTACGCCAGTCCGGACAGGGCCCACGCCAGCCCGGCCAGCGCCCCGACCCCCGCCGCGACGCGAAACGGTCGCCACCGCCACAGCACCACCGCCAGCACCGTGACACCGCCGACGATCAGGATGCCGGGCATTCCCTCGGGGACCGGCACCGCGGCGCCGGGCATGTCGGCCGCCGCGTGGGCCACGCCGTCCACCCACCACAACTCCGGGCCGGTGAACCGGATCAGCAGCCGCGCGGCGGCCGGCCATAGCGCGCAGAGCGCGGCCGCCGCGGTGCCCAGCACCGTGATCGGGGCGATCACACCGGCCACCGCGAGGTTCGCCAGGGCGGCAACCACGCTGAATCGCCCGGAGATCGCCGCCACCAGCGGTGCGGTCACCACCTGCGCGGCCCAAGCGACGGCGAGCGCGTCGGCCAGCGGCTTGGGCCATCCCTTGGCGACCAGGCGCCGCGACCAGACCGGCGCGACGACGATCAGCGCCGCGGTGGCGAGCACCGATAGTGCGAACCCCACGTCCACGGCCAGCGCGGGGGCGACCGCCAGCAACACCAGCACGGTGGCGGCGAGGGCCGGAATGGCTTGCCGCCGACGCGAAGTCAGCATGCCCGTCAGCGCGATGGCACCCATCACCGCCGCCCGCACCACACTCGCCGTCGGCTGCACGACGATGACGAACGCCACCAGCGCCAGCGCGGCAAGCGCGACGGCCGACCGCGGGCCGATCAGCCGGGCCGAGAACAGCACGGCCGCACACACGATCGTCACGTTGGCACCCGAGACGGCCATCAGGTGCGTCATGCCGGCCACACGAAAGTCGCGGCTGGTGTCGCTTGGCACCGCCGAGGTGTCACCGAGCACCAGCGCGGGCAGCATCGCCGCCTGCTCGCCGGGCAGCGTGGCCCGGACTGCGGCCGCAAAGCGGCTGCGCACGCCGTGCGCAGCCGACTGCACGGCGCTCGCGGTGCCCATGGTCGGCGGCCCCGACGCATTGAGCACGGCGACGGTCAGGTCCCGGCGGGTCGGCCGGGTGATCCGCGCGGTGAACCGCACCGGCTGGCCCACCGTCACGGCGGCAAAGTCCGAGGCGCGCGCGAAAACCACGACCCGGCCTGACATTTCGGCTTCGCGCAGGCGTTGCAGGGTCGCCCGAAACATCAGCCGGCTGCTGCCCAGCGACACCGGGCTCTCGGTGGGGGTGACGGTAGCCGGGGCGCTGGTGCCGAAGGCCGCGGTGATCGGGTGGTGAGCGGCCGCGTCGGCGCGCAGC
>NZ_QMEU01000079.1 GCF_003284975.1 Mycobacterium colombiense
CGGTGGCCGCGGCGCTGCGCGCCGCCGGGGTGGCCACCGGCGAGACCATCGCGATCATGGGGCCCAAAACCGCCGAGCAGATTCCGGCCTTGCTGGGCATCCTGTCCGTCGGTGCCGTCTACCTGCCGATCGGCGCCGACCAGCCGCGCGATCGCGCCGAGCGCATCCTCGAAACCGGCGCGGTGAGGCTGGCCCTCGTCTGCGGCGGACGACCGCTGTCCGTGCCGGTGCCGGAACTCGTGCTGGCCGATATCCTTCGCGACGCCCCTGCGAGCGCCGAGATTACCTCAGCGAGAATCGATCCCGCCGCGCTCGCATACGTGTTGTTCACGTCGGGCTCCACCGGCGAGCCCAAGGGCGTCGAGGTCACCCACGACGCGGCGATGAACACCGTGGAATTCATCGGCCGCCACTTCGAGATCGGCCCCGCGGATCGATGCCTGGCCCTGTCGACCCTGGAGGGCGACATCTCGGTGATGGACGTCTTCGTCACCTTGCGCACGGGCGGTTCCCTCGTGGTGGTCGACGAGGCGCAGCGACGTGATCCCGACGCCTGGGCCCGGCTCATCGAGACCCACCAGGTCACCGTGCTCCACTTCATGCCCGGTTGGCTGGAGATGCTCGTCGAAGTCGGCCGCGGGCGCCTGTCCTCGGTGCGGGTGATCCCCACCGGCGGCGACTGGGTGCGGCCCGAGGTGGTGCGCCGCCTCCAGGCCGAAGCGCCCGGCCTGCGCTTCGCGGGCCTCGGCGGTGCGACCGAAACCCCGGTGCACAACAGCATTTTCGAGGTGACCGAAGCGATTCCGGAGGATTGGACGGCCTTGCCGTTCGGCGTCCCGCTGCCCAACAACGCCTGCCGTGTCGTCGACGACACCGGGGCCGACTGCCCGGACTGGGTGCCCGGCGAATACTGGGTGTCCGGGCGCGGCATCGCGCGCGGCTACCGTGGGCGTCCCGATCTCACCGCCGAACGCTTCGTCGAGCACGACGGCCGAATTTGGTACCGCACCGGTGATTTGGTGCGGTACTGGCCGGACGGCACCCTCGAATTCGTGGGCCGCGCCGACCACCGGGTCAAGATCAGCGGCTATCGCGTCGAGTTGGGCGAGGTCGAGACCGCGCTGCGGCGCGTCACCGGGGTGCGTACGGCGGTGGCCGCCCTGATCGCGGCGTCCGGCGAATCCGACGTGCTGGCCGCCCATGTGTGCACCGACGATGCCGCCCTGACCGCCGAGCGAATCCGGCAGCGTCTCGCTGACATCGTGCCCGCACACATGGTCCCCCGCCACCTCGCGGTGGTGGAGCGGATCGGGTTCACCGACGCCGGAAAGCTCGACCGCCGCGCCGTCGCACGCGAGTTGGAAACCGCTGTAGCGCAATCGCAGCGGCCGGGCCACCGGGAGCCGTCGACGCCATTGGAAACCGCGCTGGCCCTGATTGTCGGCGAGCTGCTCGGCCGGGAAAACATCGGGGTCGACGACGACTTCTTCGCCCTCGGCGGCGATTCGGTGCTCGCCACCCAGGCGGTGGCGAGGATTCGGGCCTGGCTGGATGCGCCGGACGTCATGGTGGCCGACATCTTCGCCAATCGAACCGTGTCGACGCTGGCCGCGGTGCTCACTGCCGGCGAGGACGACCCCGGCCGGCTCGACCAGGTCGCCGAGCTCTACCTGGAGGTTATCGGCATGGACGCCGAATCGGTTCTGACGGCCTCTCAGCAACCCGCGAAATCGTCGATTGCGCAATGACATTGAATAACCTGATCACCGTGTCTGCCACGTTCCCGTCCTGGATCAAACTGACCCCGGGCCGCAACAACGGGTCGTCCACCGGAGCCACCGTGGTGTTTCCGCACGCCGGCGCGGCCGCCGCAAGCTATCGGGTGCTGGCGGCGGCGCTGGCCGCCGGCGGCGACACCTACATCGTGCAGTACCCGCAACGCGCCGACCGCCTCAGCGAGCCCGGCCACGACAACGTGCACGACCTGGCCGCCAGCCTCTTCCAAGCGGCACCGTGGTCCAGCGTCGCGCCGCTGAAGTTGTTCGGGCACAGCATGGGTGCCGTCGTCGCCTTCGAGTTCGCCCGGGTCGCCGAGACGCGCGGCGCCGCCGTGCAAAAGCTGTGGGTGTCGGCCGGCCCGCCACCGTGCGTCGTCGCCGACATGCCCGAACTGCCGACCAGTGACGACGGGCTGTTGGCCGATATCGCCGATCTGGGCGGTACCGACCCGGAACTGCTTGCCGACGAAGAGTTCTCCGAACTGCTGACCACCGCGGTGCGCGCCGACTATCAGGCCTTCAACGGCTACGACCCCAGCCCCGACGTCCGCATCGGGGCCGACATTCACGTGCTGGGCGGCCATGACGACCACCGCATCGCCACCGGCGTGCTGCGGCAGTGGGAAAGGCACACCGCCGGATCCTTCGCCTTGTCGTTGTACGACGGCGGGCACTTCTACGTCTACGACCACGTCCAAGCGATCGCCGCGCAGGTGAATGCCGGGTGACACCAATGTCTGACGAGGGGTTCGGCTCGGTCCTGGACGCCGAACATGCCGACCCGGTCGTGATCGTGGGAATGGGCGTGGAGGCACCCGGGGGCATCGAAACCGCCGAGGCCTACTGGGATCTGCTGGCACACGGCCGTGAGGCGCTGGGCCCGTTTCCCACCGACCGCGGTTGGGCGGTGCCAGAACTGCTCGCCGGCTCGCGGCGCAGCGGCTTCAAAGAGATCCATGACCGCGGCGGATTCCTCACCGGGGCCACCACATTCGATCCGGAGTTCTTCGGAATCTCGCCCCGCGAGGCCGTCGTGATGGATCCGCAGCAGCGGGTGGCGCTTCGGGTGGCCTGGCGGGCGTGCGAGAACAGCGGCATCAATCCCGACGACCTGGCCGGTCACGATGTGGGCTGCTTCGTCGGCGCCTCGGCCACCGGGTACGGACCCGACATGGCCCAATTCTCCGAACACAGCGGTCATCTGCTCGCCGGGACCGCGCTCAGCGTGATCTCGGGTCGCATCGCCTACACGCTGGGGTTGGCCGGGCCGGCGCTGACCTTGGATTCCTCGTGCGCGTCCGCGCTGGTGGCCTTCCACGTGGCGGTGCGCTCGCTCCAGAACGACGACTGCGATCTGGCCATCGCGGGCGGGGTCAACGTGCTGGGCTCCCCGGGGTTTTTCGTCGAGTTCTCCAAGCAACACGCGCTCTCCGACGACGGATACTGTCGCCCCTATAGCGCGCAGGCCAGCGGAACAGTGTGGGCCGAGGGCGCGGCGATGTTTGTGCTGCAACGCAAATCGGCCGCGCTGCGTGCTGGCCGGCGGATCGTCGCCGAGGTGCGGGCCACCGCCATGAATCAGGACGGGCGCAGCGCCGGTCTGAGCGCGCCCAGCGGCGAGGCCCAGGTCCGGCTGTTCCAGCGCGCCATCGGCCAGGCCGGGATCAAGCCCGCCGAGGTGGGGATGATCGAGGGGCACGGTACGGGGACCCGCCTGGGCGACCGAACCGAGTTGCGCTCACTGGCCCAGACCTACGGCGACACCGAGCCCGGCGCCGGAGCATTGCTGGGTTCGGTGAAATCCAACGTCGGCCACTCGTTGGCCGCCGCCGGCGCGCTGGGTCTGGCCAAGGTGCTGGTCTCCGCCGAGCATGGCGCCGTCCCACCTACCCTGCACGCCGGCGACGCCAGCCCCGAAATCGAATGGGACAAGCAAGGACTGCGGTTGGCCCAGACCTTGACACCGTGGCCGGCCGTCGACGGGCGGCGCACCGCCGCGGCGTCCGCGTTCGGCATCGCCGGCACCAACGCGCATCTGATCGTCTCCGTCCCCGAGGTCGCATGATGCTCACCCATGGCCTGCCGGACGAGCGTATCCCGGTGCTGCTGAGCTCCCATGACCCAGAGCTGATCCGCCGCGATGCCGCCGCGATCGCCGATTACCTGAGCCGCGTGCCCGACTCGGCGGGTCTGACCGCCGCGGTCGCCTCCACCCTGCTGCGGTTGCGGAGGCTGCGACGGCACCGCGCGGTGGTGCGCGCGGCAGACAGCACCGAGCTCGTCGCGGGTCTGTCCGCGATCGCCAACGGCGAGGAGCACGAGCTGGTCTCGTACTCCGCGAGGACGACACCGCCGCGGGTCGCGTTCGTGTTTCCCGGCCAGGGCAATCAATGGCAGGCGATGGGAGCCGGCGCCTACCAACGGTTACCGGCCTACCGCGAGGCCGCCGACCGGTGCGCGCAAGCATTCGCTTCCGCCGGATTTGCTTCTCCACTGCCGTACCTCGTGGGCGACGAACAGCGCAACTGGTCGCGCCCCGAGATCCAGGGCGCGCAATTTACCCACGCGGTGAGCCTGGCCGAGGCATGGCGGTCCCGCGGGGTCGTGCCCGACATCACCATCGGTCACAGCCTCGGTGAGGTGGCGGCGGCCTATGTAGCGGAGGCGATAGCGCTGCCCGACGCGGTCGCCTTGGTGGTTGCTCGCGCGAGCGTGGTCGACCAGCTCACCGGCCACTACGCGATGGCGGTGCTGGGCACCGGGCTCGACATCGCGGAGTCGTTGCTCGCGGAAACGCCGGGCTGGCTGGAAGTTTCGGCGGTCAACGGCCCGTCGTCGACCGTGGTCGCCGGTGATCGCGACGCGGTGGCCGCCGCGGTCGCGCTGGCCCAACAGCGCGGCATCTTCAGCCAGCAACTGTCCGTCGACTATCCAGGACACACCAGTGCGCTCCGACCATTGCGTTCGAGCCTGGCGGAGCTGACACCGAAGTCGACCCTCCGGGATGCCCCGGTGCGGTTCATCGGATCCACGCTGGGGACCGAGCTGGGGGAGGCGACCGACTTCTCCGGTTATTGGTATGAAAACCTCTGCGGTACCGTACGATTCGACCTGGCCGTGCAACATGCCCGCGGTTGTGGGGCCGACGCGTTCGTGGAGCTCTCGGCGCACCCGTCCTTGCTGTACCCGCTGGGCGACATCGTCGACGACGACTCGGCCGTCATCGTCGGCTCGGGTCATCGCGATCGATCCATCACCGATTCGTTGTCGGCGAGCATCACCGCACTCGCGACCGCCGACCCCGGCTGCCGGTGGGCCGACGCGATCCCGGCGGCCGACCGCCCCGCGCTGCGCGGTTTCCCCAACGCGCCGATGCGTGCGGTGCACCTGTGGGCGGCGCCGCAGCGGGTGACTGAAGCGGCGCCGGCGCTCACCGTTGCCGTCGAGGACTGGCAGCCGGCCGCGAGGCCCGACGCACCCAGTGCAAGCAGCCTCGACATCGCCTTCGTCGGTGCAGGCACCCTGGCGCAGCGGCTGCTCGAAACCATTGCCGCGCATGGTGGTTGCCGAGCAGTGCCACCGGATGAGGCGCAAATTCTCGTGATCGCCGCCCCGGAACTCGACCCCCTCGACCCCGCCTCCGCAATCGAGCGGATCGCAGACCGGCCCGACGTCGGCCTACCCGATTACCCCGCGCTCATCGGCCCCCGGTGCCGGGCCGTCTGGTTGCTCACCGCCGGTGCCGAACACGTCGACCGCGATGACGCCAATGTGTCTCCCGCACAGGCGGCGCTGGCGGCGATGCATCGCAGCATCGGCTTCGAATTCCCGGACCAGGCTTTCGGACACCTGGACCTCGAACACCGCGATCCCGACCCCGCAACGGCGGGGCTCGCCATCGACGTGCTGTTGGGTGAGGCGGCCGAGGTCGCCGTGCGCGGCGCCGGATCGCCGCGACGCCACGTCCGCACGTTCCGTGCGTGCCGCCAATCGGCAACCCCGCGCCCGCTCGATACCGCCGCGTTGGACAACGTGGTGATCACCGGCGGCAGCGGAGCCATCGGCCTGCAGTACGCGCGGTATTGCCTGGAACGCGGCGCCCGGACCGTCACCCTGCTGAGCCGCCACGGTGTTGATCAGACGATGCTGCGCGAGCTCGTCGCCCAGTATGACGCCAAAGTTTCTGCCCCCCAATGCGATATCACCGATCGGGACGCCCTGGCCGCCGTCGCCGCCGAATATGCGGGTTCGGGCGCGTCACTGCTGATCCATACCGCGGGCATCGCGCAGGCCCGCTCACAATCGGACCTCAGCGGCGCTGACGTTGCGGCGGTGTGCGCGGCCAAGGTCCGCGGACTGGCCTTGCTGGCCGACGTGTGGCCGCTGCGCCCGGACTGCCGGATCCTTGCCTGCTCGTCGGTATTCGGGGTCTGGGGCGGGCACCACCACGCGGCCTACGCGGCATCCAACCGGATGCTCGACGTGTTGGCCGCGCAGTTGCGCGCCGCCGGCCGCGACTGCACGGCGATCCGCTGGGGCTTGTGGCAGGGCGCCGGGGTCGTGGTGGGCACCGAGATCACGCGCACCGAGCGTTCCGGTCTGGTGGCCATGGATCCGCAGCGGGCAATCGAGGCCAGCCTGTACCGCTACGACGGCGATCCGCTGATCTTCGACGCCGACTTCGAGCGGCTTGCGGTGTTCTTCGAAAGTCAGGGCATGCCAATGCCCTTCAGCGATGCACGCACCGGCGAGGGCGAGGAAAGCGACACCGCGACTCAGAAGCCGCTCGCCGACATCGTGCGGGCCGAACTGGCGGCGACGCTGCACCTGGGTGATTCGCTGTCGATCGACCCGGGCGCCTCGCTGATCGACCTGGGTGTGGACTCCTTGCTCGCACTCGATTTACGCAAAAGGCTGCGCCGGACCGTGGGGAACTCGGTTCCGGTGTCCCGCATGCTCGGCGGCATCACGGTCACGGAGCTGATCGACGCGCTGCGTGCCGACGCGACCGGCGCGCCCGCGGCGAAGCCGTCATTCGAGCGCGCCGGCGCCGCCAGCGGTGCGCACCACTCAACGCTCGCGATGCTAGAAAGGTTGGACTCCTAGCGTGACTAACACCACCGGCGTCAGCACCCGGCTCGACGACGAACGCCTGGAACTACTGCGCCGCAAGCTGACCGAACGCGGCCTGGCCAGGACGGCGGGCGCGGCGCCAGCGTCGGCCGACGACGGGCCACGCATGTCGGTCGGCCAGCACCGGATGTGGTTCGTGCAGTCCGTCGACCCTGACAGCGCGCTGCTCAACATCTGCGTCTCCTACCGCCTGTCCGGCACCGTCGACACCGCACAGTTGCATCGTGCGGTCGACGCCGTCGCCGCGCGACACCCGGTGCTGCACACGACCTATGCCAGCGACGCCGAGGGCGATCCGCATCCGGTGATTCGCGAGGACCTGCGGCCCGAGTGGGCCGAACACGACCTGGCCGGGTTGACCGACCAGGCGCGCCGGCTGCGGTTGGACGTATTGGCGCAGCGCGACTTTCGCCGCCCATTCGACCTGAGCAAGGATTCGCCACTGCGGGTCACGGTGGCGCGCCTGGCCGACGACGAGCTGATGCTGCTGATCACCGCGCATCACATCGCCTGGGACGACGGCTCGTGGGCACCGTTCTTCGCGGATCTGACGCGCGCCTACACCGACCCCGATGCCTTCGCCGATGGGCAGGTCCGCCCGGGCATTTCGGTGGATGCGGCCGCCGTTCGTCAGGCGGATCTGGACTACTGGCGCCCGCTGATGGCCGACCTTCCGGAGCCACTCGAGCTTCCCGGGCCCAACGGTTCGGTCGTGCCCACGACCTGGCGCGCGCAGCGCGCGGTCGCGCAATTGTCGCCCGACACCGTCGACCGGGCCGCCGCGTTGGCCCGCGAGACTGGTGCCACCCCGTACATGGTTTTGATGGCGGCTTTCGCCGCCCTGGTGCACCGCTACACCCAGTCGACCGACTTCCTGGTGGCCGCCCCGGTGCTCAACCGCGGCGTGGGCACCGAGGATGTCATCGGCTATTACGGCAACACGGTGGTGATCCGGCTGCGCCCGCAGTCACACCAGACGTTCCGTGAGCTGCTGAGCCAAACTCGTGACGGCGCGGTGGGCGCCTTTGCTCATTCGCGCGCCGACCTGGATTGGCTGGTCCGCGAGTCGAATCCCGATCGCCGGCATGGCGCCGACCGGATGACCCGGGTGAGCTTCGGGCAGCGGGAGCCCGATGGCCCCGGCTTCTGCCCGCCGGGCGTGCGTTGCGAACGCGGCGAATTGCGCGGCCATTTCAACCAATTGCCGTTGAGCCTGATGGTCGAGCTGGACCGGACGCCCGACGGCACCGGCGGTGGCGTGATCGAGGCGGAGTACCTCGTCGAGGTGATGGACCAGCAATTGGTCGAGCAATTGCTGCGCCACTACGCCGCCTTGCTGGATGGCCTGCTGTCCGACCCCAACGTGAAGCTGTCGGCGTGTGCGCTGATGGGCGCCGAAGACGCCGAGTGGCTGCGCGCGGTGTCGACCGGCGAAGAGTTCGTCACACCGGCCAGCACGTTGCCCGAGCTGGTCAGCCGCCGGGCGGGTTTGACGCCCGATGCCGTTGCGGTCGTCTACGAGGGGCGTGCCTACTCCTACCGAGAGATCGACGAAGAGTCGAACCGGTTGGCGCACTGGCTGATCGAGCAGGGGATCGGCACCGAGGACCGCGTCGCGGTGCTGCTGGACAAGTCTCCCGAATTGGTCATCACCGCGCTCGGGGTGCTCAAGGCGGGCGGGGTCTATCTGCCGGTGGATCCCACCTATCCGGAGGACCGGCTGAGCTTCATTCTCGACGACGCGGACGCCAAACTGGTACTGCGCGAACCGGTTTCCGACACCGCGCGCTATCCGGGCACCGCGCCCGCGGAGTTGATCCGCCCGCTGAGCCCGCAAAACACCGCCTACCTGATCTACACCTCAGGTTCCACCGGGCTGCCCAAGGGTGTGCCGGTGCCGCACGCGCCCATCGCCGAGTACTTCGTCTGGTTCGGCGACGAATACCGCATCGACGACACCGACCGGCTGCTGCAGGTCGCCTCGCCCAGCTTTGACGTGTCGATGGGCGAGATCTTCGGCACGTTGATCATGGGGGCCCGCCTGGTGATTCCGCGGCCTGACGGGCTGCGCGACATCGGCTATCTCACCGATCTTTTGGCCCGCGAAGGCATCACCTCCATGCACTTCGTGCCGTCGTTGCTGGGGCTCTTCCTGTCCCTGCCCGGCGTCAGCCAGTGGCGGACGCTGCGGCGCGTGCCGATCGGCGGCGAGGCCCTGCCCGGTGAGATCGCCGACAAGTTCCACGCCACCTTCGACGCGTCGCTGTACAACTTTTACGGGCCGACCGAGACCGTGGTGAACTGCACCAGCTACCCGGTGGAAGGCACCCAGGGCACCCGGGTGGTGCCGATCGGCCGACCCAAGATCAACACCCAGGTATATCTGCTCGACAATGCCCTGCAGCCGGTTCCCGTCGGCGTGATCGGTGAGATCTACATCGCCGGAACGCATGTCGCGCACGGATACCATCGCAGGCCCCAGTTGACGGCCGAGCGCTTCGTCGCCGACCCGTTCACGCCCGGCGGGCGGATGTACCGCTCCGGAGACCTAGCCCGCCGCAACGTCCACGGTGACATCGAGTTCGTCGGCCGCGCCGACGAGCAGGTGAAGATCCGCGGTTTCCGCATCGAGTTGGGCGAAATCGCGGCCGCGATCTCGGTGGACCCCAGCGTCGGACAAGCGGTCGTGTTGGCCATGGACCTGCCCCAGCTGGGCAAGAGCCTGGTGGGATACGTGACGCCGGCCCAGGGCGCCGGCACGGAATCGGTTGACGTCGAGCGCATCCGCGCCCGGGTGGCCGCCGCGCTGCCGGACTACATGACCCCGGCCGCCTACGTGGTGCTCGACCAGATTCCGATCACCGCGCATCAGAAGATCGACCGCGCCGCGCTGCCGCAACCACAGATCGCGGCCGCCACCGAATACCGCGACCCGACAACACCCACCGAACAGCGCATCGCGCAACTGTTTTCGGGACTGCTCGGTCACGACCGGGTGGGCGTCGACGACTCTTTCTTCGATCTGGGCGGCCACTCGCTGGTCGCCACCAAACTGGTGACCGCGATCCGCGCCGAGTGTGGTGTGGAGATCGGCATCCGCGACGTGTTCGAACTCGCCACGGTCGGGGCGTTGGCCGAGCGGATCGACCAGCTGAGTGCCGGCGAGCTGACGCCGTCGCGGCCCAGGCTGATCACCACCGCACACGACGAGCCCATGCCGCTCTCGGCGTCCCAGCTGCGCAGCTGGTTCGCCTACCGCGTGGACGGTCCCAGTCGGGTCAACAACATTCCCTTCGCGGCGAAACTGACCGGGCCGTGGGACATCGATGCGCTGATCGCTGCCGTCGGTGATGTCGTTGCCCGGCACGAGATCCTGCGCACCAGCTACGTCGAGCTGGACGGCGTGCCCTATCAGGTGGTGGGTCCGGCCAATGTCGAGGTTCCGGTGCGCCGCGAGGAGGGGCCCGACGACGCCTGGCTGCAGCAGCAGCTCGACATCGAACGGTGCCATTGCTTCGAGCTGGACGCCGAATTGCCGATCCGGGTCGCGGTGCTGCGCACCGAGAAAACCACGGAACACGTGCTGTCGCTGGTCGTGCACCACATCGCGTCCGACCATTGGTCGGCGGGCGTGCTGTTCTCCGACGTGATGACGGCCTACCGGGCCCGGCGCGGGGGAGAAGCGCCATCCTGGGCCCCGCTTCGGGTGCAGTACGCCGACTACGCGGCGTGGCAGCGCACGTTCCTGGGCGACGCCGGCGGGCAGGAATCCGCGATCGCCGCCGACCAGCGGGAGTACTGGACCCGGCAACTGGCCGGTCTGCCGGAGGACACCGGGCTGCGTCCGGACTTCCCCCGCCAGCCGGTGCCCAGCGGTGAGGGCGAGTCCGTCGACTTCCACATCGACGCGGCGACGCGGGCCAAGCTCGGCGAGCTGTGCCGCGAGCTGGGCATCACCGAATTCATGTTGCTGCAAACGGCCGTCGCCGTGGTCTTGCACAAAGCCGGTGGCGGGACCGACATTCCGTTGGGCACCCCGGTCGCGGGTCGCACCGAAGCCGAGTTGGACCAGCTGATCGGATTCTTCGTCAACATCCTGGTGCTGCGCAACGACATGGACGGCAACCCGACGTTGCGCGAACTGCTCAAGCGGGCCCGGGAGACCGCCCTGGCCGCCTACGCCCACCAGGACCTGCCGTTCGACCGCGTCGTCGACAGCGTCAGCCCGGTGCGCTCGCTGTCCCGCAACCCCCTGTTCCAGGTCGTGGTGCACGTGCGGGATCACCTGTCCGCCACCCGGGTCATCGAGACCGCGGCAGCCGGCAGTGGCGAGCAGGACACCGTGTGCACCTCGCTCGACCCCATCTTCGACATGGCGCACGCGGATCTGAGCGTCAACTTCTTCGGCACCGACGGCTCTGGCGACATCGGTTACAACTGCAATCTCATCTACCGCACCGAGCTCTACGCCAGGACCACCATCGAGCGGTTGGCCGGATGGCTGACCCGGGCGCTCACCGAGTTTGCCGACGACCTCGACCAGACTTTGCGCGACGTCCAGCTGATCGACGCCGGCGAGCAAGACCGCATCCTGCGCGGCTGGAGCCGCGGCGAGCAACCGCCGCACGACCGGCCGCGCACCATCCCGGAATTGCTGGAACCCACTCGCGCCTGGGGAACCGATCGAATCGCGGTGCGCTGCGGCGGCAACAGCATCGATTACCGTGCGCTGCACCGTAGTTCGGACAATCTGGCCGCCCTGCTCATCAGGAGCGGCGTCGGCCCGGGCACGCTGGTCGGATTGTCGACCCGGCGCAGCATCGAGCTGGTGGTGGCGTTGATGGCCATCATGAAGGCCGGCGCGGGGTACTTCCCCATCGATCCCGGTTATCCGCTGGCGCGAAAGCAATTCATGCTCGACGACGTCGCGCCGCCGGTCGTGATCGCGACCGTCGAAGCGACCGACACCATGCCGCGGATGCCCGGCGTCGAGCTGATCTCGCTGGACGATCCCCAGGTACGCGCCCTGGTCAACAGCGACGACGTCGATCCGCAGGCATGGAATGCGCGGCCGCCGCACCCCGATGACCCGATGTATTTGGTGTTCACCTCCGGGTCCACCGGCAAGCCGAAAGGGGCAGTGGGAACGCATCGTTCGATGGCCGCCCGGCTCGACTGGCAGCTGCGGCACTACCCGCCGCGCAGCGACGACGTGCGTCTGGCGCAGGCCTCGATCACCTTCCTCGAAGGCGGCATGGAGATGCTGGCCGGCCTGGCGGCCGGCGCCACCATGATCCTGGCCGACGACACCGAACACCGTGACCCGGAGGCCCTCGGGGATTTGATGAACCGGTATTCGGTCGCCCAGGTCACCGCGGTGCCCAGCCTGGTCTCGGCCCTGGTGGACAGCCGGCCGGACGCCGTGCGCTCGCTGTCGCGGCTGGTCTGCGGCGGCGAGCCGGTGAGCGCGTCGCTGCTGGCGCGCCTGGTGTCGGTGTGTGCCGAGGAGTGTGACGGCGGCACCCAGCTGCTGAACAACATCGGTTCCACCGAGACGTCCGGAGCGGTGTCCCGCGGGCCGTTGGCCCCGCCGAATCCGCTGGTTGGAAGGCCAGTTCCGGGTGCGCAGGCGTACCTGCTCGACGATGGGTTGCGTCCCGTGCCCGTCGGCGTGGTGGGCGAGCTGTACTACTCCGGTGACCAGCTGGCTCGGGGATATTGGAAACGCCCCGGCCTGACGTCCACCCGTTTTGTCGCCAATCCCTATGGACTCGAGCCGGGTTCGCGGTTGTACCGCAGCGGCGACCTGGCCCGGTGGACCGAGGACGGGCAGCTGGAGTTCGTCGGGCGTTCCGACCACCAGGTGCAGGTGCGTGGTTTCCGCGTCGAGCTGGCCGAGGTCGAGTCGGCCCTGGCGGCCGTCGATGGTGTCGCTGCCGCGGCGGCTCGCACCTGGGAGGTGCACGGCGGCACGTCGCTGGCCGGATATGTTGTGCCGCAACGGCCGATCTCCGGTGACGCCGAGAAGGCGGCGTTCGCGGGGGACGTGCGCGCCGCGATCGCCACGACGCTGCCGGGCTACATGCTGCCGTCGTCGCTGACCGTGCTCGACGCCCTGCCCAAAACCGAATCGGGCAAGCTGAACCGGCCGGGGCTGCCGCGGCCGGCGGTCAGCACCGGCGCTCAGACCGAACCCGCACGCACCGACACCGAACGGGCGCTGGCCAAGGTATTCGCCGAACTGTTGTCCACCCCCGAGGTCGGGCGCTTCGACGACTTCTTCGCCCTCGGCGGTGACAGCATCCTGTCCGTGCAGCTCGCCTCGCGGGCGCGGGCCGCCGGCCTGGCGGTGAGCCCGCGGATGATCTTCGAGAATCCGACGGTGCAGCAGCTGGCGGCCGCACTGGATGCCGTGGGCGACGAGGAACTCGGCATCGAGCAGCAAGAACCGGCGGCCGACACCCGCTTCGAGCCGATGAGCACCTCCGGGCTGTCGACCTCGGACCTGGCCGCCGTGACGCAGCTTTGGTCGTCGTCACGCCAAGGCACGACGTGACGGCGGCCAAGACCGATGTCACGCCCGACATCGAGGACGTTATGGCGCTGAGCCCGCTGCAGGAGGGCTTGTATTCGCTGACCACGCTCGCCGAATTCGCCGACGGCGAAGAGGCGGACGACCCGTACGTGATCGGGATCGCCGCGGACATCTCGGGCGCACTCGACGTCGCGCTGCTGCGCGACTGCGCGGAGCACATGTTGGTGCGCCACCCGAATCTGCGGGCCAGCTTCTTCAGCCGGGGGATCCCGCGACCGGTGCAGATCGTGCCGTCCCGCGTCGAGCTGCCCTGGCGGCTCGTCGCCGCCGCACCGGGGGACGTAGCGGCGCTGGAAACCGGCGAACGGCGGCGACCGTTCGATCTGGAGCACGGGCCGGCCATCCGCTTTCTGTTGATCGAATTGCCCGGCAGGCAATGGCGTTTGGTGCTCACCGCCCATCACATCGTGATCGATGGTTGGTCGCTGCCGGTGTTCGTCAACGAGATGATGATGCTGTACCAGGCCGGCGGTGATCCGGCGGCGCTGCCCGCCGCCCCGCGGCCCTACCGCGACTACATCGGCTGGCTGGCGAGCCGCGATCCGGAAGCCAGCCAACGGGTCTGGCGCGAACACCTGGCGGAGCTGCCGGGCCCGACCCTGCTCGCCGCCGCGCTGGGATCCATGGACACGACCGAGGGCCAACAGCCGGGGCTGCCGCGCACCACGCGACTGGGGCTGCCGGCCGAAACCACGATGCGGTTGGTCGACGACGCCCGCTCCCGGGGCGTCACCGTCAACACCCTGATGCAAATGGCATGGGCGCTGGTGTTGTCGCGGCTGACCGATACGCACGACGTGGTGTTCGGGGTCACGGTGTCCGGCCGTCCCCCCGAACTGACCGGCGTCGAGACCATGGTCGGCTTGTTCATCAACACCGTGCCGCTGCGGGTTCGGCTCGACCCGTCCGCCTCCGCCGGCGAGCAGTGCCGCGCCGTGCAACGCGCCGCCGCACTGCTGCGCGAACACAGCTATCTCGGGCACGCCGAACTTCGCGCCCTCGGCGGCGTCGGGGAGATGTTCGACACCCTGCTGGTCTACGAGAACTTTCCGATGGACGGCCTGACCGCCGGCGGCGAATTGACTGCCGGTGGTGCGACATTCCGGCCGTCCGCCCTGCAGACCCTGTCGCATTTCCCGGTCGCCATCGCCGCCCACATGGAAGGCGGTGAGCTGGTGGTGCTGATCGAAGCGATCGACGGCGCGCTGGGAGCGGTTCCCGCCGCCACCTTCGGGCGCCGCGTGCTGAGCACCGCCGAGCGACTGCTGCAAGGCTGGGAGCGTCCCCTGCGCGAGGTCAGCGTTCTGCTCGACGATGAGGACGGCCCACTAGGCGCGATCTCAACGCCGAAACCGATGTCGGCGTTGAGCATTCACGCCCGTTTCGCGGACGTCGTGGCAAGGACGCCGGATGCCCCGGCGGTCAGCTGGGCGGGCGGGACGCTGAGCTACCGCGAGCTGAACCGGCACGCCACCCGGCTGGCGGCGCGACTCGCCCGACAGGGCGTCAAGTCCGAAACGCCGGTGGCCCTCAAGCTTTCGCGAGGACCGCACTACATCATCGCCCTTTTGGCCGTGCTCAAAGCCGGAGGTGTGTGCGTGCCGATGGAGCCCGGCATGCCCCCCGAACGGATCGACTCGATCCTGCGCCAATCGGGCGCGTCGATCGTCTTGGATGACGAGCTGACCGAAAAGCTGCTCGAGGCCGGCGAACCGCACGACGACGACTTCGACCCCGTCGACGTTCCACCCGCGCAGGCCGCCTACGTCGTGTTCACCTCCGGCACGACGGGAGAACCCAAGGGCGTCGTTGGAACTCACGGCGCGGTGGGCTCCTATGCCGACGATCATCTGGACCGCGTATTGCGGCCCGCGGCAGCCACATTGGGCCGACCGCTGCGCATCGCCCACGCATGGTCGTTCGCCTTCGACGCCGCCTGGCAGCCGCTGGTCGGCCTGCTTGACGGGCACGGCGTGCATGTCGTCGACGAGCGGACCCAGACCGATGCCGAGGCGCTCGTCGCGTTGATCGCGGCGCGCGGCATCGACATGATCGACACCACCCCGTCGATGTTTGCCCAGCTGCAGGCGTTCGGTTTGCTCACCGAGGCGCCGCTGACCGTGCTGGCGCTGGGCGGCGAGGCGGTGGGCAGCGCGGCCTGGGCGCGGATCCGCAACACCTGCAAGACCACCTCGATGACGGCGTACAACTGCTACGGGCCCACCGAAACCACGGTCGAGGCGGTGGTCGCCACCATCGCCGCGCACGACGAGCCCTCGATCGGACGACCAACCCGGCACACCCGCGGCTACGTACTGGATTCCGCGCTGCGCCCGGTGCCCTGCGGGGCGACGGGCGAACTGTATCTGGGCGGTGCCCAGCTGGCCCGCGGCTATCTGGGCCGCGCCCCGGAGACCGCGGCGCGCTTTGTCGCCGACCCGTTCGCGGCGGCAGAACGGATGTATCGCACCGGTGACCTGGTGCGCCGAATGCCCGACGGCTCACTGCAATACGTGGGACGAGCCGACGCCCAGGTGAAGATCCGCGGCCACCGCGTCGAACCCGGCGAAATCGCGTCCGCCCTCGAATCACATCCGGCCGTGCGACACGCCGGGGTGCTGGTACGGCAACGCCGAGGCGTCACGCGGCTCACCGCATACGTCGCGATCGACCCGGCCACCGAAGGGCCCACGGCCGCCGAGTTGCGAAGCATGCTCAGCAACCGGCTACCGCGCTACATGGTTCCACAGCGCATCATCGTGGTCGACGAGATTCCGTTGACTGCCAACGGAAAACTCGACGAAACGGCATTGGCCGGATTCGACGCCGACGAGTCCGAAGCCGGCACAGCGTCGCCCGAGACGCCCACGGAATCCGCGCTAGCCGAGTTGCTCGCCGAGCTCCTCGGCCAACCGCGCATCGACGTCACCGCCGACTTTTTGCAGCTGGGCCTGGACAGCATCATGGCGTTGTCGGTGGTGCAAGCGGCCCGGGCCCGCGGAATTGCGTTGCGCGCCCGGCTCATCCTCGAGTGCAGCAACGTTCGCGAACTGGCCGAAGCGATCGACTCGGAAACCACGGCCGCCGCCCAGCAGGCGGACACCGGTACCGGACCGATGCCGTTGCTGCCCAACGGCCGATGGCTCTACGAACACGGCGACCCGCGCAGGCTCGCCCAGACCGAAGCCATCCGATTGCCCGAGACGCTGCGCCGCGAACAGCTGGAAGCGGCCCTGGCCAGCATCATCGAGGGCCACGAGGTGCTGCGCACCCGGGTGGACCGCTCCACCTTGACCCTGGTACCCAACCCGGACGCCGATATCCGCAACGCTCTCAACGAGGTCGAGGTGAGCGGCGATCTGGCCGCGGCGGTACCGGCCCACGTCGCCGGGGCCGTCGACCGCCTGGACCCCGAACGCGGAACGCTGCTGTCCGCGGTGTGGCTTCGACCGCCCGCCGGGGAAAGCGTCCTGCTACTGGTCGTGCACGTCGTCGCGCTGGACCCGGCGTCATGGCGAGTGATCCTCGGTGAACTCGGCGCCGCGCTGACGGCCGCGGCCACCGGTCACTCGCCGGCACCCGTTCGCGAACACACCAGCTATCGCCGTTGGGCCGACGCGCTCATCGCGCGGGCGCAGCGGCTGGACACTGCGCAATTCTGGGCGTCCCAGCTCGACGGCGACGATCCCGACCTCGGTGCCCGGCGGCTGGATCCGGGCCGCGATCGGGCCCGCGATCTGATCGTCCGCAACGCCGTCACCGACGCCGACGTCACCCGCCGGCTGCTGGATTCGGGTCTGCCGTTGCCCACGCTGCTGATTGCCGCCACCGCGGCGACGGTGACCCGCTGGCGCGAACTGCGCCGTCAGCCCACACCGTCCCCGCTGCTGGCGCTCGAAACACACGGCCGCGCAGACGGTTTGGTGGACGGTCCGGGCGCACACACCATCGACACCAGCGACACCGTCGGGCTGCTCAGCTCCATCTACCCGGTGAGGCTGGACTCGACCGACCCGCGCAGGGTGGGGGAGCAGCTGGCGGCGATCCCCGGCGACGGACTCGACTACGGGTTGCTGCGCTACCTGCGGGCCGACACCGCCGAGCGCCTCGCCGGCTTCCGGCCCCCGCAAGTGCTGCTGAATTACCTCGGCGCCGCCCACGCCGACGGCGGCACGGGGCTGCGACTCGAACGCGAGCTGCTCGCCGGCGCGTCGCCGGTGCCGGAGCCGGAGCTGGCGGTGCGCCATGAGCTCACCATCGCGGCGATGGTGCTGACCTTTGGTGGGGAACGGGTGCTGGCCGCGCAGTGGCGCGCGTTGCCCGACATTCTCGATGACTCTGATATTGCTGCGCTGCAAGAGCTTTGGATTGACTCACTGCGGGAGATGGTGAAATGAGCACACTGGCGATCGTGGGGGCGGGCGCCAAGGCGGTGGCCGTCGCGGCCAAGGCCTTCGCGTTGCGCGAGATGGGCGTCGAGGTTCCCGACGTGGTGGCGGTGGAGCGGATCGGTGTCGCGGCGAACTGGCAGGCCAGCGGCGGATGGACCGACGGCGCGCACCGGCTCGGTACCAGCCCGGAAAAGGACGTCGGGTTTCCCTATCGCTCGGCGCTGGTGCCGCGCCGCAACGCCGAACTCGACGAGCGGATGACCCGCTACAGCTGGCAGTCCTATCTGATCGCCACGGCATCGTTCGCCGAGTGGATCGATCGTGGCAGGCCGGCACCGACGCATCGCCGGTGGAGCCAGTACCTGAGTTGGGTCGGGGACCACGTGGGCATGAATGTGGTGCACGGCGACGTCGAACGACTGGCGATCACCGGCGACCGCTGGGCGCTGCACACGCACGAAACCACCGTGCACGCCGATGCCCTGATGATCACCGGCCCCGGCCAGGCCGAAAAGTCCTTGCTGCCCGGCAATCCGCGCATGCTGTCGATCGCCCAGTTCTGGGACCGCGCCGCCAATCACGACCGGATCAATGCGGAGCGGGTGGCGGTGATCGGCGGTGGCGAGACGGCCGCGGCGATGCTCTATGAGCTTTTCCGCCACCGGGTTTCGAGCATCACCGTGATCTCCCCGCAGGCCACGTTGTTCACCCGCGGCGAGGGGTTCTTCGAGAACTCGCTGTTCTCCGACCCCACCAACTGGCCGGCCCTGACCCTGGCCGAACGCCGCGACGCGCTGGCCCGCACCGATCGTGGGGTCTTCTCGTCGCACGTGCAGGAGGCGTTGCTGGCCGACGATCGCATCCACCACTTGCGTGGCCGCGTCGCCCACGCGGTCGGCAAGGAGGGGCAGATCCGGTTGACGCTGTCCACGAATCGCGGCAGCGAGAATTTCGAAACGGTACATGGGTTCGATCTCGTCATCGACGGCTCCGGCGCCGACTCGCTCTGGTTCGCACCGTTATTCAGTCAGGACGCGCTTGATCTGCTGGAACTCGGCCTCGGTGGACCCTTGACCTCGGAGCGGCTGCAGGAGGCGATAGGTTATGACCTGGCCGTCACAGACGTGACACCCAAGTTGTTCCTGCCGAACCTGGCAGGGCTCACCCAGGGGCCCGGGTTTCCCAACCTGAGCTGCCTTGGGCTGCTGTCCGATCGGGTGTTGGGATCCACCGTCAGCCCGTCCAAGTATCCCGTGATAAGGAGACACGATGAGCGCCAACCCCTTTGACGACGAGAATGCGACGTTCGTGGTGCTGGTCAACGACGAGGACCAGCACAGCCTGTGGCCGACCTTCGCCGACACGCCGGCGGGCTGGCGGGTGGCGTTCGGGGAAGCCAGCCGCGTGGACTGCCTGCAATACGTCGAACAGAACTGGTCGGACATCCGGCCCAAGAGCTTGATCGAGGCGCTCGCCGCGGAGTAACCGGCCGCGTGTCTGTAGCGCCAAAACCTACTTGCGGCACAGGCCATTTGGCGTGTTTTCACACATCGCGACCGTAGCGTCGTCGTAACGTGACCGACCCGAGACACAAATTCCGAAGTCACAGGGCACACTTACACCATCTTCAACCATGGAGACGTGTGACCGTGTGCGGCTATCCGCAGAATCCCGCCACGGTCCATGCGCATCGAAGGGGGACCTGTGAAATCCGTGAAGTCCATTGCCACGGGCGTGGCGGCCCTGACCGCCATTGGCGGCGCCGCCGCCGGCGTGGCTTCCATTGCCGCACCGATGGGTCTGGATCATGTGCAGTTGGCGGCCGTCGGCGCGCCACTGCCGCAGGATCCGCCGCCGCCTCCGCCCCCGCCGCCGGGAGCGCCGGGGCAGTTGCCGACGGCTGACCAGTTGGCGAACCTGTGCACTCAGGTAACCGACCCCGGCGTCAACTACCGGGACAAGAACAACCTCGTCGAAAACGGCATCCCTCAAAACGAGGGCATGGTGGCCGATCACGACCTGAGGAAGGCCTACCGCAACGGAAACTTCCCCGAGCAGTTCAACGTGACGAACATCGCGCCGGCGGGGCCGAACCTGGCCCAGGCCGACGTCGGCATCACCGGCCCGAAGTTCGCCGGGCCGGTCAACAAGCACCTGGTGTTCGTCAACCAGGGCGGCAACTGGATCTTGCAGCACGACGCGGCGATCGCGCTGATCCAGGCGGCGACCGCGACGAATTAAGACACCGACGACACCGCCGACCCCATGCGCCCCGCAATAAGGCGCATGGGGTTTGGCGTATCAACCCCGCGGCGGACGTTCTCGCACAGCCGGCGCACAGTCTTCTCTTGTTGCCCGCACATCGGGTGGCCGTAACGTATCGGTGCCGAGACACGAAATATCAGACGCAACGGGCACGCTGACACCGTCCACATCGTCACGAACCAACACTGCGCCGACATTCGTGCCCATCGAAGGGGGAACCATGAAGATCGTCAAAACCATAGCTACCGGGGTGGCAGCCCTGGCAATCGTCGGGGGCGTTGCCGCCGGCGTCGCCTCCGCTGCAACCCCGAATGCGCTGTCCGCCGGGGTGCGCCTCGCCACCGTCGGAGCGCCGCTTCCGCAGGACCCGCCGCCGGCGCAGCCCGTCGCGGGTGCCGACCTGCCGACTCCCGACCAGCTGACCGGCGTGCTCACCAGCCTCGCCGACCCGAGCGTCCCGTTCGCCAACAAGAGCAACCTGGTGCAGGGCGGCATCAGCGGGATCGAAGCGCACGTCGCCGACAAGAAGCTGCAGAAGGCGGCGAAGAACGGCGACCTGCCGCTGTCGTTCGACGTTACGAACATCCAGCCGGCCGCTGCCGGTTCGGCCACGGCCGACGTCGCGGTCTCCGGCCCGAAGCTGACGTCGCCGGTCACCCAGAACGTCACGTTCGTCAATCAGGGCGGCTGGGTGCTGTCGCGGTCGTCGGCGATGGAGTTGTTGCAGGCCGCCGGTCAGTGACCCGCGCGTAACACGCGCAGGTCCAGGCTGGCGATGCGGGCCGGATCCGCGAGCACGTCGATCGCGCGGATCCGGCCGCCGAGCACCACGAAGGCCATGACGGACACCGCGCGGCCGGCGACG
>NZ_QMEU01000007.1 GCF_003284975.1 Mycobacterium colombiense
CGCCGAGACGCTGTCGGACAGCCTGACCAACCGCTACCTGCCGTCCAGCGTGGGCCGCTGGTCACCGGATTCCGGCGAGACCGTCGGCGAGCGGCTCGGGCTGATCGTCTCGGCGGCCATGGGCTACGAGCCCGAGGACCTGCCGTGGGAGGTGCCGCTGATCGAGCTGGGCCTGGACTCGTTGATGGCGGTGCGGATCAAGAACCGCGTCGAATACGACTTCGACCTGCCGCCAATCCAATTGACGGCCGTGCGCGACGCCAACCTGTACGCCATCGAGAAGCTGATCGAGTACGC
This sequence comes from Mycobacterium colombiense, assembly GCF_003284975.1. GTDB lineage: Bacteria > Actinomycetota > Actinomycetes > Mycobacteriales > Mycobacteriaceae > Mycobacterium > Mycobacterium europaeum_A. The sequence continues at coordinate 298 of NZ_QMEU01000007.1, forward strand.
GGTCGAGCACCGCGACGAGGTCGAGCAGCTGCACGAGCACCAAAAGACTCAGACGCCCGAGGAGATCGCCAGGGAGCAGGCCCAACTGCTCAGCGGGGCCACGCCGACGACGACCGCCGCACCGGCGCCGGACCCGCAGGCCGAGCCCCACACGCAACCCGAACCACCGCCGTCGGACGGCACCATCCCGCCGCCTCCGACGGACCCGTCGGGCCCGAAGGGCGCGGCCACCAACGGTGCGAAGCCGGACCTGGCCGCAGCGCTCAGCCAGGAGGCGGTCGCCAAGGCGCTGAACTCCGATGTGCCACCGCGCGACGCCGCCGAGCGGGTCACCTTCGCCACCTGGGCCATCGTGACCGGCAAGTCGCCGGGCGGCATCTTCAACCCGCTGCCCAAGCTTGACGCGGACACCGCGGCCAAGATGGCGCAGCGGCTCTCGGAGCGCGCCGAGGGTGACATCACCGCCGAGGACGTCCTGACGTCGGACACCATCGAGGCGCTGGCCGAAAAGGTGCGTCAGTACCTGGAGGCCGGGCAGATCGACGGCTTCGTCCGCACGCTGCGGGCGCGCCCCGAGGGCAGCTCCAAGCCGGCGGTGTTCGTGTTCCATCCGGCCGGCGGGTCGACCGTGGTCTACGAGCCGCTGCTGAACCGGCTGCCGGCGGACACGCCGATGTACGGCTTCGAGCGCGTGGAGGGCACCGTCCAGGAGCGGGCCGCCCAGTACGTGCCGAAGCTGTTGGAGATGAACGCGGGCAGGCCGTTCATCCTGGCCGGGTGGTCGCTCGGCGGCGCGCTGGCCTACGCGTGCGCGATCGGTCTGAAGCGGGCGGGCGAGGACGTGCGCTTCGTCGGGATGATCGACACGGTGCGCGCCGGCGAGGAGATCCCCCAGACGCAGGAGGAGACCCGCAAGCGCTGGGACCGGTACGCGAAGTTCGCCGAGCGCACCTTCAACGTCGAGATTCCGGCGATCCCCTACGAGCAGCTCGAAGAGCTCGACGACGAGGGCCAGGTCAAGTTCGTGCTGGACATCGTCCAGCAGAGCGGGGTGCAGATCCCGGGCGGCATCGTCGAGCACCAGCGGACGTCCTACCTGGACAACCGGGCGCTCGAGACCGTCCAGATCGAGCCATACGACGGCCACGTCACCCTGTACATGGCCGACCGCTACCACGACGACGTCATCGAGTTCGAGCCGCGGTATGCGATCCGCCAGCCCGACGGCGGCTGGGGCGAGTACGTGGCCGACCTCGAGGTGGTGCCGATCGGCGGCGAGCACATCCAGGCTATCGACGAACCGATCATCGGCAAGGTCGGTGCTCACCTCTGCGACGTGCTGAATAAGGTGGAGGCCGAAACCAGTCAGACGAGTGAGGTAGGCAAATAGTGACGGAGATGGCGCCGGCCCCCATTCAGCACACCACCGCCGAGAAGCTGGCCGAGCTCTACCGTCGCTTGGAATTGGCCAAAGAGCCGGGTGGTGAGAAGGCCGTCGCCAAGCGCGACAAGAAGGGCATCCCCAGCGCCCGCGCCCGGGTGCACGCGCTGGTCGATCCCGGCACCTTCCTCGAGACCGGGGCGCTGGCCAAGACGCCCAACGATCCGAACGCGCTCTACGGCGACGGCTGCGTCACCGGCCATGCCATGATCGACGGCCGGCCGGTCGGGGTGTTCTCCCACGACCAGACCGTGTTCCAGGGCACCGTCGGCGAGATGTTCGGCCGCAAGGTCGCCCGCCTGATGGAATGGTGCGCGATGGTCGGCTGCCCGATCATCGGCATCCAGGACTCGGGCGGCGCCCGCATCCAGGACGCCGTCACCTCGCTGGCTTGGTACGCCGAGCTGGGCCGCCGCCACGAGGCTTTGAGCGGTCTGGTACCGCAGATCTCGCTGATCTTCGGCAAATGCGCTGGGGGAGCGGTGTATTCGCCGATCCAGGACGACCTGTTGGTCTCGGTGCGTGACCAGGGGTACTTCTTCGTCACCGGGCCCGACGTCATCCGGGAGGTCACCGGAGAGGACGTCACCCTCGACGAGCTCGGCGGCTCGGATGCGCAGGCCCGCAACGGCAACATCCACCAGGTGGTCAACTCCGAGGCCGAGGCGTTCCAGTACGTCCGCGACTTCCTGTCGTTCCTGCCGTCGAGTACCGTCGGCGAGCCGCCGATCGTCAATCCCGGTCTCGAGCCGGAGACCACCCCGACCGATCTCGAGCTCGACTCGATCGTGCCGGACTCGGACAACATGGCCTATGACATGCACGAGATCCTGCTGCGGATCTTCGACGACGGCGACTTCCTCGACGTCGCCGCGCAGCACGGGCCGGCCATCATCACCGGGTTCGCCCGGGTCGACGGGCGCCCGGTGGGCGTGATCGCCAACCAGCCCATGTACCTGTCCGGGTCGATCGACAACGAGGCCTCCGACAAGGCGGCGCGCTTCATCCGGTTCTGCGACGCGTTCAACACGCCGCTGGTGTTCGTGGTGGACACGCCCGGTTTCCTGCCCGGTGCCGAGCAGGAGAAGAACGGCATCATCAAGCGTGGCGGCCGGTTCCTGTACTCGGTCGTGGAGGCCGACGTGCCGAAGGTGACCATCACGGTCCGCAAGTCCTACGGCGGTGCCTACGCCGTGATGGGATCCCGGCAGCTGACCGCGGACTTCAACTTCGCCTGGCCGACCGCGCGCATCGCGGTGATCGGCGCCGAGGGCGCCGCGCAGCTGCTGATGAAGCGGTTCCCCGATCCCACCACCCCCGAGGCGCAGCAGATCAAGAAAGACTTCATCGAGGGTTACAACCTCAACATGGCGATCCCCTGGACCGCCGCCGAACGCGGATTCATCGACGCGGTCATCGATCCGCACGAGACCCGGCTGCTGCTGCGCAAGTCGATGAAACTGTTGCGGGACAAGCAATTGTGGTTCCGCACGGCGCGTAAGCACGGGCTCATCCCGATCTAGTCCTCGAGCCGCAGCGCGCCGTCGAGCAGTTCGTCGAAGCGCTCCAGCGCCTCGTCGGAGTCGGCGTCGATGCCGCGCAGTGCGCCGCGGTCGGCGAGATAGCGCTGCGCGTAGAGCCCGGCGACGAGCGCCTTGCGTTCACCGCCCCGGGTGGCCCGTTCCCACGCGGCCTGCTCGATCAGCAGGGCGCCAGCATAGACGTCGCCCATGAATTGGGCCAGCGGGAACAGCCGGGCCTCGGCCGTCTCCCTGTCGAGTTTGGTCCACGCGGTGATCGCCGCGTCCAGGTCCTCGATCCGCCCGGCGACCAGCCGGGTGGTTTCGCCGTCGTCGGCGACCGACACCGCGTCGCGCAGCCGCGCCAGTAGCGTCTCGTGCGCGCGGCTCTGCTCGATCCCGCGCCGCACGTCCAGACACAGAATGTTGTCCGGCCCCTCCCAGATGGTGTTCACTTGCGCGTCGCGCAGCAGCCGGGCCACCGGCCACGTCTCGATATAGCCGTTGCCGCCGTGGATTTCGATCGCATCCGAGGCGGCGGTGATCCCCAGCCGGCACACCTTCAGCTTGGTCACCGGCACGGCGATGCGCTGCCGCATGCTGCGCGGCTGACGGTGGTTGGTGGCGAGGGTGCCGTCGAACACCAACGCCTGCGCGGCCTCGACGTCGACGATCATCTCGGCGAGCTTGCGCCGCATCAGCGGTTTGTCGATGAGCGCGCCGCCGAACGCCCGGCGTTGCCGGGCGTAACACAGCGATTCGACCAGGGCGCGCCGCGCATTGCCGAGCCCGAATAAGGCGATGCCCAGGCGGGCGGCGTTGGTCAGCTCCATCATGCGTCCCAGACCCTTGCCGTCCGACGGGCCCGCGGCGGCGTCGGTGGGCTCGCCGGAGAGCAGAAACGCTTCGGCGTCGACGAATTCGACCTCGCCGGAGGCCACCGAGCGGGTGCCCAGCTTGTCCTTCAGCCGCCGGACCCGCACCCCGTTGCGCGACCCGTCACGGCGGGTGCGCAGCACCAGGAAGTTGGCGACGCCGCGCGAAGAGTCCGGCGCGCCTTCGGGTTTGGCCAGGACGACGAACGCCTCGCCGGCGCAGTTGGACGCAAACCACTTGAAGCCGTTCAACACCCACGAGTCGCCGCGGCGGGTCGCCGTGGTCTCCAGCGCCCCCAGATCGGATCCGCCGGTGCGTTCGGTCAGCAGCTGCGCGGTCTCGCCGGCCCACTCGCCGGAGGCGAACTTGGCCAGCACGTGCTCGGCCACATCGGGCGGCGCGTAGGCGGCCACCAGCGACTGCACCATGCCGCCGCCGGTGCCCAGGGCGCAGCCCATGCCGATATCCGCCTGGTTCAGCAGATAGTTCGAGGCGAACATGGTCAGCGACGAGCTCATCTTCGCCTCGCGCGCCTCGGTGCGCAGCGCCCGCTGGGCGTCCAGGACCGCCCGCTTGGATTGCGTGAAGGAGGCCGGCATGACCACCTCGCTGATGTCGTGACCCCACCGGTCGTAGCGCTGCAGCCGCGGTGGGTTGCGATCCGTCTCCTCGGCCCACCGCGCCACCGGCCCGCCCATCAGTTCCCCGATGCGGGTCAAATGGCGTTCGGCGAGCGCGAGTTCCACCGGCGCGAGGTAATAGGCCATGGTGAACTGCAGCGTGGGATCGGTGAGGTACCAGTTGAGTCCCACCGCGCCGCCGTAGTTCTCCGTCGCGTAGCGCTGCGATTTCTCGTCGGTGGAAAACGGCAGCCGGTCCACCGCTTCTACGGCGTAGTCGCTCATGGGTCAGACGCTACGCGCCGCCCCGGATCCCCCGTCACTGTTGCGTCGGCTCAGCGGTGAGGAAGATCAGCCGGAAGTTGCCGACCTGGAGCACGTCGCCGTTGGTCAGCACCGCGGAGTCGACGGCGGCACGGTTGAGGTAGGTGCCGTTGAGGCTACCGAGATCGACGACGCGGAATTCGCCGTTCTCCGAGTGGAATTCGGCGTGCCTGCGGCTGACCGTGATGTCGTCGAGAAAGATGTCGCTGGCCGGATGCCGGCCCGCGTTCATGACCGGCTGGTTCAACACGAATCTCGCCCCGACGTTGGGGCCCCGCTTCACGACGAGCATGGCCGAACCGCGGTCCAAGGCCGCCGCCGCCTCGGCGACGGCCGATGACATGTCGACGTCGTCGCGGGCGTCGGCGCGCAGCAGGGAACCCATGTCGCCGGTGGCATCATCGGCCGCGGCGGTTCGCTGCTGGCTTGTGTCCTCGTGTGACGCCGACACCGCTCCCTCCCCAGATTTCCTCGGATACTCCCATCGCAGCATTTGAGCGTCACCCGCCAGCCCGGCGTTCACCGCGCGGACGGGCGGCGGCTAGCTAGGACCCCACCGGCACCACGAACTCGGACGTGTAGAACTCCGCCGGGTTCTGGGAGTTCGCATTCGGCCGCTCGATAATCACCCACACGCCGGTAGTGCCCGGCCGAATGGTGTCAGCAACGGTCGCCGTTGCGTTTCCTGCGCCGTCAGTGACCATGCCGGTAAACGCGGTTCCCGGGTCGCCGGGGCCGCAGGTCGATGAGGACGGGCGGGGTTCTTCGATGAGGCCGACGTCGAATTGCGTGCCCGGTTCGGGCGCGTCGACCAGGTGCACCTCTGCGACGGCTCTGGATCCGCTGGTGCGGACGATGGCCGAACCGGTGCCGAGCATCGGGCCGGGCACTTTGGGGGCGATGCTGATCTTGCTGAAGTCGCATCGCCGCAGATAGGTGTCGAAAACGACGGTCGTGCCGCCGCCCTCGGCGGACGCGGTTCCGACGGCCGAAGCCGCGGCGGGGGTGATGACCACGGTGGCCGCGGCCGCGCAGGTTCCCAGGCGTGTCAGTGTGTGCATTCGGGCCACCTCGCTCCGCGGTGTGAACTGGATCACAGCGGAATGAGTATTCACCCGGGATTGGCGGAATTAAACCTTTGCCCGGTAATTACCCAGGCGTTAATTCACTGCGTTATTCCACCGTCGAATAACCACGCGCAAAACCATTTTTGGTGCCGAGTTTTCGGCGTTCCGCTACGGCTTGATGCGGATCGGCCCGGGTGACCACCAACCGGTGCGAGTGGCGGTGCCCAGGTCGAGTTGCGCCGGGTGCGCGTCGGCGATGGTGTCGAACTTGCGCAACGATCCCCAGTCGCGGCCCCAATCATGCGACAGGTACGTCGACATCACGTGGGCGCGCAGCAACAGGTCGGTGATGCCCAGCAGGCCGCCGTTGACGCCGTCCTGCCAAGTGTCGGTGTCCTGCTTCTTGGCGTTGTAGTCCGGGGTGATGCGGAACTCCGGGATGTCGGTGACGCCGTTGGAGTGCAGCATCGGCTGCTGGCACGGGAACGCCAGTCCGACCGCCCAGTCCATCAGCACCGGCCGCTTGGAGCCGACGTACTCTTGCAACGACCGCAGCTCCGGCACCCGGGGCGGGGTCAGCGCGATCCAGTCGTCCGGTGTCAGGGACAGGTCCTCGGCAACCACCCGAACCGCGACCGCGTCGGCGGGCATCGCCGAACGCGCGAAGCGCAGGTTCCGCCACACCTTCGGCTGCTCGCCGTACAGGTCGTAGGGCACCAGCCGGCCGGCCGGCTGCACGGTGCCGCCGGGGCCGGGTCTGCCGAACTCCAGTTCCACGGTCTGCCCGCTGGTGTGGCCGTGCAGGATGCTGTTGCCGGCGATGGTGCCCGCGGCGGTCACCACCACCAGCGGGTGTCCGTCATCGGGCTTCGGCAGCTGGTACCACGCCGAGGTGAGCCGGCTCTGCTGCTGCGCGCCGGTGGTGTAGCTGCCGGCCAGCGGCACCCGGCTGGGGTCGAGGCCGTACGGCAGCGGCACCGTCGAGCCGTTGACGCCCGGGGCCTTCAGCTTGGTCGGCGCATCCCAGTCGTAGTCGGTGCCGGGCTGCGGCACCTCCGTCTCCTTGATCGACTCGGCCAGGGTGCGGTCCGGTACGCCGTTGGGCGTGAATCCCGTTGGGCTGACTCCACCCAGCGGCCCGAGCGGGCCGTAATTGTCCGGTTCTCCCGTTTTGAAAGGCACCATGAAGCCGGCATTGCTGTCGGGCTCGACGAGTACGTCGTCGGCCAGCCCGCAGCCGCCGCTGAACTCCCGCAGGTTGTCCCAGGCGTTGGAGTAGGTGGGGTATTGGCGCACGATCCCGGCCACCATCGAGGCGATGAACACCAGCGCCATGAAGCCCGCCGCGAGGGGGATGGGCGCGGCGGTCAGCGCCCGCGCCAGCCGTCCTTCGCCGCGGTCCCGGGGCGCGAAGTGCAGGTACGACGCGTAGAGCGCGACGATCACGAACAGCGCGAAAAAGACGGTGCTGATGCTGATTCCGTGGAGCCGCGGCATCACGTTGTTGAACGGGACGCCGAAGCTCGAGACGTACCACCAGCCGTTGGTGGTGGCGAAACACAGGGCCAGCACGAACAGCAGCGCCGCCAGGAAGGCCATGCGGTTACGCGACCAGCGCAGGCTCTCGCGCGACACCAACACCGTCGTCAGCGCGGCCATCGCCGCTCCCACCGCGGCGAACAGCCCGAAGTGGTGCACCCACTTGGTGGGGGTGAACATCAGGAAGAACATGGTGCCGAAGATGACGCCCATCAGCCGCCAGGCCGGCCCGCGCGCAACACCGGGAATTCGCTTGCGCCGCAACATGATAAAGACCGCGGTGAAGAGGCACAGCGCGGCGATCAGGAAGCCGAAGCGGCGCGACAGCGAGCCGTCGACGGTTGGCAGGATCAGGTAGTAGTAGCGCAGATTCTCGGTGTACCAGGCCTGGCTGGGGCCGATCGAGGTGCGAATCCTGGTGGCTTCCAACACCGTTGACAACGTCTGATCGGCGAACACCACCGTCAGGATGACCGTGCCGGCGGCCAGCATCGGCGCCACCAGCGGCCAGGTGCCGACCAGGCGATGGCGTTTCACCAGGATGCGCAGGATCGGGCGGCCGCCGGCGACCAGCGCTGCCACCGCGATCAACCCGGTGGGCTGGACGCCCAGGGTGAAGGCCGCGGTGACGACGGCCAGCGCCGCGGGGGTGAGCCGGCTGTAGCGCATGGAGCGCTCGATCAACACGTAGGTGATCAGCGAACCGACGGCGATGATCGGCTCGGGCCGCAGGCCGTTGTCGAACGGCATCCAGGCCGTCAGCAGGACCATGCCCGCCGCCCAGTTCGCCGCCTTGCTGGCGGCCACCGCCGGGCCGAGCCGGGGCAGCACCTCCCGCGAGAGCAGCAGCCAGCACACGATGCCGGCGATCAGGTCCGGCAACCGCATCCACAGGCTGGCGTCGGTGACGTGGGTCATCAGCGCCAGCAGGTTGTAGTACCAGCCGAAGGGGTCCTCGGGGCTACCGAACCAGCGGAAGTAGTTCGACATGTAGCCGGCGCGATCGGCCACCCGGGCCATGCCCAGGATGTAGCCGTCGTCCGACGAGTTCGCCCCGATCACGTGCCACAGCACGAAGCCGGAGATCACCGTGACGTCGGCCAGGGTGAACGTGCGCCAGTTCGCCGGAATGAGCCGGCGCATCCGGTGGCCGTCCAGCTGATCGAGGCGCCACAAGGCGATCAGCGCGACGATGGTGGACACGATGGCCAGCACCATTGCGGCCAGCTTCAAAGTCGTTGGGGTGGTGGAGAACCGGGTGTCGATGGTCGCCGTCAGCTGCAGACCGGTCGGGGCCGGCCCGCTCAGGTCGGTGAACACCCCGACGATCTGTGGCCGCAGGTTCGGGTCGGGGAAGCCGCCGCCGAGCGGCTTGCCCGCCGGATCCGTCAGCCCGACGAACGTGGCGAAGGCGCCCGCCTTCGTCGAGGTGATCTCGATACGCTGACACTGTGCCGACTCCACCTGATCGCGGGCCGCGCTGGCGATCACCACGTTGCGGTCGGTGACGTCGACGCGCTTGCCGTTGACCACCACGAACAACGCGTTGAGCGCGGCGTCCTTGCCCTTCTTGGGCGCCGTGCTGAGCACGACCCCGCCCTCCGGTGGCAGGCCGCGCACCGCCGAACACGGCACGGTCACCTTCACGTCGACCGGCGTGAGCGAAATCAGCGGCGCGGTAACGCTGTTCAGCTGGCCGTGCTGCGGCCAGTTCAGCGTCGCGGTGGTCTGCACGACGGGCAGCAGCGGGGTGGCGATCGACAGGATGAAACCGAACAGCCCGGCGATCGTCGCGACCCAGCGCGTCACCCGCACGTCCTGGCGGGGTGCCGCTTGGCCCTCGCGCTTGTCGACGGTCGTGACACTCATTTGCTGGTCGGTTCGCGACCCGTCCCCCGCAAGCGGGAGGTGCCCCCGGCGCCCGGCTTCGCCGCCCTTGCGATCGCTCATGGCAGCGCCCGAATCGGTCCCTGCCGGCTCCAGCCGTGCACTGTCATCACACCCTGTTCGATTGCGGCGTCCGGCGCCTGATCAGCCGGCACCAACCGGAAGTACTGCTCCACGGATCCCCAGTCGCGATGCCAGTCACCCCGCAGGTACGTCGCGATCGTCGAGGTGCGCAGCATCGCCTGGGTGAACAGGAACGGACCCCCGTCCTCGCTGGCCTCCCACCCGTTCGACGACGCCGCCGTCTGCTTGTGATCGGGCAGGATGCGATACGCCGGAAGTTCGGCTACCCCAAGGTGTTCGGAGAGCGGATGCTGGCACGGGAAGTTCGCACCCGTGGCGATGTCCATCAGCACGGGTGTGTGCGACCCCATCAACTGCTGCAGGGTCTGCAGCACCGGGACGCGCGGCGGCGTGATCGCGAACCACTGGTCCGAGCTCAGGTTGGGGTCGTAGGCGACGATGCGGACCACGTTGGCCTCCGGTGGCGCCCAGGTGAGCGGGAAGCGCAGGTTGCGCCACGCCGGCTCCGGCCCGATGTCGATCGGATACACCTGTGCCAGCGGCTGGGTGGGGCCGTCGGGACGGGCCAAGTCGCGGTGGCCCCACTGCAGTTTGAGCTGCTGCCCATAGGTGAAGGTGCCGTCCTCCTTGTACGACCAGATGGCACCGGCAGCCGTCACCACCACGATCGGCCGGTCCGGGCTACGCGGCGGCAGTTGGTACCACGCCGAGGTCGCGGTGGCGGCCAGCGAGTTCTCGCCGTAGCTGCCCATCACCGGCGTGCGGGCCGGATCCAGTCCGAACGGCAGCGCGGCATGCGACCCGTTCACCCCGACCGGTCCTTTCCCGCCGGCCGTGCCCGCGGAGTCGGTCATGGTGGCATTGGGTTTGTTGGGTGACCCGGTGGAGTTCACCACGCCCGGCTTGGTCACCACCGGGTACGACCTCAGGTCGTCGCCTACGCCGTCGGGTTTGAAGCCGACCGGGTTGTCACCGCCCAGCGGGCCGTCCGGCCCGAACGTCTGCCCGGGCGCCGGCTGCAGCATGCCGGCGTTGGGGTCGGGCTCGGCCAGCACGTCGTCGGCCATGGCGCAGCTGGTCTTCGACAGCCCCGAGCTGATCGCGGCGAGGTTCGCCTTGCCGGTGGTGTAGAGCGGATAGCGCAACACCGCGCCCTTGGTCAGCGACGCGACTTCGCCGACGACCATGATGGTCGCGACCACCAGCAGCGGCGTCGACGCCAGCACCCGGTTGCGCCGGTTGTCCTTGACCTCGGTGTGCCCGGCGTAGTCCATCCGGAAGTGCTGCCAGGCGGCCAGCAGGCCGGTCGCGATCGACAGCGCCAAAAACATCGACGTCACCGGGTGGCTGGCCACGACCGGCTGAATGTCGTACCACGGCACCCCGTAGTTGCCGACGTAGAACCAGCCGTTGATGCCGGAGGTCGCCACCGCCAGCACGAACAGCAGGGCGGTCACGTACAGGGTCAGGTTGCGGCGGTTGTGCAGGCCGATCCGGGCCAGGGCGAACGCGGTCACCGCGCCCAGCGCCCCGGCCAGCCCGGCGAACGCGCCGAACTGGACCGCCCACTTCGTCGGGGTGAACGTCAACAACAACAGGCCGAATGCGCATGTGCCGATCAACCGCCAGGCCGGCCCGCTGGCCACCCCCGGAATCCGGCCGCGGCGCAGCAGGGTGACCAGCATGCCGAACATGCACAGCAGCAGCACCAGCACCGCGAATCGCCGGGCCATCGACCCGTCGGGGTTGGATTCCACCGTGAGGAAGTAGTAGCGCAGCCAATCCTGGTACCAGGCGATGGTCGGGCCGACCTTGTACTTGATGCGGGCCGATTCGCCGACCGTGGCCAGCGTCTGACTGCGGAACACCACCACCAGGATCAGCGACGCCGAGGCCGCCAGCACCGCCAGCGGTGCGAGCAGGCCGTCGCTTTGCCGGCGGCGCCGGATCGTCTGAGCGACGGCGCGCGCCCCGGTCAGCAGCGCGGCGACGGCGATCAGGCCCTGCGGTGCCAGCGTCGCGCTCAGCAGCGCCACGATGATGGCCACCGCCGCCGGGGCCAACCGACGCAGCGCGATCGCCCGTTCCACCAGCATCCAGGTGACCAGCACGCCAAGGGCGATCAGCGGTTCGGGCCGCAGTCCGTTGTTGAACGGGAGCCACGCCGCCACGAACACCGCGCCCGCGGTGAAGACCGCTACCCGGTTGGCCGCCAGGCCGCCGCGGCCGGGTCCGAGCCGGCGCAGCACCCAGTGGCTGATGATCAGCCAGCACCCGATCGCGGCCAGCGTGGCGGGCAGTCGCATCCACACGCCGGCCGTGCTCACCGAGGCCATCTTGGCCAGCAGGCTCAGATACCAATCGAAGGGAGCGTCCGTGGTGCCGAAGTAGCGGTAGTAGTCGGCGATGTAACCGGCGCCGGGGGCGACGCGGGCGATGGCCAGGTTGTAGCCGTCGTCCGACGACGTGGCGCCGATGATGTGCCACAACAGCAGCGTGGCGATGACCCCGGCGTCGGCGATCCACGTCGCGATGCCCACCCGTCGCCAGTTGGCGAGGTGCGTGCCGGGGCGGTACCTGGAGAGCCAGGCGATCGGCGAGCGCCAGTTGAGCAGGGTGCTCCCGCCCCGGCTGCGCTGATCCAGCACCGCGAGCGCGATGATGGCCGTCAGCACGGCCAGGGCGCCCACGGCCATCACGATTTCCTTGAGGACGGTGGGCGCGGTGATGAAGCGGGTGTCGATGTCGATGCGGGCCGACAATCCCGGCCCCGCAGGCACCTTCAAGTCGGTGAAGACGCCGCCCACCTGGGGTTTCTTTTCGGGTGACAGGATCCCCGAGGCGCCCGGTATGCCGACGAAGTCCGCGCCGGTCGCGCCGGCGTCCGCCCAGACGTGCAGCACGCTGCAGCCCCCGGCGGTCACGGCCGAGCGTTGCGCGACCGCGGCCACGGTGTCGCGGAACGCGACGACGACGACATCCGTGTTCGCCCGCACGAACAACCCGTTTTTCCCGGCGTCCATCCCGCCCGGCGGCAGCGTCGAGACCACCAGGCCGCCGCCGGCGGGCAGGGTGGCGATGTCCGGGCAGGGAATGGAGATGTCCAGCGCGCGGGGCGCCCCGGACACCAGCGGCGCGGTGATCTGGCTGACGTGCCCGTCCGTGCTGCCCTGTGGCCACAGGACCGTTGCGGTGGTCTGCCGCACCGGAAGCAGCGGGACGGACAGGCACAGCAGCAGGCCCACGATTCCCGCGATGGCGGCCACCGACCGGGGGATCCGCTGCGATCGCTCTTTACCGTCGTGGGGCACGAGGCTCGATCGTAAGCGACGCTGCTGAGTCCGATGAGGACGCGGGGCCGCCCGGGCGCCGGGGATGCTATCGCCGGACGCGGCCCGCCAGCGTGGCCAGCCCGGGACCGTCCAGGTCAGCCAGGGCGGCCGGACGCCCCGTCATGGCCAGCAGGAGCGCCTCGCCGTGGCCGGTCACCTCGGGCCCGTCGCCGTGCCTCCACTCGACGTCGGTGGCGCGCAGGCGCAGGCCCCGGATCCTGCGTCCGGCGCCGAGCCGGGGATTGCCGGGCACCAGGGGAAGGATCCGCTCGAGCCGATCGGGCGGCAGCAGCCGCGGCCGGTCGAGCGCGCGACGGATGTCCTGGTGATGGATGGTGCCGTCGACGAGCGCGATCATCCCGCCGAAACCCGCTGTCAGTCCCCGCGGTTGGAGGTGGCCGCGCAGGAATTTCAGCAGCTGTTGCGGGGTCAGGGCCGCGAATTCGTCGACGCCCACCTGGTTCGCCCGCACGATCGCGCCCTTGGCGAACCGCTTCAGCAACCCCAGCGCACCGAGCTCCTCGTAGCTGATCACATGCGCGACAACGTCTTTGACGCTCCAGCGGGTGCACAGGGTGGGTGCATCCCAGTCTTGCGGGGTCAGGGTGGCCAGGAACTCGGCGAGGTCGGCCCGCTCGTCACGGGCCATGGTCATCAGGTCGGAGCTCATCGCGGATCACCGCCGACGATCAACTGCGCGTACCGGCCGAGATACAACGGCCAACCCGCGTCGCCGTCGACGCCGTCGGCGACGGACTCCCAGCCCGGCCCGTGCCGGTCCAGATAGCGGTGTACGAGGTCGACCCGGGTGCGCTCGCCGGACTCGGCGGTGAAGCGGACGTCGACCTCGCTCGTCCTGGTCGGGTTGGTTTCCAGCTGCCACGTCGGCCCGATGTCCCAGCTGAACACCACGCGGTGTGGCGGCTCGTAGACCAGGATTCGCGCCCATCGGCACACGCTGCCGTCGACGCCTCGGTCGTAAATATGGCCGCCCACCTGGGGTTCGAACACCGTCTCGGCGATCGGGACCGCCAACAGATTGTGCTGGCGCGGCTTGAATGCGCCGAACTGTTCGGTGAAGACGGCGAACGCGCGCTCGATCGGGGCGTTGACGACGACGTGGTGGTTGACGTTCGGAATCCGCTTGGTCATGTTGCTCCCTCGTTCATCTCGTCGATGGTCTGCGCGTAGCCGGCCAGCGCCTGTGTCCAGAACCGGTCGAGATCGGCGCGCAGCGCCTGCAGGCCGGCCGGATCGAGCTGATACACGCGACGGGTTCCCGCGGCGCGGTCGCGCACCAGCCCGGCGGACTTGAGCACCTTGAGATGCTGGGACACCGCCGGCCTGCTGACCGGCAGGTCGCGGGCCAACTCGCCGACCGCCGACGGGCCGTGGGCAAGACGCTCCACGATGGCCCGCCGCGTCCCGTCCGCCAGCGCCAGCCAGACGTCACCCGTTTGGTAAGTGACCACGAACCGTAAGTCTAGGCTTACCGATGGCTGGACGGCAAGGGCCGGCCCGCGCGGGCCGTCGCACCCGTGCGGCGAAGCCCTCGCGAAAAGTGTTGTACGCCTAGGTTTTACGAAGCGGTGCCGGGCCCCACAGGCCGCTGCGGGTTGCTGTCCCCAGCAGCAGGTGGGCGGGCTGCGCGTCCGGATAGTAGGGCGTCAGCCGCTGCAGCGAACCCCAGTCGCGAGACCAGTCGTCCCTGAGGTAGGTGGCCATGGTGGTCGCCTTGACCAACAGCTCGGTCACCCCCAGCGGACCCCCGCCGTTGTTGTCCATCACCGGCGAGTTCGCCTCGGCGCCGAATCGGTCGGGCAGGATGCGCCATCTCGGCGTCTCGTCGACGCCGTTCTGGTGACCGAACGGTCGCTGGCAGGGGAAGGCGAGCCCGACGAGCCAGTCGAGGAACACCGGGTCGGCGGAGCCCACCACGTCCTGCAGCGTGCGCAGCTGCGGAATCCTGGGCGGGGTGAGCGCGATCCAGTGCTGCGGGGCCAGGTCTTCGTCGTCGGCGACCAGCCGGATCTGGGTGGCCGAGCTCGGGATCGCCGACAGCGGCAACCGCAGGTTGCGCCAGGCCGGCGACGCACCCACGTCGGCGAATTGGAACGAACCGCCGGGGTGTCCGCCTGCCGCCTGATCGTCGGTGGCCCACTGCACCTGGACCTCGCGGGGGTCGAAGCGCCCGGCGGCGCTCACCACCAGCAGCGGACCCGCCTTATCGCGCGCCGGCAGTCGATACCAACTGGACCGCAGGTGCGCGGGAATCTGGATGCCCGACCGCCAGCTGCCGAGCACCGGCGTGCGGGCGGGGTCAAGGTTGAAGGGCAACTGGGCCGACGAGCCGTTGACGCCCGGTGCCGGGGTGGTGCCGCCCTCGGTGCCGGCCTGATTGCTGCCGGTCTTCTCCTCGTCGTTGACGAAGCTGCGGTCACCCGGCCGTTCCATCACCGGGTCGGCGCGCACGTCAGCGGGAATTCCGTTGGGCGTGAAGCCCTCCGACAGGCCGGCGCCCACTGCGTCGGCGACCGAAGCGTTCACCGGCGCCAGCATGCCGGCGTTGGGCTCCTGCTCCACCAGCACGTCCTCGGCCAGTCCGCACGACTTCCCGGTCAGCGCTTGCAGATTGGAGCGACCGACCGACCACGCCGGATACTGGTCGGTCATCGCCAGGGTCAGCGAGGCCACCTCGAACACCACCAGCACCCACGTGGCAATCGCCAATGGGGACTGGATGATTCCGGCCACTCGGACGCCCAGCCGGGTCCTGGGCGGCCCGTTCTCCGGCGCGACGAAGTGGAACCAGGCGGCCAGCAGCAGCACCGCCGCGGTCAACCCGAGCAGCGCGGTGGCGAAGGCGTAATGCCAGGCCGGGAACTCGTTCGACCAGGGCACACCGAAATTCGAGACGTACCACCAGCCGTTGACGCTGGCGAACGACAACGCCACCAGGAACAGCACCACCGCGGCGTACACGGTCCGGTTGCGCCGCGACCGCATCGCCACCGCGGTCACCGCGACCGCGGCCAGCGCACCCAGCGGTCCGGCCAGCCCGGCGAACACCCCGAAGTGGTGGGTCCATTTGGTGGGGGTGAACATCATCGCGGCGAAGGAGATGATGGTGATGCCGACGATGCGCCGGCTCGGCCCGGCGGCCGTGCCCGGAATCCGGCCCTTGCGCAACGACATTGCCACCGTGACGCCGAGCGCGAGAACCAGCGCCAGCACGGCGAAGCGGCGGGCGACCGACCCGTCCGGGCTGGCCATGAACAGCCGCTCGTAGCGAATGTGTTCGTCGAACCAACTCAGGCTGGGGCCGACGGCCCGCTTGAGCATGCTGGCCTGGATCTCACCGGTCAGGGTCTGGTCGCGGAAGATCAGGATCGCGGTGACGGTGGCAGCGGCCAGCAGCGGGGCTACCAGCGGCAGCGCACCGAAGCGCGTGGAGCGGCGATGCAGGATGGTTCGCAGCGGCCCGATCGCGACCAGCAGCGCGCCGATCGAGGCGATGCCCGTCGGCCCGGAGAACAGGGTCAGCGCGCCGATGATGCAGGCGATCGCCACCGGCAGCAGCCGGCTGGTGGCCACCGCGCGCTCCACCGAGCACCAGGTCAGCAGGATGCCCAGGGCGATGATCGGCTCGGGCCGCAGGCCGTTGTCGAGCGGCAACCAGACGGCGAGGAACATGCCCGCGGCGGTCCAGGCCGCGGCCCGGTTCTGTTTGACGGCATGACCCAGCCGGGGCATGACCTCGCGGCTGATCACCCACCAGCACGTCAGCGCCATCACCAGGGTGGGCAACCGCATCCAGACGCTGGTGGTGCTCACGTGGGCCCACAGCGCCAGCAGGTCGTAGTACCAGCCGAACGGCGCTTCGGGCGTGCCGAACCAGCGGTAGTAGTTGGCCATGTAGCCGGCGTGCTCGGAGACGCGGGCCATGGTCAGGATGTAGCCGTCGTCGGACGTGTTGGCGCCGACGAAATGCCACCACACCAGCACGCCGATCACCAGCGCGTCCAGCCCGCCGATCGACCACCAACGGGCCGGTAGGAAGCGGCGGTGCCGGGTGCCGTCTGCGGTGTCGAGGATGTGCAGCGCGATTAGGGCGGCGGCGGTCAGCACCAGGCCCAGGATCATCGCGGCCATCTTCAGCGGGGTGGGGCTGCTGCTGTAGCGGGTGTCGATGGTCGCCGAGAAGTGCAGGCCCGCCGGCGCCGGTCCGCTCAGGTCGGTGAAGACCCCGACGATCTGCGGCCGGAAGTCGTAGCCGCTTTTCTCGCCGCGCAGCGGCGAGCCGGGATGCTCGGCATTGGGTCCCTGCGTGAGTCCGACGAATTCGGCGGTGACCTTCTCGGCGTGCGCGGTGAAGGTCAACCGCTGGCAGGCCGGACTGAGCACCTCGCTCAGCGGGGCGGTCACCACCGGGACGTTGCGCACCACCAGCACCAGGTCGTTGTTGGCGCGCACGATCAGCAGGCCCCGGTCGACGGCCTTGGGTGCCTGCTTGGGCACCGTCGACAACAACACCGTCTTGCCGGCGTTGCCGGGTCCGGCCAATCCGGCGGCGGCGTCGCACGGGACGGTGATGTTCAAATCGGTGGCGACGTAGCCGATCAGCGGGGCGTCGACGCTGCCGAAGGTGCCGTTCTGCGGCCAGTTCAATTGGGCGGTGGTCTGGTCGACCGGAAGCAGCGGGGTGGCGATCGCCAGCAGCACGCCGAGCAGCCCGGCGACGGAGGCAACCAGCCGGGCGACCCGGTGATTCGCTCCCGTGTCGGTCACGGAGCTAGATGCTAGTTCTTCGGCCGTTTGAGGCCCCGTTTGAGGCGAGGTGTCGGTGCTCATCAGCGGTTACGCCCCCGGCTTGCGGATGGCCAGCACGAACGGGCCGACGCTCTGGACGGTGAAATGCGGGCTGTCGAACAGGGCTCCGCGCAGATCGACGGTGTAGCGCCGCACGTTGGGCTGGTTGGGGTAGACGTCCTCGGCCAGCCGCAGCGTGTAGTTGCCCGCCGTGCCGCGGCGCATGAGGAAAACCGTGGGCGGGGGCCAGGGGCAGGTGTCCAGGGCATGGAGCAGCTCGTCGGCGGTCTTGAGGTTGGACCACTTGTTGATCTGCGCGGCCCGCAGGTCGAACTGCGCGAGCGGGTTGGCGTAGTGCGAGGTGAGTCCCTGAAATCCCCAGTACGGGTAGAAGGACAGGAAGCTGTAGTCGGCGGTCATCACGACGGTCTGATCGCGCGGCTTGCCGGTCACCTGGGTGATGGCGTGATCGATTGTGGCGTAGAACTTCTCGGCGCTGGGCGGACGGCGGTCCCCGCGTTGGCCGTGACCGTCGGTGTCGGTGTAGGCGATGGTGAGGTCGGGCCGCAGTACGTCGGGGATGTCCTGGCTGAACGCGATCGCGGCGGCCAGCCCGATCGCGCCGGCCACCGGGGAGACGGCGCGGCCCCAGCTGCGTTCGCGGCCCACGGCGGCGAGCGCCTGGGTGAGTTCGACGAAACCGAACGCCCCGGCGGCGACCAGCAGCACGCTCAGGGTCGGCTGCAGCCGGAAGGACAGCAGCGTGGTGCGCGCCAGCGTGGTGAGCATCGACAGCAGCGACCACAGGTAGATGGCCAGCACGCCGATGGCCAGGGCGCCCGCCCGCACCGACGAACGGGCCCGCACCACCAGCCACAGGGTGCCGATCAGGCAGACGACGCCCAGCAGCGTGAACTGCAGCATCGGGAACGTCAACTCCGCGCCGTCGGCCGGCAGGTAATGCTGAGCGCTGCCGGTGTTGCTGATCGGGCTGTGCAGCGCCCGTAACACGAACGGCAGCCAGGTCGTGCAGGCGATCACGACGGCGAGGCCGGCGATGACGGCCAACCGCCGCAGCGGATCGAGGGCGGCCTTGGCGCCGCCGCTCTGCCGGTTGCGCCGCCAGCGCACGCCGGCCAGCCACAGGGCCATCAGTCCGACCGTGAACGCGGTAAACCCGAACAGCAGGGTGTACCAGGTGGCCGTCCAGCCGAGAAATAACCCGGCGCCGATCACCGCGCCCCGGCCCGCGCCGGTCGGTGCGTCCGGGCGGTCGCCGGCGCGCAGGCCCGACCAGGTCAGCACCAGCATCGGCGGCAACAACACGGTGATCATCGCCGAGTACGGCTCGGGCGAGCCGTAGGCCAGCGTCGCAGCGGCCGTCGCGGCGGTGACGATCAGCGCGTATTCGAACCGGACCAGGCGCCACCACAGCACCAGCGCGACCGCGACCGCGATGGTGATCGACGTGATGGCCCATGGCTTGAAGATCTCCCACGCCGGTGTGCCGCCGAGCGCCGCGGCGCGCCCGCCGATCCAGAACCAGCCCGGTGGGTAATACGGCGGCAGCCCGAGGTAGGTCATGTCGCGCAGGGCGGGGCTGTCGGCGAGCCGTGTCACGTACTCGGTGCGGAACTGCTGGTCGACGGAGATGCCGAACAGGTACAGCTTGGTCGCCCCCAGCGGCATGCCCAGCGTCACCACGGTGAACGCCGACACGAACACCAGCCCACCCAATCGGGTCAACCACCGGCCGCGGGGACGGCTGCAGCGCCGCCACGCCCAGCCGACGGCGACCAGCCCGGCCAGGCAGCCGACCTGGCCGACGGTGGTCAGCGCGTGCAGTTGATTTGAGGAGGGAAAGGCCGGCCATTGCACCCGGGAGATGGCGATCAGCGATACCACCGCGACGGCCACCGCGACCAGCGCCGCCAAGGCCATCTGGCCGAGGGTGGCCAGCGCGTTGCGCATGATCAGATGGGAAGCTTGCGGAAGATGGGACGCGGGACGTGTCGTAACACCATCATCACATAGCGGAATGCTGCTGGTGCCCAAACCAATTCCTTACCTTTGGCGGCCGCAGTCACCGCGAGGTTGGCGACGTATTCCTTATCGACGGTGAGCGGGGCCTCCTTGACGTGCGCGCTCATCCGGGTGCGCACCTGGCCGGGCCGGATCACCAGCACGCGAACCCCGTACTCACGTAGCGCCTCTCCGAGACCTAAATAGAACCCGTCCAACCCGGCCTTGGTGGAGCCGTAGACGAAGTTGGACCGCCGCACCCGCTCACCGGCGGCCGAGCTCATCGCGATGATCTGCCCGAAGCCCTGGGCGCGCATTTTCTCACCCAGCAGCACGCCCACCGAAACCGCTGCGGTGTAGTTGATCTCGGCGGCCAGCACCGCCTTCTGCTGGTTCTGCCACAACTCCTCGGCGTCACCGAGGATGCCGAAGGCGACGATCGCGACGTCTATATCTCCGTTGGCGCCGCCGGCATTAGAGGCCGCCTCGATCGTCTTCGGGTGGGTGTCGGGGTCGGTGGCCTCGAAGTCGATCAGCTCGACCGAGCGGGCACCGGCGGCCTTCATCTGGGCCACGGCGGCGTCCCGGGCCGGATCATTGGGCATGGCGGCCAAGATGATTCGCGCATGCGCGTTCTGCAGGTAGCGTTCGCAGATGGCCAGGCCGATCTCGGAGGTTCCGCCGAGCAGCAGGATGGTCTGCGGATTACCTACGGCATCGAGCACCATTTACAGCAGCTCCAAACGTCGGGCCATGTCGGAGGCGAACACCCGCAGGGGGTCGGCCTTGCGGCGTATCGCGATCCATTCGTCGATGCGCGGATACATGGCGTGGAAGGTTTCTGCGCTCACCCGGGAATCCTTAGCGGTGTAGACCCTTCCGCCGAATTCCAGGACGCGCCGGTCGAGTTCGTTGAGGAACTCGTTGATCCCCGGCTTGTTGGGGAAGTCCATGGCGACGTTCCAGCCGGCCATCGGGAAACTCAGCGGCGCGCGGTTGCCTGGGCCGAAGAGCTTGAACACGTTGAGCGCCGAGTAGTGCCCGCTGGTCTGGATCCACCGGATGATGGCCTTGAATTCGTCCATAGCGTCCGGCGGAACCAGGAATTGGTGTTGGGCGAAACCCCTTGGCCCGTAAGCATTATTCCAGCCGCTGACCAGGTCCAGCATGTGATAGAACTGCGACAGGTTCTGGATCTTGCCGCTGTAGGTGCCGCCCAGCCGGTAATACACCTCGCCGATCGCCATGAACGACAGCTTGTTCATCGCGCTGACGGGAAACACGTCCGGCACCGTCAACAGCTGCGGCGCATCGAATTTCAGCGGGTTCTTGGCCAGCTTCTTGGGTAGCTGGTCCAGCTTGGCCAGGCTGCCCCGGCTGACCGCGGCGCGGCCCAGCTTCGGTGGCGGGCTGATCAGGTCGAACCAGGCGCTGGAGTAGGTGTAGTTGGCTTCGCTGCCGTCGAGGTGAACGGCGACCGTCTCGTCGAGGTCCTTGGTGGCGATGCCGTCGGCGACGAAATACGCCGTCTCCGTCGGAGTCATGGCGATGGTGGCGCGCAGCACGATCCCGGTCAGGCCGTTGCCTCCGACGGTCGCCCAGAACAGCTCAGCGTCCTCCCCGTCGGGGGTGATGGTGCGGACGGTGCCGTCGGCCATGAGCAGGTCCATCGAGCGGACGTGGTTACCGAAGCTGCCCGCGCTGTGGTGGTTCTTGCCGTGGATGTCGCAGGCGATCGCGCCGCCGACGGTGACCTGGCGGGTTCCCGGCAGCACCGGGACCCAGAGCCCGAACGGCAGCGCGGCCTTCATCAACTGGTCCAGGCTGACCCCGGCCTCAACGTCGACCAGCCGGGTGTCGGCGTTGATCGAGTGGATGCGGCTGAGCCCGGTCATGTCGATCACCAGGCCGCCGCCGTTTTGGGCGTTGTCGCCGTAGGAGCGGCCCAGGCCCCGGGCGATCACGCCCCGGCCCTTGGGGTCGTCCGAGTCGGCCACCCGGGCCACGGCCTTCGCGATCACCTCGGGATCGCGGGTGGAGAGCACCTGGGCCACCGACGGCGCGGTGCGCCCGAAGCCCATCAACTGGGCGGGCTTGGTCACTGGATCGGTGCTCGACATCGTCAAAGAGGGTACCGCCTGCCGATGGCGGCTCAGCGGATGCGGAAGATTACGGCCCGCTGCACCACAAAGTTGATCACCGTCGCGGTGCCCTGGGCGATCACGAATGCGACCAGCGGCGCCCACCCCCGGTAGTGCAGCAACGTCAGGCACAGGTGGTTGAGCCCGACCTGGACCGCGAACGTGACGGCGTAGAGAACCATGACCGCGACGAACCGGGCGGTACTGGGAGTCGCCTGGAAGGTCCAGCGGCGGTTGATCAGGTAGGCGGTGATGGTGCCGACGATGAAGCTGGTGGCCTTGGACAGGTCGACCTGGACGCCCAGGCCCTTCCACAGCAGCAGGTAGAGCCCGAAGTCCACGATCCCCGCCAGGCCACCGGTGACGACGAACCGGATGACCTGCGTGGTCAGGGGCAAGCCCGGGCGCACGTCCTCGGACGCGGAATCGGGCAGCGGGGCAACCATCGAGGGGAGTCTAACGGGGCCGCCGGGCTTTTCCCGGCGAGCGTCAGCGGGGCAGCTTGACCGAGATCAACTCGACCTGGTTCTCGCCCTGCGGCGTCGAATAGGTGACCGTGTCGCCGGGTTTGCGGCCGGCCAGGGCCTGGGCCAGCGGACTGCGCGCGGTCAACGTCTCACCCTCCCCGCCGACGGGAGTCTCCTCGACGATGGAGATCACCTGCATCGTGACCACTTCACCATCGGCGAACCGCAGCGTCACCTCGGTGCCGCCGGGCAGCGTCTCCGACGCGTCGGTGTCCGACGGCCCGGCCCGCAGGCGCCGGTCCAATTCGGCGATCCGGTCGGTGAGCACCACCAGTTCCTCCGCACGCTGGATCGCCTCGGCCGCGTCACCGTGGTCGCCCACCATCCCGCGGTCGTTCTTGACCTCGGCCTCGAGGCGCTCGCGCCGTTGCCGTAGCCGGTCCAGCTCCGCTTCGAGGTTGTTCCGCGCGGCGTCCGCTGCCGATGGGACCTTTTTGCTCACGTCGGTGGACCTTTCGACCGGTTGCTCAGGTGGCGTTCCAGTGTGACACCACGACGAGGCCCCCGCCACCACCTAGAACGGCGGCGGATCGTTGTTGTTGGGCGCCAAGCGATCGGCGTCGCGCGCCGCCAGGGTACCGATGCGCGCTTCGTTGATGGCGCGCTCCCGGCGCACCCGGGCGGCGCGGTCCTGTTCCCGGGTTCGTTGCCGGACTGGCATCATGACTCCGCGATCTCCGGTCGGCGAAGGCTGTTCGGCGGGTGGCGCAAGCACGCCCGTCGGGGTCGACAGCGCCGGAAAGTACAGGCCGCCAAGGGCTTTGGTGACATGGGTCTGGCCAGAAGGTGACGTCCACTCCACGGTGCCGTCCGGCAGCTGCCTGTCGCTCCAGCCCGTCCAGAACGTCTTGAGCAGATGGTGGTACCGGCAGAGCAACTTGAGGTTGGACGGATGCGTGGGGCCGAGCGGAAACGGCACCGTATGGTCGATGTCGCAGCCGTCGGCCGGGGCGTCGCAACCCGGGAATCGGCAGGTCAGATCCCGGAATCGAATGAATTCGGCCAGGGGCGTCGAGGGCCGATAGCCGGCTTCCGCGCGGTCCGGCGGTAGTGCCAAGGGCTTATGTTTGGCGACACCGGCGAGGTCGCGCAGCAACGCCGCCGGCAACGGACCGAACCCGGACACATACCCGGGAGCGTGCGATTCGCCGTTGATCGCGGACCGTTCGGCCAACACGTGGATCACCACGCTGGTGTTCGACGGTCTCTGTGCCGCTGGACAATCCGGAGCGCCGCAGGAGCAGCGCAGCAAGTCCGACCCGGCTGCCAGGGCCCCCAGCGCGTCGGCGCGGCGCTGGGCCTTGGTACGGGGGTCCTCGCGGCACACCGTCGCGGCAATGGCGTCCAGTTTGCGGTCCAACGCCGCCCCGTCGGTGGCCGCCAGTTGCGCCCACACCGCGGCCAGCCCCGGGCTGGTGGTGTCGATCTCGACATAACGATCCTGGGTGCGCTGGCCCGGCACGCGCAGCCCGGCAGGGTCGACCCGCGCCACCCACATGTCGATGCGCTCAACGAGCTTCGGACCCGACAGCCGCAGCCAACCTCGCGCGTGCCGGGCAACCGCGGCGTCGAGCCGAGCGATCAGCTCGGCGTCTTCGATGAGCTCGCTGCGATAGACCAGTGCCGCCATCACGCGGAAGTCGATGTCGCCGCGTGCGAACACCTCAGCCACCCGGGGCAACCGCTCACGCAGCGCGATCGCGTACCGCAGCCGACCCGCGGCCCGCCCGCGACTGATCCGCAACGCCGCGGCGACTTCGGCGACCACATTTTCGTGTCCGTCGACGGCCCAATTGAAACGATCCGCATCATCGGCCGGCGCTCGCCGCGCATACAACTCGCCGATGGCCGCCAGCTCGCGCGCGCATTGCGCATTCTGCGAGCGCGCCGCGTCCGACAGGACGTCGACCACCTCGGCGTCGGCCAGGCCATCGAACATACATTCGACTGTAGCGCCCGCGCCGACGTCCCGCCCCCGGGCAATTCCGGGCTGTGGATAACCTCGGCCGCTACACCCAGTACGGCACCCGGGCCCGATACTGGCGCATCGCGAAGGCGGCCAGCAGCCAGCCGACGGCGGTCAGCACCAGCACCACGGCCCAGTGCCGCAGTTCCTGATGCGAGCCCAGCAAAGGGGCGCGCACGATGTCGAGGTAGTGCAGCAGGGGGTTGAGTTCGACGATCTTCGACCAGCGCCCCGCGCCCTGCTGCCGCAGGGTGTCGTCGTTCCAGATGATCGGCGTCATGAAGAACAGCAGCTGCACGATCGAGAACAGCAGCGGGCCGATGTCGCGGTAGCGGGTGGCGAGGATGCCGAAACACAGTGACACCCAGATGCAGTTCAGCACGATCAGCGCCAGCGCGGGGAGCACCGAAAGGTCGGCCCACGACCAGGGTTTGGGGAAGATCATCGCGATGACGACGTAGATGACGATGTTGTGCGCGAACAGGATCAGCTGGCGCCACACCAGCCGGTAGACGTGCACGCTCAGCGGCGTGGGCAACTGCTTGATCAGACCCTCGTTGGCGACGAAGACGTCGGCACCCTCCAGGATGGCGGCGTTGATCAGGTTCCAAATGATCAGCCCCAGGGTGACGTACGGCAGATGCACCGACAGCTCGAGATGAAACAGCTTGGAGTACAAGCCGCCCATCGCGACGGCGGTGGTACCGGTCGCGATGGTGATCCAGAACGGCCCCAGCACCGAACGCCGGTAGCGCTGCTTGATGTCCTGCCAGCCCAGGTGCAGCCACAGCTCGTGGCGGCGAAAGCCGTCGACGAGATCGCCGCGGGCGCGGGTGAAGGTGCGCGACTGTGCCGCCGCGTCGACGAACGTCACCGGGAACCTCCCGCATCGTACTTCCCGAACCGCTCGCGACGCCCCAAGCGCCGCAACCGGATCCATTCGGCCAGGCCGCGCGGGTCGCGACGGGCCACCAGGAAGAACCAGCCGAACCGGACCCACTCCTGCACCACCAACTTGCGCAGGCCGGGCTGCGACAACAGGTAACCGCGGTTGCGGTAGGTGTAGAACCGCTTGGTGGGGTTGTCGGGATACTGGGTGTGCATCCGGCCGCCCAGAATCGGCCGGAACTCATCGGATCCGCAGGGATGCAGGTAGATGGTGTCCAGACAGGTCCCGAACGGCAGGCCAGAGCGAACCAGCCGGCGATGCATCTCGACCTCGTCGCCCCGGATGAACAGCCGCAGATCCGGGACGCCGACCGCTTCCAGGGTGGCGGCCCGAAACAACGCCCCGTTGAACAGCGACGCGATCCCGGGCAGCAGGTCCTGACCCGCCTCGGTGCGCAATTCGCTTGCGCGCCTGCGCCATACCAGGCCGCGCCGCAGCGGAAACGCGAGCCGTTCCGGGTCGTCGGAGTTGCACACCATCGGTGAGACTTCGGCCAGGCCGTACTTCTCGGCGCAGGCCAGCAGGGTGGCCAGCACGCCCGAATCCTGCGGGCGCCCGTCGTCGTCGGCCAGCCACACCCAGTCGGCGCCCTGGGCCAGCGCGTGCAGCATGCCCAGCGCGAAACCCCCTGCGCCGCCGAGGTTTCGGCGTGACGCCAGGTAGGTGGTGGGGATCGGCTGGCCGGCCACCAGGTCGCCGACCCTGCCGTCGCCGGAAAAATCGTTGTCCACCACGATCAGGTGATCGGGCAGCCGGGTCTGGGTGCTCAGCACATCGAGCGACTTGGCCAGCTCGTCGGGGCGCCGGTGGGTGACGACGACGGCGAAGACGGTCTCACTCATCCCGCGGCGGTCTCTTCCAGCACCTCGCGGACGTGCCGGGCCGCGTCTTCGCCTTCGTACGCGCGCACCACGTCTTCGATGCCGCCCGACATGCGGATGACGCCGTGATCGATCCACATCGCCGTCTTGCACAGCCGGGCCAGGAATTCATTGGAATGGCTGGCGAACACCAGGATTCCGGAGCGCTCCACCAGACTCTGCAACCGCGACTGCGCCTTCTTCAAGAAGTCGGCGTCCACCGCCCCGAGGCCCTCGTCGAGCAGCAGGATCTCGGGGTCGATGCTGGTGACCACGCCCATCGCCAGCCGGACACGCATGCCGGTGGAATAGGTGCGCAGCGGCATCGACAGGTAGTCGCCCAGTTCGGTGAACTCGGCGATCTCATCGACCTTGGCCAGCATCTGTTTGCGCGTCTGGCCCAGGAACAGGCCGCGAATGATGATGTTCTCGTAACCCGAGATCTCCGGGTCCATGCCGACCCCGAGATCGAAGACCGGCGCGACCCGGCCGGTGACCTGCGCCCACCCCCGGGTGGGTTCGTAGATGCCCGAAAGTAGGCGCAGCAGAGTCGATTTGCCCGCCCCGTTGTGGCCCACCAGCCCCACCCGGTCACCCAGCTCGAGGGACATCGTGATGTCGCGCAGCGCTTCGACCACCACCACGTTGGAGCTGTTGCGGCCGATCGTGCCGCCGGCCTTGCCCAGGAAGGCCTTCTTCAACGAACGCGACTTCGCATCGAAGATGGGAAATTCCACCCATGCGTTGTGCGTCTCGATGTGAGGACCCGACACCGTCAACTACTCGAGTTCGCTTACAGGTACTGACCGTGCCCGGGCGCGCCACCGGGCTTACCGATGCCCGGCGGCAGCGCGCCCTGGCGCATTTTTTCCAGCTGTGCGCGGGCGGCCATCTGCTGGGCGAACAGCGCGGTCTGGATGCCGTGGAACAGTCCTTCCAGCCAGCCGACCAACTGTGCCTGCGCGATCCGCAATTCGGCGTCGGACGGCGCCGCGTCCTCGTTGAAGGGCAGGGTCAGGCGGTCCAGCTCCTCGCGCAACTCCGGCGCCAGGCCCTCCTCCAGTTCGCGGATGCTGGTCGCGTGGATCTCGCGCAGCCGGTTACGGCTGGCCTCGTCGAGCGGTGCGGCGCGCACCTCCTCGAGCAGTTGCTTGATCATGGTCCCGATCCGCATCACCTTGGCCGGCTGCTCCACCAGGTCGGTCAGGGAACGCTCGTCGGCGTCGTCGTCGGCTAGCGCCATCATCCGCGGGTCGACGCCGCCGATGATTTCGACGCCGTCGTCATCGTTGCGGGTACTCAACTCTTCACACCATCCTTTGGGACTATGAGTGGGGCGTCGCGCCGGTTCCGCGCCATTCATAAATTCGGGCACCGCCATTGTCGTAGATCAGCGCCCACGACTTCGACTTATCCAGTGACACTAGTCCTTCGGGTACGGCGAACCCCCGGACAGTCGGCGTGCTCGTGTAGATGTACCGAACATTGAGCGCTTTGATCGCCTCGAGGACCCGCGGATCGGAATCGCCTTTGCGGGCCGAGGTCCAGAAAATGTACCGGTTGGGACCCGGCCCCATCTGTTGCGGGTAGTCGTAGTGGGTCCACAGCGGATGCAGGTCGGCGACGGCGTACATCCAGGCCGTGCCGTCCGTGTTGGCGTTGCCGATCAGCGTCTCGTGCGCGCCGGGCAGCTTGGCCAGATAGGCCATCGCCATCAGATCGCGCTGGTCGATCATCACCGAGTCGTACTTGTCGCCGAACAACACGATGTGCCGATAGAGGTAGTGGCGGCCGGTGAGCACGGTGGCCGCCACCAGCAGCGCCGCGGTGGCCGCGATCCACAGCGGGGCCGGGCCGAGGCGCCGATCGCTTGCCAGGGACGGTCTGACCCGGGCGGCCACTCGTTTCGCGACGCCGACGACGCCGACGACGATCGTGAACAGCGCGACGCCGGCCATCGGCTCCAGCAGCAGGGTGATGGCCGCCGAGATCCGGCGCGGATCTTTGTAGAAGAACTCGCCGAACATCCCGGCCACCGCACCGACCGGACCGCCGAGCGGCGTTCCCGCGTCGACGTCGACCACCACGAGCAGCAGCCAGACCGCCAGCGGCCACCAGATCCTCTTGTAGGCGAAGAGCAGGCCGCCGATGATCGCGAGCGCCATGAGCCCGTACTGGTACGGGAAGTCGTTGAGGTGCCGGGAGTGCTGGAAGACCGCGTCGAACAATCCCCGCTTTTTGCTGAGGTGGGTCAGAAAGGAATGCCCCGCGATGATGTCTTCCTGTCCCTGGACGCTGATGAACTGCGGCAGCAGGATCAATCCGGTCAGCACCGCGACGCAGGCCAGCGCGACGAAATCGGCCACCCTGCCGCGCACCGGATGCCACAGCGCATCGATCACCCACCAGGCCACCAGGAACAACAACACGATCACGCCGCCGGTGATGTGCACGGACATGACTCCCACCCAGGCCAGCACGGCCGCCGGGATGCGGTCGCGGTGTCGCAGCGTGGAGGCGATCAGGACGAACGCGGGCACCGCGACCCCGTAGGCGGCCAGGTTGGGCATCGCGGCGACGCCGAATTCGACGTAGGGGATCGCGGTGAACGACGCGGACAGCGCGGCCGCGGTGGCCGCCGCCCCGGCGCAGCGCCACTCGGTGGTGCGCGACCGCAGCAGATGCCAGGTCAGCATCGCCGCGCTGGTGGGGAACAGCCACACCGATGCGGCAACTGAGCTCAGCGTGTAGCCGGTCGTGGGCGCCGCCCCGGTCAGCTGGCAGAACACCGCGATCAGCGCGTGGAACACCGACGGGTAGTACAGCGTCTTATGGGTCTCGACGTTGCGCAGCTCGCCCATGTGCGTCGACGACGCCTGGCCGGTGTCCAGGATGAACCGCACCTCGTTGGCGTGCCAGACGGCGTCCCAGGTGCTCGGGATGGTCTGCCAATGGGCGGCCAGCCCTCGGTAGGCGGCCCACATGACGAGCAGGCCCCCCAGCGCCACTCCGGCCCCCACCGTGATGGCCGGCCACCGGCTGACCCCGCGGGCCTCGGCGTCGCGGTCGCGGTAGCGGGCGAGCAGCAGCGCTAAACCGGTCATCAGCAGGCACACCACGACCAGCGCCGCCAGCGCCGTCCACCCGTTCCACGGAATTCCGATGGCACCAAACGGAATAATGGCAAGTGCGACCACGCCGTAGGTCAGCGCCGGGCCGACCGCGACAGCGACCGGCCACGACAACTGACTGATACGTGCGATGATCGCCCCGGGCGCTATCAGCAAGAACAATGCAATGAGCGTTCCGAACCAGAGCCCCACTCGACTAGTATGGCTGGCCGGGTGCCCTGGCTCGGGAGGCCACCGACTGGCCGGAACGTCTGTGGCACCCGCTACCGTCACAGTTTCGCAAAAAAGCGGAAGCTCTAAGGTGGCCCACATGGCATACGACGTCGCCCGGGTGCGCGGACTGCATCCGTCGCTGGGTGACGGGTGGGTGCACTTCGACGCCCCGGGCGGGATGCTGGTTCCCGATTCCGTCGCGACCACCGTGTCGACCGCCTTCCGCCGGTCCGGTCCCACCACCGTGGGCGCGCATCCGTCGGCGCAGCGCAGTGCCGCCGTTCTCGAGGCTGCGCGGGCGGCGGTGGCCGATCTGTTCAACGTCGAACCCGCAGGCGTCGTGCTGGGCGCCGATCGGGCGATCCTGCTCTCGGCGCTGGCCGAGGCGTCGTCGTCGCGGGCCGGCCTGGGCTACGAGGTCATCGTCAGCCGCCTGGACGATGAGGCGAACATCGCCCCGTGGCTGCGCGCGGCGCACCGCTACGGCGCCAAGGTCAAGTGGGCCGAGATCGACATCGAGACCGGTGAGCTGCCGACGTGGCAGTGGGAGGGCCTGATCGGCAAGTCGACCCGGCTGGTCGCCGTCGCCTCGGCCTCCGCGACGCTGGGCACGGTCACTGACCTGCGGGCGATGACCAAGTTGGTGCACGACGTCGGCGGCCTGGTGGTGGTCGACCATTCCGCCGCGGCGCCCTACCGGTTGCTCGACGTGAAGGAGACCGACGCCGACGTGGTGGCGGTGAACGCCGCGGCGTGGGGCGGTCCGCCGATCGGGGCCATGGTGTTCCGCGATCCGGCGCTGCTCAACTCGTTCAGTTCCATCTCGCCGGATCCCAAGGCGACCGGGCCGGCGCGCCTCGAGATCGGCGCGCACCAGTTCGGTCTGCTGGCTGGGGTGGTGGCCAGCATCGAGTACCTGGCCTCGCTCGACGAATCCGCCCGCGGCAGCCGGCGGGAACGCCTGGCGGTGTCGATGCAATCCGCCACGGCGTACCTGAACCGGATCTACGACTACCTGATGGTGTCGTTGCGCTCGCTGCCGTTGGTGATGGTGATCGGCCGTCCAGAGGTGCGCATCCCGGTGGTCAGTTTCGCGTTGAACGGCGTGCCCGCCGAACGCGTCGTGCAGCGGTTGGCGGACAATGGAATTCTGGCCGTCACCAACGAAAGTTCCCGCGCGCTGGACGTATTGGGCGTCAACGACATTGGCGGCGCGGTCACCGTCGGCTTGGCGCACTACTCGACGACGGCCGAAGTCGACCAGTTGGTCCGCGCGCTGGCCTCGCTGGGTTGAGCCCGGTCCGCTTTTAGACGGTCAGCACGACCTTGCCGTGCACCTCTCCGTCGGCGAGCTTCCGGTGCGCGGCGCCGGCCTGCTCGATGGGCATCCGCTCGCCGATGATCGGGCGGACCCGGCCGTCGGCGATCATCGGCCACACCTTGGCCGTCACGGCCGCAACGATCTCGCTCTTGCTGTTCGGCCCGCTCACCGGCCGCCCGCGCAGCGTGGTGCCGATGACGTGCGCCCGCTTGGCGAGCAGCTTGCCGATGTTGAGCTCGCCCTTGATGCCGCCCTGCATGCCGATGATGACGAGCTGCCCGTCGGTGGCCAGGGCGTCGATGTTGCGGTCCAGGTATGACGCGCCCATGATGTCGAAGATCACGTCGGCGCCGCCGTGCTCCTGCAGCCGGGCGACGAAGTCTTCGTCGCGGTAGTTGATGGTGATCTCGGCGCCCAGGTCGCGGCAGGTCTGCAGCTTTTCCTGCGATCCGGCGGTGACGGCCACCCGCGCGCCCAGCGCCCGGGCGACCTGGATCGCGTGCGTTCCGATGCCGCTGGCCCCGCCGTGCGTCAGCAGCAGCTGGCCCCTGCTCAGGTGGGCGGTCAGCACCAGGTTCGACCACACCGTGCCGGCCACCTCGGGCAGCCCGGCCGCGTCGACCAGATCGACGCCATCGGGAATGGGCAGCAGCTGGCCGGCCGGGACGGCGACGTACTCGGCGTAACCGCCTCCGGCGAGCAGCGCGCACACCTCTTGTCCGACAGACCATTCCGCCACGTCGGCGCCGACTTCGCTGATCACGCCCGACACTTCCATGCCGATGATCTCGCTCGCTCCCGGCGGGGGCGGGTACTTGCCGGCCGCCTGCAGCAGGTCGGCCCGGTTCACTCCGGCGGCGGTGACCTTGATCAAGACCTCACCGGGTCCGGCGGAAACGTCGGGCACCTCCTGCCAGGAGAGCTGATCGGAAGATTCGGCGACGATGGCGCGCATGGTGGCCACGCTACCGAGTCCCGCTACCCTGATCAGCGGTGGCGTGGCAGAGCGGCCTAATGCACTCGCCTTGAAAGCGAGAGACGGCTAACACCGTCCGGGGGTTCAAATCCCTCCGCCACCGCTCGCGATCACTCAACGCTCTGGTGCAGCGTGGGTGCGTAGCGCAGCACGGCGCCCACCCCGTCGGCCGGGGAGATCCGCTCGTCGGTGCGCACCAGTGCGGCGCCCACCGAGATCGCCGAGAACGGCAGCGCTTCGTCGGCCCGCAGCGTCTTGGCAGGGGCGGCGCCCTGCTCGGACAGCACGTTCTCGTTGGGGGCGAGCGTCGTCAGGCCTTCGTCGGCGACGACGGTCGCGTCGCCGATGTCACCGATGATCAGCGTTTCCACGGCGCCCTGACGCAGCGCCGAGCAGACCGGACCCAAGCCCTCGGCCGCCAGCCCCGACTGCCGCCCGATCTCGGCGGTAAAGCGCTGGGCGGCATCGTCGATGGTGCGCAGCTGGCGCTTGACGAACTCGGCTTCGATGGCCTGCTCGATCTCGCCGAAGTCGTGCCCGCTGTGCCGGGCTCCGACCTCGAGTGTCA
Organism: Mycobacterium colombiense; assembly: GCF_003284975.1. Taxonomy (GTDB): domain Bacteria; phylum Actinomycetota; class Actinomycetes; order Mycobacteriales; family Mycobacteriaceae; genus Mycobacterium; species Mycobacterium europaeum_A. The sequence goes on from NZ_QMEU01000007.1 coordinate 32,471, forward strand.
CCGTGCGCTCGTGTAGCCGTTCCGGCAACTCGGCCAGCAGATCGGACCGCGAGCGCACCTCGCCCACCACAAAGATCACCTCGATGGCCTTGTCGTCGGCCAGTTCGGCGACGCGGTCGGCGACGGCGCGCAGGTTCTTGCGTGCGGCCTCTTCGGTGCGCAATTGGGGGTCGCCGTAGCCCGCGGTTTCCGCACCGGCGGCTTTGTGCACGGGATGACCACCGCCGTCCACGGTCTCGTCGCGCAGCGTTCCGCCGATGTGAGTGGTGATGTCGGCACCGCTGTGGTCGACGACCGCCAGCACATAATCGGGATGATCGAAGCTCTGCTCGAGAATCGGCACCAGATAAGGCAATTCGGACACGCGGACGACGTCGGTCGCGGCGGGGCGGGCCAGATGTTCGTTGATCACCACGCCGTCGGCGCTGGCGATCACCGCCCGCCCGCTGCGGCCGATCGGCGGCCGCAGGTTTTTGATCGCGTCCTCGATCTGGTCGACGACCGTAGCGGCGGCGTGCGAACGTTCCAGTTCTTCTTTGATTGCCCGCCACTTGAGCTCGAGTTGCGCCTCGGCGTCATGGGTGTCGTGTGAGTCATCGAAGTACACCGAAGCGAACGGCCCCGGTGCGTCCAGCAGCTTGCGGAAGCGTTGCGAGTCCATGCCTTGTTGGTTGCCCCGCGAGCCGGGGGACAAACACCTAGCTTCGGTCGCCCTCGCTGTCGTCGAAGAAATGCCACTCGCCGTCGTGTTCGACTTCCATCCGCCAGCCGAGCTCGCTGTTGTCGGCCTTCTGGTCGACGAACCACGCGTGTGCGTCGTCGGCGCTTTCGATGTCTTTGGTCGCGACGACCTCGCCCTTCGGGTCGAGCACTCGATAGGTAGCCATGAAGGCAGTGTTCCCACTGCCGTCGTCGTCAACCGGATGGGATTTCGGCGGTGATCGTGTCCAGCAGGGCTGTGTACCGGCGGGCCTCGGGATCGCGCCCGGGTTTGCCGCTGCTCACCACGCCGGCCGACAGGCCGCGCGCGGGGTCGGCCCAGATCGCGATGTTGACCAGGCCCAGGTTGCCGAACGCATTCGGTGCGTTACGCCCGAACGGGCCCCACCGGTTGGTGCCGAGGATGTAGCCGGTACCCCACCGGGCCGGCCGCAGCCCGACCGCGAAATCCGGTCGTAGTCTTCGGCATTCGGTCACCGCGCCGTACATGGTCTCCGGGCTGATCACCCGCACGCCGTCGAGTTCGCCTCCGCGGCGCCATATCTCGGCGAACCGCGACATCTCCTGCGCGGTCGACACCGTGTTGGACGACGGAATGATGGTGGTCAAGAACATCGGCGAATTCGTGTACGGGATCATCTCGTGCACGGTTCCGCCGATCGCCTTGCGGAAGATCTGGGCGACCACCGGCGGGAGCGTGCGCCCGGTGGCGTGGCTCGGCGCGACCAACGCGACGTCCTGTTTGGCGACGCCGAAGTTGGTCCAGCGGAAGCCGAGTGGGTCGAGGATCTCGGTGGCCAAGATCTCGCGAATCTCCTTGCCCGTGGCCGCGTAGACGATCTCGCGCACCAGCGGACCCCAGGTCAGCGCGTGGTACATGTGCATCAGTCCGGGACGGTAGAGGGGCCGCAGCTCGCTTAGCTTCTGCTGCGCGTACTTGTGGTCGTCGGCGCGGGTGACGTCGGGTCGGGGCCCGGTGGGAAAGGGCAGTCCGGCGCTGTGCGTCATCACGTGCCGGATGGTGATCCGGTGCTTGCCGTGGCTGGTGAACGTCGGGATGTATTCGCACACCCGGTCGTCGAGCGAGAACACGCCGCGCTCGACGAGCATGTGCACCACGGTCGCCGCCATGCCCTTGGCGGCCGAGTACACACAAAACGGTGTGTCGGGGGTGACGGTGATCTTCTCCGCGTCGGGCGGATCGCTCGGGGCATTGCCCCACCCGTGGCCGATCGCCCGGTTCAGCACGACACGGCCGTGCCGGCGGATGCACAGCTGGATGGCGGGGTGAAAGCCGGCCCGGTACCAATGCCGGGCGGCCTGCCAGATCCTGTCGATGGCGGCGCTGTCGATTTCGGAGTGGTCCTCGGCGCCGATCGTCGTCACGGAGCCCAGGTCGGCCGGGAGGCGGATCCTGCCGTCGGGAGGCGCTGAACGCGGCTGGTTCACCCCAGCGAGGGTACGTGGTGCGGGACTACTCGCCGGTGAACTGCGGCGGGCGCTTTTCGAACGTCGCCGAGATGCCCTCGGTCAGGTCCTTCGACGGCAGGAATGCCGCGTTCCAGGCGGCCACGTACCGCAGGCTCTCTGAGACGGCCGCGGTGCGCTGCTGGTCGAGCACGTCCTTGATGCCGTGCACGGTCAGCGGGGGATTGGCCGCGATCTCCGCGGCGGTGGCGTGCGCGGCCGCCAGGGTGGCGTCGGCGTCGGCGTACACGTCGTTGACCAGACCGATCTTCTCGGCGCGGGCCGCATCGATGTCCTTGCCGGTGAGCGCCAGCTCGCGCAGGTGTCCGTCGTTCAGGATCAGCGGTAGGCGGGCCAGGCTGCCGACGTCCGCGACGATGGCCAGCTTGACCTCGCGCACCGAGAATTTGGCGTCGGCGCTGGCGTAGCGGATGTCCACCGCCGAGATCAGGTCGACGCCGCCGCCGATGCACCAGCCGTGCACCGCGGCGATTGTGGGGGTGCGGCAATCGGCGACAGCGGTGATGGCGCCCTGCATGCGCTTGACCTCGCGGTGGAACACCGCGCGGGGGCCGGCCAGCGCGTCGCCGGACAGCAGCGGGGTGAACGAGCCGCCCATCGCCGGCACGTCCAGGCCGTAGCTGAAGTTGCGGCCCGAGCCGGCCAGCACGATGGCCCGCACCTCGGGGTCGGCGTCCAGCGCGGCGAACAGTTCGGGCAGCTCCGACCAGAAGGCCGGTCCCATCGCATTGCCCTTGCCCGGCCCGATCAGCGTCACCTGGGCGACGTGGTCTTTCGTCTCGACGGTGACGGATTCGTATGCTTGCGCCATATCGAGACCGTAGCGTGGCGAATATGGCTCCCGACTTGCGACCCGGACCGCATTCCCCGCCCACCGACGAGCTGCACAGCGCCGAGGACACGCTGGGGGTGCTGCAGCGGGTGGTCCACACCATCGCCGCCGGCGACCTGTCCCGACGGACGCCCTGCACGGAATTCGACGTCTCAGCGCTGACCGGGCATCTGCTGAACTCGATCTCGGCGCTGGGCGGCATGGTCGGCGCCCAGATCCCGGAGCGCGAGGAAGGCGATTCGGTGGAGCGCCAGGTGATCGCCGCGGCCCGGCCCACGCTGGACGCCTGGCACCGCCACGGCCTGGACGGGTCGGTGCCGTTCGGCAAGGGCGAGATCCCCGCGAAAAGCGCGTGCGGCATCCTGTCGATCGAATTCCTGGTCCACGCTTGGGATTACGCCGCCGCGGTGGGCCACGACGTCAACGCGCCCGAGCCGTTGTCCGAATACGTGCTGGGCCTGGCGCGGCAGATCATCAGGCCGGAGCTACGCGGTCAGGCCGGATTCGACGACCCGGTCGACGTCCCCGAGGACGCCGGCGCGCTCGAACAGTTGGTCGCGTTCACGGGCCGCAACCCAGTGGGCTGATTCGGGCTGTATATCCCGCTAGTGCTGTCGAGTGTGAAGTCTGGGCATCGAGTGTGAAGCCACGGCGGGTTCGCACGGCGTGCGCCGCCCTGGATGCACGCTCAACGCCGTCAATTCAACACTCGGCGGCACGAAGGCACAGCCGAGAACCCAGACCTACTCGCGTTCCAGGTAGAAGTAGTAGTACTTGCCGTTATCCCGCACGCCCTTGCCGTTCATGATGCCCAGCACGGCGTCGTCGTCGATCTTCTTGAAGTGGTCGTGCACCGGCTGGCCGTCGTAAACCATGGTGGCGGTGACCTCTCCGCGGAAGTCCTCTAGCCACAGGCTGGCCTCGCCCTTGCCCAGCTCGACGTTGGAGAACTTGTTGCCGTCGGCGTCCAGGCAGACCAGCGGCTGCACGTCGCGGGCGGACTTGAAGGTCTTGCCGTACCAGCCGGCCTTTTCCAACTGGCCGTTCATCTTGTGGCCGGTCTGGAATTCGCCGCCCTTCCATTCGCCGAGCATCCCCTCGATGGTCGCGGGTGCCAGTTCGGCCCAGAAGTCGTCGAGCTCGGAATCCGCGATGTCGCCGCTGCGCTCTTTGAACTCGGTGAACTTCTTCCGCGCGAGGTCCACGGGCGACTCCTTACGATTCGGTGCGGGCAATCCAATCGCGGGCAAAATGCAGCAGGGCGTCATTTTCCTCCGGCGCCCCAATGGTGACACGCACACCCTCGTCAGCAAACGGCCGCACCACCAGGCGCGCCTCTGCGGCCTGCTCGGTGAAGTCGGTGGTGCGCTCGCCCAGCGGTAGCCAGACGAAGTTGGCCTGCGACCGGGGTAGCTCGAACCCGGCCTCGCGCAGTCCCGCGCTGACCCGGGCGCGCTCGAGGACCAGCGCATCGGTGCGGGCCATCAGCTCATCGGAGGCCTCGAGCGACGCGATGGCGGCCGCCTGCGCGACGTTGGTCACCGCGAACGGCATGACGACCTTGTCCAGCGCGGTGATCAGGTCCGGGTGGGCAACCGCGTAGCCGACCCGCAGGCCCGCCAACCCGTAGGCCTTCGAAAAGGTCCGCAGCACAACGACGTTGCTGTGGGTCAGGGCCAGCTCCAGGCTGTTGGGCAGCAGGCCGTCGCGGATGTATTCGGAATAGGCCTCGTCGATGGCGACCAGGACGTGCGGCGGCACGGCCTCGACGAAGCGCGTCAGGGCGTCCGGGTCGACGACGGTGGACGTCGGGTTGTTGGGGTTGCACACGAAGATCAGCCGGGTGCGGTCGGTGACCGCGGCGAGCATCGCGTCGAGGTCGTGCGTGTGGTCGGTCAGCGGCACCTTGACGGTGGCGGCCCCGGACACCTGAATGATGGGCAGGTAGCACTCGAAGCTGCGCCAGCCGATCATCACCTCGTCGCCGGCGGCCGCGGTGATCTGAACCAGCTGCTGGCACAGCGTGACCGAACCGCTGCCGACCGCGATGTGCTCGGGCGCGACGTCGGAACCCAGGTGCATGGCCAGCGCGGCCTTGAGGTCGACGCTGGCGTTGTCGGGATAGCGGTTGACGACGGCTACCGCGCGCTCGATGGCCGCGTGCACGCTGGGCAGCGGCCCGTGCACGGTCTCGTTGCTGGCCAGTTTGATCGAGCCCGGCACGTTCTTGCCGGGCACATACACTGGCAGTCCGGCCAGTTCGTTGCGCAGGCGGGCAGTCACTTCGACAGTTTACGTGTCAGCTGTGTACAGTATGGCCGGTTCCGCGAGACCGGAAAGGGGTCGGTACCCTCAGAAAGTCCAAGGGAGGCGTGCCAGAGCGGCCGAATGGGGCTCACTGCTAATGAGTTGTCCCCCTCAAAGGGGACCGGAGGTTCAAATCCTCTCGCCTCCGCTAGATCCTTTAGCGGCAACACGGAACGACAACTGAAGAACAGGCGCCCGTAGCTCAACGGATAGAGCATCTGACTACGGATCAGAAGGTTAGGGGTTCGAATCCCTTCGGGCGCGCACACTAGCTCAGGGTCGGGCAACCCGAAATGATTCGAATCGTTCAGACCCAGTTTCTTGTCGGCGCGGTTTTCCGTCGATACCTTCCGCCCATGACAATCAGCATTGAGCAAATCGGTGGTGGCGCGGGCGGCGGTTTCCTGGGTGGCGGCGGTGCCGGTGGTTTCGTCGGTGGCGGCGGCGCGGGTGGCTTCCTGGGCGGTGGCGGCGCCGGCGGCTAGGCCCCCGACTCGCGCGCCCCGCCCGGCGAGACGATCGGGCCGGGTGGCGCATCCGGCGCGGCGCCGGGCCTCAAGTCCAGCTGCATCCACGCGACGTCGTGCCAGCCGCCGTGCTTCCATTCGACGCGGCGGTACAGCCCCGCGTCGACGAACCCGAACGCGCGGTGGAAGCCGGTGCTGGCCCCGTTGGGTTGGGTGATGCCGGCGAACGCCTGCCGGTAGCCCCGCTCGGTGAGCCTGCGCAACAGCTCGGTGTAGAGCGCGCGGCCCCCGCCGGTTCGGCGATGGCCGGCCTCTAGGTAGATCCCGGTCTCGGTCGACCACCGGTACGTGGCAAGGCGATTGAACGCGTGCCCGTAGGCGAAGCCGATCACCCGCCGATCGCGTTCCAGGACAAGCCATTCGTGGCCGGCCTGCGCGGCGGCGATGCGCGCGGCCATCTCGTTTTCGGTCGGGACGTCGATCTCCCAACTGATGACCGTGTGCTCGACGTACGGCCGGTAAATGGCAAGGCACGCAGCCGCATCCGCCGCAGCCGCCGGGCGGACCACGCCGCCGCTTGCGTGCACGTCGCCTCGCTACGGGCGGGGCTGGAACGGCTGGAACGGTCCCCGTCGGGGCGGTTGTGTCACGGTCTGCGTGACGGTGCTGGTTTCGGTGCTCGGCGAAACAGTGACCGTGCTCGGTGGCTCCGTGGTCGTGGGAGTGTCGGTGCTCGGCGGCGGCGCGGTCTCGGTCACCGTCTCGGTGGGGGCGCCGCCACCGCCGCCGTGGTGCCGCGGGGCGTGCGTCGTGGTGGTCACCGGCGTGGTGGTGGACGGGACGGCCGTCGTGGTGGTCGCGGGGCTGGGCGCCGGCGAGCCGCTGGTGAGCTTGACCACCGCGAACACCACCGCGGCCAGCAGGATCACCCCGAGGGCGCCGGCCGCGACCAGCGCCGCCGGACGGCGGTACCAGGGCGTCGGCGGCTCGGGCGGTGGGGCCTCGGGCTCGTAGGATCCGCCGTACCGCGCGGCCGCGGTGGGCTCGGAGTAGAAATCCGGTTCCTCGGGATAAGGCGGCACGAGACGAGATGTTAGTAGGTCAGGTCTCGCTGGAGATGAGGCCCAGCGCCCGCTCGAACAGATGCACCGTGGCCGCGTGCAACTGGTCGCCGACCTCCTTCTCCGCCTGTCCGGCGCACGCCCGGGCCAGCGTCCCCTCGATCACGATCCCGAGCTTGAAGCAGGCCAGCACGGTGTACCAGGTGATATGGGACAGGTCGCGGGCGGTGTTGGCGGCGTAGCGCTCGAAGAGCTCATCGGTGCCGGCCAGCCCGTCCTGGCCGCCCAGGGCATGACTGAACACGCTGGAACCGTCGGGCTGGCGCCAGGTGGCCAGCAGCCAGCCCAGGTCCAGCAGCGGATCCCCGATCGTGGACATCTCCCAGTCGACGATCGCGACCACCTCGGGCCCGGTCCGCGAGAACATCACGTTGGCGGCGTGGTAGTCGCCGTGCATGATGCCCGGGGTCCAATTGGCCGGCCGATGCCGTTCCAGCCAGGTGGACACCTCCTCGATGCCCGGGATGTCGGGCCCGGGGTAGCCCTCGTACTCGTTGTAGGACTCCAGCTCCGAAAGCCAGCGTGGCACCTGGCGTTCCAGGAAACCCTCCGGCTTGCCGAAGTCGGCCAGCCCCACCGCGACGTGGTCGACGGCGCCCAGCTTGGCCAGCGCGTCGGCCATCGACAGGCCCATCCCGTGGCGCACCTTGGCGTCGCCGGCGTGCAGCGGCGGCAGGCCCTCGCCCGCGTTGAAGCCGTCGACCGGGTCCATCAGGTAGAAGACGGCGTCGCCCAGCACGCTCGGGTCCTCGCAGGCGGCGATCAGGTGCGGATGCGGGACATCGGAACCGGCAAGTGCGGCAAGGACTTTCGTCTCCCGCAGGATCACGCTGTTGCTGCGCGGGCGCAAGTGCCGTGGCCCGCGCCGCAGCACGTATTGCCGGCCGGCCCTGGTGAATCGCAGCATCACGTTCTGGGTGCCGCCGGTGACGTTGGAAACGTTCTGCAAGGGCCCCTCACCGAGCCCCTGCCCGGACATCCACTGCGCTACGGCTTCCAGATTCACGGGTTCCACTCGTCAGCCCTTCGGGTGCGGCGTGTATCGGACGGTTTGCGCTCGGATCATGCCGTCACGGAACACGAAGGTGTCCACGCCGTCGTCGACCCGGTTGACGGCCGAATCAGCCGTCCACACCAGGAACAGCACGTCTTCGTCGACAAGCTGAGTTCTCAAGTCCCACTGGGCGTTCGGCAGGTCGGCGAGCAGCTTCTGGAACACCTGACGGATGGCGTGCTTGCCGCGGGCGATGCCGGCGGGGCTGATCACCACGGAATCCTCGGCGTAGTCCGCAACGATCTCGTCGAGGTCGCCCGCGGCCAGTGCGGCGCCGTGGTGGGCGAACACCTCCTGCGGCGTGCGCGACGGGATGGGCGTCATGGCACTCCCTTTGCAACCTGTGGACCGTCTGGGAAAAAGACTAGGACAGCGGCGACGGGCGGCCTCGGGCGGCGGTGACTGGAAGAATAGTGTGCGTAACTTACTTTCTGGGGAAGGGAACTGGCCATGCCGCGGACCGACGATGATTCCTGGGAGATCACTCAAAGCGTGGGCGCCACCGCGCTGGGTGTCGCCGCGGCTCGCGCGGCCGAGACCGAGAGCGAGAACCCGCTGATCAGCGATCCGTTCGCGCGGGTGTTCGTCGACGCCGCGGGCGAGGGGATGTGGAGCATCTACGCCGATCCCGCGCTGCTGGCCAAGGCCGGCGACATCGAGCCGGATCTGCGCGACCGGCTGCAACTGATGGTCGACTTCATGGCCACCCGGACGGCGTTCTTCGACGAGTTCTTCCTCGGCGCCGCCGAGGCCGGCGTTCGGCAGGTGGTGATCCTGGCGGCCGGCCTGGACGCGCGCAGTTGGCGGCTGCCGTGGCCCGACGGCACGGTCGTCTACGAGCTCGACCAGCCCAAGGTGCTGGAATTCAAGTCCGAGACACTGCGCGAGCACGGCGCGGAACCGAAGGCGCGGCTGGTCAACGTTGCGATAGACCTACGTCAGGATTGGCCGAAAGCGCTGCAGGAGGCGGGATTTGACGCCTCGAAGCCCGCCGTCTGGTCGGCCGAGGGACTGGTTCGCTACCTGCCGGCGCAGGCCCAGGACCTGCTGTTCGAGCGGATCGACTCGCTGAGCGTCGCGGGCAGTTGGCTCGCCTCCAACGTGCCCGACTCCGGGTTCACCGACCCCGGCCGGGTGCAGCGGCAGCGTGACGACATGCGACGGATGCGGGCGGCGGCCGCCGAGCTGGTCAACGCCGAGATCACGGACTTCGACGACCTCTGGTACGCCGAGGAGCGCACGCCGGTGGACGCCTGGCTGCGCGAGCGCGGCTGGGATGTCACGACGGCGTCGTTCGCGGAGTTGATGGCGCGGTATGACCGCAGCGTGCCGCAGGGGGCGGAGGACTCCATGCCGCCCACCCTCTACGTGTCCGCGCAGCGAACGGCGAGGGAGATCAAATCCCCTTAGGGGCAACGTTTCTCACCACCGTCGCCGGCCACCGGTACGCTCGCCGTCATGGCTGCCCGACGCGCCCGGCTCAGCGACGTGCACGAGATCGCCGCCGCGATGCCGCACGTTAAGCGCCTGGAGGGACCCAAGGGCAACGCCATTTACCAGGTGGGCGGGAAGTCGTTCGTCTTTTTCCGCACGCCCCGGCCCGACGCGACCGATCCGGACACCGGCGAACGCTATGCCGACGTGATCATGCTCTGGGTGGAATCGGAGAGCGACAAGTTGGCGCTGGTTTCCGATCCCGAATCGCCGTTTTTCACCACGGACCACTTCGACGGGCACCCCTCGGTCCTGGTGCGGGCCAGTCGGCTGGGCGAAATCAGCAGAACCGAATTAGCTGAGTTGATCCAGGACGCCTGGCTGTCCCGGGCGTCGAAGAAGCGGGCCGCGACCTGGCTCGCTGATCACCTCTGACGCGGTGAGTCGTGCCGACAAGCACTGCCGCATAACCAATTGCATGTTTAGACATAAGTCGAATGGGTAACTTCACGTCCACGAGAAACTTCTTCTCGTCCACATTGGAGGTCACGATGCGTGGCAGCGGGATCATCGGAACGGTTGCGTTGGTGTGGTTGCTGATCGGAGTCTTCGCGGCGTGGCAGCGCGACTACTTCAAAAACGACAACACATCATGCGCCTCGGCGGGCACGGTTGCGGTGACCGTGATCGCCGGACCCTTGAATTACTTCGGTGTCAATCCGAAAGTCACGGATTGCCATCTGCCGCAACCAAGTTCAATGCAATCGATCAACCTCTAACCGCTCACTCAAAAGGAAGTCGACATGGTTATCTTAGGGATTGTCCTGCTTATTCTCGGATACTTTTTCCACGTACCGATTCTGACCACGCTGGGCATCGTGTTGCTGGTCATCGGCGCGATCCTGTGGATCCTGGGCTCGGTCGGCCGCCCGGTCGCCGGCCGGCGCTATTGGTATTAACGGCTTGACTGAAGAACAAATCGCGCGACTGCTCAGCAGTCGCGCGATTTGTTTCACAGGCCACGCATAGGGTTGGCATAGCCGCGGCTCAGCCGTCGGCGGATACTGGAACTTGTGACGCAGCCCCGAGCCTCGGTAGAGCGGGTTGTCATGTGCCGTGCGGACGGCAACCCGATCAACGTTTTGGTCGTCGACGACGAATCCGTCCTGGCCGACATGGTGTCAATGGCACTGCGGTACGAGGGCTGGAACATCTCCACCGCCGGCGACGGCGCGTCGGCCATCGCTTCGGCCCGCTCACAGCGGCCCGACGTGGTGGTTCTCGACGTGATGCTGCCCGACATGAGCGGGCTCGACGTCTTGCACAAACTGCGCGAGGAGAACCCGCAGCTGCCGGTGCTGCTGCTCACCGCCAAGGACGCGGTCGAAGACCGCATCGCCGGGCTGACCGCCGGTGGCGACGACTACGTCACCAAACCGTTCAGCATCGAAGAGGTCGTGCTGCGGCTGCGGGCGCTGTTGCGCCGCACCGGGGTCACCACGGTGGACAGCGGCGCACAGCTGGTGGTCGGGGACCTGGTGCTCGACGAGGACAGCCACGAGGTCACCCGCGCCGGCGAACCAATTTCGTTGACTTCCACCGAGTTTGAGCTCCTGCGCTTCATGATGCGCAATTCCAAGCGGGTGCTGAGCAAGGCCCAAATCCTGGACCGGGTATGGAGTTACGACTTCGGCGGCCGATCCAACATCGTCGAGCTCTACATTTCCTACCTGCGCAAGAAGATCGACAACGGCCGAGAGCCGATGATCCACACGCTGCGCGGCGCGGGTTATGTCCTTAAGCCGGCCCGCTGACGCGCGGCGAGTCTGGTCGCTGCGGCTGCGGCTGCTGGTCGGACAGATCGTCGTCCTGGCCATCGTCTGTGTGGGCATCACCGCGGCAACCGAGCTGGCGCTGCTCCACCACCTGGTGGCACAGCTCGACGGACAGCTGGCCGGCACCTCCTATCGCTCGGCGCTGATGTATCCCGAGCCGCCGCATTCGGGCTGGCGGCATCAGCACGTCTATCCACGGCCGGGGCCCGGTCCGCGGTTCCTCGATGCCCCGGGGCAGCCGGCGGGCATGGTGGCGGCGGTGGTCAGCCACGGCAACACGGTGGACGCCGGTTACACCACGAGCAGCGGCGACCGGGCCGAGCTGAGCCCCGCCGCCCAGCAGCAGCTGTCCGCGATCGCCGACCGTCGCAAGCCGGTGACGCTGAACCTGGACGGGCTGGGCCGCTACCGGGTCGTCGCCGCCCCGAGCCGAAATGGCGGCGACGTCATCGTCACCGGCCTGTCGATGGCCAACATCGACACCACCCTGATGCGGATGCTGGTCATCTTCGCCATCGTGACGGTCATCGCGCTGGTCGCCGCCACCACGGCCGGGGTGATCATCATCCGGCGGGCGCTGGCGCCGTTGCGCCGCGTCGCGCAGACCGCGAGCAAGGTAGCCGGCTTGCCGCTGGCGCGCGGCGAGGTCGAACTGCCGGTGCGCGTGCGCGAGTCCGACGCCAATCCGTCCACCGAGGTGGGGCAACTCGGCGCCGCCCTCAACCAGATGCTTGACCACATCGCCGCCGCCCTGTCGGCGCGGCAGGCCAGCGAGACGCGGGTTCGCCAGTTCGTCGCCGATGCCAGTCACGAACTGCGCACGCCGCTTGCGGCGATCCGCGGCTACACCGAACTGACGCAGCGGATGGGCGACGATCGCGAGGCGGTGGCGCAGGCGATGAGCCGGGTGGCGTCCGAGACCGAACGGATGACGCGCCTCGTCGAGGACCTGCTGCTGCTGGCCCGGCTGGATTCGGGCCGGCCGTTGGAACGCGAACCGGTGGATCTGTCGCGGTTGGCCGTGGACGCGGTCAACGACGCACACGTCGCCGGACCCGATCATCAGTGGGAACTCGACCTGCCCGAAGAACCGGTGGTCGTCACAGGGGATGCGGCGCGGCTACACCAGGTGCTGACCAATCTGCTCGCCAACGCCCGCGTCCACACCGGGGCGGGCACCATCGTCACCACGCGGTTGAGCACCGAGCCGTCGCACACCGTGCTGCAGGTCATCGACAACGGGCCCGGCATCCCGGCGGCGCTGCAATCCGAGGTCTTCGAGCGGTTCGCCCGCGGCGACTCTTCGCGCTCGCGCAAGGGCGGTAGCACCGGGCTGGGTTTGGCGATCGTCTCCGCGGTTGTCAAGGCGCACAACGGGACGATCGATGTGGACAGCGCGCCGGGGCGGACCGAGTTCACGGTGCGGTTGCCACCCAATGGATGGCAACCGCCCGCCCGCGATTCTTAGCTCAGGAGCAAGTCGCGTCGATTTCGAACGGCTTGCTCACCTGTTGCATCGGGTTAGCCATGTCGACGCCGCTGGCGGTGCCGGTGACCTTGTAGGTGTTGCCGTCCTTGGTCGCCGAGGCGTTGCCCTGACTACCTTGCGCGTACTGAAGCGTCACGCCGTTGACGTTGCCGAGCTGGACCGCCTTCACCGCGAGCGGATTGGCGTCGGCGAGCACGACACTGATCCCGGTTTGGTTCCCACCGACCGCGATTGAGATGTTGCCGCCAGCCTTGGTGCAGACAGTCGTGCCTTGAACGTTCTGATCCTTGCCGTCGATGATGACCTTCGACGAGTTGTTGCCGCCGGCCGACACGGAGCCTCCCGGCACCGAGGTCGAAACGCCATTTGATTTGTTACTCGAACAGCCCGAAATACCCGCGGCAAGAATCGCCGCTCCAGCAACCGCGACCGTCAGTTGACGCTTCACCTGTTCTCCTTTGCCCGATAGTTGCGGTCCTCGGCATTGAGGGCCGTCTGGGCAGTATGCGGGTTAACTGGGTCGGGATCCAGAACCCGCAGAAATTGTTGCTGTGTTCATTAATTGGACGGCGAAAAGCCGCCCGAACCACCTCGATCTAGGCCGCTTTAATGGCAAGGTACGACGGTGGACCACAAGCCTCCCAGCGCAGTCATCGAGTCGGCCCATCGCGACCACGATCTGCCATTGCATGACCAAACGGACTTCGCCGACGCCGACCGCGGATTCATCGCCGCCCTGTCACCGTGCGTGATCACAGCGGCCGACGGGCGGGTGGTGTGGGACAACGACGCCTACTCGTTTTTGAGTGGTGCCGCCCCGACATCTGTTCATCCCGGCCTCTGGCGGCAGTCGACGCTGGCCGCCAAGCAAGGCCTCTACGAAGTGGTGCCGGGCATCTATCAGGTTCGCGGACTGGACATCTCCAATATCACCTTCGTGGAGTCCGACAGCGGCATCATTGTCATCGACCCCTTGGTGTCCACCGAGGTGGCTGCGGCCGCGCTGGCGTTGTACCGCACCCAACGAGGCGGTGACCGCCCCGTGGTGGCGGTGATCTACACCCATAGCCACGTCGATCATTTCGGCGGCGTACTGGGCGTCACCTCGCAGGCGGAGGTGGATTCCGGTGCGGTGACGGTGTTGGCGCCGGACGGCTTCGTCGAGCACGCGGTGTCCGAAAACGTCTATGCCGGTCCGGCGATGCTGCGACGCGCGACCTACATGTACGGCGTGTCGCTGGAGCGCGGACCGCAGGGCCATGTGGGTTGCGGGCTCGGACAGGCCACGTCCACGGGCGAGGTGGCCCTGATCGTGCCGACCGTCGACATCCGCGAGACCGGTGAGAGGCACACCATCGACGGCGTGGAGATCGAGTTCCAGATGGCGCCCGGCACCGAGGCGCCCGCCGAAATGCATTTCTATTTCCCCCGTTTCCGCGCGTTGTGCATGGCCGAGAATGCGACGCACAACCTGCACAACCTGCTGACCCTGCGGGGCGCGCTGGTGCGCGATCCGCACGCGTGGTCCGGTTATCTCACCGAAGCGATCGACACGTTCGCCGAGCGTGCCGACGTGGTCTTCGCTTCGCATCATTGGCCGACCTGGGGACGGGACAGCATCGTCGAATTCCTGTCACTGCAGCGCGACATGTACGCGTATTTGCACGACCAGACACTGCGCTTGCTGAACCAGGGCCACACCGGCGTCGAGATCGCCGAAATGTTCCAGATGCCACCGGCTCTCGAGCGGGCCTGGCACACACACGGCTATTACGGATCGGTGAGCCACAACGTGAAGGCGATCTACCAGCGCTACATGGGCTGGTTCGACGGCAACCCCGGCCGGCTGTGGCCTCATCCGCCCGAAGCGCTCGCGCCGCGGTATGTCGAGGCGATGGGCGGAATCGACCGTGCGGTCGAACTCGCGCGGGTTGCGCTCGAGGCCGGCGACTTCCGCTGGGCCGCGACGCTGCTGGACCACGCAATCTTCACCGACGCCGAACACGCCGGCGCACGGGATCTCTACGCCGACACCCTCGAGCAGCTGGCCTACGGGGCCGAGAACGCGACGTGGCGCAACTTCTTTCTGAGCGGGGCAACGGAATTGCGCGACGGGACCTTCGGCACCGCGGGCCAGGTCGCATCGCCCACGCTGCTGTCCCAACTGACGCCGGAGCAGATCTTCGACGGCCTGGCGATCCGCGTCAACGGACCGCGCAGCTGGGATCTGGACATCGCCATCGACATCGCCTTCGCCGACGCCGCGGTCAACTATCGACTTAACCTGCGCAACGGGGTCCTGGTTCGGCGCAAGGTGGCGCCCGATCCCGCCACCGCCACCGTTACGGTCAAGCTAGCCAACAAGATTCGGCTGCTCGCTGTGGCGACGGGGGATTTCAGCTCACCGGGCCTGGAGATATCCGGGGATCAGGGCGCGCTGCAGGCCCTGCTGGGTGTGCTCGACGAACCGGACCCGAATTTCAACATCGTCACGCCGTGACGCCGCGTCACGCGACGTCGATTACCACCTTGCCGAGCACCTTGCGGTCGGCCACATGCCGTAATGCCGCCGCGGTCTCCGAGAGCGGGAATCGCGCGCCGATGTACGGCCGCACCGTGCCGGCGGCGAACATCTGCGCCAACTCCGCCAGGTCGCGCACGGCGTCGTCAGGCCGGTCGGTCATGAAGGTCCGGATCTCCATGCCACGCACGCAGATGTCTTTCAGCAGAATGAGATTGAGCGGAATGGCCGGGATGGAGCCCGCGGCGTAGCCCAGCGTGACGAAGGTGCCGCCGCGCGCGAGACCGCGCAGCGCCGGCTCCGAATACGGTCCGCCCACCGGGTCCAGCACCACCCGGGCGCTGTCCCCGGTGAGTTCACGGATGCGGGTCTTCAGGTCCTCGCGGTCGTAATCCACGGTCGACTCGGCCCCGCGGCGCCGGCACAGCTCGAGCTTCTCCGGGCTCGACGCGGCCGCCAGCACCCGAGCCCCCATCGCGACCCCAAGGTCCACCGCGGCCAGCCCCACGCCGCCGGCGGCCCCGAGCACGACCACCCAATCGCCCTGCGTAACAGCGGCCGTCGAGCGCAGCGCGTGATAGGCCGTGCGGTAGGTGACGCCGAAGGCGGCGGCCGAGGCGAAATCGGCGTCGTCGGGCATGAGCGCGGCCTGGCTCGCGTCGAGCAGCGCCTGTTCGGCGAACGCTCCGAAGGTGGTACCGGAAACACGCTGCCCCGGACGGAACGGCGCACCCTCGCCGACGGCGATGACCTCCCCGGCGATCTCGTTGCCGGGTATGAAGGGGGGCGGGATTTTGACCTGATACTTGCCGGCGATGAACAACACGTCGGGAAAGTTGACCGCGGCGGCGCGGACCCGCACCAGCAGTTGGCCGGGAGCCGCAACGGGATCGGGCACGTCGTCGATCACCAGGTCCTCGGGCGTGCCATAGGAACGACAGATCACCGCGCGCATCAACTGACCCCCAATCCCCGTAAACAGAACCGCACCACGTGGGCGATGTCGTCGGCACCGGGCTGCTCGGCCGAACCCACGTAGCGACGCATGGTTGCGGCGGTGCAGCTGAACACCGCCTCGACATCCCGCTCGACGTCGGTACTGCCCAGCGCCGCAATGGGTTCGACGAGCAGCTCGCGAAGCGGCCGCATCATCTCCTGATCGGCCGCGCGCCAAGTGGTGCCGGCCGCCATCTGGCCGGCCGCCGCACGGGTCATGCTGATCAGGTGCGGGTCGGCCACCTGCGCCAGCGTGCCCTCGATCCACCGCATGACCTTGGCGCGCGGCTGCGATTCCTTGGCCATCTGGTGCTCGAGATAGGACACCACGATCGCCACCCCGCGTTCCATCACCGCCAGGATCAGGTCGTCCTTGCCGGCGAAATAACGGTAGAACGCCTTGTTCGACGAGCCCGCCTCGGCGACGATGTCGCTGACGCGGGGCGGTTCGGGCGCGACGCGTTCCATGACGCGCACCGCGGCGGCCAGGATGCGTTCCACCTCCTCGGTGGCCCCGCGCTGGCGGTCGTCGAGCGCCCGCTCGACCGCCGCGGTCACTCGGTCAGAGGTCAACGAGCTCACCGTATTTGGCGCGCGCCGCCGCGCGCCGCACATCCAGCATCTCGCTGGGCCAGTCGCCTTCTTCGGCCTCGTAGCCTTTGAGCAGCATCCGGGCCAGGTTCACCTTGTGCGCCTCGGTGGGCCCGTCGGCAAGGCCCAGCGCGATGCCGCCGAGCAGGACGCTGACCAAGGGCAGCTGATCGGTGAGCCCCAGCGCGCCGTGCACCTGGATCGCGCGCAGGGCAATCGATTTGAGCACCTGCGAGGCCAGGATCTTGCATGCGGCGATCTCCGCCCGGGCGGCGCGCTCGTCACCCTGGTCGATCAACCACGCCGCGTGCAGCACGGTCAGCCGGAACGGTATCAGCTCGGTGTAGGAGTCGGCGACGAACTCCTGGACCAGTTGTTTGTCGGCCAGCAGGCTGCCTTGGGTGAAGCGGCTTTTCGCCCGGCGCGACATGATCTCGACGGCGCGTTGCGCCATCCCGATGGAGCGCATCGCGTGGTGCAGCCGCCCGCCGGCCAGCCGGGTCTGCAATATCAGGAAGCCCTGTCCGGGCTCTCCGAGCAACGCGTCGGACGGCACTCGCACGTCGTTGTAGTGCACCAGGGAATGGCCCGGCTCGTGCGGGTCGGCGCCGACCAGATGGTGGTTGGCCTCCAATACCAGTCCCTCGGCGCTGGCGGGGATCAGGAACGTCGACGCGCCGGTATGCACCGGCACGTCGGGGTCGGTGATCGCGACGACGATGAAAAAGGAGGCGACGGAGGCGTTGGAGGAGAAGTACTTTCGCCCGGTGATCACCCAGTCGCCGCCGTCGCGCACCGCCCGGGTGGTGAAGACTCGCGGATCGGCGCCACCCTGCGGCTCGGTCATCGAGAAACACGAGAAGATCTCGCCGGACAGCAGACCCGCCAGGTAACGGTCCTTTTGCTCCTGCGTGCCGAAGCGGGCGATGATCTCGGCGTTGCCGGTGTCGGGAGCCTGCGTCCCGAACACGATCGGCGCCCAGGGGCTGCGGCCCAGGATCTCGTTGATCAGCGTCAGTTTGACCGCGCCGAAGCCCTGCCCACCCAATTCCGGCCCCAGATGCGGTGCCCACAAACCCTTGTCGCGCACCTGCTGTTTGAGCGGGTCGACAATGCGGCGCCGCTCGTCGTTCAGCGGCAGAAATTCACACCCGGGAAATAGCACCTCGAGCGGTTCCACCTCGTCGCGAACGAACCCGCGGATCCATTCGAGCTTCTCCTCGAATTCGGGCTCGGTTGAAAAGTCCCAGGGCATGGCCCAACCTCCTGCTCGCTAAGGGATTCCGCCGTCGGCCCGCAGAATCGAGCCGGTGGTGAAGCTGGACGCATCGGAGGCCAAAAACAATGCGGCGCCGACGATTTCGCGCGGGTCACCCGCGCGCTCCAAGGAAAGATGCTGGAACGGATTCTGATGTGCCGCATCCAGATTCCAGGCCTTGCTGACATCGGTGAGGAACGGCCCGGCCATCAGGGTGTTGACCCGCACCGCCGGCCCGAACGCCTTCGCCAGCGCCTCGGTCATGGCATTGAGCCCGGCCTTGGCCGCGGCGTAGGGGATGATGTCTGGCGTCGGTCGCAACGATCCGGCCGTGCTCACGTTGATGATCGAACCCCGACCGGCCGCCACCATGCGCTCACCGACCAACGCCGACAACCGGAACGGGCCCTTGAGGTTGAGATTGACCACGGCGTCGAACAACTTCTCGGTCACGTCGGTGAGCTTGTCGTACAGCGGCGACATGCCGGCGTTGTTGATCAGCGTGTCGACTTTGCCGAACCGCTCGTAGGTCGCCTCCACCAAGCCGTCTAGCTGATCCCAGCGCCCCACGTGCACCTGATACGGCATGACCGCACGGCCGGTCTCGGCCTCGATCTCGTTGGCGGTGGACACGCAGTTGTCCAGGTTGCGGCTGGCGATCACGACGTGCGCTCCGCAGCGGGCCGCGCCGAACGCCATCTCACGCCCCAGTCCGCGGCTGCCGCCGGTGATCAGTATGACCCGGTCGGTGAGGTCGAAAAGCTGGTCGGCATAACCCATTTCAGGACACCGTGTGAGATCGGGCCAGCTCGGCCGCGGTGGCGATGAGCTGCAGGATCATCGGGCCGAACGCCTCGGTGATCTTCGGGTCGACTCCTCCTTTTTGCGAGCCGGTCCGTATCCCGGCCGCGTAGGTCTTCTCCAGCACGATGCCTAGTTTCCAGTTGGCCAGCACCAGGTAGTAGTCGATGTTTTCGGTGGACAACCCGCTGACGGATTCGTAGTGCTCCAGGAGCTCGCTGCGCGTGGGCATCCCGCGCATGTCGAGATAAAACCCGTCCTCGCGCGGCCTTTCACCGTCGTAGCCGAGCAGGCACCACGCCAGGTCGAGCAGCGGATCACCGACCGTGGTCATCTCCCAGTCCACGATCGCGGCCAACCGCGCCGGCTCGCCATGGGCGAACATCACGTTGGCGAACTGATAGTCGCCGTGCATGATGCCCGCCCGGTAATGCGCCGGATGGTTGCGGCGCAGCCAGTCGGAGGCCACGTCCAGGCCGGGCAGCTCGCGGACCTGGTACGCGTCGAGGAACGCCAGCCACCGATCGACCTGCCGCTCGTGGAATCCATCCGGGCGGCCAAAGCCTTCGAGTCCTTGTTTGCGCCAATCCACTCGGCCCAGCTTGGCCGCGCCGTCGACCAATTGGAAGGCCAGGCCGCGGCGGGCCTCGAGGTCGGTGTCGAACGGCGATTGCCACCCGCCGTCCATCGGGCTCCACCCGTCGATCGCCTGCATGACATAAAACGGCATGCCGAGCACGCTGCCGGTGTCGTCGGCGGCGATCAGCGCCGCGTGCGGGACATCGGTGCCGGACAGCGCCCGCACCAGTCGGATCTCCCGCAGCAGCCCATCGATGCGGGCGGCGTCGGCGCGCGCGCTGGGCATCCGCAACACCATCCTCGCCCGCGCCTCCGACGGACCGCGCTCGATCAGGTAAAGGGTGTTCTGCGAGCCGCCCTTGAGCTGGGTCAACCGCGGTTCCTCGCCGCCACCCGGGGCGTTGTTTGCATCCAGCCAGCGGGCGAGGACGCCCGCGTCGAGTCCCGGTTCGCCCACCCGAGTCACCGTCCAACCATCGCCGCACACCCCAATCTCCATATGGAGAATAGCATTCTCCGCGCCGGTCGCGGCCGTGCCGATCAGTGTGGCTTGTGCGCGCTCAGCAGGAACCCTGGGGCCATGAAGTGGCCCTCGTCGTCGTGCTCCAGGTGGGCCAGCGGACCGTCCGACGAGCCGCCGGTGTCGTCGTTGCCGTACACCTTCGCCGCGCGCAGGTCGTCGACGCGCCACAGCGTCGCGACCGCGTCGTGCAACTCGGATTCGGTGAAGCCGGGCGGCCCCGGCCGGTCCGAATGGGCGTCGTCCAGCGCTCCGGCCGCGAAGGCCAGGATGTAGAGCGCGGCTCCCGGCGCGGCGGCCCGAAAGATGGAGTGGATGTAGTCCTGGTGCCGGTCGGCCGGCAGCGCGTGGAACAGGCCGCTGTCGAGAATCGTGGCGAAGCGGCCGTCATAGCCACCGAAGTCGGTGACGTCGGCCTGCGCGAAGGTCGCCGTGCTCAGTCCCCGCTCGGCGGCCGCGGCGGTGGCCGCCCGAATTGCGGTCGCGCTGGCGTCCAGGCCGACGACGGTGTGGCCGAGCGCGGCCAGGGTCAGCGAGAGCGCGGCATGCCCGCAGCCGGAGTCCAGCACCTCGCTGCGCACCTTGCCCTGATCGATGAGACGGGCCAGCTCCGGTTGGGGCCGGCCGATGCTCCACGGCGGCGGCACGGCCTGTCGGTAGGTGGCGTCCCAATCCCTGTCCGGTTCGGTCATCCGTCCTCCTTGAGATCGGCGTCGCCGGGCGCGGTGAGAAACTGGCGCTGCCCACCATCGAACGACGGGACGAAATATGCAAGTGCTTCTGGTCCGGCACGCGTTGCCGTTGCGCAGCGAACACGGCCAAGGTTCCGATCCGGACCTGTCCGAGCAGGGGCTGGCCCAGATCGAACGACTACCCAAGGGGCTCGCCAGGTTTCCCATTGCGCGGGTGGTGAGTAGCCCGCAGCGCCGGGCCATCCAGACCGCCGAACCGGTCGCGGCGGATCGCGGGCTGCGCGTCGAGATCGACAATCGCTTCGCCGAGTACGACCGCGACCTTCCGGTGTACATCCCGGTCGAGCAGATCCGCGCGGAGATGCCGGAGGAGTGGGCGCGCCTGGCGCAGGGGCATCTGCCGAGCGCGGTCGACGAGGACGCTTTTCGCGCCCGGGTGCGCGCCGCGATCGACGACCTCGTCGCGGCCGCCGACCCCGAAGACACGGTGGCGGTGTTCAGCCATGGCGGGGTCATCAACGTCCTGCTGCATGAAATTCTGGGTACCGCCCGCCTGCTGTCCTTCCCCGTCGATTACGCGTCGGTGACTCGGCTGTTGTTCTCCCGGTCCGGTCAAGCGACGGTGGCCGCGGTCAACACCACCGAACACGTCTGGGACCTGTTGCCACGAAACCAGAGGTTGCTCGACGACGATGCGGGCCGTGACAGCGCCTGAACGCCCAGGCCCACAAGTCGCAGGTGGTGCACCGGGTCGAGGTCGGCGATGGTAGACAAGTTCGGTGACTTCAGCTGACCAACTCGAGGGGCTCGACCTGGCCTCGCTGGACTCCTACCTGCGTTCGCTGGGGATCGGGCGCGACGGCGAGTTGCGCGCGGACTTCATCTCCGGAGGTCGCTCGAATCTGACGTTCCGCGTCTACGACGACAGCACCAGTTGGCTGGTGCGCCGGCCGCCCCTGCACGGCCTGACCCCGTCGGCGCACGACATGGCCCGCGAGTATCGGGTCGTGGCAGCGCTGCAGGACACCCCGGTTCCGGTGGCGCGCACGATCGGGTTGTGCGAGGACGATTCGGTGCTGGGCGCTCCCTTCCAGATCGTCGAGTTCGTCGCCGGGCAGGTGGTCCGGCGCCGCGCTCAACTCGAATCGTTCAGTCACACCGTGATTGGGGGCTGCGTCGACTCGTTGATCCAGGTGCTTGTCGATCTGCACAACGTCGATCCCGACGCCGTCGGGCTGGCCGATTTCGGCAAGCCGAGCGGGTATCTGGAGCGTCAGGTGCGGCGGTGGGGCTCGCAGTGGTCGCTGGTCCGGTTGCCCGAGGATCGACGCGACGGCGACGTGGAGCGACTGCATTCCGGTCTGGGCGAAGCCATTCCGCAGCAGAGCCGGACGTCGATCGTGCACGGCGACTACCGGATCGATAACACGATCCTGGACGCCGACGACCCGACGAAGGTGCGTGCCGTCGTCGACTGGGAGCTCTCCACGCTGGGGGATCCGCTGTCCGACGCCGCCCTGATGTGCGTGTACCGCGACCCCGCCCTGGATTTGATCGTCAATGCGCAGGCCGCGTGGACGTCACCGCTGCTGCCGACGGCCGACGAACTGGCCGACCGCTATTCGCTGGTGGCCGGTACACCGCTGGCCCACTGGGAGTTCTACATGGCGCTGGCCTACTTCAAGCTCGCCATCATCGCCGCGGGCATCGACTTCCGGCGACGCATGTCGGATCAGGCCCGCGGCGCCGACTCCGATCACGCACCGGAGGTCGTGTCGCCGCTGATTTCCCGCGGTCTGGCCGAATTGGCGAAGCTGCCCGGCTAGCGCGCGGCGGCCGCGTGCTGCCGTTTGGCCGCGCGGCGCAACTGCATGATCCGTGCGGTGCCGACCGCAACGGTGATCAGCCCGCCGACCACGGCCGCCAGCAAGATCGCCACGCCCTTGGGTTGGCTCCAGTGCCAGCCCAAGAACTGAAAGTCTGTCGGGGTCGTGTTCTGGGTGATGAAGATCAGCAATAAGATCAGGATCACAAAGCCGGCGATCAGCGAGGACCACAGTGCGCCGGCGCGGGTGAACCCGATGGCCGGTTCTTTGGCGGGTGCGCCGGTCTTGGCCGCAGGATTGGGCTCGGGGGGCGGCTGCCCGGGCGAGGCAGGGATGTGGCTGCTCATACTGCCATCTTTGCCCTATCCGACACAGAATGAAACCGATTCACCGCCACCAATTCCGCAGGCCAGCGTCCCCACGGTTCGGGCATTAGGGTCGGCGGTATGACGACGCTGCCGCGCCCGCAAGGCACGATCATGCGCGCGGCAGCCCTGCTGATGGCGATGTGCGTTGTTGCGGCGTGCAGCAATTCCGATCCGCTGGGAGCGCAGGTTCGAAGCCCCAACTCCATAGTCATCGGCTCCGGAGACTTTCCGGAATCGCAGATCATCGCCGAGATTTACGCACAGGCCCTGCAGGCCAACGGGTTTGAGGTGGGCACGCGGATGGGCATCGGCAGCCGGGAGACTTATATCCCTGCGCTCAAAGACCATTCCATCGACCTGGTACCGGAGTACATCGGTAACCTGTTGCTGTATTTCGCCCCGCAGTCCAAGGCCACCATGCTGGGTGCCGTCGAGGTGGAGCTGCGCCAGCGCTTGCCCGCAGACCTGTCGATCCTGGCGCCCGCGCCGGCCACCGACACCGATACCGTCAGCGTCACCGCGCAGACGGCGAACTCCTGGAGTCTGAAGACCATCGCCGATTTGGCCCCTCACTCGCCGGACGTGCGATTCGGTGCCCCCTCGGCATTCGCGACCCGCCCCGCCGGGCTGCCGGGGCTGCGGCAGAAGTATGGGCTCGACATCAAACCGGGCAACTTCGTCGCCATCGACGACGGCGGGGGCGCGGTCACCGTGCGCGCGTTGGTCGGGGGAAGGGTGAACGCCGCTAACGTCTTCACCACGTCCCCGGCCATACCGCAGAACCACCTGGTGGCCCTCGATGACCCCGAACATAACTTCGTGGCCGGAAACATTGTGCCGCTGGTCAATTCGCAGAAGAATTCGGATCATCTCAGGAACGTGCTGGACGCTGTGTCGGCGAAGCTGACCACCTCCGGTGTCGCCGGACTCAACGCGGCGGTGTCGGGAAACTCGGGCATGGATCCGGACCAGGCCGCGCGAAACTGGATACGGGACAACGGCTTCAACCATCCGATCGGAGGATGACTTGATCGTCTTCGACACAGTCACCAAGGCCTTCGCCGACGGAACCACCGCCGTGCACCAGCTCAGCCTGAGCGTCCCGAACGGGGAGCTGACCGTGTTCGTCGGGTCGTCGGGCAGCGGCAAGACCACGGCGCTGCGCATGATCAATCGGATGATCGAGCCCACTTCGGGCGTCATCACGATCGACGGGGTCGACGTGTCCACCCGCGACCCGGTGAAACTGCGCCTCGGGATCGGGTATGTCATCCAGCACGCCGGGCTGATGCCGCACCAGCGGGTGATCGACAATGTGGCAACGGTTCCCGTCTTACGGGGCCAGCCCCGCCGGGCCGCCCGCAAGGCCGCCTACGAGGTGCTCGAACGGGTCGGGCTGGACGCCAAACTCGCGACCCGCTACCCCGCGCAACTCTCCGGCGGCGAGCAACAGCGGGTCGGGGTGGCGCGCGCGCTGGCCGCCGATCCGCCCATCCTGCTGATGGACGAGCCGTTCTCCGCCGTCGACCCGGTGGTGCGCCACGACCTGCAAAACGAAATACTGCGCCTGCAAGGCGAATTGCACAAGACGATCGTCTTCGTCACCCACGACATCGATGAGGCGCTGCGGCTCGGTGATCGCGTGGCGGTGTTCAAAGGCGGTTCGTTGCAGCAATTCGACCAGCCCGCTGAGCTGCTGTCGCGGCCGGCCAACGATTTCGTGTCGAGGTTCATCGGCCTGGGCCGCGGCTACCGATGGTTACAACTCCTCGACGCGGCGGGACTACCGCTGCACGATGTCGAGCGGGTCGCGGCCGAAAAGATCACGCAGGCAGAACTTTCCGGCGGGTGGGCCGTGGTGGTCGATCCGGGCGGTGTGCCCATCGGCTGGATCGACGGCGCGGGAGTGCGGCGGCACCGCGACGGCGTGCCGTTGACGGACAGCATGAGCGGCCTCGGATCGCTGTTTCGGCCGCGGGGCAACCTGAGCCACGCGCTGGATGCGGCGCTGTCGTCGCCGTCGGGCATCGGGGTCGCCGTCGATGACGACGGCAAGGTCATCGGCGGGGTGCTGGCCGACGACGTGCTGGCCGCGGTCCGGGCCCAGCGCCCGGGCTCGGCGGAACCTCGAGGGAGGTAACCGATGCACTATCTGCTCAGCCATCTCGATGACGCCTGGGGGCTCACCGTCGTGCATTTGCGGCTGTCGTTGGTGCCGGTGCTGATCGGGCTGGCGATTGCCCTGCCGCTGGGAATGTTGGTGCAGCGCACCCGAATCGCCCGCCGGCTGACGACCGCGGCGGCCAGCGTCGTGTTCACCATCCCGTCGCTGGCGCTGTTCGTGGTGCTGCCGATGCTCATCGGGACCCGCATCCTCGACGAGGCCAACGTGCTGGTGGCGTTGACGGCCTACACCGCGGCGCTGCTGGTGCGCGCCGTGCTCGAGGCGCTGGACGCGGTACCCGCCCAGGTGCGCGACGCCGCCACGGCGGTCGGCTATTCGCCGGTCACGCGGATGCTCAAAGTCGAACTGCCGCTTTCGGTTCCGGTACTCGTCGCCGGGTTGCGGGTGGTGGTGGTCACCAACATCGCGATGGTCTCCGTGGGTTCGGTCATCGGAATCGGCGGGCTGGGCAGCTGGTTCACCCAGGGCTACCAAACCGACAAGAGCGATCAGATCCTGGCCGGCATCATCGCGCTGTTCGTACTGGCGGTGGTCATCGACGTGCTCATCGTCGTGGCCGGCCGGCTGGCAACACCGTGGGCGCACGCCACACCGCGCACCGGTCGCCGCGCGGTCGTCGCGCCCGTAGTCGGTGGTGCGCGGTGAACTTCGTCGCGCGGGCGATCTCCTACGTGTTGACCGCCGACAACTGGACCGGCCCCGTCGGGCTCGCCGCCCGCATCCTCGAACACCTCGAGTACACCGCGCTAGCCGTGGCCGCCTCTGCGTTGATCGCGATTCCCGTCGGCATGATCATCGGGCACACCGGGCGGGGCACCCTGCTGGTGGTCAGCACCGTCAACGGCTTGCGCTCCCTGCCGACGCTGGGCGTGCTGCTGTTCGGGACGCTGGTCTTCGGGCTGGGTCTGGGACCGTCGCTGGTGGCGCTGATGCTGCTGGGTGTGCCGGCGCTGCTGGCCGGCACCTATGCCGGGATCGCCAATGTCGAGCCCACGGTCGTCGATGCCGCCCGGGCGATGGGCATGACCGAGGCCCAGGTGCTGCTGCGCGTCGAGGTGCCGAATGCGTTGCCGTTGATCCTGGGTGGCCTGCGCAACGCCACGCTGCAGGTGGTCGCGACCGCGACGGTGGCCGCCTACGCCAGCCTGGGCGGACTGGGCAGATACCTGATCGACGGGATCAAGGAACGTGAGTTTCATCTCGCCCTGGTCGGGGCCCTAATGGTGGCCGCGTTGGCGCTGGTGCTCGACGGACTGCTTGCGTTGGCAGTGTGGATTTCAGTGCCGGGCACCGGGCGGCTGCGGCGAACATACCGGCCACTTCCGCATCACTTGGCGGGCACGTCTTACGGTAGATGAGTGAACGCAGCCCCCTCTGATCCGTCTCGCCGCGTGTGGCAGGCGATGCTCACCTGGCGCGCACAGGATGCTCCCCGCATGGAATCGGTACGAGTCCAGGTGTCCGGCAACAGAATCAAGGCCAATGGTCGCATCATTGCCGCCGCCACCGAAACCACCCCGGCGTTCGGCGCCTATTACGACCTGCTGACCGATGAGACCGGCGCCACCAAGCGGCTCGGCATGACCGTCACCCTCGCCGAGCGGGAGCGGGTCTTCTCGTTCGCCCGCGACGAAGAGAACATGTGGCTGGTCACAGACCACCAGGGCGAGCATCGCGCGGCCTACAACGGCGCGGTCGACGTCGACGTGGAGTTCAGCCCCTTCTTCAACGCGCTGCCCATCCGGCGGCTCGGATTACACGAGCGGCCTGCCTCGGTGACGCTGCCGGTGGTCTACGTGAACCTGCCGGAGATGTCCATCACGGCGGACACCGTGAGCTATAGCAACACCGGCAGCCCGGCCGAGATCAAACTGCGCTCGCCGATCTCCGACACCACGGTCAGCGTCGATGACGAGGGATTCATCGTCGACTATCCAGGCTTGGCAGAGCGGATCTGATCACCCCACCGGCTCGGCCGGCGGCGGCCAATTCCTGACGCCAGTTCTCCGCGCCGACGACGACGTGAAAGATGTCGCTGCGAGGGAAGCTGTCGTAGCGGATGCGCGCGGCATGGCCGGATTCGGCGAGGTCGGCGACCGAATTGTGCGCAGCCAGCGATTCGCGGGCGCGGCTCAGCAGCTCGAGGAGGCGGTCGACCGTGGGCACCAGCTGCTCGGAGTTGCCCTCGCACATCGCCCGGACCAGGTCGGGGGCGGTCGCCGCGACCCGGGTCCCGTCGCGGAACGAGCCGGCGGCCAACGCGAAAGCCAACGGCACGTCTCCGGCCACCACCGCCAGCGCCTCGGCGAGCAGGTGGGGCAGATGCGAGATGGCCGCCGCGGCGGCATCGTGCTCGTCGGACCGGGCCGGCACCACGACCGCGCCGCAGTCCAGCGCCAACGTCATCACCGTCGACCAGACCGCCGGGTCGACATGGTCGTCGACGCTGACGACCCACGCGGCCCCGGTGAACAACCCGGCATACCCGGCCGTCCAGCCCGAGTGCGCGGTGCCCGCCATCGGATGGCCCCCCACGAAGCGTTCCTGCAGCCCCGCCGCGATTACCTGATCGAGCACCGCCTGCTTGACGCTGGTGACGTCGGTCAGCGGACAGTGCGGGGCCGTCTCCTTGACGTGGGCGAGCATGCCCGCCATCGCCGGCATCGGCACGGCCAGCACGATCAGCGCCCCGGAGTCGGCGGCGCGAGACAGCGTCGCGGGCAGATCGGTGGTGGCATCGAAGCCGTCGGCGGTCGCAGCCTGTGCGCCCTCGACCGAGCGGTTATAGCCGAACACGTCCCGGCCGGCCGCCGTGGCGGCCCGCATTATCGAGCCGCCGATCAGCCCCAGCCCGAGCACACACACCGGTGTCTTAGAAGGAGGGCGTGCCACATTCCAAGGTTGGCACATCCGCTCGGGAGCGGTGGCGCCAGATGTCGAGGCCACCCGCGGCCATCTGGTCAGGGGCCTGGTCAGGGACTACCGTAAGCGGCCATGGGAGCACAACGGGCCTCTGCCCAAGGCCTGTCCGCGGACACGCCGGACGGTTTCGGCGTCGCGGTGGTGCGTGAAGAGGGCCAGTGGCGCTGTGCCCCGATGGCCCGTAAGTCGCTCTTGAGCCTGTCGGCCGCCGAGACGGAGTTGCGTGAATTGCGCAGTTCCGGGGCGGTCTTCGGCCTGCTGGACGTCGACGACGAATTCTTCGTCATCGTGCGGCCAGCGCCCTCGGGGACGCGGTTGTTGCTCTCGGATGCCACCGCCGCGCTCGATTACGACATCGCCGCGGAAGTGCTCGACAAGCTGGACGCCGACCTCGATCCGGAGGATCTGGAGGATTCAGATCCTTTCGAAGAGGGCGACTTGGGGCTGCTGTCCGACATCGGGCTGCCCGAGGCGGTCCTGGGGGTCATCGTCGACGAGACCGATCTGTACGCCGACGAGCAGCTGGGCCGCATCGCCCGGGAGATGGGCTTCGCCGACCAGCTGTCGGCGGTGATCGACCGCCTCGGTCGGTGATCCTAGCTCGGTGATCGCTGACGAAGACCTGATCCGGTCCGCGCTATCGGTTGCCGCGACGGCGGGTCCTCGCGACGTGCCCATCGGCGCAGTGGTGGTCGGTGCCGACGGAACCGAGCTGGCCCGCGCGGTGAACGCCCGCGAGGCCCTGGGCGACCCGACGGCCCACGCCGAGATCCTGGCGCTGCGCACGGCAGCCGGGGTCCTCGGCGACGGGTGGCGGCTGGAGGGCGCCACGCTGGCGGTCACCGTCGAACCGTGCACCATGTGCGCGGGCGCGCTGGTGCTATCGCGCATCGCCCGCCTGGTGTTCGGGGCCTGGGAGCCCAAGACGGGAGCGGTCGGGTCGTTGTGGGATGTGGTCCGCGACCGGCGGCTCAATCACCGTCCCGAAGTGCGCGGTGGTGTGCTGGCGCAGGAGTGTGCCGCGCCACTGGAGGCCTTTTTTGCCCGCCAGCGATTGGGGTGACGGGCCTGCCGTTGGGTAAGCTGCTCGGCGGTGGCGTGTCCGAGCGGCCTAAGGAGCACGCCTCGAAAGCGTGTGACGGCTAAAACCGTCCGAGGGTTCAAATCCCTCCGCCACCGCCAAAACCCCAAAGCCTGCAACGCAGGTGAGGGGCTATTTCTCTGTTTGCTGACCTTTGGTCTGCCCACCTGCTGCCCACACTTTGCCCACAGTCACAGGTGAGTACGAGTTGTGAAGAGTGACCGCGACAGCATCGAGATCGGTGTCGAACAGGTCCGCGTAGGTGTCCAACGTGACCTTCGCCGACTTGTGTCCGAGCATCCGTTGTAGTGCCAGCACGTTTACGCCAGCAGAGATGGCTAACGACGCCGCGGTGTGCCGAAGGTCATGCGGAGTGATCGCCTGAACCTTCGAACGCGTCACAGCACCCGAGAACCACCCCCGAGTCGACTTCGGGCGCGGTAGGTACTTTCCGTCGGGTCCGGGGAACAGCAGATCTTCTGCGCTCTTGTCTGCGCACAGTCGTGAGAGCTCGTCGAGTACGAACGACGGCACCGGTACCGACCGGACCTTGCGACCTTTGGTCTGCCCGACGGCGTGCTCGACGCCGAGCTGGACGGCGTTGTCCGCGACGACCAGGCGGCGCTTCAGGAACTCGACATCACGCACCCGCAGCGCGATCGCCTCGCCCCAGCGGAGTCCGCATAGGGCGAGCACGTACACCAGTGGCCGATGCTCGCCACACTCCGCTGCTAGGCGGTGTACGTCGTCGGCGGTCAGGTAGATGTGTCGGCGCGTTGTCTTGCGCGGTAACCCCTCGATTCCGCGCGCCGGGTTCGACGCCAACCGCCGCGCCTTAACCGCGTCTTGCAGAATCCCGGATAGCACACCGTGCGCACGCAGCACGGTCGTCGCTCCGCGGCCCTCGCGGATCATTTGGGCAATCCAAGATTCGATATCGGGCACCGAAACCTTGGCGATCTGCCAGTGACCCCACTTCGGTTGAACGTGGATGCGCCAGGCTGATTCGATCATCCGATAGTTCGACGGTGCAGTCGCCTGTTGCTTGCGCGCCAACCAATCTGGCGCCAGCTCGGCCACCATGGTGCGGCCCGCCGCCTCCGGGATGAACTCACCGGTCAGTTTCTTGACCTCTACGGTCGCCGCGAATGCCTCGGCGTCACGCTTGGTTCTGAACCCGCGCTTGTCGGTCTGTCTGTGGTCCGGCGTCCGGTAGCGGACTCGGTAAAGCGTTGCACCGCTTGCGGTTTGATACTTATTGATCGTCGCCATCGAGCACCGCTTTCAAGTCGGCTTTGAGCGCGCGAGCAATGCGCCCCTTCTTCTGGGCATTCGCTTCCGGGCCGGCGAGTTCGTCGCGTTTGGCGCTAAACGACTTGCCCCATTGGGCCAACATTTCGGCGGCGAGCCGCGAATGCTCGAGCCCTAACTCCCGCGCGAGTCGTTCCTCGGGCTCGCCGATCTGCCCGAGCATCCGCATCGTGGCACCTTTCGACACCGACTGAAGGCGGGCCGGCCAGTTATCTCGGTAGTCGTCAGTAACGACTGACTCCAACGCGGCGCCGGCCTCGCGTCGGTACCGGCCCGCCGCCGTCACGGCGTCTCCCGACAGGTAGCGGCGCAGTTCCTCAGATGAGACGCTGATTCTTGGTGTGACAGCGATGTTGTCGTCCCCGCGAACGAGGTCGCCCAACGATACGGGCCGGTCGAGTAGCTCTGAGAAGATCAGAGCCAAGGCAACCAACGTCGGCAGTGTCGGCGATACCTTGCCGTGTTCGAGGTCTGAGACTCGCCCAGTGCCCCAGTTCAAGCCGCATGCCCGCGCCGCCTTGGCTACGTCGTTGAGGTTCGCGTCACCACGTAGTTCTCGCGCGTTGCGGCCCATCACCGCCGCCAGGTCGACCGTTTCCGTCACGACACGCAACATACCCCGGTTTCGCGAGGCTTGACAGCAGGCGACGCGCGATGCAGTGTCAACGACAAGCCCGTGATTTGCATGGGTTGAGAATCTCACCGGAGGCACACCTTGAACGCGAGCGTCAACTCAGCCAGTTTGAACACATCGCCGCCCGAGACTGCTGGCCCCAAAGAGGTTGCAGCAGTGCTTCATACGACAGAGCAAGGACTTGCGCAGATGCGCTATCGCGGCATGGGGCCGAAGTTCATCAAGGTCAACCGGAAGGTCTTGTACCGATGGAGTGACGTCAACGCGTACCTCGACGCGAACACCGTTCAGCGCACCGACAGTCCGCGGGGGGTTGCGTAATGGGGAAGCCACCTGATCAGCCCGCCGTTCACGTAGCGGCGAACGCGTCGCGGCCGGGGCTGGTGCTCGTCGCGATCGGCAGCGGATCCGACCCGTACAGCGTCACGCCCGAGTTCGCCGTCGGGCTGGCCGGCCAACTGCTCGGCGCTGCCACTACAGCGCGCACCGCGGGGACGTGAGCGGCCAACTTGTCGGCGAAGTGATCGTCGCCTCAGAGACCTTACGAGCTCGCGGCGTTTCCGAGCGCGGGTTCCAAGCGTTGATTGCGATCGCCGAGAAGGCCAACACCAACACCCGGCAAGCATCAGTTCGCTGGGACCACATTCGGGCCGTCCAGTACGGCACATCGCTGTCTACCGCGAAGCGGGCCGTCAAGGAACTTGAAGATGCTGGTTACGTTCGGAAGATCAAGCGCGGCTTTAACAACCAACAAGGCAGGTCAGCAGCACCGGTCTACGAGTTATGCGCGTTGCCTGTCCGGGCGGACATCACGCGGACGCCACGTGACACGAACGGGTCATCCATGGTGACCCATTCGGGGGTAGGCGAACGGGTCACCCACGGTGACCCAATCGGTACCGCCACAAGCGATTTGCTGGACCTCAATTCGGACCGAACGGGTCATGAGACCGGACCGGACGGGTCAAATCCGGGGGCCGAACGGGTCAAATCAGAGACCGAACAGGTCACCCAGGATGACCTACTTGACGGGTTAACACTTGACGGGTTAACACCTGACGTTGCGCGAAAACCTTCTGACGAAAAGCATCTGAGGTTTCGTGGCGGGGGTACGTCACCAGGGGCCAGCCGCGAAAGCGCGCCGGCGCAGTTCGACATGCTCGCTCAGCAGCTGTACGTCAACGCCGATATGGACCACCAGTGCCCGAACTGCCGCGCCGATGCCTATGAGTGGTGTCGGCGAGACGACGGCTCGCAAAAGCGCATCCCGTGCCTGGCCCGATCCCGGAGACCAGCGTGATGTCGCGAGTGTTCGAAGAGATCTACGCCGACGCAGCGATGGACCGGGAGTGTCCGAACTGCCAGGCACCGCCTCACAGGTGGTGTAAACGGCCCAATGGTGAGACCCGCCCGGTTCCGTGCATCGCCCGTATGCGCATCGCTGCCTCGTCTGCCGGCCGCATTCGACGCTGCCCGCTGACCCCGCCCGAGGTCGAGCGGCACGCCTCGCCCGCCCACCCGACTCGATCGTTCTCCGAGCCAATCCACCAACCCGAGACCGAGCAGTGAGCGTCCTCGCCGCGGTGATCTGCTACCGCTGCACTCAGACTGGGCCCGTCACGGTCGAGTGGACCTACTGGGAGAGCGCCGGGCAAGCACGACAGGCCGAGGCCGAACTCACCCCATGCGGCCCGCTGTGCGTTGGCATGCACAGCGTCACGCGCGTCGACGTCGTGCCAGAGCCCAAGGCCGGCCGCGAGCGACAGATGACGACCGGATCCGGTCTTAATCGGGCCGGCGGAGTCAATCCGTGAGCGACCCAGAACCGATCGTGATCGGCCTCACGGCGACGGAAGCCCAGTCGGCGCACTACGCCCTTCGCGACTTCATCGCCCGCCGCGGGCTCGAGAAGAGGCCCTTGCCGCGCCGTTTCTACACCCTGCAAGCCCGACTCGTCAGTTTCGTCCGCGAAACCAAAACTTGTGCGCCGCAGACGCACTCCGCATCTTCGGCAGAGGAGGAACTCATCGACACGGCCGAAGCGGCAGCGATTATCGACCGCTCACCACAATGGGTCCGGCGTATCCGAGCCGAACTCGGCGGGCGCGACATCGGCGGTCGGTACGTCTTCCCGCGAAAAACCGTCGTCCAATACGCCGAACGAAAGGCAGTTCACCACAAGTGAACCCAACCGACTACCTACGCCTAGGCGTCGAGCAGTACCTCCGGGAACTGCCCGACGACGAATTCAGTAACCTCATTCAGCGGGTGCGCCCACCCGACGACAAGCCGGCGGGTGACGACGGAGCGTCGTTCGCGCGCAACCTGTTCAGCGCTAGCAACTAACATGCCAGGCGCGTTGCCCGGTATGACCGTCGTCGAACGCTGCATGGCGAAGGTCGACCACGCGGCCGTCAAGCGCGCCGAGCAGGACCGAGCTGCGCAAGCCACCGCGGAACGCATCAAATCGCTGTACTCCCGCCTTTTCGGAAGGGTCGTCCCTAACCGAGTTGTGGCGGCTCTCCACACCGAGAACGCGGCGCGCGAGCTACTACAGTCCGCCGACAGCAACCTCATGCAAGTCGAAATCTTGCGCCTAGCTGTCGACAACCGATGGGCCTCTGTGGTCGAAGCTTTCATCAAGGTCTGGGACGGCGAGCATCCAATCGCTGCCACCGTCCAAGAACTATGGAGCCTGACCACCGGCCGCGTCTCGGCCTAGCCACCCCGAAAGGAAACGCACGCAATGTCTCTCGCACAGCTCGAATCCCAGATCGACGATCTGCGCAAGCAGGCCGCGAACATTCAGAGCCGATGGGCCCGCACCGCCGACCTACTCGACGCCGACAACACCCTCACCGACACCGGGAAGCGGGCCAAGCTCGACAGCGAGCACGCACAGGTGAGCGCCAAACTCAGCGACCTCCGCAAGAAGGAGAAGGAGCTCATCACCGGCAAGCGGCAGTCACTTGAGAAGTCGCTGTTCGGGCTCTCCAGCCTGACGAGCAGCGATCCCGGCCAGGTCATCGCCTATCGCGACGCACAAGACCGCGCAGCGCGACTCACCCAAGCCGACGAAGCGGGCGAGGTATTCGCGGCAGCCATCCGCTCCGACGACAAGACCCTCGCCGCCGCAATACTTGGGCGAGCACTCGACGCCGGTTGGAGCGGCATCGTCGCCGAATACATCAAGCAAAACCCAAGCGCCAAAGAGCAACTCGATGACCTCGCCAAGATTCAGGACTACGACTCGTTCGGTGCGAACTTGTCCTACGCCACCCTTAGCCCGTCATTCCGCGGTGGCTGGTAGCCACCTGACGGCCTCGCGGCGGGCGCGAACGGAGTTCCCGTCACCCGTGCACGCGCCGCCGCGAGGCCCAACCCCTACCGGGGGTGACCCCCACCGCGCCCCGTCGCTGCACCTCACGGCATATGCGCCTCCCCCTCCGCCCCGATTTTTTTCAAAACGAGCAGAAGGAAATCCCGACGTGACTGAGCGCAGATTGCGCGCTGTGGGGGCGGGCGAGAAGGCGCCGGCGAAGCGGACTCCGCGGAAGTCTGCGCCGAAGTCGGTTGTCGATGCGGCGAGGAGTGGTGATCGCCGGCAGCTGCTCGTGGCGTTGCAGTATCGGATCGCGAAGACCATCGACGACCCGAAGACCGCGGGTCCGGCGTTCGCGGCGTTGATCAAGCAGCAGCGTGACATTGCGGCCGAGATTCATGCGATCGACCTCGCTTCCGAAGCCGCCTCGTCGACGTCGGGTTCGAAGTCGACGATCGCTACGACGCCCGACGAGCCGTGGGACGAGTTGATGATCTGAGCGCCCGCCGTGCCGTGCTACTTCTGCCTATTCGTCAGGCTTGCTCAGAAGCTCGCTCGGGTCGAAGTCGCCTGGCGTCACGAATTTCTCCGCATAGTCCTGCTCGGCGTGCAGCTTGGCACTGCCGAGGTCATCGAAGCGGCCAAGCTCGGTGACGGTTCCTTCCTCGTCATTAGCTTCGATCTTTAGCAGGTAGACCTCGCTGGGATTGTCGGGGTTCTCAATCGGTTCGATCTTGTAGTACTCACCGTCAACACCATGCAGTCCAAGGCCGTCGATTCCATTCGGGTGCCACTCGCTCATAGGACAAGCGTGCCCGATCTTCACGGACTGCGCCGTCCAACTTGTCAGAATCGACCAATCCGGCGTGCGTCCGCCGTTCCCAGCCCGCGGCCCGCATGCTTGGCGGGTGACGATACGGCAGGAGGCGACGCGCGCCCTGTACGAGGGCTCACTCGCCGACCCCGGCGACCGCAACCCGTATGCCGTCCGGTCGCTCCATCCTCGCCAGGCCGAGGAGGCTCGGCTCTAGCCGCGGCTCTCTTCTGCGGCAAGTCTGCCGTTTTCGCGCATCCGCGCATTTGGCTGACCCGATTCGAGGCATACGGCAAGTCCGTCGCCTCTAATCTCGGTGCCGTGGGGACATTCAACGGTCTCAGGGCGAAATTCGACTCCGACGATGATCGGCGGCGTGGAAAGCAGTTCGAGGACGTCTGCAAGTGGTTTCTAGAGAATGACCCGACCTACCGGCCGCTTCTTCGGCGGGTGTGGCTGTGGGACGACTGGCCGGGCCGGAGGGGCATAGACGCCGGCATCGACCTGGTCGCGGAGGACAACGACGGCAAGCTGTGGGCGATCCAGGCCAAGGCGTACGCATCGTCGCACAGCATCAGCAAGCGTGACGTGGACAAGTTCGTCGCCGAGTCCAGCCGGTCGAAGTTCACCCACCGCTTGCTTATTGCCACAACCGACAAGCGCCATCACATCGCCACACGCCTGATGGATGACCTCGGAATCCCCTTCATCGGTCTAACTCAATTGCGCGAAGCCGACGACTACCTCGACTGGCCCAGCACCCCGGCTGTCTTAAGGCCCTCGAAGCTGCCGAAACCCAAGACGCCCTGGGCCTACCAGCGCACCGCCATCAATGACGTTGTGAAGGGCTTCAAGACCGGCGATCGCGGCCAACTCATCATGGCCTGTGGCACCGGCAAGACTCTGACCGCCTGGTTCATCACCGAAAGACTTCAGGCTGAACGGGTTCTGGTCTTGGTGCCCTCGCTGTCGCTTCTGAAGCAGACCATGCGGGAGTGGCAGACCGCTAATCCGAGGACGTCTTTCGCTGCGATGCCTGTGTGCAGCGACGAGACTGTCGGCACTCTCGGCGAAGACGCGGCGGTGTCGCACACCAGCGATATGGGTGTGCCGGTGACCACCGACCCAGCGGTGATCGCCGAGTTCTTACGGAAGCGATCCGGCCCACGCGTCGTGTTCTCCACCTACCAGTCCTCTCCCCAGATTGCCGCAGCGTTCAGGCTGGGCCGGGCGCCACGGTTTGATCTGGTCATAGCCGATGAAGCTCACCGCTGCGCCGGACCAGTGTCATCAGACTTCGCCACGGTTCTAGACCCAGAAAAAATCAGGGCGCGCCGGCGGCTGTTTATGAGCGCGACGCCGCGTTACTTCACCGGGCGGATATTGCGCGAAGCCAAAGAAGCCGACTATGAGATCGCTTCCATGGACGACCACACCCGATTCGGCGATGTGTTTCATCGGCTGAGTTTCAGTGAAGCCATCGACCGCAAGCTGCTCACCGACTACCAGGTGGCCATCATCGGCGTGGACGACGCCACTTATCTCGACTGGGCTAGGCGCGGCACCCTGGTGACCCCAGACGGCAAGAGAATCATCGACGCCCGCTCACTGGCCGGGCAGATCGGCTTGGCGAAGGCCATGCGCAAGTTCGACCTGCACCGGGTGATCAGCTTCCACAGCCGAGTCAAGGCCGCGCGGGAGTTCGCGGCGTCGATGCCTGCGGTACTGGACTGGATGCCCGCCCGACATCGTCCCAAAGGCTCGCTGTGGTCGAAGTATGCCTCCGGAGAGATGTCTGCCGGCGAACGCGCCATGCTGATACAGCACCTCAAGAGACTCGATGACGGGGAACGCGGCTTGCTCGCCAACGCGCGATGCCTGGCCGAAGGCGTCGATGTCCCCGCCCTCGACGGGGTTGCCTTCATCGACCCGCGCCGCGCCGAAGTGGACATCGTGCAGGCGGTGGGACGGGCCATCCGCAAGTCCGAAACCAAAACGATCGGCACCGTCGTCATCCCCGTATTCATCGACACCGAGGAGGATGCCCACGCGGCACTGGACTCCTCGGCCTTCAAGCCGGTGTGGGATGTCATCAAGGCCCTCCGGGCGCACGACACTGAGCTCGGTGAGCAGCTCGACGCCCTACGACGGGAGATGGGCCGCAACGGCGGCAGGCCCCAGCTACCGAGCAAGATTCACGTCGATGTGCCAGCCACTGTGAGCAAGGACTTTGTAAACGCCTTCCGGGTGCACGTGGTGGATGCGACCACCGCGCCGTGGGAGTTCTGGTTCGGGCTATTGGAAGGCTACGTCGCCGAACACGGTCATGCCCGTCCCTCGTACACGTTTAGCGTCGGCGACAACCGGCTCGGGGCCTGGGTAGCGAAGCAGCGATCCCACTACAGCAGCGGGAGGCTGTCTCAAGAACGGCAACAGCGGCTTGAGGAATTGCCTGGTTGGACGTGGACTCCGCGTGACGCCCTATGGGAGGAGGGTTTCGCGAGACTTCAGGACTATGTCGCGCAGAACGGCACTGCTCGCCTTCCTAAGGACTGTGTCTTCAACGGATTCCCGGTCGGCGCGTGGGTCACAACGCAACGTTCAGCGCACTCGGGAAGGGAACTCCGCGCTGAGCGAATACAGCGGTTAGAGGCGCTGCCTGGCTGGACGTGGAATACGAGAAGCGACAAGTGGTACTTCCAGTACGCGCTACTGAAGAAGTACGCCGCCGAACACGGCCACACGCGACTAGCCGCGTTGGAGATGTATGACGGAGTGCGACTTGGGCAGTGGGTGGCGCAACAGCGATACCACCGGAATAAGGGCAACGTTGATCCTGCGCGAGTTCGCCTACTAGAGAAGTTCCCCGACTGGATCTGGGACGCTGTCACGGACCAGTGGGAGGAAGGATTCCGTCACCTTCAGGAGTATGTGCAGAAGCATGGCGACGCCCTCGTGTCGCAGTCATTTAGGTCCGCCGACGGCTACAAACTCGGGCAGTGGGTCACCATTCAACGCACGGTCTATCGCGACGGCGATATGGGCGA
Source organism: Mycobacterium colombiense (assembly GCF_003284975.1). Taxonomy (GTDB): domain Bacteria; phylum Actinomycetota; class Actinomycetes; order Mycobacteriales; family Mycobacteriaceae; genus Mycobacterium; species Mycobacterium europaeum_A. The sequence continues at coordinate 70,686 of NZ_QMEU01000007.1, forward strand.
GGAACGTCAGGCGCGGTTGGAAGCACTGGCCGGCTGGTCCTGGGATCCGCGTGACTCCCTATGGGACTACTGGTATTCGGCACTTGAGGACTACGTCCGCGTGAACGGGAGCGCTCGCGTACCACGCTCCGATCGTGGCTCCGACAGGGCCGATCAGTTGGCGAATTGGGTACAGACACAGCGGTCCTCGTACGCCAAAGGCTCTCTACGACACGACCGGATCACCCGTTTGGAGGTTTTGCCGGGGTGGGTGTGGGACCCCCACGAAGCCGCGTGGGAGGAAGGCTTCACGAAGATCCGGGAGTACGCCGCAGTTCACGGCGACTGCATCGTGCCGCACTCCCTTGTGCAAGACGGATACCGGCTCGGCGGTTGGGTCAACAACCAGCGCACGAATTACTCGAAGGGGACACTGAGGCCCGAGTACGCGAAGCGATTGGAGTCGCTGCCCGGCTGGGTCTGGGACGTCATCGAGTCGAAGTGGGACGAAGGTTTCCGAAATCTCGTGGACTACATGAAGGACCACGACGGCGCCACACCCCCGCCAAGGTACCGGCAAGGTGACTACTCGCTGGGTTCCTGGGTGGGTACCCAACGCACCACCTACAGGGCAGGAAGGCTGAGAGACGATCGGGCGCGCCGGCTGGAGGCACTTTCCGGCTGGAGTTGGGACACGAAAGCCGACCAGTGGGAGCGGACATACGAGCTCCTCAAGCAGTACGCGGATCGTAATGGCACTGCTCGGGTTCCCTATCGCTACTGCGTCGACGGGATCCAAGTCGCGTCGTGGATAGGTACGCAAAAAGGCGCCTACAGGAAGGGCACGTTGTGTTCCGAACGGCAACGCAGGTTGGAGAAGCTACCGGGATGGACGTGGACCCTTTCGGAGGACGTTTGGGAGGAACGGTGCGCACTCCTTGAGAAGTTCGCCGCGCGTGAGGGCCACACGCGAGTGCCGCAAAAGCATGTCGAAGAGGGGATACGACTAGGAATCTGGGTCTCGGTTCAACGACGCGATGCACTTGCTGACGTCATGCCGCCGGAACGACGCAAAAGACTGGAGGAGTTGCCCGGCTGGGCGTGGGACGGCAGGGCACCCAAGCCCAAACCGTAAGTGCTGAGCAGACTCCCTGCGGGGTGATTTTTTGGCGCCTGATGGGTGTCGTGGTCCTTGATCGTGAGCGTGGGATCGCCGGACGCGGCCCGCGCGGCTGCATGATGGCCGTGTGACGATGCGGCAGGCTGCAACGCGGGCGCTCTACGAGGGCTCACTCGCCGACCCCGGCGAGCGCAACCCGTACGCTGGCCGGTCGCTGGTCCTAGCGAAACTGTGGATGCGCGGCTACTGGCGCATGCTGCACGTCCGGATTCACACGGGGCCGGCTATGGCGCGATACCACGAAGCGCGCGCCGCGGCCGATTCCATGTCGGACCAGACCGGTATGTTTCGAAGCGAATAGCGTTGCGGCGGATCGTCACACAAACACGACCGACGGCAATGACGCAACCAGCAACCGTAGTGTTCTACAGTTATCGCAACCGAATTCGCAGGGGTGACGCAATGGCCGACCGATCGGCGATCGAATGGACCGAAGCGACTTGGAATCCCGTCACCGGCTGCGACCGAATCTCCGCGGGCTGCGACCACTGTTACGCCATGACGTTGGCAAAACGCTTGAAGGCCATGGGATCCGAGAAGTACCAGAACGACGGTGACCCGCGCACGTCGGGGCCAGGCTTCGGCATCACCGTCCATCCGCAGGCACTCGACGAGCCTCGTCGCTGGCGCCAGCCGCGGACCGTGTTCGTCAACTCGATGTCCGATCTGTTCCACGCGCGCGTGCCGGTGAGTTTCATCCGGGACGTGTTCGACGTCTGTCGCGATACGCCTCAGCACACCTATCAAGTGCTCACCAAACGCAGCCTGCGCCTGCGGCGGCTCGGCGAAAACCTCGACTGGCCAAGCAATCTCTGGATGGGCGTCTCGGTCGAGAACGCGGACGCCTTGCCTCGTGTCGACCATCTGCGCTACGTACCCGCAGCCGTTCGCTTCCTGTCGTGTGAGCCGCTGATCGGACCGCTCGATGGGTTGAATCTCGCTGGCATCCACTGGGTCATCGCCGGCGGCGAGTCGGGCGCGAATCATCGTCCTGTCAAAGGGGAATGGGTGCGCGGCATCCGCGACGTGTGCCAGGGCGCCGGCGTCGCGTTCTTCTTCAAGCAGTGGGGCGGCCGGACGCCGAAGGCCGAAGGGCGGGAACTCGACGGCCGGCGCTGGGACGAGATGCCGACCGCGGTCTAGCGGTTCTCGTCGAGGTATTCCTCGTAGCTCCACCAGTCGGCGCTTGTCGGATCCCAGCACGGCTCGGGGCGCCATAACCGCTGGCCGGCGTTCGTATCGTCGAGGCCGTCGTCGAACAGGGAGAACTGGCCGGTCTTCGCTTCCTTGGCCTGCCGCATCATCTCCGGTTCGCGCAACGCGGCCTCGTTGTACAGGTGCTGCATGATGCGATCGCCTGCCTCATGGTCGGTGGCGAACACCATGTCGTAGATCTCCGTCTTGTTCGGCATCTGCATCGGGATCCGATGAGTGATTGCATATCCGAGTTCGTGCTCAAGCTTCCACCGCATGAGGTTGACCATCTGCTGGCGGTACTCGCTGGGCGTGAGCTTTCGCTGATCGAGCGCGCGCAGGATCTGGCGCCACTCGCCGCCGCCATACAGTCGGTCTACCTGCTCCCGGTATGGCTCGTACGGAATGCCGCCCCGGCCGCGGACGCCCTTGTTGATCATGGTCGGCGACACCAGGATCCAGATTTCGGCCTTCCATCCCTGCTTGTTTGTGCGGAACCTGGCGAGCTTCTCGATCGTCGACCAGTGCACTTCGGCGGCTTGCTGGTCGACGAACGCGAACGTCGGCGCCCACGCGACGTCGGCCAGGCCGGCGAGAATGCCGTCGATGGTGACGTTGCAGTCGCCTTGCACGACCTCGTACCGGGTGTCGCCGGGGAACGCTTCTCGCAGGTGCGTTTCGAGAGCCTGTGCTCGCGACGCGCTGAGTTCACCGAAGCGCAGTCGGGTGAAGGGCGGCAGAGCCTTCATGGCGACGACGGGCGAGCCGTCGAACTCGACCCCGGTGTGCCGCTCGACGTTCTTGGGTTGGCCGGCCATCAGGTCGAGGTAAATGCACTCGGAGGACTTTCCGCTGACCGCTCTTGCGAAGGCGGGCAGATAGCCGTTGAGTATTTCCAACTTGTTCCGCGTCCAGTACGACCACGGACGCGCATTCGGGTTCGCCAGAATTCCCTCCCCAGGATACGAACCACCAGTATTGCTCTCGATATTGTTAACCGCAGGCAGTGACGCTCTAAAGGCGACGAATACCAAGCGCTAAGCGGTCTACGGCCGAGACCGGCATCAAGCGTTCTGGCCGCGGACGGATTCCGGTCGGCCGCCGTATCCAGGCGGATTCGCTAGGTAGTCTGCGATTGCCGGTACGGCGGTCAGGTCCTCACAAAGTCCCACCAAGTGGGTCGCGACGTCGTAGGAGTACGCAAGGGCGTCCCGATGCACGTCGGGATCAACAGGTACTCGCTTCTTGTCCTCCGGGTTTTCCAGCAGCGCAACGGATGCGCCCCACCTCCGACTAAATCGACTCATCCAGCAGACTTCGCTCGCAGACAGCGCCCCGGTGTGGGCGACGTAGTTTCGATAGTCCGCGAGTGTCACCCCGTAGGTGTTCCAACTGCTCGCTACCGTTGCGGCGATCGGCTCCGGTATGTGCGTCGATCCTGACTCGATCGCCGCGACGGTCTTGCGCATCGAGCTCCAACGTCCCTTCCCGTCGGGTGAGCCGCTGAAGTGCTTCCACAGGACTTTCGAAATGGCCTCATACACACGGCGCGCCGCCCCGAGATACGCGTCCACTTCAAACAAGACGCGGGCATCGCCAGTGTTTCCACTCTGCGGGCCCTCCCAATATCCGTGGTACTCATCGAATATCCGACAGGCTCTGACGTAATAGTTGATGACACTGTTGAGGTGGTAGAGGGATTCCCGGAGGAAGAATCGGACGTCACTTTCCTCGTAGTAGTCCGCGACCCCGTGAGGGCCGGGAACGTCTAGAGCGTGAATCGCCCGCTCGTTGAGCGATGACCCGTCTCGATCGACGAGCGTCAATGTGAACTCGTTGTAGATCGGCAATCGAGTTGTGGCGATAATCGCAAGGCCGGCCGGCGGCTGCTCACCATCGGGCACCACGATTCCGTGCTCGTACACGTCGACATTGTCGGGATACGTCATGGAGTCCAGCATCTCAGCGAGAAGGGTGGCGATGCACGCCGTTTTCCGGCTCTAGTCAAGCGCAACCATCATGGCCGCGCGTATCTCGTCGGCGTCGACCGCGGTGTAATGCAGCAATCTGCGCGCCGCGCGAAAGCTGCTCGGACATTCCAGCGTCGCGACGACGGAGGGGATCCGCGTAGGCCATCGGCTATGGGTTGTCCAAGACCCAACTGCCGCCAGGCGGCTCTTCGGCGTGCATAAACAGCTCGGTGCTCGCTTCGATATCCATGATGCGCACGTAAAATTCGCTGCCGGACACCGTGTCAGTGATGACCGAGAAGGGCTGCTCACTGTCGGTTTCTTCGCGCACCTGCGGATCGCCGAGCAAGTCAAGACGATAACGAGGCAGTTGAGCAAGCTCAGTGAGATAGTTCTGAACAGCTTGTGCAGAGGAGAACGACCGGCCGTTGTTGTTGTCAGGGCGTTGATCAATACGCCATACGACATACTCGGCTACCGGATCTTCACCACTTCCAAACTCTCCCGACACGTTGAACGAGATGTTGTAGCCGCGCTCAAAAGCTTTGGGTTGGAGCTTGTCAGCTTGGGTCATCACTTGGGCGGCCAGGGTCAGGGGATCCGCCGGTTCTGGCTCTGCCGGGGCTGGCTCGTCAGGCGCTACATCGTCGGGCTCGTCTTGGGGCGGCACGTCCAGAAGTTCGGTAATCGTGATTGTGGCGTCGCGCACCGAGCGGATGCGAAAACGCATGTCCAGTAGGTGCGTAATCCGTTGGAGCAACTCGAACGGCTCTACGCCGTGGATTTGGATATCGGCCGCCCGAATATTCGGCATCTCGTAGATACGCCGCTCGGCCAGTTCTGATTTCCGCACGGCGATCACATGAGGGGTGTGCATCCCAGTTTCACCACCGCCGAAGTCGAGCCCGATGATGAGCCACTCGTCTCGGTCAACCCCCGTGAGGTCGTAGATGTCCACCGGCCCGGTCAGCTTCTGATCGAGCTGCGCTGTACCCACCCAATCCGGGTAGGCCACCGTTGCATGGCCCCATTCGTACTGGTACTCGTCCATTGCTACCCCGTCCTACGTCGCCGTCAGGGTAATTATCGAGTAGCGCGATTTGGGCTCGACCCTCGCCCAGGTGGCTTATCCGACGCCACTGGGTGCGCGGCACGTGGCGATGGTGGCCGCCGATCGGCCGGCGCGGGGTACGCCGCGATCGGGCCGGACCGTGCAGGCGGCAGCGGTCGCGGCGCAGGCCTGCTCACATCAGGGCCAGCACGGCTGCAGCGACGTCGAGCGCCTGGGCGACGCCCGCGGCGTTGAGGCAACGCGGGCCCCTTCCGCCGCGCACTGCGACGGCACGACGGCGCAGCGATCCGACCGGATCGCCGGCTGTGCACGCGTCGAACGAGACCGCGGCGGCGACCAGTCGGGCGTCGGACCATGCGAGGCCCACGAGCGCTTCTTCGGCGTGCAGGACGCCGGCGAGGTCTTGGAGCGCGGCACGAAACGCGGTGCTACCGGCGGCGGTTTCCGCAGCGTCGACGAGGAGGTCGAGTGCGGCTGTCTCGGGATTGGTAGGCGAGTGGTCAACGGTGATCGTCACGCGGTGAAGCTAACGCGCTATTAACCGAAATATCAAGGGCTGCAAAGAAACTCGGACATATGACGCTATCAGCGCAAATGCTCGAAATGCGGCATATGTCGAACTGGCGAAAATGTCGCGCGATGCCAACTCTGCGTGGCCTGAGCGCTGCCCACGGTGTGCCCACATTCTGCCCACAGTTACAGATAACTACCGTGAACTACGGTGACGCATTTTGCCTGGTGGTGGACACCGAAGCAGGTCGCCGGCGGCTCGGTTTATCTTTCAAATCCCTCCGCCACCGCCAAAACTGCACGGACATAAGCGGTCCCCAGATTTGCTGGAACCGGCTGATCGTTGTGTGAGCGAGTTCTGCGCGCCGTCCTTGGCTCACGCCGGTCGGCGGCTGAACGCCACGGTTTAAAAATTACGATTTCGGGCAAACAGCGGCATGAGCGCACGTCACGGCCCTCGTCTCGTTGCTTCTGCGGTCGCCGCTGCGTCGGGCGCCGCCGCTTCGGCCCTTGGGACCGCCATCCCCGCCGCCACCGCCGGTCCGTGCCCGGACGTGCAGGTCGTGTTCGCCCGCGGCACCGACGATCCGCCCGGCCTCGGGCCGACCGGGCAGGCATTCGTCGACTCCCTGCAGCCGCGCGTCGGCGCAAAATCCTTCGACGTATATCCGGTCGATTACCCCGCCACTCATGACTGGACAAACGCGGGCGAGGCCGGCGTCAGAGACGCTGCCGCACACGTCGTGTCGATGGCGCACGACTGTCCCAACACCAAGATGGTGCTCGGCGGCTACTCCCAAGGCGCGGCCGTGATGGGCTTCGTCACCTCGCCCGTCGTACCTGATGGGATCGATCCCGCGAGCGTCCCCAAACCGCTGGATCCGGAAATCGCCAACCACGTCTCCTCGGTCGTGCTCTTCGCCTTACCCAACGAGAAGGCGATGAACTTCTTCGGTGAGCCGCCGGTTGCCATCGGTCCGCTCTATCAGGCCAAGACCATCCAGGTGTGCGCCGCCGAGGACCCGATCTGCTCCGACGGGATGAATTTCGCCGCGCATGACACGTATTCGACCAACGCCGCGGTGATCGACAAGGGCGCGGCCTTCGCGGCGGGCCTTCTCGGCTCCGGTGGTGGCGCGCGGGCCTCGATGTAAGCCGGATGGCCATAGCTCGGGCCGATTGGCGCTCGGTACTTCCGAGCCACTAATTTTCCTCAGGTGAACTTCTCAGCTGCAGGTGCAGCCGCGCGCTGGATCGTCCCCTTGATCACGGTTGCGGCCGTCGCCGGCATCGGCTTGGTTGCGGCCCCCGTGCAGGTCCGTCCCGCCCCGCCGGTGCGGTTGGTCGCCGACGGCGACCCGCTGGCCGGGGCGCCGTTCTACGTCAACCCGACATCTGCGGCCATGCGCGCGGCGCAGAGCGCCGACCCGCCGAGTCCCGAGCTGACCGCCATCGCCAATACGCCGCAGGCGTACTGGATCGTCCCGGGCGGGTCGGCTGGCACGGTCGGGAAGTATGTCGGTGACGCCAATGCCGCTGGCGCCATTCCGGTGCTCGCGATTTATGGCATCCCGCACCGCGACTGCGGCAGCTTCGCCGCCGGCGGCATGGGGTCGGCCGACGCCTACCGCTCGTGGATCGACGGCATCGCAGCCGGTGTGGGGGCTTCGCGGGTGGCGATCGTCGTCGAACCCGATGCGCTGGCCATGGCCGACTGCCTGGCCGGTGGTGCGCGCCAGGAACGCTTCGACCTGATCCGCTACGCCGTCGACAGTTTCACCCGCGATCCGAATGCGGCCGTGTACGTCGACGCCGGTCACCTGCGTTGGCACAGCGCCGACGACATGGCCGCCCGGCTCAACCAGGCCGGCGTCGGCCACGCGCGCGGTTTCAGCATCAACACCGCGAACTTCTTCACCACCGAGGACGAAATCGGTTACGGCGAGGCCATTTCGGGCCTCACGAATGGATCGCACTACGTGATCGACACGTCGCGCAACGGTGCGGGACCGGCACCCGACTCCGACCTCAACTGGTGCAACCCCAGCGGCCGAGCACTGGGCACTCCGCCGACCGCCAGCACCGCGGGCGCGCACGCAGACGCCTACCTGTGGATCAAACGTCCCGGCGAATCCGACGGAACATGCGGCAAGGGTGATCCGCCGGCCGGCAACTTCGTGAATCAATACGCAATCGATCTGGCCCGCAACGCCGGTCACTGAGAATCGATTTGCGATTCGTGATCGTTCTTGTTGAAAATGGGTAACATTTAGATACCGAAAACAGCAAAGCGAGCGCGCGACAAGAGGCATCATGGCCAAGAAAGTCGAGATCATCGCCGTCTTCGCGATCTGCACTGCCTTCATCACGGCTCCTGGGACCCTGTCTGATTTCGTCGCGCACGCCGACGATTCGGGGACCGCGCTGTACAGCGGCATCAACCAGCTTCGCCCGGGATGCGGGCCGATCAGCGACGACCCGCGCCTGACCGAAGCCGCCCAGCGCCACGCCGATGACATGTTGCGCAGCGGGGTCAGCGGACACATCGGGTCGGACGGCTCATCACCGCAGGCGCGAATCACCGCTGCGGGTTATCGGAGCAGGTACTCGGGTGAAATCGTCTTCTGGGGCACCGGATCCGCTGCGACCCCGAAGGAAGCGCTCGACATGTGGATGCAGAGTCCGCCGCACCGAGACATCATTTTGAACTGCGCGTATAACGCGGGCGGCTTCGCCACCGCCTGGGACGGCAACAAGATGACCGCCGTCGGCGACTTCGCGGCGTCGTAAACTCAGCTGTGCCAAGTGTTTTCGAGTTGTAATTTCTGTCGCTACGCCCAGCGGGGGGGTGTTGCCACCACGCTCGAGCGGTACTCACACGTGGGGCAGCCACCCAGATCCCTTCGGCGACAGCACGAAGCCCCGGCCCTGCGCGTCTTTGCACGCGGTCGTGCCCGCGTTGTCGACTCCGCAGATGATGCCATTGACGCTAAGGGAGTGGGCCGGCGGAAGTGTTTTGATGGACTGTCCGTTAACCACACGAGACGGGGCGCCCCCGCTGGTCTGATTGAGACCGCTGGTGGTTCCTATCCAGTTGACCCCGTTTATTCCAGCCTCAGGATTTGAGGCTGCAGGAGGTATCGACGGCAAGTTATTTCCTGTGCACGATGCTTGGTCAATGGTGAATTTGCAAACGATGTTGTCGGGCGTGAGGAAATAAACCGTAGGATCAGGCTGCCGCCCAGGATTGGGCACCAGGATTTCGTAGTCTTTGACATCGGCGGGAGTGTATGCGCTCAGATCGGGGAACTGCAGAGGGGCCGCATGGGCTTCGGATAGCGCGAGCAGACCGGCGCCAACGACTGCACCGATCCAGGGGAGTTTGTTGACACCCATATCGCTCCTATCAGTTCAAGCACTTTATCGGCGAACGGCAGGCTATTTCGTCCGCCGTTGTTCCCCTGCACGGCAACATGTTCCGGTCATTCGACGCTGACAAGGCCGGTATGAGTCATCTTTCAATTAAGAGATCGTGTCCAGTCACGCCTCCCCGACAGGACCGAGCCTTAAAACGCCTGGCTTCCTGATGATTTGAGCACAAATCCGTGTCGGCTACTGGTGTCCAGGCATGCGACGAGCCGGTCATCGCCAACGGCGCATGTCACGTTCTGATACGTGATTTTCTTACCAGGCTGCAATACGGGATGCCCGCCAAACTGCGATCCCGGATCGCGTCCGCTCTCACAGCCGCCGTAACCTTCACGCTGTAATCGGTAGGCCGATCCGGCCCAATGCACCGCACCCAAAACACAAGTGCCGGGCGGAGCGGTGCTTCCCCCACCATTGAACGGGACGTTGTCCATGCCCGGCATGTCTCCGGTGCAGCTGATGGGTTGTGGCGGTCCTGGCTGGGCCGGAGCGGGAAAGCTGCACTGCATGTTGTAGGGCGGAGAAAAAGTAATCGTACGTATATCCGACGACCCCTTTGGATACACCAGCAGGAAGGTGTCCACCGGCACGGCAGTGAAGCTGTCCAGATTGGGGAAGCCAGGTGGTTGCGCGGCAGCATGGTGCGCAACGGCCGTGCAAGATATCCCCACGCTCACAGACACAGCGGCGAGCAGCCGCGCGACGAGTTTGACTACAACACGCATTAGAACCTCCAAACTCAGGGCGTAACGGAGAAGGTGGTCGTGTAGGTGTGAGGATCGTAGCGGCCCTCACCGAAAGTACTAACCCGCATAGAGATAACTTCTTTGCCGTTGATCTCTTGAATTCCTGTGATGGTGGGTCCGTAGACTCCTGGCAGTGACTTTGGATCGACGAGCGCCGTCGGCTTCGCGGTCAGCAATCCTTGCGGTGTACTTGCGGTTACCGCCTGGATAGGCAACGTTTGATGGGCGGGGCTTTCGCTCGCACCTACCACCATCAATCCGCCCTTGGGCAAGGCGACGATTTGGCTTTCTCGGTTTCCGTTCATTGCGCCGGAAAATGTTCCCTGCTGCTGTAACGAGTTGCCCCACGCGGGATTCTGCCCGACAGGGGCAGATTGCCAGATCGCGCGTTGCCCGTCGGGAGTGTTCCCAAGAATGACCATGCGTCCTGATTTGGCGTCATAAGCGCCGCTGGCTTGCGAGATTCCGTGCAGGGTGTAGAGCACCTGATCGGGGTGATCCAGGTTGACCACCACCGTATCCGGGACTGTGTAGTTCTCGTTCTTACCACCGTTGGCATTGTGGTACGGGACCATCGCATAAAACCCATAGCGTTCACCGTTCGGCCCTACGGCGGTGCCGGTCGGTAGAGGCCGCATTACGTCGTTGGGGATTGGCAACGGGTTGTCAGGCGGGTATCGCAGCGGATTATCACCGTCATAGCCGGGGAAGTCACCGTGGGGCGGTAGATGGATGTTTGGATAGCCATCTGCGCCGTCACCGCCCAGGGCGATTCCCGTGCCAGGAATCGACGAATCTAAATCGTCTTGCCTCCATGTGTTCTGGCCCTCCATCTTGGGCGGCGTGGCCGGCCCGTCGATGCTCGGCCCCGCCCCATGCGGAGCAGGCTTCTGCGGCTGGTGTCCATCGACCCCCCAAATGAGGGAAGGGTCGTATCCGTCTCGGGCCAGAATCCCCCGCGACGCGTCTAGGACGTCCGTATACAAGCCGCGGATCATCAGCATCTGCTTGAGAGCATCTCGCACGTCGTCCACGGCATCGGCGTGAGCGTCGTTGATCAGTTTCTCCAGCTTGTCGCGTTCCGTCGCGGGGAGCGGGTATGTCAAATCCTTCTTCGCCGCGCTGATCAGAACATCGAGCACATGTAGCTGGCGATCTAACGCGGCGATCTCGTCGGCACCTGCCCGTTGCGCCGCGGCCAAGGCGGTCGCGACGTTCTCTAAATCGAGGCCGATCTTCGGCAACTGCTCGGACTGGTAACCCAAGGACTTGGTTACTTGCTGCACCTCTTCGGATTCGTTGATCGGGTGGGCACCGCCCTCCCGGTTCCAGGCCGCCTCGAAGCGTTTACGGGCCTGCGCAAACTCCTCGCTGGCCGCAGCGGTGCACCGTCCCGCGTTGTGAAATGCTTCCGCCAAACGATCGATTTGGTATGGATTGCCCGCTTGCAAGCTCTGGTTGATCGCCCACGGATCGCCGCCGGCCGCCGCGCTCAGTTCTGCCTCAGCAAAGTTGGCCCACGTCATGGCGCCGCCTGCAGCCGACCAGCACCGACGAGCATCGCCGCCCCCTTCTGAGCAGGTTTAACCCTACTACCCCGAAGGTGTATGGCGGGTGGGTGTTGATCGACGTCAGCGAGGGGTTACCAGGCCGCAACCGTGCTTACGTCTGGCTACCGGCCAGCTTTCGCACCGTCAGCGCTTCGATGTCTTGGAACGGGCGGCCCTCGGGCCGGATCAGGTCATGGAACCACACCTTCGGGACCGAGGTGTACGGGTGATCCCATGAGTCCCAGGGGAAGTAGGTCTGGGTCTTGCCGGCCACCAGGCCCCAGTTGATGGCGCCGACGTTGTGGCGCTTGGCAACCGGCAGAATCGATTCGACGGTGCTGCCCTGGGGGCGCGCCATGTATTCCGTGCACAGGATCGGCCGACCCAGCGGGGTGAGTTCGTTGATCCGATTCTCGAACCCCGAAGGCCCGGCGTAGGAGTGGAAGGTGATCACGTCGGCGTTGGCAAGCTGGATGTCGCTGATTGTGCTACGACCCTGAGCTTGCCCCCAATCCCCTTGCCACACACCGCTTGTCAGCGGCTGGCTGGGGTCCACCGCCCGGGCCCACCGAAACACCTGGGGGAGCAGGTTGGTGACCAGTTGCTCCTTGTCGCTTCTTTCGACGCTGCGGTATTGCCGCGCGGGATTGTCGGGTTCGTTCCACAGGTCCCAGCCCAAAACCCGGTTGTCGTTGCGGAATTGGGTCATCACCGCGGTGACGTAGTCGCGCATGACCGGGACGTAGCGAGGGTCGCCGAGTCGATCGGCGCCCGGGCTCTGCGCCCAACCCGAGTTGTGCACGCCGGGCCGGGGCGCGCGCTGTCGGCCCGCGCGCGGATGCGGATCCCAACAGGAGTCGAAGAACACGAACAGCGGTTTGATGCGGTGGCGCGCGGCGATGTCGACGAATTGCCCTAGGCGCGTTTGAAAGCCGCGCTGATCGGCGGCCCACAGCTGATCATGAAGGAACACCCGCGCGGTGTTGTGGCCGTAGAACTGGGCCCAGCCGAGTTCGGTGTCGATGCGCCGCGGGTCGAAGGTGTCGGGCTGGAACATCTCGAGCTGGTTGATGGCGTTCGCCGGAATGTAGTTTGCTCCGACGAGCCAGCCCTGCGCTTGATACCAACGGTTCGCGCGCTCGGGTGACCACCGGCCCGCTTCCTCCGCGGAAGCCCGGGGTGCTCGGGCAACTGCCGCGCCTGCCGCCAGTAACAGGGGGAGTTTCAGGGCCGTACGTCGTTCCACGATGTGACGATAAGTTTTCGCGACGATTTCCCCGGGATTTGCTCAGCGCGTCGCGACAGGTTCGTTGTCGGCACCGTCGCGCTGCCAGATTCGCTCGCGATCGTGACCAATCCGTGACCACGACTACCGGCGCGCCCAGACCGTCGCGGAGCCCAACCGGGTTAAAATCAGCCGCGCTGTACGTCAAACACGTTGTCGGACAACCGAAAACGTTGACGTATCACCGAGCGCCTAACGCAGCTTGCGACCGTACTTGTCTTTGACGCTGCCCGTGAAGATCATGATCGCGTCGACGATGGCCCAGACGGTGACGCCGAACAAGACCGGAAATCCGAGAAAACAAAAGAGGCTGAAGAGAACTCCGAACAGCCCCAGGCACAGCTGCGCGACCGCGATCTGCGTCGAGTCGATATAGAAGCGGCCGATACCGAACACGCCGAAGAACAGCTGAAGTAGGCCGGCGGTGGTCGCAGACTTGTCGGACAGGGCCAGCCCGGTCACCGGGTCGCGGCCGTACGGCGCCTGGGGGTCGCCATATCCGGGGTAGCCCGGGTAGCCGGAGAAGCCGGGGTAAGGCTGCGGGGGCGGGTATCCCTGCGGAGGCTGCCATCCCCAGGGTGGCTCGCCGGGCGGATTTCCGGGTTGGTTGGGCGGCGTCGACATCGATTCGAGTTAACACGCCCGATGCTCGGGCGTCCACACGGGCATCCGACGGGTCCGTCACGCGGAAACCCGACGAAGCAGTCGGCAGATTCTCTTCAAACTTCACCCTCGAGAGCGCGATACTGAACGGGTGCCTGATCGAAATGTGCTTGGCGGCCCGCTACAACCGTGCGGAGCAGACCCGCTGACCGGCTTCTACCGCGACGGCTGTTGCTCGACCGGTCCGCAGGATCTTGGGCGGCACACGATCTGTGCGGTGATGACCGCCGAGTTCTTGGAGCACCAGCGCTCGATCGGCAATGACTTATTGACGCCGGTGCCCGAGTACAGGTTCCCCGGTCTGCTGCCCGGTGACCGTTGGTGCGTGACCGCGCTGAACTGGCTGCGCGCCCACCACGACGGTTGTGCCGCCCCGGTGGTGTTGGCCGCGACGCACGAGAGCACCCTCGAGGTGGTGCCCCTGGAGGCGCTGCAAGAACACAAGGTCGACGTCCCCGACGATCTGGCCAACCTCTAGCGCCCGCCGGGCGCGGCGAGGTGGATGCACGACGGATCTGCGCCGCGGCTAGCGTCTGTGTCGTCTTTCTCACCTGATGCGTCGGAGAGGGGTTGCGGTGGGTTCCGCGGTTGACGACATCGACTTCGACGACCTGACGGCGCCCCGACTTACCGACGCCCAGCGCCAGATCTTGGAATTCACCGAAGCCAAGCCCGTCGATCTGGACATCGATTGGATGCTCGCCGAGGCCATCGAGCAGACCGGCCTGCCGGCCGGAACCGCCGACCTCGACGACACCGATGGCTTCGCCGACCGCCTGCGGGCGCACGTCGGAGCCATCGAAGCCGACGACGCGCTGCGCCAGCTCACCCGCGGATCGCTGCGCCAACGAATCGTGCGCCTGCTCCGCAACCGGCTATCGCTCACCGAACTCGTCCGGCGCTACCCGGAAATAGAAGCTATCCCGATCGAAAAACCGTTCATCGTCGTCGGGATGCCGCGTTCGGGCACCACCCACCTGGTGAATCTCATTGCCTCGGACCCGCGCCGGCGCGCGCTGCCGTATTGGGAGAGCCAGGATCCCATTCCCGCGCTGGGGCAGGGCCCCGACATCTTCGGCGTCGATCCCCGTTATGCCCGCGCGAAAGCGGAACATGATGCGCTGATGGCGAGCGCACCCGTGGTGGCCGCGATGCATGACAGGTTTCCCGAGGCGATCGAGGAGGAGGTGGAGCTTCTCGACCTCGACATGGCCTCGTATGTGCTGGAATGGCATGCGCGGGTGCCCGATTGGCGCGACTATTACTTGGGCCTCGACCAAACTCGGCACTACGCGTACATGAAGAAGGTGCTGCAGGCGCTGACCTTCCTGCGCGGTCCTCGGACATGGGTGCTCAAGAGTCCGCAGCACTGCGAGCAGCTCGGCCCGTTGATGGCGACGTTTCCCGACGCGACGGTAGCCTTCACGCACCGCGACCCCGCGGCGGTGATCCAATCGGCGATCACCATGATGGCTTACTCGGATCGGTTGCGCCGCAGCAGCATTGATCCGCAGTGGCTGTTGAACTATTGGAGTGACCGCGTGTATCGACTCCTCAGCGCATGCGTGCGCGACCGCCATCTGGTGGGGCCCGAACGCAGCATCGACATCAACTTCCACCAGCTGGGCGGCAACGAGATGCCGGTGCTGGAAACGCTGTATCAGCGCGCCGGGGTGGGGCTGCCGCCCAAGGTACGCGAACGGTTCCAGCGCTACCTGGACGGTAATCCGCGGGGAAAACATGGCCGCATCCACTATGAACTGCAGCGGCACTTCGGCACCTCCGCCGACGAACTGCGGCGCCGTTTCGGCTTCTACTTCGACAAGTTCGATGTCCGTCCCGAATGAAAGGAGTCAGCAGCGATGTCCGAACCGGTCTATCGGAGCCGCCCGGGTGCCGACGCGATGCGCCCGGCGTCCGCCGAGAGGGCCGAGGAGATCGCCCCGGGGCTGTGGTGTTCGCCGGGCCTGTCCAACTCGTATCTGCTCACCACGACCGAGGGTCGGGTGGTCATCAACACCGGGATGGGCTTCGAGGGTCCGGTGCATCGCGCCAACTTCGACGCCGTCGACCCGTCGCCGGTGCGCTACATCATCTTCACGCAGGGCCACGTCGATCATGTCGGCGGCCTGGACAGCGTGCGTGATCCCGACACGATCGTTGTCGCGCAGGCGAACTGGAAGAGCTGGCGCGACGACAACGACCGGCTGATCCCGTACCGGGCCAGCCGCAGCGCGTTCGCATTCAAAGACACGTTGGCCACCGGCATTCAGGCCATCCAACGGCGACTGGGGACGTCGCGGCTGGCGGGCCAGAGCGTGCCGGTGGTCGACATCGACTTCGAGGACACTCTGCGCCTGGAGGTCGGTGGCCGGCGCATGGAACTGATTTCGGTGCCCGGCGGAGAGACCACCGACTCCCTCGTGGTATGGCTGCCCAACGAGCGCATCTGTTTGTGCGGAAACACCTTTGGCCCGCTGATCGGGCACATTCCCAACCTGGTCACCATGCGCGGCGATCGGTATCGGGACGCGTTGACGGCGATCGCGTCGGTGGACAGGGTGCGGGACCTGCAGGCCGACCTGCTGGTGACCGGGCACTTCGAGCCCGTCAAGGGCACCGAGCGCATCGACCGAGAGCTCACCAGGCTGCGAAATGCCATCCAGTACATCCATGATCAAACCGTTGCCGGGATGAACGCCGGCAAGGATGTTCGCACGTTGATGCGCGAAATCACGCTTCCCGCGGAATACGAAGTGGGACAGGGCTACGGCAAAGTCGCCTGGGACGTGCGGGCCGTTTGGGAGAACTACTCCGGCTGGTTTCACCACGAATCGACCACCGAGCTTTACCCCGTCGGGTTCGATTCCGTCGCCGCCGACGTGGTCGAACTGGCCGGCGCCGATGCGCTGCTGGAGCGTGCCCGGGCTCATCTGGCCGCCGATCGCGCGCTGCAGGCCATCCACCTGGCCGAGCTGGTACCGGGGGACCATCCGGGGGCTCGCGCCGTGTTGCGCGACGCCCATGAAAAGCTTCTCGCCAGCAGCACGAACTTCTGGGAGAGTGCCTGGCTGCGCAACCAGATAGCGAGGAACACATGACGGCATTCGCGCTACGGCCCGAGGACTTCTACCACACCGGCATCATCGTGCCCGACCTCGCCGCGGCGATGGCAAGGCTCAGCGCGCTGGCCGGTTACCGGTGGATCAACCCGGTGAGCTACACCTTGCCCTTCCGCACGGCCGGTGGAACCCAAGAGATCACTTCGACTTTCGTCTATTCGCTGCAGGCGCCGCACGTCGAACTGATCAAGGAGGTACCCGGGACGGCCTGGACGGCGGCACCCGGCAACGCCATCCACCACCTCGGCTACTGGACCGACAGCCTGGCCGAGAGCGCAAAGATGTTGGAAGACAACGGCTTCAGCTTCGAAGCCACCGCCGACACCGCCAGCCCATCTTCGAACGGCGATCTGGCGCTCTTCGCCTACTACGTCGACGACGCGGGGACCCGCATCGAGATCGTCGACCGCGCGCTGTTCCCGGACTTTCCGGGCTTCCTGCAGGCGGCGGCCGGCCCGGAAGCGTAGCGAGGCGGGCAGATGCTGTTGACGGTGCTGCGCTTCAATTTCGCTTCCCCGCAAGGCGATCCACGCACGCAGGGCAAGCTCCTATCCGCGGCGCTCGAGCTGGGACAATGGGGAGAGTCCCACGGCATCACGTCGGTCAGCGTCGACGAGCATCACGCGACCGGACACGGGTGGAGCTGCAATCCGATCATGGCCGCGGCGATGTTTCTGGCCCGGACCTCGAAGCTGATCGCGAGCGTCGATTGCGCGTTGGGGCCGTTGTGGAATCCGGTGCGACTTGCCGAGGACATCGCCCTCGTGGACAACATGAGCCGCGGACGCCTGCACACGACGGTGGGCCTGGGCTACCGGACGGTCGAATATGACACTCTCGGAGCCGATTTCAGGCGGCGCGGTGCACTGATGGATGCCCTGCTGGAACGAATGCTCGCCGTGTGGTCCGGTGCTGATCCGGAGAACGGAATCTGCACCGGCACCTGGTCGCGGCCGCATCCCCCGCTGTACGTCGGGGGCGGCGCGCGTGCCACGGCGCGGCGCGCGGCCCGGTTCCGGCTGCCGCTCAGTTTGGCGGACCACCTGCCCGATATCGCCGACTATTACCGCGAGCTGTGCGCGGAGGCGGGCATGTCGCCATTCATCCTCATGCCGGGGCCGATCAACCGCGGAATGATCTATCTGCACGAGGATCCCGACCGGGCGTGGGCGGAACTCGGAGACCACATCCTCTGGGAGGCAGTGACTTACGGCCGGTGGTCCACCGATCAGCGTTCGCTCATGCACCTGCCTGGTGTTCAAACGCTGGACCAGGTCAGGGCGTCGGGACGATACCGCTTCCTCACCCCGGAGCAGCTGATCGCGGAGGTCCGCGATGCCGACAACTATGGGCCCCTCGTGATGCACCCCCTGGTCGGCGGCATGCCGGTCGACGAAGCGTGGAAGTCGGTCCAGTTGCTCACCGACCAGGTCTTGCCAGCAGTCAGCTGACCGCCACGAATCGTCAACTCGCGATTGCAAAACCGGAATGCGGGTATGTGAGCTGAAGCCATGCTCACAGACGACAAGGGAGATCCGTTGAGATCTGATGCGATGACGGCGATGACCCTACTAGGTGGTACCGCGCTGGTGGCGCTGGCGGTCGGTTGTGGTGCGGGCACGAGTGCAGCGGCAACCGTTCCCGAGGCGCCGCCGACGCCGACATCGTCCAGTCCGGCGCCGCCGGCCCCAGCCACGCCCGCTCCGCAGGTGCCCTCCGGCGGCAGCGGCGACAGCCCCCCGGCGGGCGGGGGCGGTGCCGCGGGTGGCGCAGGCGGGTGAGCCGGCGGCGGTGACGGCTGACAGTTGACCGCGCCCGCGGTTAACCGTCGCGGCGCTGCTCCAGCCAGTCGGCCAGCGAGCGACCCGCGTCCAGGACATGTCGTTCGGCAATGGCGCGCGCCCGCTCGGCGTCTTCGGCGCCGAGCGCGTCCAATAGCTCCTGGTGCTCGTCAAGTGAGTGCTTCTCGTGCTCGGGGAACAGGGTGAGGAAATTGCTCGGCACCACCCGGGCGGCCTGTTTGATCTGGTTCATCAGGCGGGGCGAGTGCGCGGCGCGGTGGATCATCTGATGGAAATGCCAGTTTGCCTCGCCGATGCTGTCGTCACCGGATCGAGCGACGACGTCGGCGGCCAGTTCGCGCAGTGTCTCCAGCTCCGGTGGCTCGATCCGTGCGGCCGCCCACGCCGCGGCCTGCCCGGTCAGCACACCGAGGATGGTGAAGCTGTCCAGGACGTCGTCCGGGCTGATGCCGAGCACGGTCACGCCACTGCGCGGGGCGACCTGGACAAGGCCCTCGAAGGACAGCTCCAGCAGCGCCTCCCGCACGGGGGTGCGGCTGGTCGCGAATTCCTCCGTGATCGCATCGAGGTCGACCCGCGCCCCGGCGGGAAGTGCGCCGGTGAGAATCCGGTCGCGTAGCTCGCGGGCGGCGCGCTCGCGGACCGTTCCGGAAATATCGATCCTCGCCACCTGCGCACGATACCAAACGACAGATCTAGCGTTTGATATCTGAAATATCAGATGTTACGTTTCAAAAATGCGCACCGACAAGATGGCCCTCATCGCCTTCATGCAGGCCGGCAGCACCTCCGTCTACGCGGGCTCATGGCGGCATCCCGCAACGGAGCACCGATACCTGGACGCCTCCTACTACGCCAAGATCGGCCGCCAGCTCGAAGAGGGCTGCTTCGACCTGATGTTCTTCGACGACCGCCTGGCGATGCCCGGCGTCTACGGCGGCTCGGTGGGCGAGGCCGTCCGGTACGGCGCCCGCCCGGTCAAGCTGGACCTCAGCGTGATCCTCGGCGTACTCGCACAGGCCACCTCCAAGATCGGGCTGGGCGCCACCTATTCGACGACCTACTACCAGCCGTTCCACGTCGCGAGAACTTTCGCCTCGCTGGATCACCTGTCGGGCGGCCGCGCCGCGTGGAACGTGGTCACCTCGGTCAACGACAGCGAGGCGCAGAACTTCGGCGTCGACGCCCACCTTGGCCACGACGAACGTTACGACCGGGCCGACGAATTCATGGACGTGGTAACCGGGCTGTGGGACACCTGGGAGGACGGCGCCGTTCTGCACGACCGGGTGTCGGGGCAATACGCGGATCCCACCAAGGTGCACGAGTTGGGCCACGTCGGCCGATTCTTCTCCGCGCGCGGGCCGTTAACGGTGCCGCGGACCCCGCAGGGCCGCCCGGTCATCATCCAGGCCGGTTCGTCGGGACGGGGACGCGAATTCGCCTCGCGGTGGGCGGAATTGATCTTCACCGGTGATCCGGGGATCGACGTGGCGCGCAGCCACTACACCGATCAGAAGGACCGGATCGCCGACGCCGGCCGTGATCCCGCCGCGGTTCGCATCTGCCCCATGGCATACGCTGTGGTCGGCGAGTCGGAAGCCCACGCCAAGGAGCGCGAAGCCATGTTCCTCGATGATCTGGTTCCTCCGATGGCATCGCTGACGCTCTTGTCGGAATTGATGAATTACGACTTCGCCCAACATGATCTCGACGATCCGGTCACCGACGAACTGCTGGCCTCCGTCTCCGGAATCCGCGGTCTGGTGCAGAACCTGCGCACCCATATCGGCGGGGACACGGTCACACTGCGCGACCTCGCCAACCATCGCGCCACCCTGCTGCAGGGCCCCCGCTTCGTGGGCACCGGCCCCCAGGTCGCCGATCAGATGGCGGACTGGTTTCAGACCGGAGCCTGCGACGGATTCGTGCTGGCCGCAACGCATCTGCCCGGAGCGTTCGAAGACGTGGTGCGCATGGTGGTTCCGGAGCTGCAGCGCCGGGGGCTGTTCCGCACGGAGTACGAGGCGTCGACGTTACGGGAACACCTTGGGCTGCACCGCCCTTCGAGCGCGCGGGTGGCTGCCGGTGCCAATGCTTGACGGGCTGCGGGTACTCGACCTCGCCACCCTGGCCGCCGCACCCCTGGTGGCGACCTACCTGGGCGAGTTCGGCGCCGACGTGATCAAGGTGGAACAACCCCGGCACGGCGATCCGATCCGCGGCTGGGGCAATCAGCGCGACGGGGTCGGATTGATGTGGAAGTCGATTTCGCGCAACAAGCGTTCGATCACGCTGGACTTGCGCTGCGCCGAAGGCCAGGCGCTGGTGCGCCGCCTGGTGGCGCACGCCGATGTCGCGATCTTCAACACCCGTCCCCAGACGCTGCGCAAGTGGGGGCTGGACTATGAGAGCCTGCGCACGGTCAACGACCGGATCGTGATGCTGCACATCACCGGTTACGGATTGAGCGGACCGAAGAGTGAGCGCCCGGGGTTCGGCACGCTCGGTGAGGCGATGAGCGGATTCGCGCACATCACCGGCCAGGCCGGGGGGCCTCCCACGCTGCCGCCGTTCATGCTGGCCGACGGCGTCGCCTCGCTGAACGCGGCCTACGCGGTTCTGATGGCGCTCTATCATCGTGACGTGCACGGCGGGCCTGGGCAGCTGATCGACGTCAACCTCATCGATCCGCTGGCCAGACTGCTGGAGCAGACGCTGCTGGGCTACGACCAGTTGGGTCTGGTGCCCGAGCGGTCCGGCAACAGATGGGATATCTCCGCGCCGCGCAACACCTATCGCACCGCCGACGACAAGTGGCTGGCCATGTCGGGCAGTTCACCGGCGTTGGCCCTGCGGGTGTTCCGGGCGATCCGGCGCAACGACCTGCTCGACGACGCGGACTTCTCCGACCCACAGCGACGGCTGGCCCGGGCCCGGGAGGTCGACGCGGTGGTCGCCGATTGGGTTGCCACCAAGACGCTTTCGGAAGCGATGGCCATTCTAGACGCCCACGAGGTGGCCGCGGCCCCGGTCTATGACATCGGCGATCTGGTCGCCGACGAGCAACTGGCGCATCGGGAGGTGTTCATCACCGTCGACGACGCCCAGCTGGGGGCCATGAAGGTACAGGCACCCGTTCCACGGTTCTCCTCGGCGTCCGGCACGGTCGAGCATCTCGGACCTCGCCTCGGCGAACACAACGCCGAGGTCTACGGCGAACTACTCGGGCTGACCGCCAACGACATTGACGATCTGCACGCCCGCGGCGTGTTGTGACAAAAGGACCTCACTAGTGACCGATCTGCTCCGTCGTTCCGAACTCCCGGTACCAGCGAGCAACGACAACATGTTCGAGAAGGGCGCCCAGTGCGGCGCCGACCTGGTGTTCCTCGATCTCGAAGACGCGGTGCCCGTGGCGTTCAAAGAGGAGTCGCGCGCCAAGGCGATCGCCGCCCTCAACGACATCGATTGGGGCCGCACCGCCCGTGCCATCCGGATCAACGGGCTGGACACCCCATGGTGCCACGACGACGTCGTCGAGGTGGTGACCAAGGCCGGCCAGAACCTAGACACGATCATCATTCCGAAAGCCCGCAGGGCTCGCGATGTGTGGTGGGTGGACGTGCTGCTCACTCAGCTGGAGGCCAAACTCGGCCTGAGCAACCGCATTCGGCTCGAGGTTCTCATCGAAGAGGTCGAAGGGCTGGCCAATGCCGAAGAGATCGCGGCGGCCAGCGCTCGGCTGGATGCCTTGATCTTCGGCGTGGGTGACTTCTCGCTGTCGCAGGGCGCCCGGGTGGACACCAACTTCGTCCCCCTCGGCGAATATCCCGGGGAATTCTGGGCTTACGCGCGCAACAAGGTGATCGTGGCCGCCCGCATCGCCGGCATCGACGCGATCGACGCGCCGTATCCCGACTATCGGGACCTGTCGGGCTACGAACGCGACGCGCGGCGCGCGTCGCTGCTCGGCTACACCGGCAAGTGGGCCATCCATCCCGACCAGGTCCCCGTCGCCAACGAGGTCTACGCCCCGACCGCCGACGAAATCGCCCGGGCCGAAGCCAATGTCGCCGCCTACCGGGAGGCCGAGGCCAAGGGCCGCGGCGCCGTCGGGGTGAACGGCGTGCTGGTTGACGCCGCCCACGTGAAGCAGGCCGAGCAGACCCTGGCGCGCGCCGCCCTGATCAAGAGCAGCCGCCGCTAGTCGATCACCACCAGAAGGTCGCCGCCCTCGACCTGTGCCGTGTGCGAGACCGCGATGCGCGCGACCTTGCCGGCCTTCGGCGTGGTGACGGCGGCTTCCATCTTCATCGCTTCGATCGTCGCGATCGTCTGGCCGGCTTCGACTTCCTCGCCAACGTCGGTGGTCACCGTCACGACGCCGGCAAACGGAGCCGCGATGTGGTCCGGGTTGGCGCGGTCGGCCTTTTCGGCCGCCGGCACGTCGGAGGCGATGCTACGGTCGCGCACCACGACCGGGCGCAGCTGACCGTTGAGGATGCACATCACCGTGCGCATGCCGCGTTCGTCCGCATCCGAGACGGCCTCCAGGCCGATCAACAGCTCCACACCGCGTTCCAGCTCGACGCGATGTTCGTCGCCGTGGCGCAATCCGTAGAAGAACTGGTTGGCGCTCAGCCGAGAGGTGTCCCCGTACTGTTCGCGATGGTCCTCGAGTTCTTTGGCGGGCCCGGGGAACAGCAGCCGGTTCAGCGCCGCCTGCCGGTCGGCGCCCGGGGTGGCCAACGCCTTTTCGTCGTCGACCGACAGCTCCTGTTCGGGCTTCGCCGGGCCACGTCCCTCTAAGGCCTTGGTGCGCAACGGTTCGGGCCACCCGCCGGGCGGGTCACCGAGTTCTCCGCGCAGGAAGCCGATGACGGAGTCCGGGATGTCATAGCGGGCGGGGTCCTCTGCGAAGTCCTGCGCGCTGACGCCGGCGCCCACCAGCGCCAGCGCCAGATCACCGACCACCTTGCTGGACGGGGTGACCTTGACGAGGTGCCCCAGGATGGCATCGGCTCCGGCGTAGGCGTTTTCGATGTCCTCGAACCGGTCACCGAGCCCCAGGGCGATGGCCTGCTGGCGCAGGTTCGACAACTGACCACCAGGGATCTCGTGGTGATAGACGCGTCCCGTCGGGGCGGGAAGACCGGATTCGAAGGGGGCGTAGACCTTTCGGAGCGCCTCCCAATACGGCTCCAGGTCACAAACCGCGGCCAGCGACAGCCCGGTGTCGTAGGCGGTGTTGGCCGCGGCGGCAACGATCGACGACAGCGCGGGCTGGCTGGTGGTTCCCGCGAGCGGGGCCGCGGCGCCGTCGACGGCGTCGGCCCCGGCGTGCCAGGCCGCCACATAGGTCGCCAGCTGCCCACCCGGGGTGTCGTGGGTGTGCACGTGCACCGGCAGGTCGAATCGGGACTTGAGCGCCGAGACCAGGGTGGTCGCCGCGGGCGCGCGCAGCAATCCCGCCATGTCCTTGATCGCCAGCACGTGCGCTCCCGCTTCGACGATCTGTTCGGCGAGCTTGAGGTAATAGTCCAGTGTGTAAAGCTTTTCGGCGGGATCGCTGAGATCGCCGGTATAGGACATCGCCACCTCGGCCACCGATGCCCCGGTTTCGCGCACGGCGTCGATGGCCGGCCGCATCGAGTCGACGTTGTTCAACGCGTCGAAGATCCGGAAGATGTCGATGCCCGTTGCCGTCGCTTCCTCGACGAACGCCGTCGTGACCGTCTCCGGATAAGGCGTGTACCCAACGGTGTTGCGTCCGCGCAGCAGCATCTGCAGGCAGATGTTCGGCAACGCCTCGCGCAGCGTTGCCAGCCGCTCCCAGGGGTCTTCTTTCAGAAACCGCAGCGCGACATCGTAGGTGGCGCCGCCCCAGCATTCGATCGACAGCAACTGCGGTGTGGTCCGGGCGATGTAGGGCGCCACCTTGATCAGGCCGCTGGTGCGCACCCGCGTCGCCAGCAGGGATTGGTGGGCGTCGCGGAAGGTGGTATCCGTGACGCCGACACCGGGTGACTCCCGCAGCCACGCGGCGAATCGCTCCGGCCCGAGTTCGGTCAACCGCTGCTTGGAACCCGCCGGCGGATCCACCGACAGATCGACGTCGGGCAGCTTGTCGTGCGGGTACACCGCGGACGGACGCTCACCGTGGGGCTTGTTGACGGTGACGTCGGCCAGGTAACTCAGAATCTTGGTGCCGCGATCGGCGGAGCTGCGGGCGGTGAGCAGCTGCGGGCGCTCCTCGATGAACGACGTCGTGATGCGACCGGACTGAAAGTCCGGATCGTCCAGAACCGCTTGCAGGAAGGGGATATTCGTCGAGACACCGCGGATGCGGAACTCGGCGACCGCACGGCGTGCCCGGCGCACCGCCGTGGCGAAGTCGCGGCCCCGGCAGGTCAGCTTGATCAGCATCGAGTCGAAGTGCGCGCTGATGTCGGCACCGAGCGTGGTGCCGCCGTCCAGCCGGATTCCCGCACCACCCGGGGTGCGATAGGCGGTGATCCGGCCGGTGTCCGGACGGAACCCGTTCGCCGGATCCTCCGTAGTGATCCGGCACTGCAAGGCCGCACCATGCGGAACGATCGAATTCTGGCTCAAGCCGATGTCTTCCAGGCTCTGCCCGCCGGCGATCCGCAGCTGTGCCGACACCAGGTCGACGTCGGTGATCTCCTCCGTGACCGTGTGCTCCACCTGGATGCGCGGGTTCATCTCGATGAACACATGATTGCCACGTTCGTCGAGCAGAAACTCCACCGTGCCGGCGCACGTATAGCCGATGCTCTGCGCGAAAGCCACCGCGTCCGCGCAGATCCGTTGGCGCAGCGCCGGATCCAGGTTGGGTGCCGGTGCGATCTCGACTACCTTCTGGTGACGGCGCTGCACACTGCAGTCCCGCTCGTAGAGGTGAATGACGTTGCCCTGGGTATCGGCCAGGATCTGCACCTCGATATGACGCGGTTTGATCACCGCCTGCTCGAGAAACACCGACGCGTCCCCGAACGCGGATTCGGCCTCGCGGCTGGCGGCCTCGATCGCCTCGGGCAGCGACGCCGCGTCGGCGACCCGGCGCATCCCGCGCCCGCCGCCACCGGCGACGGCCTTGACGAACAGCGGGAACGTCATCGACTCGGCGGCGGCCACCAGCTCGTCCACCGATGTCGACGGTGGCGAGGAAGCGAGCACCGGAAGACCCGCCGCCCGCGCCGCCGCGATCGCCCGGGACTTGTTGCCCGTGAGCTCGAGCACCTCCGCGCTCGGGCCGACGAAGGTGATGCCCGCCGCCGCGCATGCCGCCGCCAGATCGGGGTTCTCCGACAGGAAGCCGTAGCCGGGGTATATCGCGTCCGCTTCGCACGCCTGTGCCGTCGCGACGATGTCGTCGACGGACAGGTAGGCGCGGACCGGGTGGCCCTCCTCGCCGATCTGATAGGACTCGTCGGCCTTGAGCCGGTGCACGGAATTGCGGTCCTCATACGGGTAGACCGCGACCGTGCCGATTTCCAGCTCATAAGCCGCGCGGAACGCGCGGATCGCGATCTCTCCGCGATTGGCGACCAGTACCTTCGCAAACACGGTATTTACGATAGAGCCCGTTGCGGTGGTCCGACATACTCGCTGAGCGGACGGATCAACGCGTTGGACGCGGTCTGCTCGATGACGTGTGCCGTCCAGCCGGTGATCCGGCTCATCACGAAGATCGGCGTGAACATGCCGCTGTCGAAGCCCATCAGGTAATAGGCGGGTCCGGTCGGGAAGTCCAGGTTGGGTTTGATGCCGTTGGCCTCGGCCATGCCCTTCTCCAGGACTTCGTAGATGTCGAGCCACTTCTGGCCGTCGCGCGCCGCGGCGACGCGCATGAGTGCCTCCTTCATGGTCGGCACCCGCGAGTCACCGTTCTTGTAAACCCGGTGACCGAACCCCATGATCTTGTCTTTGCGAGCCAGCTTGCCCCGCAGCCATTCCGCGGCCCGGTCGGGGGTACCGATGTCGAGCATGTCGTGCATGACGGCCTCGTTGGCGCCGCCGTGCAGCGGGCCCTTCAGCGCGCCGATGGCCGCCGTGACCGCGCTGTAGATGTCGGATTGGGTAGAGGTGACCACCCGGGCGGCGAAGGTCGATGCGTTGAAGCTGTGCTCGGCATACAGGACCATCGACTGCTCGAAGGCGTCCACCACGACCTGCTCGGGAACATCACCGAAACACATGTGCAGGAAATTCTGCGCATAGTTCATGTGGCTGTGCGGGGCGATCGGGTCCAGACCCCGCCGGCGGCGCATGTCGGCGGCGACGATCGTGGGCAGCACCGCGAACATCCGCAACGCCTTGGCGTAGTTGGCCGACGGGCTGCTGTCGTCCTCGTCCGGATCCTCGGCACCCATCGAGCTGATGAAGGTGCGCACCACGTCCATCGGATGGCAGGTCTCGGGCAATTTGGTCAAAAGCGACAGCTGAGATCGGTTCAGTCGCCGGGCCGCTCGTTCGCGCTGACCGAACAGTGCAAGCTGTTGCTCGTCGGGAAGTTCGCCGTGCCACAGCAGGTAGGCAACTTGCTCGAAGCTGCAGTTCGCCGCCAGGTCCTGGACCGCGTACCCGCGGTAGGTCAGGGAGTTGGTCTCCGGTACCACCTTGGAGATGGCGGTGGTGTCGACGACGACACCGGCCAGGCCCTTGTAGATGCGGGGTTGGTTGTCTTCGACGGCGCTCATTGCACGGCTCCTCGACGGGTGAAGTTTCAAATAGCGAAGTTGTAGATGTCGGAATCGAATCGGGTGTATTCGGCGTAGCGCAGCAGCTCATAGAGCCGGCCGCGATGTTGCATGCGGTCCAAAAGCTCCGATTGTGTTCCGCTGTCGGCGATTTCTCGCAGACCGAGCTCGACGGCGTGCATGGCCAGCCGCAAGGTGGTGACCGGGTAGATCACCACGTTGTAGCCGATGTCGGACAACCGTTGGGCGGTCAAGAGCTCCGACTTGCCGAATTCGGTCATGTTGGCCAGCAATGGCGTGTCCACGGCGGCGCGGAACCGTTCGAATTCCGTTGGGGATTGCAGGGCTTCGGTGAAGATCAGGTCGGCGCCCGCGTCGGCGTAGGCCTTGGTGCGCTCGATCGCCGCGGCCACCCCTTCGATCCCGGCGGCATCGGTGCGCGCGCAGATGATGAAGTTCGGATCCCTGCGGGCGGCCACGGCGGCCCGCAGGCGTTTGACCATCTCGCCGGCCGGCACCACGGCCTTGCCGTCGAGATGTCCGCACCGCTTGGGGTTTTGCTGGTCCTCCAGGTGACAGCCCGCCAGCCCGGCGTCCTCCAGGACCGTTACGGTGCGCGCGGCGCTCATCGGTTCACCGAACCCGGTGTCGGCGTCGATCAGGGTGGGCAGGTCGGTGACCGAGGCGATCTGCGCTCCCCGGCCGCTGACTTCGGTCAGGGTGGTCAGGCCGATGTCGGGCAGACCGAGGTCGGCCGCCAGCACCGCCCCGGAGACATACACCCCGTCGAAACCGAGCTCGGCGACGAGCTTGGCCACCAGCGGCGAGAAGGCGCCTGGAAAGCGTTGCAGCTCGCCACTTTCCAGCCCGGCGCGAAACTGAGCCCGCTTGGTCGCCGCGGGCACCGCCGCGCCGATCAGCCCGCCCATCAGAAGATCCCCGAGGGAATCGCGGGCGCCTGGGCGAGCACTGCCGGCGCGACGTCGATATTGAGCGCACCCAGCGCACCCGGCTGCAGGTCCGAAAGGGACTGTGCCGCCGACAGGAAGCGCCGCTGCTCGGTTTCACTGACCACCCCGTCGGCCAGCTCGCTGAACTTTCCGATGTACTGCTCACGCTCGAACGGTCTGACCCCCAACGGATGCGCGTCGGCGACCGCGATCTCATCGACGATGACTTCACCGCTTTTGAGGGTGACCTCGGCGCGGGCGCCGAACGCCTTCTCCGCGGGATCGGGGGAGTGGTAGCGCCGGGTCCATTCGGGATCTTCGACCGTCGAGACCTTGCGCCACAGTTCGACGGTGTCGGGTCGGTGCGCCCGCTCTGGCGTGTAAGACCTTTCGTGATGCCAGGTTCCGTCCTGCAAGGCGACCGCGAAGATGTACATCACGGAGTGGTCCAGCGTTTCACGGGAGGCGTCCGGATCGAATTTCTGCGGGTCGCCGGATCCGGTTCCGATGACGTAATGGGTGTGATGGCTGGTGTGCAACTCGATCGTGGCGATCTGGTCCAGATCGCCGATGCCCTCGCGCATCCGGCGGGCCAGGTCGATCAGCGCCTGACTCTGATATTCGGCCGAGTGCTCTTTGGTGTAGCTGTCCAGAATGGCGCGCTTCGGCTCGCCGGGCTCGGGCAGCGGGACCCGGTAGGTGTGCTCCGGACCCGAGAGCAGCCAGGCGATCACCCCGTCCTCGCCCTCCCAGATCGGTGCGGGCGCGCCCTCGCCGTGCATGGCGCGGTCGACGGCCTCGATGGCGACCTTGACCGCCCAGGCCGGTGCGTACGCCTTCCAACTGGAGATCAGGCCCTTGCGGGACTGCCGGGTGGACGTGGTCAGGTGCAGCGCCTGCCCGATCGCGGAGTAGATGGTCTCCTTGTCCAGCCGCAACATGGTGCCCAGCCCTGCGGCCACCGATGG
This sequence comes from Mycobacterium colombiense, assembly GCF_003284975.1. GTDB lineage: Bacteria > Actinomycetota > Actinomycetes > Mycobacteriales > Mycobacteriaceae > Mycobacterium > Mycobacterium europaeum_A. Next base: position 99,829 of record NZ_QMEU01000007.1, read on the forward strand.
GCCGAGGTGAGCGACGTGGTCAATCTTGTGCTCGTGCAGGCAGATTCCCCTGGCCAGGTTGATTTGGATCTCGTAACCGGTTGCGATGCCGCGGATCAGGTCGGCTCCGCCGATCCCGAGGTGCTGCCCGACCGCCACCAGCGGCGGAATGTTGTCGCCCGGGTGGGAGTACTCGGCGGCCAGGAAGGTGTCGTGAAAATCCAACTCGCGCACGGCGACCCCGTTGGCCCAGGCCGCCCATTCCGGGGAGTAGTCGCCCTGGATACCGAACACCTTGGCGCCCCCGGCGGCGGTCGGGTGGGCCTGTGCCTGGGCACGGGCCGCGGCAGTCGGACGGCGGTGCACCGAGGCTGCCGAGACCGCCGCGTTGTCGATGATGCGGTTGATCACCATGGCCTCGGTGTCCGCGGGCACGGCGACCGCGTCGGCCGCGACCTCGGCGATCTTCCATGCCAGGTGCTCGTCGCGGGGGAAATCGTCGGCGCTGCGTCGGGTCCGAACGTCATGAATCCGCATAAGCCGCACAGTACGCAACCCCGGTCGCGCGGTAAATCCCCTGTAAAAGCGTAATCGTGTGTCCATACCGCCGATCTTTGCGAATGTTGTGAAAGACAGCGGCGTACCGTGTATCGGGTGGCGAAGACGTTCGCCGGCGCGCGGCTCCGGCGATTACGCGAGGAGCAGGGGCTGACCCAGGTGGCGCTGGCGCGCACTCTGGGACTGTCGACCAGCTATGTCAATCAGCTGGAGAATGATCAGCGTCCGATCACCGTTGCGGTGCTGCTCATCCTCACCAAGCGGTTCGACCTACCGGCGCATTACTTCGCGCCGGAATCCGACGCCCGTTTGATCTCGGACCTGCGTGAGGTGCTGGCCGACACATCCGCCACGCCGGCGCAACTCCAGGAGCTGGTCGCCCGCATGCCGACGATCGGGCAGACACTGGTCAATCTGCACCGCCGGCTGCACGACACCACCGCCGATCTCGAAGCGCTACACAATCGCGCCAACCTCGACACGTCGGGGATTTCCCAGCAGCCCATGCCTTTCGAAGAGGTCCGCGACTTCTTCTACGACCGCAAGAACTACATCGGCGAACTGGACATGGCCGCCGAAGACCTGTTCAACGAGAACGACTTGCGCATCGGCGGTCTCGACGGCCAGCTGGCGCAGCTGCTTGCGGACAAGCTAGGCGTCACGGTGGTGGTCGACGACGGCCAGGCGTTGGATCCCAACTCCAAACGGCTGTTTGCGCCCGAATCGAAGACCCTGTACGTGGCGCGGTGGCTTCACCCCGGCCAGCGCGCCTTCCAGCTCGCCACCCAGATCGCACTGCTGACCCAGGACAGGTTGATCACCGGCATCATCGCCGGCGACCATCAGCTCAGCGACGATGCGCGCGGTGTCGCCCGCATCGGGCTGGCCAACTATTTCGCCGGCGCGCTGCTGCTGCCCTACCTGAGATTTCTCGATGTCGCCGAGGACGTCCGGTACGACATCGACCAGCTGGCAAGGCGATTCGAGGTCGGATTCGAAACGATCTGCCACCGGCTGTCCACTTTGCAGCGCCCCAACGCCCGCGGCGTTCCCTTCATCTTCGTCCGGACCGACAGCGCGGGAAACATCTCTAAACGCCAGTCCGCCACCGCATTTCACTTCTCCCGCGTTGGCGGCAACTGCCCGCTGTGGGTGGTGCACCGCGCGTTCTCCCGGCCCGGCCAGTTTCTGACGCAGGTCGCGCAGATGCCCGACGAGCGCACGTACTTCTGGATCGCCAGGACCACCACGACGGAGCCGAGCCGCTACCTCGGGCCGGACAAGAGCTTCGCCATCGGGCTGGGCTGCGACGTCGCCCACGCCGGCAAGCTCGTCTACTCCATCGGCATCGATCCGACCAACACCGAATCGATCGTGCCGATCGGCGCCGGCTGCAAGATCTGCGACCGGCCCGCCTGCCCGCAGCGCGCGTTCCCGTATCTTGGGCGCCCGGTGTATGTCGATCCGCACAGCAGCACAGATCTGCCATATCCGCCGGCGATTACGCCGTAGTTCCGTCAGCGACGAACCCGCCCCCCCGAGCAGTATGCGGTCGGCGACGCGGAGACGTCCACGGATCCGCGCACATTTGCTCTGCCGCCGGTTACAGTCGATCCGGAGTTTCCGGCTCCCTCGGTAGGAGGGTGAAGTTTGGGCCGCTGGATCGTGAGCAACCTGCCGGCGTGGCTGGTATTGCTGGGCCTTCTTGTCATCGTGGCGGGCGGAGCGGTAGTCGCCCAGATGATTCTGCGGCGCCGCTATCCCGCCCTCACCGCGGACGTACACAACGACGCCACCCGGTTCGCATTCGGCGTGATCTGCCTGGTTTACGCGTTCTTCGTCGGTTTCATGGCCTCCGGATTGTGGAGCCAGGTCAACAGCGAAGACGACCAGGTGCGGACCGAAGGCGCGGCCGCCGTGCAATTGGCCCGCGACAGCACGGTGTTCGACAAGGCCGACACCGATCGAATACGCCAGGCCTTGCTGGATTACGAACACGCAGCGTTAGCCGAGTGGCCGGTCGTCGCCAACGGGGGCGCGACGTCCCCCGAGGCCGACACCGCGCTACACCGCGTCTATCTCGCCTACCAACAGGCACAGCCGCGCACCGACATTCAAAAGGCTTTTCTGTCCACGTCTTTGGCGAATCTCGATCGGGCCAGTCAAGCGCGCACGGCCCGGGTCATCCAGACCCAGACCAACACCGGCCCGCCCTGGTCGATCTGGACCGTCATCCTGCTCACCGCCGGCATGGTCGTCGGGTGCTCGATCGTCTACGGCGTCAGGCAACCGCGGATGGACTACATCATGGTCGCGACCGTGGGGGTGCTGGTGGCGGCAGACCTGTTCCTCATATTGGAACTCGCGCATCCCTACATCGGTGAGGTCGCCACCTCGCCGCAGCCGTTGCGCAACGTCATCACGGCCTTGACGACGACACCCGCAACGTAGTGTTTCAAGCGGCCATGCTTCGAGTCGGGGGAGACCACGTGCCCAAGGTAGCGATTCTCGATGACTACGCCGGCGTCGCCTTAAGCGTTGCCGACTGGTCACCGGTGCAAAAGCTGGCCGACGTCACCGTTTTCGACCGCCACCTCGACGAGGACGAAGCGGCCGAGGTGCTACGACCCTTTGATGTGGTGTGCACCCTGCGGGAGCGGATGGCGTTTCCCCGGACCCTGATCGAGCGGCTGCCGAACCTCAAACTGATCACCATCGTCGGCAGGAGCCTGCCGAACCTGGACATGGCCGCGGCCGGCGAGCACGGGATCGCGGTGGCGCATTCGGACTTCGCGCATCCCCGGTTCAGGTCGATGCGTGACGCCACACCGGAACTCGCCTGGGGTCTGATGATCACCACGGTGCGCAATCTCGCCGAAGAGCATCGCAACATGCGTGCCGGCGGCTGGCAGCGCAGCGCGGGAGTCACCTTGTCCGGCAAAACCCTCGGACTGCTCGGCCTGGGCCGGGTCGGCGCTCAGATGGCCCACTACGCCGCGGCGTTCGGCATGGAAGTCCTTGCCTGGAGCCAAAATCTCACCGAGGAGACCGCCGCGAGCTTGGGTGCGCGCAGGGTCGAAAAGGCGGCGCTGTTCGAATCCTCGGACGTGGTTTCCATTCATCTCGTGCTCTCGGAGCGCACCCGAGGTCTGATCGGCGAGGCAGAGCTGGCGCTGATGAAGCCACACGCATACCTGATCAACACCTCCAGGGGCGCGATCGTGGACGAGCCCGCGCTGATCGACGCGTTGGAAGCGGGGCGCATCGCTGGGGCCGGCCTGGACGTCTACGACGCCGAGCCGCTGTCGAAAGACCACCGGTTGCGGCGGCTTTCGAACGTGACCCTGTCTCCGCACCTGGGCTACGTCACTCGCGAGATGCTGGGCGCCTTCTACTCCGACACCGTGGAATCGGTGGTGGCCTGGCTGGACGGCACGCCGATCCGGATCGCCGATCCTGAAGCGCGGCGCTGAGCCGTCTACCCGCGTTTCCAATGCGGACTTTTGACCGCCTCCAGGGCATCGGCGACGTAACTATCCAGTGGCCGCGGCTTCCCGGACCGTCGCACCCATTGCTGGAATGCGAAATCGGCTGCCGCGAAGGCGAGTTGGACCAACAGGCCGGGGCGCAAATCGGTGTCCGGATCGACGCCCATCCGCTCGGCGATGAGTTTGGTGGCCCGCTCCTTGTCGGCGGGCCGGTGCACCGTGACCTTGTCGAGCAGGTCGGGGACCACCAGCAGGGCTTCGCGCCATTCTTCGGTATCGGTCTGCTTGAACGAGCGGGTCCGCGTGACGATGGCATTGATCAGCGCGACATCGGGTGACTCGCCGGCGGGCCGGCCCTCGAGGAGATTGACGATTGCGGCCCCGCCGTACCGCACCGGTGCCAGGAGCAGCTCCTCCTTCGCCGGCACATGCCGGAAGAACGTGCGCGGGGAAACCCCGGCGGCCGTGGCGATTTCCTCGGTGGTCACCGCGTCGTACCCGCGCTCGACGAACAGGCGGAACGCCGCGCGCCGGATATCGGCCCGGATCTGTGCGCGCTGCCGGTCGCGGAGCGACTCGCCGTTCATCGGAAGCAGCCGATCCCGCCGTCGACGTGAATGGTCTGCCCGGTGATGAACGTGGCGTCATTGCCGAGTAGGAACGCCACCAGCGCACCCACGTCGGTGCGGACATCGCCGATGCGTTTCATCGGCACCCGCCCCACGGCCTTGGCGTACTCCTTGGGCGCGAACGACTTCCAGAACTTGACCCCGTCGGATTCGGCGAAGGGACAGATCACGTTGACGCGGATGTTGTCGCGACCCCATTCCAGGGCCGCCACCTTCGACAACCCGCGGATGCCTTCCTTGGCCGCGGCATAGCCGCCCCACTTCGGCTCACCGCCGGTGCCCGTGCCCGAACCGAGGTTCACGATCGACCCGCCGCCGGCTTGGACCATCAGGGGGTATACCGCCTGCATCAGCAGGAAGGTCGCGCGGGGGCCCACGTCGTAGCCGAGGGCCAGGTCTTCGGTGGTGATGTCGACGAACGCCTTGGGTTCGTTGGTCGCGATGGCGTTGTTGACCAGGCCGTGCACCGTGCCGAAGGCGTCGACCGCGGCGGCCGCGATCCGCGCCGCGCTCTGCGGGTCGCGCAGGTTCGCGACGAGTTGTTCGGCCGGTCCGATCGCCTCGAGCTCGGCGCAGGTCCTGTCCAGAACCTCTTCCTGGATGTCGACCAGCAGCACCTTCGCCCCGCGTTCCAGCAGCGCGGTCGCGACGCCCTTACCGACGCCCTGGGCGGCGCCGGTGACGATCGCGACGTGTCCGCGCATGGAATCGGGGTGGCTGTAGCTCATCGGACCGGTCCCATCCGCAGCTGCACACCACGATGCATTTCGTAGGTACTGCGCGCGCCGTCGGGGAGTTCGATGAACTCCACCGGCGTGCCGTCCGGGTCCTTGACGAAAAACATTCGCACACCGCCGATCTCGAACGGGGCTTGGTCGGGGGTGTACCCGGCATTGAGGACGCGGCGGTGGGTGTCGTCGAGATCGGTCACCGATAGCGAAACATTGTGGATGCCGGTGATGCCCCGGCGCGCGGGCTTGTGGTCGGGCGGATTTGCGCCGATCGACAGCAGCTCGATCATCAGTCCGCCCAGCAGCCCGCCGACCACCCGGCCTTCCTGCTTACGGGTCGCGTGCAGTACCGCGTCGAAAGGCTCGCCGGAAATGAGGGTTTCGAAGACGACCTCCATGCCGAGCACGTCGCGGTAGAACGCCAGCGCGCGGTCCATGTCGGTGACGCCGACGACGAGATGACAGAACGAGACGTCGCCGAGGACGCTCTTGTCGGTCATGGCTTTTCCGCGGCGAGTGCAGGGGCGGGGCGCCCGGCGAACAGCGGCAGGTCGAGGTAGGTCTTGATGCCCGGCCCGGCCGCGCAGACGTCGGGAATGGCGTTGATGCAGTGATTGGCGGTGACCACGACGCCCGGATTCTTCACCAGTCCTTCGGCGATCGTCTCCGGTTGCAGACCCTTGAAGGTGAGGTTCACGTCGGGATCGCCGGTGATCTCGACCTCGAAACGTTCGCCCCGTCCGCCGAAATTCCAGGCCGGTTCCAGATTTTCCTCGCCCATCAGCCAGTTGACAGCCGCGGTGATGACCGGTTCGCCGTCGACGAGCGCCTGCCAGCGGAACCGGCGCGCGGCCACGGTGCCCGTCGTGATAGGGAAAGGGTCATAGTCGATGTCGGCGGTCGCCACGGCGACGTCCTGGATCGTCCGGATGTTGGGATCGATGCGAAATCCCATGTGATCAGCGATCATTCGCACGGATTGTTTGAAGCCCGCTTCGAGCAGGCCGGCCATCGGCCCCTGGGTGGCTTCCTCGGGGGTGCCGCCGAATCCCATGATGTGGCGCACCACGTCCGGTGCGTTGTAGGTGCGGATGTCGGAGAACTCCTCGGCCCGCACGTGGGTCACCGCCGACGACAGCGAGGACACCATGAGCGGGAACCGCTCGGTGATGCCGCCCGGGTGGATGCCCGAACCATGCAGCGTCACACCGCTTTCCGACGCGGCCTCGGCGACGGCCCGGTGACGCTTGTTGGCCGGATCGGGATAGACCCACCCGACGGGTGTGACCACGTTCTTGCCCGAGCGCAGGATCGCGATCACTTCGTCGTCATTGGGTATCAGCGGGCTGTACATCACGCAGTCGGCGTCCAGCGCCAGTATCTCGTCGATGCTCGTGGTGGCGGTGACGCCGAGTTCACCGGTCCCGATGATCGTGCCGACGTCGACGCCGTCCTTGTCCGCGCTGTGCACCCAGCACCCCACCAACTCGAGCCGAGGGTGATTGATGACGCACGCGATCGCCGCCTTGCCGACGCCCCCGGTGGCCCACTGGATGACACGAAGCTTGGACGGGCTACTCATCACTGACCTCCCGGGCGGACGGTGCGCGGCCTTTGCACACCGACGAATGAAATGGCAGGCTATGACTCACTGACAGTGACTGTCAACTATCGACCGCATTGGGGAGAGGGTCTGTGATGAGCGTCCTCGAGGGCAAAATCGCGATCGTCACCGGCACCAGCCGCGGGGTGGGCGTAGGCATCGCGCATGAACTACTGCGCGCCGGCGCGACCGTGATCGGCTGCTCGCGCTCACCGCTGGACGCGATCCCCGGTATCGAACCGGACTGGGCGCACCGGGCCTCGCAAAAGGTGTGCGACCAGGGCGACTACAGCTCCATCGACGCGTTCGTCGCGGATGTCGTGGCCACCCACGGCCGGGTCGACATTCTGGTCAACAATGCTGGCGGCACCGTTCCGGCGCCCCACGCCGAGAGCATTCCCGAACTGGTGCAACGCATTCAGGGGGCGCCCGCCGCCGACGACGACTACGCGCGCACCGCGCTGTTTCACGGGTTCGCCGTGCAGATGAACCTCATCAGCCCGCTGTGGTTCGCGATCCGCGCCTATCGGCAGATGCAGAACCAGGACGGGGTGGGCTGCATCGTCAACATCTCCAGCGGCGCCGGCCATCCGGCCGGATCGCCAACGTTGGTCTCCTACGGGGCGGCCAAAAGCGGCCTCAATCACCTCACCCGGTCGCTGGCCGAAGAGTGGGGACCCACGGTGCGGGTCAATTGCATCGCCCTGGGGCCCACGATGACCGAGAACTTCCGGTCGTTCGTGCTGCCCAAGGAGGACCCCGATGGCGCAATGTATTTCGCCGCCGTCCCGTTGCGCCGGGCCGGCGAGCCCGCGGAGGTCGGACGGGTCTGCGTTTTCCTGGCCAGCGGTCAGGCCGACTTCGTCAATGGCACCACCATTGAATGCGACGGTGGCATGCTCCCCGGTGTGCTCTACGAGGCGGGACTGAAGACGATCACCGACCTGCTCTGACCGCATTCGACAGTCGGCCAGAACAAAACCAGCGCAAGGAGATTCACATGAGCGGTCTGGAGCCCACGTCCGAGCAGTTCGCCGCGCTCGCCGCGCGACCGAGCGATGCGCCGGTGGTGATGGTCAACCTGTTGAAGTTCAAACCCGAGGGCGGGCTGCAGAGCTACCTGCAATACGGCCAGAAAGTGGTTCCCCATCTCGAGCGGGTGGGCGCCACCCTGCGTTACGCCGGGGCAGCACCGTCGGTGGTCATCGGCGATGGCGAACACCCTTGGTGGGACGCGATTCTCATCGTCGAATATCCGACCCCGCGGGCCTTCATCGACATGGTGACGACCCAGGAGTATGCGAAGGTGCACGAGCATCGCGCCGCCGGCCTGGAGCGCGGGGACCTGATCGCGACCTCGACATGGTCGATGGTCTCCGAGTGATCTCACGCGTCCGATCGCGCTATGCCTTTCCGGATCAGGCCGAAATGGGTCTAATGGGTGGATGGAACTGATAAAGCCCACCGACGCGATCTTCCTGCTGGGAGAATCTCGCGAACATCCCATGCACGTCGGAGGCTTGCAGTTGTTCGAGCCCCCGCCGGGCGCCGGCCGCGGCTTCGTTGCCGACCTCTACAAGAGCCTGGCTGCGCAGCGGGATTTCCAGCCCACGTTTCGCAAACATCCCGCGAGCTTTATCGGCGGCATCGCCAACCTGGGTTGGTCCTACGACGACGACGTCGACATCGACTACCACCTCCGGCGTTCGGCGCTGCCGTCGCCGAAACGCGTCCGCGAATTGCTCGAGCTCACGTCGCGGTGGCATAGCAGCCTGCTGGACCGGCACCGCCCGTTGTGGGAGACGCACATCATCGAAGGTCTGAAGGACGGCCGGTTCGCTATCTACACCAAGGTCCACCACGCGTTGATCGACGGTGTATCCGCGCAGAAGCTGATGCAACGCGCGCTTTCGACCGACCCCGACGACCTCGACATCCGCGCCCCGTGGGGGCTGCGCAAGCCCAAGCGCAAACCCGCCCCGTCGTCTCCATTGCGCTCACTGGCCCGCACCGCGGGATCCCTTGCGGCACTGGCCCCCTCGACGCTCGGTCTGGCGCGTGCGGCGCTGCTCGAGCAGCAGCTGACGTTGCCCTTCGGGGCGCCGAAGACCATGTTGAACGTCAAGATCGGCGGCGCTCGCCGCTGCGCCGCGCAGTCCTGGTCGCTGGACCGCATCAAAGCCGTGAAGAAGGCCGCGGGGGTCACGGTGAACGACGTCGTGCTGGCGATGTGCTCGGGTGCCCTGCGTTACTACCTGCTCGAGCACGACGCGCTACCGGACACGCCGCTGATCGCGATGGTGCCGGTTAGCCTGCGCACCGAGGACGAGGCCGACGCCGGTGGCAATTTGGTCGGGGCCATTCTGTGCAACCTCGCCACCGACACCGACGACCCGGCGCAACGTCTGCTGACCATCAGCGAATCGATGCGCAGCAACAAGAAGGTGTTCTCGCAGTTGCCCCGGTTTCAGGCGCTGGCGCTGTCCGCCGTCAATACGTCGGCGCTGGCGTTGGCGGCGGTTCCGGGCTGGGTGACGTCGACGTCACCCCCTTTCAACATCATCATTTCGAATGTGCCGGGACCGACGCAGCCGATCTACTACGGGGGCGCCCGGCTCGACGGCAACTACCCGCTCTCCATTGCGCTGGACGGCCAAGCGCTGAACATCACGCTGGCCAACAACGCCGGGAATCTGGACTTCGGCCTGGTGGGATGCCGGCGCAGTGTGCCGCACCTGCAACGCCTGCTCGCGCATCTGGAGTCCTCCCTGAAGGACCTGGAACGCGCTGCGGGAGCATAAAATTCGATGGCCAAGCTGAGTGCCGGTGTGCTGTTGTTTCGGATCCGCGACGGCGCCGTCGAGGTCTTGCTCGCGCATCCGGGCGGACCGTTTTGGGCCCGCAAGGACGACGGCGCATGGTCGATCCCGAAAGGGGAGTACACCGACGGGGAGGAGCCCTGGGTGGCCGCGCAGCGCGAATTCACCGAGGAGCTGGGTCTGCCGGTGCCATCCGGACCGCGCATCGACCTCGGTCAGCTGAAACAGTCCGGCGGCAAGGTGGTGACCGCCTTCGCCGTCGGCAGCGACCTCGACATCACCGATGCGCGCAGCAACACTTTAGAACTGGAATGGCCGAAAGGATCGGGCAAGCTGCGCGAGTTCCCCGAGGTCGACCGCGTGGGATGGTTCGCGATGGCAACCGCGCGGACCAAACTCTTGAAGGGTCAGCACGGCTTTCTCGACCGGCTGATGGCCGACCCGGGCGTGGCCGGGCTTTCCGAAGGGACCTGACATGCAAACGCTGCGAACCCCCGACGACCGGTTCGACGGGCTGCCCGACTTCCCTTACGTACCAAGGTATTGCGAGGTGCCCGACGACGAAGGCGGCACACTGCGCGTGGCCTGGGTTCAGGACGGCCCGGATAACGCCGATCCGATTCTCATGCTGCACGGTGAACCGTCGTGGTCGTACCTGTACCGCAAGATGATTCCGATTCTGGCCGCCGCCGGCCATCGCGTGATCTGCCCCGACCTGGTGGGCTTCGGCCGCTCGGACAAGCCGATCCGCCGCGAAGACCACAGCTACGCGCGCCATGTCGAGTGGATGCGGGCGACGGCCTTCGATGTGCTCGACCTTCGCAACGTCACCCTGGTGGGTCAGGACTGGGGCGGGCTGATCGGATTGCGGCTCGCCGCAGAGCATCCGGAGCGTTTCGCTCGGGTGGTCGTCGCCAACACCGGGCTGCCCAACGGCGAGCAGCTCATGGCCGATGTTTGGTGGCGCTTCCGCGAAGCCATCACTTCGGCTCCGACGCTGGATGTCGGCGCCTTCGTCGCGGGCGGTTGTCGCACGCGGCTGAGCGAGCGGGAGCGGGCCGGCTATGACGCGCCGTTCCCCACCGATGACTACTGCGCGGGGCCGCGCGCCATGCCCGGCCTCGTGCCCACCTCACCGGACGATCCCGCCGCGGCGGCTAACAAGTCCGCGTGGGCCACGCTTTCGGCGAGCGCGACACCCATGCTGGTCGCGTTCAGCGACAGCGACCCGATCACCGGGCCGATGGCCGCGATCTTTCAGCGAGAGATGCGCGGCGCGCAGGGATTCGATCACCCGGTGATCCGGGGCGCCGGGCATTTCTTGCAGGAGGACGCCGGAGAGGAACTCGCCGGCCACATTGTGGAGTTCTTGCGCCGCTAAACGGGCGTTGCCCGGTGCCGGGCACAATGTCAGGATGACGACCCCGCCTACCGAGGCAACCAGACCCGACGAATTGTTGGTACGGCTGCTGGACCCGGCGGTCCGGGCCGATCCCTACCCGCTGTTCGCGCAGTTTCGCGAACGGGGAGCGTTCGCCTTCCCGGAGGGCAACCTCGCGGTGTTCGCGACCTACCGCGACTGCGACGACGCGTTGCGCCACCCGTCATCGAGCAACGACCGGCTCAAGTCGACCGCCGCCCGTGCACAGATCGAGGCGCAGACCCAGCAGCTGCTCGAGGCGGGTGCCGAGGCGCCGCCGCAGACCCCGCCGGGGTTCTTGTTCCTGGACCCGCCGGACCACACGCGGCTGCGCAAACTGGTCAGCAAGGCCTTCGCGCCGAAGGTGGTCAGCGCGCTGCAACCCGACATCAGCACGCTGATAGACGGCTTACTGGACCGGATCGCCGAAAAGGGGCGGTTCGAGGTTGTCGAGGACCTCGCCTACCCGCTGCCGGTGGCCGTCATCTGCCGATTGCTCGGCGTACCGCTCGAGGACGAACCGCAGTTCAGCCGGGTGTCCGCGCTGCTGGCCCAATCGCTGGACCCGTTCGTCGCCTTCACCGGAACGCCGTCGGACAACCTCAAGGAGCGGATGGACGCCGGAATGTGGTTGCGCGCCTACCTGCACGGCCTGATCGACCGGCGACGCTCGCGTCCCGGCGACGACCTGATGTCGGGTCTGATCGCCGTGGAAGAGTCGGGCGACCAGCTGACCGAGGAGGAGATCGTGTCCACCTGCGTCCTGTTGCTGGTCGCCGGCCACGAGACCACCGTGAACCTGATCGGCAACGCCGTTCTGGCGATGCTGCGCCAACCGCCGCAATGGATCGCCCTCGGCGCCGACGCCAACCGCGCCCCGGCGGTCATCGAGGAGACGCTGCGCTACGACCCGCCGGTGCAGATGATCGCCCGAACTGCGGCCGATGACATGACGATTGGGGACATCGAGGTGCCAGCCGGCGACATCATGATGCTGCTGACCGCCGCCGCCCAGCGCGACCCCGCCGAATACGACCGTCCCGACTTCTTCGACCCGGATCGAAAGGCCATGCGGCACTTAGGCTTCGGTCGTGGGGCACATTACTGCCTGGGCGCGCCGCTGGCCCGGCTGGAAGCCGGTGTGGCCCTGTCGGCGGTGACGGCGCGTTTCCCGAACGCCCGGTTGGACGGTGAGCCGCAGTACAAGACCAACGTCACGTTGCGCGGGCTGTCGCAGCTGATGGTGGCGGTCTAATCCCGCTCCCACGGCGGGCTTTCGTCCATCTTCTTGTAGTACTTCGCCAAGTGGCTCTTGATCCGATCGACATCGGCCGTGGGCACGTCGATACCGCCCCGCGCGCCGTCCATGATGGCGCCGGCCGCCATCACGCCGCGCGGCACGGCTTTGAGGTCGCCGTCGATGACGTCGGCGATCAGCAGCTTGTAGGCGGTGAAGTTGTCCTTTTTGTCGCCGTCGTACCAGACATGGGCGTTGCGGTACTTCTGGTTCGGAGCGTCCTGGGCATCGGCCCACTTACGCACCCGCTTCTCGGCTGCGTCGCCGTCCCACTTGCGGTCGCGATCGGCCAACGGCAGATCTTGAAAGGCTGTGACTGACATGGTGGGCGCGTGCCCGCTGTAGTCGGGGCTTAAACGGCCATAACCGGTTATCAAAGCGGTAACGTCGTGACGGGAGGCAACCATGAAGCGCAGCATCATTGGCGGAACGGCCGCCCTGCTGACGGCCGCAGGGCTGATTGCCTCGGCGCCGCCCGCCGGCGCCGGCTGCCAGTACGGGGGACCCGTTCTCAGCAAGTGCGACGGCCCCGTGCAGCCCGACGGCACCTGGCAACGTTGTGTCGCGGTCACCCGTCTGGTTCCCAATGGCGCCAGCTCGTACCTCGTGCCCGACAACCACTGCGGCCTCATGGGTCCCGGCCAGCAGCCGTCGGATTTCACCTTCGCCGATCCACCGATGCACATCGACTGAACCGGGAATGCGGTTTGGTCGGCCGTTTTTGTCGTACCCGGTTGCGATGATGGCGTCATGTCCCCGCCCGCGACTGCAGTCAGCGTCGAAGTGCGCCCCAAGGATCGTCTTGAGGTGTTGTTCGAGGAGTTGGCGGAGTTGACCGGTCAGCGCAATGCGATTGATGGGCGCATCGTGGAGATCGTCGCCGAGATCGATCGCGACGAGCTGTGCGGTATCACCGGGGCGCGGTCGGTGCCGGCGTTGGTGGCCTGGAAGACGGGCTGCTCGCCGGCCAACGCGCGCACGATCGCCACCATCGCACACCGGCTGGCCGAGTTCCCGCGCTGCGCCGGCGGCATGCGGCAGGGTCGGCTGTCGGCCGATCAGGTCGGGGTGATCGCCGCCCGGGCCGGTACAGGGTCCGATGAGCACTACGCGCAGTTGGCCGCGGTCGCGACGGTCAACCAGCTGCGCACCGCGGTCAGGCTGGAGCCGCGCCCCGCACCCGAGCCCCGGCCCGAGGAGCTGGAGCGTTCGTTCACCACGACCACCACCGAGGCGGGCAGCTGTTATCGGATCACCCTGCCACACCCCGAGGCGGCGAAGTTCGACGCCGCGGTGGCCTCGCATCGTGACGCACTGATCGCCGAATGGAAACACGATCACGACACCGGCGCGGGTGATCAGCGGCCGCCGGTGCCGGGCACGGTCGAGGCGTTTATGCGTCTGGTGGAGGCTGGGTGGGATGTCGAGGTGGCGCGGCGCCCGCACGGGCAGCACACCACCGTGGTGGTGCACCTCGACGTCGAGCAGCCCGCCGCGGCGCTGCATCGGGGTCCGCTGCTCTCCGATGCCGACCGCCAATATTTGAGCTGTGATGCCACCGGTGAAGTCTGGTTCGAACGCCACGGCGAGGTCATCGGCGCCGGGCGGGCCACCCGGCTGATCAACCGGCGGCTACGCCGCGCGCTCGAGCATCGCGACCGCACCTGTGTGGTGCCCGGCTGCGGCGCCACCCGCGGCCTGCACGCCCATCACCTGCGGCACTGGGAACACGGCGGGACCACCGAGTTGGCCAACCTGGTGCTGCTGTGCCCCTACCATCACCGGTCACACCATCGTGGTGTCCTCACCATCACCGGACCCGCACACGCACTCACCGTCACCGACACCACCGGCCGCCCATTGAGCCCGGGATCACTGGCACGCCCACCCACAAAACCCCCACCCGCAGTCCCGCCCTGCCCGGGACCGATCGGCGAGCGCGCCGACTGGTGGTGGTACACCCCCTTCCAACCCCAACCCCAACCACCACCACCAACCAACTAGCCCGGTTAGCGCGACGGGTCACCACCGGCAAGGCTCCGATGTGCTAAACCATTGGGGCATAGTGCTTTTCAAGGTGCCCAGCGCGGAAAGGTCTGCGCCAACCACAAGACGTAGTCGGCTCTGCCCTGGATATGCTGCACTGCAACGCTTTTCGATCGCTCCTGTGCTGATTCTGAAGCGTCGAATGCTCTTGCTAGAACAGGATCCGATGGAACTGCCGCAGCGATCAGCGCAGCATGGTCGCCACGATGCCGGCGAGATAGCCCAGCCGGGCGACCTCGGAGGGCCGGAATTCGGGGCCGGGACGGCCGAGCACCACCGCGGTGTGCGGGTCGCCCAGCGGGGCCGCGACCATCGTCATGTCCATGTCGCGCCACGCTTCGGGCACCCACTCGGCGCTGCTGTCCAGCGTGACGGCCCGCTCGATCGGCAGCCAGGGCGCCGAGTCCGCCTTGGTCTCCGGAGCACCGGGACTGCCGGCCAGGCGCTGCAGCTCGCCGTCCACGCTGCGCAACACCGTGCACCAACTGACGCGCAGCACCTTCGGCGCCTCGTTGGCGAGAACCTGCAGTCGTGCGGCCGTGCCGGCGGCCGCGGCGACGTGATCGAGCAGCTCCAGCTCGCGGTGCGCCTCCAGCAGCCCGGTGTGCGGGCGCACGCTGTCCACTCGGACGCCGGACAGGGACTCGGCGGCCGTGATCAGCCGGTCGGGCATGGCGCCCGGCGGCAGTTCGATCACCAGGTCGTCGGTCGCGTAGCCCGAGCTGCGCTCCACCACGTCAAGCGACAGGATGTCGGCGCCCACCGAACCGAGCGCCACGGCCAGCGACCCCAGGCTGCCTGGCCGGTCGACGAGCTCGATGCGCAACAGATAGGAAGGCACGGCCAACACTGTTGCACAGTGCGGCGCGCGTGGCATTTCCGCGCAACCCCTCGCGACCCGCGCTCACCGGCGACCGACCGCCCGGTGGCGCGGCGCTCAGTAGGATGGCGGCTGCGGCTACTTGACCTCTCCGCGCGATCAGCGAACGCGTCGGGCCGTACGCCGTCGACCAGCGCCGATGAGCGCCCACCGACCTAACTTCTGGAGTCCCTTGATGCATGTCGCCCTCTTCACCGACCTCCACCCCGACAGTCTCGGCGGGACCCAGGTATCGGTGGCCACTCAGCGCCGCGCGCTGGAGCAGTGCGGGCATCAGGTCACCGTCTTCACCGCGCCGATGGCCCACTCGGTCGATCGCGACCCCGGCGTGGTCGAACTCAAGCCCGTGCCGTTGATCGCCCCACTGATGCGACAACTGGGTCGCCACGACGACTTCGTCTTCGTGTGGCCGTCGAGAACCAATCGCGCGATCATCGACGCGGCGTTTCGCTCCCGGGCGCCCATCGACATCGTGCACACGCAGGGCGACCTCGGCGTCGCGATCGCGGGCGTGGCGGCCGCGCGCCGGCACGGCGTCCCGGTGGTGCAGACGAAGCACACGCGCTTCGACGTGTACTTCGAGCAAGCCACCGCCACGCCGCTGCCGCTGGCGCTGCTGTTCGCGCAGATGCAAAAGCGGCACATCTCGCCGGACTTCACCCTGACCCCGGCGAAGGAGACCGCGGCTTCGCGGCTGGCCTGGCGTCTGATGGTGGCCCACGCGCAGGCCGTCGACCACGAGATCACGCCGACGCGTCACTTCGCGCAGACGTTGGCCGGCCGCGGCGTCAGCAGGCCGATCTCGGCGATCTCTAACGGCGTCGATGACGACGTCATCGACCGGGCCCGGAAAGTCGACGTGGCCGCGCCGTCCGACGGTGCGCCGCTGCGGCTGATCTGGTGTGGGCGCCTGTCGTCGGAGAAGCGGGCCCTCGCCGCGCTCGAAGCCGTCGCGCGGGTCGACGGCTGCACGCTCGACGTCTACGGCGAAGGCCACCTCGAGCCGTCGATGCGCAAAAGGATCGACGCCGCCGGCCTCTCGCACCGGGTGCGCCTGCACGGCCGGGTCGACCGCGAGGACTGCCTGGTAGCGATGAAGTCGGGTGACGCCCTGCTGTTCACGTCCTACGACTTCGACACCCAAGGACTCGTCCTGCTGGAGGCGGTCGCGATGTCGCTGCCCGTCATATACTGCGATCCCGCGCTCGGGGAGACGGTGCCCGACGGCGGCGGCGTCCTGGCCGCCGACCCGTCGCCCGACGCGCTGGCGGCGGCGATCCAGGGCCTCGCCGAGGATCGCGATACGCTGCGCCGGATGACTCGGGTGGTCACCGAGCACCGCGACGCCGGCCGGCAGTCGCTGCAGACCCAGAAGATCATCGCCATCTACAACAGCTTGCTCGACAGGGTGCCTGCGTGAGCGCGGCGGCTCGATGACCGGGCCGTCACCGGCGAGCGTGCGGCCTGCCGCACCCCGGGCGTCGAGCGGGCGGCCAGCTTCACTTTCGCGGGCCCGACCCCGATAGGCTTTCGGATCGTGTCCCAGATCTCCCGCGACGAGGTAGCGCACCTGGCCCGGCTGTCCCGGCTGGCGCTGACCGACGGCGAGCTCGACAGCTTCGCCGGCCAGCTCGACGCCATCTTGACCCACGTCAGCCAGGTTCAGGCGGTGGACGTCACCGGCGTCGAGGCGACCGACAACCCGCTCAAGGACGTCAACGTCACCCGCCCCGACCAGCCGGCACCCTGCCTCACGCAGGCCGAGGCGCTGGCCGAGGCGCCCGAAGCCGTCGACGGCCGCTTCGGCGTCCCGCAGATCCTGGGGGACGCCGAGTGAACGAGATCGTCCGGTCCGACGCCGCCACCCTGGCCGCCCGGATCGCCGCCAAAGAGGTGTCCTCGGTCGAGGTCACCCAGGCGTGCCTGGACCAGATCGCCGCGACCGACGACCGTTACCACGCCTTCCTGCACGTGGCGGCCGACGAGGCGCTGGCGGCGGCGGCCGTCGTCGACGAGGCGGTGGCCGCCGGGGCGCGGCTGCCGTCCCCGCTGGCCGGGGTCCCGTTGGCGCTCAAGGACGTCTTCACCACCGTCGACATGCCCACCACCTGTGGGTCCAAGATCCTCGAGGGCTGGCGTTCCCCCTACGACGCCACTCTCACCTCGCGGCTGCGCGCCGCGGGCATCCCGATCCTGGGCAAGACCAACATGGACGAGTTCGCCATGGGCAGCTCGACCGAGAACTCCGCCTACGGTCCCACCCGCAACCCATGGGACGTCGACCGGGTGCCCGGTGGCTCCGGCGGCGGCAGCGCGGCGGCGTTGGCCGCGTTCCAGGCCCCGCTGGCGATCGGATCCGACACCGGCGGCTCCATCCGGCAGCCCGCCGCGCTCACCGCAACGGTGGGAGTCAAGCCGACCTACGGCACGGTGTCGCGCTACGGTCTGGTGGCGTGCGCGTCGTCGCTGGATCAGGGCGGCCCGTGCGCACGCACGGTGCTCGACACCGCGCTGCTGCATCAGGTGATCGCCGGCCATGACCCCCGCGACTCCACGTCGGTGGACGCGCCGGTGCCCGACGTCGTGGGCGCCGCTCGGGCCGGCGCGACCGGTGATCTCCAGGGCGTGCGCGTCGGAGTGGTCAAACAGTTACGCGGCGAGGGTTATCAGCCCGGGGTGCTCAGCGCGTTCGAGGCCGCCGTCGAGCAGCTGACCGCCCTGGGCGCCGACGTGAGCGAGGTCGACTGCCCGCACTTCGAGTACGCGCTGGCCGCCTACTACCTGATCCTGCCGTCGGAGGTGTCGAGCAACCTGGCCCGCTTCGACGCGATGCGCTACGGGCTGCGGGTCGGCGACGACGGCAGCCACAGCGCCGAGGAGGTGATGGCGTTGACGCGGGCCGCCGGTTTCGGGCCGGAGGTCAAGCGGCGCATCATGATCGGCACGTACGCTCTGTCGGCCGGCTACTACGACGCGTATTACAACCAGGCGCAGAAGGTGCGCACGCTGATCGCCCGCGACCTGGACGAGGCCTATCGCTCGGTGGACGTGGTGGTGTCACCCGCGACCCCGACCACTGCGTTCCGGTTGGGGGAGAAGGTCGACGACCCGCTGGCGATGTATCTGTTCGACCTGTGCACGCTGCCGCTGAATCTGGCGGGGCACTGCGGCATGTCGGTGCCGGCCGGTCTGTCGCCGGACGACGACCTGCCCGTCGGGCTGCAGATCATGGCGCCGGCGCTGGCCGACGACCGGCTCTACCGGGTCGGCGCCGCCTACGAGGCGGCCCGCGGGCCGTTGCCCTCGGCGCCCACCGTCTAGTGAGCCGTCGCGGCTAATCGCGCCATAACGCCGCAGTCCCAGGCAAGATGAAACCATGCGGATCGGAGTGCTCACCGGAGGCGGCGACTGCCCCGGGCTCAACGCGGTCATCCGGGCGGTGGTGCGAACCTGCGACGCCCGGTACGGCTCGTCGGTGGTCGGATTCCAGGACGGCTGGCGCGGATTGCTGGAGAATCGCCGCATCCAGCTGCAGAACGACGATCGCAACGACCGTCTGCTGGCCAAGGGCGGAACCATGCTGGGCACCGCGCGCGTGCACCCCGACAAACTTCGGGCGGGACTGAACCAGATCAAGCAGACCCTGGACGACAACGGAATCGACGTCCTGATCCCCATCGGCGGGGAGGGCACGCTGACCGCCGCGCACTGGCTCTCGGAGGAGAACGTGCCCGTGGTCGGTGTCCCCAAGACCATCGACAACGACATCGATTGCACCGACGTGACTTTCGGCCACGACACCGCGCTGACCGTAGCCACCGACGCCATCGACCGGTTGCACAGCACCGCCGAATCGCACCAGCGGGTGATGCTGGTCGAGGTGATGGGCCGCCACGCCGGCTGGATCGCGCTGAACGCAGGTCTGGCTTCGGGCGCACACATGACCCTGATCCCCGAGCAGCCCTTCGACGTCGAAGAGGTCTGCCGGCTGGTGAAAAGGCGCTTCCAGCGCGGAGATTCGCACTTCATCTGCGTGGTCGCCGAGGGAGCAAAGCCCATTCCCGGTTCGATTGCGTTGCGGGAAGGCGGGATTGACGAATTCGGCCACGAGAAGTTCACTGGCGTGGCCGCCCAGCTCGGCGCCGAGGTCGAGAAGCGGATCAACAAGGACGTCCGGGTGACAGTGCTCGGTCACGTCCAGCGGGGCGGCACCCCGACGGCTTACGACCGGGTGTTGGCCACCCGGTTCGGGGTGAATGCGGCCGACGCCGCGCACGCCGGGGAATACGGCCAGATGGTGTCGCTGCGCGGGCAGGATATCGGCCGCGTTCCGTTGGCCGACGCGGTGCGTCAGCTCAAGCTGGTCCCCGATAGCCGCTACGACGACGCCGCCGCGTTCTTCGGATAGACGTGCCCACAGGACGAACATCCGGTGTATCTGAGTGAACCGCGGCCTGAATTCCCCCGCTAACGATCCGGGTGGTTCGCGATCGCCGCGATTTGGTGGTTTCCGGAACGGTCTTCAGGGGTTATACCGGGTGTATGAGCCACCGCGGCGCGATTCGCGGAGTCGTTCAGCAATCCGCAGCAGCGGGGGGACCACCGGTTCCGCC